>NZ_JBIEKF010000002.1:49058-49284 GCF_043496975.1 Halomonas sp. B23F22_10 | reverse complement strand
GCCAAGGGCACGGTGACCTACAACGGTGACGGCACCTTCACCTACCAGGCCAATGCCGGCGCCGAAGGCGCCGACAGCTTCAGCTACACCATCACCGATGCCGACGGCGACACCAGCACCGCCACGGTGTCCCTCACCGTGGAGGCCGACAGCGAGCCGCAGCTCCAGATCGACACGGATCCGGATGCCGAGGGCGTTCAAGCCGGGCCCGACAGCGTGTCCGAGG
>NZ_JBIEKF010000002.1:0-48960 GCF_043496975.1 Halomonas sp. B23F22_10 | reverse complement strand
ACCTACACCATCACCGACGCCGACGGCGACACCAGCACCGCCACGGTGTCCCTCACCGTGGAGGCCGACAGCGAGCCGCAGCTCCAGATCGACACGGATCCGGATGCCGAGGGCGTTCAAGCCGGGCCCGACAGCGTGTCCGAGGCTGGCCTGAGCGGCGGCTCCTCGGATCCCAACGATGCCAGCGAGACCACCGACGGCACCTTTGCCATCGACGCCGGCAATGACAGCCTGGCGGCCACCGACGGCCTGGTCATCGTCGACAAGGACGGGACGGGCATCGACGTCACCGGCGGGGGCACGGTGCAGGGCAACTACGGCACCCTCACGGTCACCCTGGCGGGCGGCGTCTACAGCTACAGCTACACGCTGGACGCGGCCATCGACCACGCTGATGGGGCGCCCGACAGCGAGAGCTTCGCCGTCACCGTCACCGACCAGGACGGCGATAAGGCCCACGACACGCTGACCATCGATATCGCCGACGACGAGCCCATCGCCATGGACGATACCGACGCCAGCATCGCCGAGGACACCACCACGGCGCTGACTGGTAACGTGCTCACCAACGACACCCTGGGTGCCGACCGGCCCGCGGGCGTGGCCTTCGACAACCCCCAGGCCAGCTATGGCACCTTCATCGATAGCGGCGACGGCACTTGGAGCTACGCGCTCGACAACAGTAATCCCGCCGTGCAGGCGCTGGGCGAGGGCGATAGCCTCACCGAGACCTTCACCTACACGCTGACCGATGCCGACGGCGACGAGAGCCCGGCCAGCCTGACCATCACCATCAGCGGCGCCGATGACAGAGCCGCCGTGGTGACTGCCGCGGCCACCGGACCGGACGGCACCGTCTATGAAGCCGGTCTGACCCCCGACGGCAGCGATGCGGGCAGTGGCAGTGAGACCACCACAGGCAGCTTCACGATCTCGGCCAGTGATGGCATTCAGAACGTCGTGATCGGTGGTACCACCTTCACGCTGGCCCAGGTGCAGGCCTTTGATGGCGCGCAGACGGTGAATACCGGTGAAGGCACGCTGTCCCTGGACGGTTACAGCGGCGACAGCTTCGGTGGCACCATCAGTTACACCTACACGCTGAACGCCACGATCGACAACGACAGCAAGTCCGTGACCGGCGATGATCTCGTCACGCTGGAGCACTTCGACGACAGCATCGCGATTCAGGTCAATGGCGTGGGCGGCACCACGGCCAGCGATGACCTGGTGATTCGCGCGATCGACGATGCACCAGTGCCGAGCGTTACCAATGCCGTGAGTCTGAATGAAATCGGCGTCACCGTTAACGGAAATCTCGCCGATATTGGTGCAGATTATCCTGGTAGCGTAACCCTTTCTGGCACTCCGCCGGCAGGGCTTACTTCTGGCGGCAAGGAGATCAGTTACCAGGTATCTTCCGGTGGGGCGTTACTTACCGCGACGGCTGGTGGACAGGTCGTGTTCACGTTGACAGCGCAGCAGGATGGTACCTACATCTTCGAGCAGTTACAGGCTTTGGACTTGGCTGTTCTCAATTCTGACCTTCAGAGCTCAGTGGGAGCCAGTGGGCCACAGCCTGCTTACTATATTTACGAAGATGCCACCTTTGGCTCTGACGCGACCGGTAACTGGTCGGTCAAGATAACAGGAAATGGCAACGTCAACCCCAGTACGCAGGGCATGGGTATCGACAACAACTTATTCCAGACGAGTGAAGTGATGAGGCTGGAATTTGACGACGAGGGGGCCAGTGGTGCGCAAAATCTGGCCTATGTCGCCAAAATCGGCATGAATGGACTGACTGGGAGCGAGTCTGTTTCCTATACCGCCTACTTCACCGATGGTACGAGTAGCACAGGTGTTGCCACGTCCAGCTCACTGGTGGATGGCAGCCTGTTCATTACTGCCCCGTCGGGTGCTTACCTGGATTATGTGGATCTGGCGGCCGGTACGAAAACCTCTTTGAGGGTTACATCGGTTTCGACCTTCTCGCTAGATGAGGGGGAGCCTAAGACTTTGGAGTTTGGCTATACCGCTACGGACGCGGACGGCGACAATGTGTCCGGTTCCTTAGACATTACGGTTCAGAATAGCGATCTCCTGAGTATTGATGCGGGAGATAACGTGCTTGTGGGAGGAGCCGGCTCGCAGGTGCTCAGTGGTGGTGTCGGAGATGACACCCTTACCGGTGGCCTCGGGGCCGATGTCTTCGCCTGGAATCTCGGTGATGAAGGCAGCTCTTCGACGCCCGCCGAGGATACGGTCACCGATTTCACGACGGGCACCTTCGGCACCGATGCCAACGCGGACAAGCTGGACCTGTCGGACCTGATGGCCGGTATGCAGGATGGCGAAGACCTGTCCAGCTATATTCAGTCGACCGACGACGGCACCAATACGACGCTGCATATCAGTACTTCGGGAGATATGACCTCGGGCGACGTCAGTGCTGCGGACCAGATCATCCAACTGCAGAATGTGGTGACATCCGTGTCGGACCTTCAGAACAACGGCCAGCTCGATATCGAGTGAGTTGCGTTTCACCATGGCGCCCGGCTCACGCCGGGCGCTTTTCTTGGTCCCGTGCCTGCTAATATGCGGTCAGTGACCCAGAGGAGAGCGAATCATGTACGTCCAGCGAGACGAGGGTGGGCATATCCAGCTGGTGAGTCGCGAGGAAACGCCGCACTGCACCGAGTTCCTGCCGGCCGATTCGCCGGAGCTGCTGGCGTTTCTGTCGGAGGGTGAGTCCGGCAAGTCGCGTTTCCAGGCGTCGGATCTGGCCTTCGTGCGGGTGCTGGAGGACGTGATCGAGCTGCTGATGGACAAGGGGCTCATTCGCTTCACCGAGCTGCCCGAGGCGGCCCAGCAGAAGGTCATGGAGCGACAGTCGCTGCGTCGCCGGCTCAATGGCCTGCATCTGGTGTCGGATCGCGAGGGTGGCGATGACGTGATCTGAGCGCCTGCGCCGGCATGCTGAAGAATGTCTCAACGAACCCCGCCGGCCTCGTGGCCGGCGGGGTTCGTTGGGGCGTGGGAACGGCTAGAAGCCGGTCTTGTCATTGTGGCGAATGCCTGGGCCGGTCACCCCGTCGAGCCCTACCTCGAAGAGCGTGCCGGCCTGGTCGTGAGTCTCGACGCCCTCGGCGATGGCCAGGGTGCCGAGCGAGTGACAGAGCGTCGCCATGCCGCGCAGGATCGTCTGCTGTTCATGGCTGTCCGAGATGCCCTGTGTCAGCGAGCTGTCGAGCTTGAGATAGGCCAGGCCAAGGTCGTGAAGGTTGGAGATACGCGCGAACTCGGCGCCGACGTGTTCGAGCCCCACCCGGCAGCCCAGAGGCTGAAGCGCCTTGCACAGGCTGCGGAAGTGCTCGAGATCCTGAATGGCCAGATTGCCGGGGATTTCGACCCACAGCCGACGGGCGGCCTCGGGGCGGGCGCTCAGGCGCGCGCGAAGCTCCAGGGCGAAGTGGGCATCGCGCATCGAGTCGCCCGAGAGGTTGATGCCGACCGGCTGCTGACGCTGGGTGATGTCCTGCAGGGCGGCATCGACGACGGCCAGGTCGAGCTGTGTCGTCATCCCCAGCCGTGAGACCCAGGGGATGAACACGCCGGCGGAGTGCCACTGCTGCTTCAGGCGCAGCCGTGAGGGGCACTCGAAGTGCAGCAGCTTGCCGTCGCGGTCCAGCACCGGGTAGTGGGCCAGAGACACTCCTTCCCTGAGGGCGCCCTGGAGCGCCTCTCGCCACTCGGCATGGTTCTTGAAGAGGCTGGCGGACCGCTCGCCGTCGATGATGGCGATATCGTGCTGGCCGTTGGATTCGGTCATCGACAGGGCGCCGTCGAGGCCGGCCAGCAGCGTGCCGCGATTGTCGCCCTGGGCATAGTGACAGATCGCGCCAGGCAGCAGGAGCGAGGCGTCACTAGCCTCCGTCAGGGTCTTGAGGCGAGTGTTCAGCTTCTGCTGAGCGAAGGTCAGATCGTCGAGCCCGGGCAGCAGCAGGACGAAGTCGCTGCCGTTGAGGCGCCCGACCAGGCCACTGCCGTGGTCCTGGGCCAGCTGCTCCAGCGCGACCACGAGCTCCTTCAGCAGGCCATCCGCGCCGGAATGGCCGAGTCGTTCATTGACATCAGCCAGGTGGCTGACGCGGATCAGCGCCAGGCCGCCGCTGGCCCGGAAGTCATGGCTCTCCAGATGGAGCTGCAGCTGGGCGAGGAAGGCATCGCGGTTCAGGGCATCGGTGATCGCGTCATGCTGCAGGCGGCGACGCAGGACATCGAGCTGCTGGCTTTCGCGCCCGAGCATGTCGCCGACGTCGCGACTCAGCTGGTTCATGGCCTCGACCACGTCACCGAGCTCCTGGGTGCGGGGAACCGGAGAGGTGGTGAATCGGCGCATGCCGATGTTCCGTGCCTGTTCGACGACGCGGTGCAGTGGCCGGCGGATCCCGCGAATCAGCCAGCCGCCCAGCAGCAGGCCGAGGGCGCCGGCCAACGTGAACCAGCCGGTCAACTTCAAGGTGCTGTTCCAGAGCGAGCGATAGGCGTAGCTGTGCTGGCTCTCCACGGACAGGGTGGCGAACTGCTGCCAGCCGTCCTGGATCACCGCCACGCCCGGCGCCACGTTGAAGTCGATCAGATCGACGAACCACGCCGGTACGTCGCCGATGGCCTCGTCGGCCTGGCGGGACTCGATCAGCTCGCCCTCGGGCGTGCGCAGCTCGATGCGCCGATAGTAGCCGGTATCGAACTGGGCGGCGATCAAGAGCTCCAGGGTGACGTCGTCCTTGGGCATCTGGGTCATGGTCAGCGCCAGGGCATTGGCGTTGTCGGCGTTCTTGATGCGCACTTCCTGCTCGATGTAGGCACGGCTCGTGCTCACGCCGATGAACAGGCTGGCCCCGAAGGACAGCAGCACGAGGCCCACGATGATTAGCCAGAGCTGCTTGATGAGTGACATGCATTATCCTCCTTGGATGAAGCCCTGCCGCCGCATGCGGTCGATGGCGCTGCGCCAACGCGATAGACGCGCTACCGGATCGGCGCGCGACTGGCCGGAACCTCCGGCCCACAGGCCGCTGCCATTGAAGCTGAACAGCGGGTCGAGATCGGTGCGTAGGCTGGCCGGCGTGATCGACGTCACCAGGTTGTCCAGGACCTGGGGTTCCGCGCCGGGGGAGGCATAATAGCCGAGCACCATGTGTGCCTGGGTGATGTCGCTGCGGCCGATACGGGCCTTGACGTAGATCAGTCGCAGCTGTGGCTCGGGCACCTCCAGCTCGCGCAGCGACACGTACTTGGCGATGGTGAAATCCTCGCAGTCACCGGCGCCGCGCCCCAGTGTTTCCAGCGGCGTGGCCCAGTAGTCTTCCTGCTCCCATACGCTGGGATCTTCCAGCCAGCGCACCCGACGGTTGACGAAGTCGTTGACCCCTCGCAGCTGCGCGTCGACGGCGGCACCTCTCAGCTCGTCCAGCATCGCCAGCCACTCTTCCAGCACCGAAACGCCGCCCTCACCATATTGTTGCCGCATGCTGTCGCGCAGGCGTGTGCGGTCGATGCGTGCCTGCGAGTCGGCGGTATGCAGCCCCAAGGCGCCGGCCGCCAGCAGGCCGCCAAGCATCGCCAGGCAGCGTCGGCGGCCGGGAGATGCCGGGCCGTGGCGAGAGGGGTTGGACATGTCGTCCCGCTAATGAATGAAGATGAGTCAAATCTTAGGCGGGAGGCGGCGCTAATGCGAGAGCCCGAGGGCGCTCAGCCGCGCCCCGGTCCCTGCCAGAGTCTCAGCCGACCCAGCCAGTCGAGGCCCTTTGCGGCGCGGCGCAGTTCGGCGGCGGCAGCGTCCAGGTCGACGGTCGCGGGGAGAGTCTCCAGGTAGAGTGACACATCGATGCGGTCATCCAGATAGTGCAGGTCCAGGTCGACGCGTGCCCGCCAGGTCGGCGAGGCGCCCCAGGCATGGTCCAGCAGGGTCTCGACGTCGTCGCGCAGGGGCAGGCCAGGGCGCAGGCTGTGCTCGGTCTGCCCCTCGTCGTCCTCGGGATCGACATGGAAGGTGATATCGGCCAGCTGCGGCATGGCCTCGCGCAGTCGGCGGCTGACGGCATTGCCGATCTCGTGGGCCTCGGACACGGTGACTCGCGGCGGCACCACGATATGCAGGTCGAGCAAAGCATCGCCGGCAATGCGACGGGTGCGCAGCTCGTGAACGCCGCGCACGCCCGGCACCGTCTCGGCGGTGCGCTTCAGCAGCGCCTGCTCGTCCTCCGGCAGCGCCGTGTCGATCAGTTCCTGGCTGGATTCCCACAGCAGGCGGCCGCCGATCCGGCCGACCATCACGCCGACGATGATCGCCGCGACGGCATCCATCCAGGCGAAACCCAGCTGGGTCGCGACCAGGCCGACCAGCACCACCAGGGTGGAGAGGGCATCGGAGCGTGAGTGCCAGGCGTTGGCCTCGAGCAGGCGCGAGCCGATGCGCCGGGCGGCCCGCATCGTGTAGTGATAGATGGCTTCCTTGGCGAGCAGAGACACGACGGCGATGGCGATCGCCCAGCCGCCGGGTGCGGGAACCGCTTCGCCGCCGATCAGTCGCCCCAGGCTGGCCCAGGCGATGGCACCGGCGACGAAGATCAGCACGCCGCCGAGCCACAGCGTGGCCAGCGTCTCGATGCGCCCATGGCCGTAGGGGTGGCCGCGATCGGGGGCCTGGCGGCCGAAGTGGGTGGCCGCGACCACGAAGAGGTCGGTGAGGATGTCGGAGAAGGAGTGGATGCCGTCGGCGACCAGCGCCGCCGAGCCCACCACCAGGCCGGCGATGAGCTTGGCCATGCCGACCAGCAAGTCCACCACCGCGCCGACCAGCGTGACCTTGTGGGCTTCCCGGGCCTGACTGGCTCGTTGTTCGTGGCTCGGCGTCATCCTGGCTCTCCCGTCAGCGGTGGGGCGACACTCCCTGTCGCCTCACAGCATACGACAGTCGGCCTAGATGCTGCCGTGAACGTTGCGTACCGGGTTGGCGTACTGGGCCAGCCACCAGCCGCGCAGCTCGGCCGGCACCTCGGCGAGGCGGGCCTTGAAGCGGGCGCGGTCGGCGTCGGTGACCTCGCTCAGGTCCAGCAGTTCCGGCGCGTCACCCAGGGCCTCGAGGGCCAGATAGTGGCTGGGGAACAGGTGGTAGCCGCCGAGCACCTGACGATCGATCTCCGCGGCCACCGCGTCGGGGCTGTCGAAGTCCGCCGAGAGCGGGGTGCCGAAACGCAGGTGGACACGGCCCTTCTGACCGGTGATGCCGGCCACGATGGAGCGGATGTCCTCGAACTCGCTCTTGTCGTAGCCGCCGCTGGTGTGCACGGCGTGCAGTTCGCGGGCCTTCTGGACGTCGCAGGGATCGTACTCGTAGCTGATCGATACCGGCACCACGCGCAGCTCGGCGATGGCCTCGCCGATGCCGGCATCGCGGTCGACGGTGCGTCGCGCCATGCTCAGCATCTTGACGATCGCCGGGTCGGTGCCGTCGATGCCGTCCTTGGCCCGGCCCTCGCGCTGGGCCATCCAGATCGAGTGGTTGTCACCGGTGATCGAGTGGCGGATATAGGCCGAGAGCTTCTGATAGGCGGCCAGCATGGCGCGCTTGCCGCGCGCGCTGCGCGGCACGATGAAGCTCTTGTTGAGCCGCATCAGGTCGGTGACATAGGGCTTCTGCAGCAGGTTGTCGCCGATGGCGATGCGTACCGTGTTGCGGTCCGCCAGATAGAGGGCGTAGTTGACGAACGCCGGGTCCAGCGAGATATCGCGGTGGTTGCCGATGAACAGATAGGCCGTGTCGGGTTCCAGCTGCTCGAGGCCATCGACGCGGAAGTCGGTGGTCGAGTTGCGGAGCATCCGCTGCATGTAGGACGCGATGCGATCCTGGAAGCCACGGATGGAGGTGACGCCGCGCACCTCGCGCCGTACCGCGGCACTGGCGATGGTCCGCGACAGCCGCGGCATCCACTTCGCCAGGCGCGGCAGACGAAAGCGGGTCAGGGCGTCGAGCAGCTCCGGGTCCCGGGCGAGGCGCTCGAGTACCTCGGGCACTTCCTCGTCATGATAGGGCCGGATCTCGGCCCAGGGATCGTTGTCGTGTTGGTCTTGCATGGTCGTCATGAGCGCGGCCGTGTGGGTCAGGCGGAGGGAGTGGCCTGGCCAGCCTGGGCTTCACCGCCCAGCCAGGCCAGCAGGCGCTCGATGCCGTCGGCCAGCGCCTGGGTCATCAGCATGAAATCGGTTTCCAGACGCACCAGGGCGTCGTCGCCGTCGTCGGTCTGGCCGGCCTCGTCGATCAGGGCGTCGTCGAAGCGCAGCGACTTGACCGCCAGGTCGTCGTGGAGCACGAACGTCAGCCGGCCCTCGAGGCCCAGGGCCATCTTGCTGGCCTGGCGACCGCTCTCGAGCAGCTGCTGGATCTCGTCGCTGTCGAGGTCGACCTGGCGGGCCCGCAGCACGCCGTCATCGCCCTTGGCCTTGAGTTCGACCTGGTCGCCGAGCGCCATGTCCTCCGGCCGCGACGCGGCATCGCCGAGCCAGGTGGTCATGGCGCGCATCGGCAGGGTCTGGCTGGCCAGCGGGGTGACCTTGAGGCTGCCCAGGGTCTCGCGCAGCAGGTCGAGCAGTTCCTCGGCGCGCTTGCGGCTGCTGGTGTTGACGGCGATCAGGCCGCGCCGGGTGTCCCACCACAGGTCGACTTTCTGGCTGCGCACGAAGGCGCGCGGCAGCAGTTCCTCGTAGACCTGCTCCTTGAGCGTGAGCTTTTCCTGGCGGCGCAGTTTGCGGCTCTCGGCGACCTCGATCGCCTCGACGCGCTCCTCCAGCTCTTCCTTGACCACCGCGGCCGGCAGCAGGCGTTCCTGGCGCAGGGCGGTGATCAGGCGCTGGCCCTGCAGTTCGTGCAGCAGCTGGGTGCCGGCCCGGCCGGCCGGGGCGCACCAGCCGAGGCGACGGGCTTCACTGCCGCCCAGCGGGCGAAACGCCTGCTCTCCCAGCGCTTCCTCGAGGCGGGCGGCGTCCAGCTCGGGCGCGTCGTGCAGGCGATAGAGATGCAAGTGCTTGAACCACATGAATGAAGCGTATCCTGGGCAATAAAGGAGGCACATTATGGCGAATGGGGAACGGGGGTGCCAGCGCCCGATCGGTCTCGCGTTCAAACTGCTGTTTGAAGGTCGGCGTCGGGGCTGAATAGAATCGGGTTTCGCTCTTCATTCCCCGGGAGATGTCTCATGGATGATCCTCGCTCCATCGTCTCGCTGCGCGTGCGCGGCTACCACCTCGACGGCTATGGCCACGTCAACAATGCCCGCTATCTGGAGTTCCTCGAAGAGGGGCGCTGGAGCTTCTTCGACGAGCGCCCGGCGCTCGGCGAGGTGGTGGGGCGCGGCGAAGTGGCCTTCGTCGTGGTCAATCTCAACATCGACTATCGGCGCGCCGCGTCGGCCGGCGACGAGCTGGAGATCGTCACCGGCCTCGCCGAGCTCGGCAGCCGCAGCGCCCGCATGCGCCAGGAGGTGCGCCGGGCCCGAGACGGCAAGTCGGTGGCCAGCGCCGATATCACCTTCGTGCTGCTGGACGTGGCCACCAACAAGGCGGTGAGCATCAGCGGCGAACTGCGCGAGGCTCTGGCGCCGCTGGTCGTCGCATGACCGCTGCTTTGCGGCGCCCGGAGTGGTATCATGTTCGGCTGAAATGGCGCGCCGTCTCACGGCCAGACGGCGCGCCAACCTCTTGCAGTGCAAAGGATTCGACGACCCATGGGTGACATCGCCAGAGAGATTCTGCCAGTCAACATCGAGGACGAGCTCAAGCAGTCGTACCTCGATTACGCGATGAGCGTGATCATCGGCCGTGCGCTGCCCGACGTGCGCGATGGCTTGAAGCCGGTCCACCGCCGCGTGCTCTACGCCATGCACGAGCTGAGCAACGACTGGAACAAGCCGTACAAGAAGTCGGCGCGCGTCGTCGGCGATGTCATCGGTAAGTACCACCCTCACGGTGACAGCGCCGTCTACGACACCATCGTGCGCATGGCCCAGGACTTCTCCATGCGCCACGTGCTGGTCGACGGCCAGGGCAACTTCGGCTCCATCGACGGCGACAACGCCGCCGCGATGCGTTATACCGAGGTGCGCATGGCCCGGCTCGCCCACGAGCTGATGGCCGACCTCGAGAAGGACACCGTCGACTGGGTCGACAACTACGACGGCACCGAGCGCATCCCCGACGTGCTGCCGACCAAGGTGCCGAACCTGCTGGTCAACGGCTCCTCGGGCATCGCCGTGGGCATGGCGACCAACATCCCGCCGCACAACATGACCGAGGTGATCGACGGCTGCCTGGCGCTGATCGACGATCACACCCTGTCGGTCGACGATCTGATGGAGTACATCCCCGGTCCGGACTTCCCCACCGGCGGCATCATCAACGGCCGTGCCGGCATCCTCGAGGCCTATCGCACCGGCCGCGGGCGCATCTACGTGCGTGCCCGCCACACCATCGAACACGATGACAAGACCGGTCGCGACCACATCATCGTCACCGAGCTGCCCTATCAGGTGAACAAGGCGCGGCTGATCGAGAAGATCGCCGAGCTGGTCAAGGACAAGCGCATCGACGGCATCGCCGAGCTGCGCGACGAGTCCGACAAGGACGGCCTGCGGGTCGTCATCGAGGTCAAGCGCGGCGAGTCCGGGGAGGTGGTGGTCAACAACCTCTTCGCCCAGACCCAGCTGCAGAACGTCTTCGGCATCAACATGGTGGCCCTCGAGGGCGGCGAGCCGCGCACCCACAATCTCAAGCAGGTGCTCGAGGCGTTCATTCGCCACCGCCGCGAGGTGGTGACCCGCCGGACCCTGTTCGAGCTCAAGAAGGCCCGCGAGCGCGGCCATATTCTCGAAGGCCTGACCGTCGCCATCTCCAACATCGACGAGGTGATCGAGCTGATCAAGGCCTCGCCGAACGCCGCCGAGGCCAAGGAGAAGCTGCTCGGCCGCAGCTGGTCGCCGGGGCAGGTGACCGGTATGCTCGAGCGCGCCGGGGCCCACTCCTGCAAGCCCGAGGAGCTGGAAGAAGGCTTCGGCCTCAACGAGGAGGCCACCGAGTATCGCCTCTCGCCGGCCCAGGCCCAGGCCATTCTCGAGCTGCGCCTGCATCGCCTGACCGGCCTCGAGACCGAGAAGCTGCTCGACGAGTACCTGAAGATCCTCGAGCGGATCGCCGAGCTCACCGAGATCCTGGCCAGCGCCGAGCGCCTGCTGGAAGTGATTCGCGAGGAGCTGACCGCCGTGCGTGATCAGTTCGGCGAGCCGCGCCGCACCGAGATTCAGGTCAGCCACCTCGACCTGTCCATCGAGGACCTGATCGCCGAGGAGGACATGGTGGTCACCGTGTCCCGCTCCGGCTACGCCAAGACCCAGCCGCTGTCCGACTATCAGGCCCAGCGCCGCGGCGGCCGCGGCAAGTCCGCCACCTCGATGAAGGACGAGGACGTCATCGAGCACCTGCTGGTGGCCTCGACCCACGATACCGTGCTGCTGTTCTCCAACCGCGGCAAGGTCTACTGGCTCAAGGTCTACGAGATGCCGGCCGCCAGCCGCGGCTCGCGCGGCAAGCCGCTGGTCAATCTGCTGCCGCTGGACGAGGGCGAGTCGATCAACGCCATCCTGCCGGTGCGCGACTACGACCCCGAGTGCTACATCTTCTTCGCCACCGCCAAGGGCACCGTCAAGCGCACCAGCCTGGAGCAGTTCTCCCGGCCGCGCAGCGTGGGCCTGATCGCGATCGAGCTGGAAGAGGACGATCGCCTGGTCGGTGCCGCCATCACCAGCGGTTCGGACCACGCCATGCTGCTGTCGTCCAACGGCAAGGCGATCCGCTTCGAGGAAAGTGACGTGCGTGCCATGGGGCGTACCGCGCGCGGCGTGCGCGGCATGAAGCTGCTGGGGGGTGCCGAGGTGATCAGCCTGATCATCCCGCAGAGCCAGCGGATCGACAGCGAAGGCGAGGACGAGTCGGTCGAGAGCGTCGAGGACGCGGGCGGCAACGGTGGCCAGATCTACATCCTCACCGCCAGCGAGAACGGCTATGGCAAGCGCACTCGCCTCGAGGAATTTCCGCTGCGCGGTCGCGGCGGCCAGGGCGTGATCGCCATGCAGACCAGCGAGCGCAACGGCGCCCTGGTGGCGGCGATGCAGGTCTACGGCGCCGACGAGATGATGCTGATCACCGACCGCGGCACCCTGGTGCGCACTCGTGTCGACGAGGTGTCGATCAGCTCGCGCAACACCCAGGGCGTGATGCTGATTCGCCTGGGCGAGGCCGAAGCGCTGGTCAAGACCGTGCGCATCGACGAGCCCGAGGACGAGGCGACGCCTGCCGAGGGCGAGGAAGAGGGCGTCATTGACGGTCCCGATGCCGAGGCCGGCAGCGAGCCGTCCGCCGAGGACGATGATCAGTAATAGCTAACGGAACGACAACGCTGATGACACGCCATTTCAACTTTTGCGCCGGCCCGGCTGCCTTGCCGAAGCCGGTCCTGGAGCGCGCCCGCGACGAGCTGCTGGACTACCAGGGGCGTGGCCTCTCGGTGATGGAGATGAGTCATCGCTCCGCCGAGTTCGTGGCCATCGCCGAACAGGCCGAGCGCGATCTGCGCGAGCTGCTGGCGATTCCCGACAACTACCGGGTGCTGTTCACCCAGGGCGGGGCGACGCTGCAGTTCGCCGCCGTGCCCTACAACCTGCTGGGCCACGGCGGCAGCGCCAACTTCCTGCACACCGGGATCTGGGGCAAGAAGGCCATCGCCGAGACGCGTCACCTGTTCGGTGCGGCGCCCATCGCGGCCTCCAGCGAGGCGAACGGTCACAGCGCCGTGCCGCGCCAGGCCGACATCGCGCTGAGCGATGATGCCGCCTATCTGCACTACACCGCCAACGAGACCATCGGTGGGATCGAGTTCGACTACGTGCCCCGCGGCGTGCGCCCGGACGGCACCGAGGTACCGCTGGTGTGCGACATGTCGTCGAGCATCCTGTCCGGGCCGATCGACGTCTCGCAGTTCGGTATCATTTATGCCGGTGCCCAGAAGAACATCGGGCCGGCCGGTCTGACCCTGGTGATCGTGCGCGACGACCTGCTCGATCGTGCCTGCGCCGAGATGCCGAGCCTGATGGGCTACAAGGCGCTGGCCGAGGCCGGCTCCATGGTCAACACCCCGGCGACCTACGGCTGGTACCTGGCCGGCCTGGTGTTCCAGTGGCTCAAGCACGACATCGGTGGCCTGGCGGCCATGGATGCCCTCAACACACGCAAGGCCGAGAAGCTCTACGCCGCCATCGACGGCAGCGACTTCTATTCGAACCCGATCGCCCGGATCAATCGCTCGCGGATGAACGTGCCGTTCGTCCTCGCCGACGACCGGCTCGACAAGGCCTTCCTGGCGGAATCGGAGCAGGCGGGGCTGCTGAACCTCAAGGGTCACCGTAGCGTCGGCGGCATGCGGGCCAGCCTCTACAATGCTGTGCCCGAGGCCGGCGTGGAGGCCTTGGTCGACTTCATGGCCGACTTCGAGAAGCGCAACGGGTGAGGTGAAAGCGGGCGTCCCTTCGGTGCCCGCCTTCACGCCTGAATCTCCGTATGACAACGGGGCGTGGCCCCGAGGAAAAGGGAACCACCGATGAGTGATGCCCCCATCAATCTCGATTCGCTGCGTCAGCGTATCGACGAGCTGGACGGCGAGATCCTGCGGCTGATCAGCGAGCGGGCGGAGTGTGCCCGCCGCGTGGCCGAGGTCAAGACCCAGGGCGACCCCAAGGCCGTGTTCTACCGGCCCGAGCGTGAGGCCCAGGTGCTGCGGCGAATCATGGAGCTCAACCCGGGGCCCCTCGACGGCGAGGAAATGGCCCGGCTGTTCCGCGAGATCATGTCGGCCTGCCTGGCGCTGGAGCAGCCGGTCAAGGTCGCCTACCTGGGGCCGGAAGGTACCTTCACCCAGCAGGCGGCGCTCAAGCACTTCGGCGAGAGTGCGGTCAGCCTGCCGATGGCGGCCATCGACGAGGTGTTCCGCGAAGTGGAGGCCGGTGCCGTCAACTACGGCGTGGTGCCGGTGGAGAACTCCACCGAGGGGGTGGTCAACCACACCCTGGACTCCTTCATGGATTCCGGCATGGGCATCTGCGGCGAGGTGGTGCTGCGCATTCATCACCATCTGCTGGTGGCCGAGACCACGCGCCCGGACAAGGTCTCGCGGATCTACTCGCATCCGCAGTCCTTTGCCCAGTGCCGCAAGTGGCTGGATGCCCACTATCCTCACGCCGAGCGCATTCCGGTGTCGTCCAATGCCGAGGCGGCTCGCCTGGTGAAGACCGAGTGGCACAGCGCCGCCATTGCCGGCGACATGGCCGCCAAGCTCTACGGCCTGACGCGTCTGGCCGAGAAGATCGAGGACAGCCCGGACAATTCCACGCGTTTCCTGATCATCGGCAACCAGCAGGTGCCGATGTCCGGCGAGGACAAGACCTCCATCGTGGTGGCCATGCGTAACCAGCCCGGCGCCCTGCACGACCTGCTGGAGCCGTTCCATCGCCACCAGATCGACATGACGCGCCTGGAGACGCGGCCCTCGCGTACCGGTGTGTGGAACTACGTGTTCTTCATCGATTTCAAGGGCCATCGCGACGAACCGCGGGTTGCCGCGGTGCTCGAGGAGGTGCGCCTGCGCGCCGCCGAGCTCAAGGTGCTGGGCTCCTATCCCCAGGGCGTGCTCTAGGATGCAACGGAATGCCATGCCCGACCGGGTGCTGATCGTCGGTCTCGGCCTGATCGGCGGCTCGCTCGCCGCGGCGCTGCGCAAGGCCGGTTTCGGGGCGTCTGGAAAAGGCGCGGCCGGCTTTGGAGCCGCTGAAGGGGGTGCGGCCGGCTTCGGGGCCGCTGAAGGAGCTACGGCCGGCTTCGGGGCCGCTGAAGGGGGTGCGGCCGGCTTCGGGGCCGCTGATAAGCGTGCCGAAATCCTGGCCTGCGACCCCGATGCCGACGAGATCGCGCGCGGCATCGAGATGGGGCTGGTCGACCGCGGCGACACGCGCCTGGCGTCGCTGCTCGACGGCGTCGATCTGGTGGTGCTGGCGGTTCCGGTGCTGGCGATGCGCCAGGTCATGGCCGAGCTCGCCGACGCGGATGCCATCGCGAAGGGAGTGGTGATCACCGACGTGGGCAGCACCAAGGGCGCCATTCGCGAAGCGGCCGAGGCCGTGTTCGGCAGCATGCCGCCGAATCTGGTGCTCGGCCACCCCATCGCCGGCTCCGAGAAGAGCGGCGTGGCGGCGGCCAACTCCGAGCTCTACGTCGGCCACAAGGTGATCCTGACGCCCGAGCCGACCACCGATCCCGAGGCGCTGGGCAAGGTGCGTGCGCTGTGGGAGCGCGCCGGCGCCGAGGTGCTGGAGATGGGCGTGGAGCGTCACGACGAGGTGCTGGCCCGCACCAGCCATCTGCCGCACCTGCTGGCCTTCTCGCTGGTGGATACCCTGGCGCGCCAGGACGAGCGGCTCGACATCTTCCGCTACGCCGCCGGCGGCTTTCGCGACTTCACGCGCATCGCCGGCAGCGATCCGGTGATGTGGCGTGACATCTTCGTCGCCAATCGCGACGCCGTGCTGCATGCCCTCGACGACTTCGAATCCGGTGTGGCCCGGCTGCGCGACGCCGTCGAGCGCGGCGACACCGATGCCATGCTGGCGACCTTCGATCGCGCCAGTCATGCCCGACACTACTTCGATACCCTGCTTAACCAGACCAGTTACCAGGCGGAATACCAGATGCAAGCACAAGACCAGCTGCGCTACCGGGTCAGCCCCGGCGGCGGTGTGACCGGGCGCATCCGCGTACCCGGCGACAAGTCGATCTCTCATCGCTCGATCATGCTCGGCGCCTTGGCCGAGGGCGTGACCGAGGTCTCCGGCTTTCTGGAGGGCGAGGACAGCCTGGCCACTCTGCAGGCGTTCCGCGAGATGGGCGTGGCCATCGAGGGGCCTCACCAGGGGCGCGTCACCGTGCACGGCGTCGGCCTGCACGGCCTCAAGGCGCCGGCCGGACCGCTCTACGTGGGCAACGCCGGCACGGCCATGCGCCTGTTCGCCGGGCTGCTGGCCGGTCAGTCGTTCGATACCGAGCTGACCGGCGATCACTCGCTGACCAAGCGCCCCATGGGTCGCGTGGCCGATCCGCTGCGCGAGATGGGTGCTGTGATCGAGACCGCCGAGGGCGGCCGCCCGCCGATGAAAATCAAGGGTGGCCAGCCGCTCAAGGGCATCACCTACGACATGCCGATGGCCAGCGCCCAGGTGAAGTCCTGCTTGCTGCTCGCCGGGCTCTATGCCGAGGGCGAGACCCGGGTGCGTGAGCCGGCACCGACCCGCGACCACACCGAACGCATGCTCAACGGGTTCGGCTATGAGGTCGAGCGCCAGGGTGACACCTGCTGGCTGCAGGGCGGCGGTGAGCTGGCGGCGGCGCCCATCGATGTGCCGTCGGACATCTCCTCGGCGACCTTCTTCCTGGTGGCGGCCGCCATCACGCCGGGCGCCGATCTGGTGCTCGAGCACGTGGGCATCAACCCGACCCGCATCGGCGTGATCAACATTCTGCAGCAGATGGGGGCCGACCTGCGTCTCGAGAACGAGCGCGAGGTGGGCGGCGAGCCCGTGGCCGACCTGCACATTCGCTATGCGCCGCTCAAGGGCATCGACATTCCGGTCGACCAGGTGCCGCTTGCCATCGACGAGTTTCCTGCGCTGTTCGTGGCGGCCGCCAATGCCGAAGGCACGACCCGGCTGCGCGATGCCGCCGAGCTGCGCGTCAAGGAATCCGATCGTCTCAAGGCCATGGCCGATGGCCTCACCGTGCTGGGGGTCGAGAACCGTCTCTATGAAGATGGCATCGACATCGTCGGTCGCCTCGAAGGGCAGGGCGCCGACGGCCCGAGCTACGGTGGCGGTCGCATCGACAGCCTGGGCGACCACCGCATCGCCATGGCCTTTGCCGTGGCGGCCCTGAGAGCCTCCGACGAGATCGTCATCGACGACTGCGCCAACGTGGGGACGTCCTTCCCCGGTTTCGTGGATCTGGCCCGCCGTGTGGGGCTTTCCCTCGAAGAACAGCAGGAGGCGTCATGAGCGATCGGGCGCCGGTACTGACCATCGACGGCCCCGGCGGGGCTGGCAAGGGCACCATCAGTCGTCTGGTCGCCGAGCGACTGGGCTGGCACCTGCTGGACAGCGGCGCGCTCTATCGGCTGACGGCCCTGGCGGCCACCCGGCACGACGTGGCGCTGGATGATGAACCGGCGGTGGCGGCCATCGCCGAGACCCTGGACGTGGTGTTCCTGGCCGAGAACGGCGAAGCGCGCATCCTGCTCGAGGGCGATGACGCGACGAGCACGATCCGTACCGAGCAGGTCGGTGACGCGGCCTCGCGAGTCGCCTCGCTGCCGGCGGTGCGCGAGGCGCTGCTCAAGCGGCAGCACGGCTTTCGCCAGGCCCCGGGGCTGGTCGCCGACGGGCGCGACATGGGCACCGTGGTGTTCGTCGATGCGCCGCTGAAGATCTTCCTCACGGCCAGTGCCGAGGAGCGGGCGCATCGTCGCCAGCGCCAGTTGCGGGAGGCAGGGGTGGATGCTAGTCTATCGAGTCTTCTCAAGGAGATTCAGGCACGCGATGCGCGCGATATGCAACGCAGCGTGGCGCCACTCGTACCGGCCGAAGATGCCGTCGAGCTGGACACCACGAGCCTGGCGATACCGGAAGTGGTGGATCGGCTGACGGAGCTGCTGGCCCAGCGTGGGCTCGCCTCCGGCACCTGAGCTCCCTTGCGGCGCTCCCGGAACGATGTGATGACGTGGTCGGGCACCCAAGTGTCCCGTAAGCCCGGCCAGGTCGAACCAGCGCCAACATCCCCGGGAGCAGTCTGAAATGGCCCGTACTCGCTGGTGGTACGGAGGAGCGGCCCTGCCGCACAACGTTGATCACGTAGGAACATCATGAGCGAAAGCTTTGCTGAACTGTTTGAACAGTCACTCCAGGACATCAACATGGAGCCGGGCGCCATCGTCGCGGCTGCCGTCGTCGACATCGAGGGTGACTGGGTCACCGTCAATGCCGGCCTGAAGTCCGAAGGTCAGATTCCCGCGGCCCAGTTCCGCGACGATAACGGCGAACTCACCATCGCCGTCGGCGACGAAGTCCATGTCGCTCTGGAAGCCGTGGAAGACGGCTTCGGCGAGACCCGTCTGTCTCGCGAGAAGGCCAAGCGCGCCGAGGCCTGGAAGGTCCTGGAAGCTGCCTTCGAGAAGGAAGAAATCGTCAAGGGCGTGATCAACGGCAAGGTCAAGGGCGGCTTCACCGTCGACGTGGATTCCATCCGCGCCTTCCTGCCGGGTTCCCTGGTCGACGTGCGTCCGGTGCGCGACACCACGCACCTCGAGAACAAGGAACTGGACTTCAAGGTCATCAAGCTCGACCCGAAGCGCAACAACGTTGTCGTTTCCCGTCGTGCCGTTCTCGAAGCCGAGAACAGCGCCGAGCGTGAAGCTCTGCTCGCCACCCTGCAGGAAGGCCAGCAGATCATCGGTATCGTCAAGAACCTGACCGACTACGGTGCCTTCGTCGACCTGGGCGGCGTCGATGGCCTGCTGCACATCACCGACATGGCCTGGAAGCGCATCAAGCATCCGAGCGAGATCGTGTCTGTCGGCGATGAAGTCAGCGTCAAGGTGCTGAAGTTCGATCGCGAGCGCAACCGTGTCTCCCTGGGCCTCAAGCAGCTGGGCGAGGATCCGTGGGTCAACATCAAGGCTCGCTACCCGGAAGGCACCAAGGTGCACGCCACCGTCACCAACCTCACCGACTACGGCTGCTTCGCCGAGCTGGAAGAGGGTGTCGAGGGTCTGGTTCACGTCTCCGAAATGGACTGGACCAACAAGAACATCCATCCGTCCAAGGTCGTTCAGGTCGGTGACGACGTGGACGTCATGGTGCTGGATATCGACGAAGAGCGTCGTCGTATCTCCCTGGGTATCAAGCAGTGCACTGCCAACCCTTGGGAAACCTTCAACGCCCAGTACAACAAGGGCGACCGCGTTGCCGGTACCATCAAGTCGATCACCGACTTCGGTATCTTCATCGGTCTGGAAGGCGGCATCGACGGCCTGGTTCACCTGTCCGACATCTCCTGGACCGAGACCGGCGAAGAGGCTGTTCGCAACTTCAAGAAGGGCGATGAAGCCGAAGCCGTCATCCTGTCCATCGATCCGGAGCGTGAGCGCATCTCTCTCGGCGTCAAGCAGCTGGACAGCGATCCGGTTGCCGAGTACCTCGCCGTCAATGACAAGGGCTCCGTCGTCACCGGCCGTGTGGTCGAGGTTGACGCCAAGGAAGCTCACGTCGAGCTGGCGACCGATGTCGTGGCCGTGCTCAAGGCCTCCGAGATCAGCGCTGACCGCGTCGAAGATGCGCGCAACGTGCTGAACGAAGGCGACAGCGTCGAAGCGCGCATCGTCAGCGTCGATCGCAAGAGCCGTCAGATTAGCCTGTCTATCAAGGCCAAGGATCAGGACGACACTCGTCGCAACATGACCAAGCTGCGCGATCAGCAGGAAACCGATCAGGATGGTCCGACCACCATCGGTGATCTGATCAAGCAGCAGATGGGTCAGGACTAAGATTCGGGGCTCTGCTCCTTTAGCGAATCTTGGCTAGACCGGAGGCGCCGCCCGCGAGGGCGGCGCCTCTTTTTTTATTGGTTGCGAGTGGGTGTTTGCAGCTTCGTGGATGCCGTCTTCGGGATGTCGGCGGCATCGGTGGCAACTTGCGGGTTGATCATCATATTAAAAATGATGAATAAAGGCGCTATTGGCGTAAGTTTTATATTTAACCGTGGCCTTCAACTCTTCGCGAGTTGTTCTGTAGTTGCGTGATATGCCAATAGGCGCAATAATGTTGTGGCATTCCCGAAACTCCCCCAGACAAGGAACGATTACATGTCATCACTGCTCAGCAATTACATGCAGAAAGAACAGCAGCTCAAGCAACTCCAGGATGAACTCGATCGCCTGGAGAATGACGAGCGCCTCAAGGCCGAGCTGGAATTCAAGACCAAGCTCGAAGCCCTGATGAAAGAGTTCGACAAGAGCGCGAATGATGTCATCGAACTGCTGAACCCCAAGCCCGGTGCGGCGCCCAAGGCCGCGGCCCCCAGCGCCGGCAGCCGTCGCAAGCGCAAGCTGAAGATCTACAAGCACCCGCAGACCGGCGAAGTCGTCGAAACTCGCGGCGGTAATCAGAAGACCCTGAAGGCCTGGAAAGACGAGTTCGGTTCCGAGACCGTCGAGTCCTGGCTGGTGCGCACCGAGGACTGATATCGGCGGTAAGGCCGGGTATACGGCGAAGCTCAGCTGGCATTAAGAGACGCCGCCTCTTGGGCGGCGTCTTTGTGTCTTGGATTCAGGTCCCAGTCACAGCAGGGGAACATGCAGTTCCAGGCTGTCCTCGGTCTGCAGCAGCAGGGGAGGGTCGCCGCTGAGTGGCTCGCCGGCCCCGGAGACGCCTCGGCACGCCATGTACAGTACGGCGTCATCCAGCTGGCTGGCATGCTGCAGCGGCAGGCAGGCGTGGCGCTGAGCGGGAAGGTCGAGCATGCGGAAGGCCGGGGGCAGCGCCAGGCTGGTGCTGTGGGCCTTGAGCTGCATGCCGAGATCGAGCCGGGGCAGCGCGCCTTCCAGTGGGCGATCATGGAAGATGGCCAAGGGCGTGGCTCGCTCGAGGCGGCTGGGCAAGGCCTCGGCGCCCTCGGTGTGGCGGAGCCAGTCGCGCAGGTTGTCACACAGCCGCTGTGGTCGATACAGGCGCGTCAGCACCGCCTTGCGTGCGGGCAGTTCCCTGATGGCGTAGGAGAACCCCTCGGTCTCGTTAAGGCGGCGCTTGAGCGACACACGCCGCGCCTGCCGATAGCGACGCGGCGGCTGGCCGTACTGACGTTGAAAGGCGCGCGAAAACGCCGAATGATTCTGATACCCGCAGATGCTGGCGATCCGGCTGATATGGCAAGTCGTGTGAATTAACAGGCGTGCGGCCTTTTCGAGTCGCAGTCTGTCTCGATAGGCGCCCGGTGATAGTCCGAAGTAATCCCGGAAGCGTCGTCTGACCTGTGATGAGGAATAGCCAATTCTGCTGGCGAGTTCCTCGATGCCCTTCTGGTTGCCCAGCGTGTCCTGCAACCATATTTCCGCGCGCATCATGTCTTGGCACATGCCCGACTCCCTTGCTGCGTTGTTTCCAGTGCCTTGCGTGATGCCGGTCGTGATCGATGGCTGGCAGATCTTCTTGCCGGAATGTGGTCTGCGTGTCGGTTGATGTCGTTATAAGGCTACAGTCACTGCTTTATGCAGTCTAACGGGGGGCGAAGGCAAGTTTGCCTCCGGGTAATGAACGTTTCGGCACATAATAGGCGCCAAAAGCCACAGGATGGGTGCTTGTCGAGGGGGAGGTGGGTATAATCGTGCTGTTATCTCGCCCGGCCATGGCCCTCGTTGTCTTCCTCCTCTGGCCAGGCCTTGAACCGACTGGTTGCGAATGAAACAGCACAGATTTCAAAAACCCATGGATGAGCGTGAGAAGTTACGCAAGTTCCGTGAACTCGATGATGCCTTCGCCGAGGCGCTGCGTGAGCTCGACACTTCCGGTCCGGCCCTGGATATTTCCACCGGGTCCCCGGTTCGTTCTCCGGATGAGCCGCCTGAGCTGCCGATGGAAGCGCCGGAGAGTCGCCAGCAGCTCTTCGAGCGCCGTCTCCGGGAGTTGATGCAGGATTATGCCCAGGATGAGGACAGCGTCAGCGATCTTCTGCGGACGCTGCAGGGGCTCGGGCGCATTGCCTGACATGCCCCTGAGGCGCTTCACCTAAGATCCGGCGCGGCCCTCAGCGACGGTAGCGATAGACCCTGAGGCTCGGGAGCAGCGGCTCCTGTTCCAGTCGCTCGTCGCGGCGACGCGCCCGCGTGCGCGTCTGGGGGGGATGGTCCGGCGGCTGGTTGTGATCCGGCAGGCGACCGTCGTCGGCCGGCACGAACAGCGGCAGCGCCACGTTCATGGCGCGTCGCCGGTGGCCGTCTTCCAGCGGTTCCGTGAAGAACAGGTTGGCCCGCATCAGCGGTGCCTGGGTCTGCACCTGGGCCAGCGGCTCGCCGTCCGGAATCCCGGCCAGCTGGCGCAGCTGGATGTGCACATGCGGGGCGTCGGTATCGAGGGCCAGCAGCTTCTGCTCGGCCTCGCGCACGCTCAGCCGCTTGATGGAGCGCCCGCTCGAGTACCAGGCGAAGCGCACCCTGGCCACCGGTGCCGGGGCCAGCGGAATGCCTCGCCAGCACTGCTTGAGATGCAGTCTCGCCAGGCCGCTGCCGCGCAGATGGGTATGCAGCTCGGGATGGCGAAAGGGCAGCACCGCCTTGATCTCGGGCAGCAGCGAGGGCTCTTCCTCCCGAATCCTGGCCAGCAGGTCGGCGAAGGCCTGCTTGGCGCCGTTGACCCGCAGGGCGGCGTCCATGACCGCCGGCGTGGCGGCCACCAGTCCCACATGACTGCGCGTGCTGCGTCCGTCCTGCCCATCCTGATACCAGACGTCCAGCAACGCCTCGTGCAGCCAGTCGGCATCGGCGCGTTCGCGTCCGAAGGCCCAGGTCTGTCCGCCCTCGTCTCGACAGGTGCTCACCAGTGCCTCGCTGGCCTCGATCAGGCCGTCGAAGGCGGCCTCCAGTCGAGCCAGCAGCTGGTATTCGGGCGCACGGCTGGTCATCGCCTAGACGCCGCCGTCGCGATCGGCGCGGGCCAGCAGGGCATCGATGTCGGTCTCGTCCATGGCGGGCTCGCCGGCGATGCGGTGCGATTCGTCGGCCCAGGCGCCCAGATCGAGCAGGCGACAGCGCTTGCTGCAGAAGGGGCGATAGGGGTTGTCCTCGCTCCAGGCCACCTTGGTGCGACACTGGGGGCAGGCGACCTCGAGGGGGCGCTCGGACTCGGCTTGGCTCATGGGGATTCTCTCGGCGTCAGTAAATCGAGGAAAGGATGACGAATCAGCGCGCCGGGGGCAAACCGGAAAGCGCCCGATAGCGCCGGTCCAGCTCGGCGACCCGGGCCGCCAGGCCGGCCTCGTCGGTGGCATTGTCGAGCACCTCGTCGGCGCGGGCCAGGCGCGTGTCGCGAGGCATCTGGGCGGCCACGATGGCGCGGGCCTGGGCCTCGTCGACGCCGTCGCGGGCGGCGGTGCGTTCGATCTGCAGCGCCTCCGGCACGTCGATGACCAGCACCCGGTCGACCAGCGCATGCTGGCCCGACTCGAACAGCAGCGGCGAGACCAGCAGCGCATAGGGGGCCGGGCCCTCGCGAAACGCGGCCAGTCGCTCGAGCAGGCGCTCGCGGATGCGCGGATGGGTGACCGACTCCAGCCAGCGGCGCTCGGCCTCGTCGGCGAACACGATCTCGCGCAACGCGCGCCGATCCAGGCGGCCGTCCGTCTGCAGCACCCGGGGGCCGAAGTGTTCGACGATGGCGGCCAGGGCGGGCTCGCCGGGCTCGACCACCTCGCGGGCCACGTCGTCGGCATCCACCCAGGGAATGTCGTGCGCGGCGAAGGCGCGGGCCACGGTGGACTTGCCGGAGGCGATGCCGCCGGTCACGCCGATGATCAGGGTCGTCTCGGACATCTCACAGCACCAGATTCAGGTAGGTGGCCATCAGCGGTTCGCCGAGCAGCAGCGCCATCCAGCCGGCCGCGGCGAGCCAGGGGCCGAAGGGCATCGGCGCGCCGCGCAGGCGCGGCACGGCCAGCTGAACGATCACGCCGACGATGGCGCCGGCACCGGCGGCCAGGATCAGGATCATCGGCAGGAAGGTCCAGCCGAGCCAGGCGCCCAGCGCGGCGAACAGCTTGAAGTCGCCGTAGCCCATGCCTTCCTTGCCGGTGACCAGCTTGAACAGCCAGTAGAAGCCCCACAGCGAGAGATAGCCGGCCATGGCGCCGATCACCGCGCCCGGCAGCTGCAGCGGCTGGAACAGCAGCTGGTACAGCAGGCCGGCCCACAGCAACGGCAGGGTCAGCGCGTCCGGCAGCAGCTGGGTGCGCAGATCGATCGCCGCCATCGCCAGCAGGCTCAGGCAGGCGCCGAGGATGAACAGCCCCTCCAGGGTAGGGCCGAACAGCGCCGTCACCGCCAGCGTCAGCAGGGCGCCGGCCAGCTCCACCAGCGGGTACTGGGGGCTGATGCGCGTATCGCAGTGGGCGCAGCGCCCGCGGCGCTTCAGCCAGCCGAGCAGCGGGATGTTGTCGTGCCAGGCGATCGGCGACTCGCAGCGCGGACACATCGAACGCGGCGCGGCCAGGTGGAAGGTCGGGGTGTCTTCGGCCTCGAGCTCCAGCGCCTCGCGGGCCTCGGCGCGCCACTCGCGCATCAGCATGACCGGCAGGCGGGTGATCACCACATTGAGGAAACTGCCGAGGCACAGACCGATCACCGCAGCCAGCGGCCACAGCAGCACAGGGGGAAGATCGACAGGCAAGGGACGCTCCTTATCCGCGGGTAGTAGGGCGAGAAGGTGATGGCGCCCATTCTACGGAGCCCGCGACGACTTGTCCGGGGTCATCTATCTTCTCAAACGAGGGGGGGTGCCGCGGACTGTCGTCGGCGCTGGCTTTGGTCTAGAATCGCCTCCCTTCATCCGTCAGGAAGGCGAACATGACCCAGACGCTCGGACCGGTGATGCTGGACCTGGAAGGGACGCAGCTGCGTGATGAGGAGCGCGAGCTGCTGATGCGTCCCGCGGTTGGTGGTGTGATTCTCTTCGGCCGCAACGTCGAAGATGCGGCCCAGGTGCGGGGACTGTGCCGGTCGATCCGGCAGGTGCGCCCGGAACTGTTGCTGGCCATCGACCAGGAGGGCGGGCGCGTGCAGCGCCTGCGTGAGGGGGTGACCCGACTGCCGGCCATGGGCCGGCTCGGCCGTGAGCATCGGGCGGCGCCCGAAGTCGCCCGACGCCTGTGCCAGGACACCGGCTGGCTGCTCGGCATGGAAATGGCGGCCTGCGGGCTGGATCTCAGCTTCGCGCCGGTGCTCGACGTCGACGACGGCCAGTCCACGGTGATCGGTGATCGCAGCTTCGGTGCCGATCCCGAGGTGGTGACGCAGCTGGCCGGTGCCTTCGTCGAAGGGCTGCACGAGTCCGGCATGGCCTCGGTGGGGAAGCATTTTCCCGGACACGGTGGCGTGGCCGCGGACTCGCACCACGAGCTGCCGGTGGACGCGCGCCCCTTCGAGGCGCTGCGCGAGCGTGACCTGGTGCCTTTCGCGTCCCTGTCGTCGCGTCTCGGCGGCATCATGCCGGCCCATGTGGTGTATTCGGCCTTCGACCACCGCCCGGCCGGATTCTCGCCGGCCTGGCTCGGGATGCTGCGCGAGTCGCTGGGCTTCAAGGGCACGATCTTCTCCGATGATCTGAGCATGGCCGGCGCGACCAGCGTCGGCGCGCCCGCCGAGCGTGCCCGTCTGGCCCTGGAGGCCGGCTGCGACATGCTGCTGGTGTGCAACGATCGCGCCGCCGCCCTCGAGGTGGTCGAGGCCTGCGAGGGCCGCACCACCAAGCGCGCCGCCAAGCTGCGCTACGGCCGGGCGCGCCCCGATCTCGACGCGCTCGTGGCGCTGTCGCGCTGGCGTCGGGTGCATGCGCACCTCGAGGCCATGGCCGCCGACTGACGGTTTCCTGAATTTCGAACTCTGACTTTCGAACTACGACGAGCTGACGATGCCTAAACTCGATGCCAATGCCCTCCCGTCCCTGTCGGACATGCGTGAGGTCATGGATTCCGCCGATTGCCTGATCAGCCAGGAAGAGGTCGAGCGTGCCCTGGACCGCATGGCCGAAGAGATCGCGACCGACCTGGGCGACAAGCTGCCGGTGTTCTACTGCGTGATGAACGGCGGCCTGATCACCACCGGCCACCTGCTGACCCGGCTCGGTTTCCCGCTCGAGGTCGATTACCTGCATGCCACTCGCTATCGCGGCGGCACCCGCGGCGGCGAGCTGTTCTGGCGCGTGTCCCCCGAAGTGCCGATGGCCGGCCGTCACGTGGTGATCGTCGATGACATCCTCGATGAGGGCTCCACGCTGGCCGCCATCCTCGATTACTGCCGCGAGGCCGGTGCCGCCAGCATCTCCACCGCGGTGCTGGTCGACAAGCGTCACGATCGCAAGGCGATGCCGGATCTCAAGGCCGACTACTGCAGCCTCGAGGTAGAGGATCGCTACGTGTTCGGCTTCGGCATGGACTACAAGGGCTACTGGCGCAACGCGCCGGGGATCTTCGCGCCCAAGGGCATGTAAGCGCCAAGCAGCCAAGCAGCCAAGCAGCCAAGCAGCCAAGCAGCCAAGCAGCCAAGCAGCCAAGCAGCCAAGCAGCCAAGCAGCCAAGCAGCCAAGCAGCCAAGCAGCCAAGCAGCCAAGCAGCCAAGCAGCCAAGAAAAAACCTCCAGCAGAGTCACCTCGCTGGAGGTTTTTTCGTGGCGTTCGAGTCGGCAGGTGAGCACTATTCTGCTCGGCGCTCGGCGCTCGGCGCTCGGCGCCTACGCCAGTCCCAGCTCGTGCGTCGCCTCCTCGCGCATCTTGAACTTCTGGATCTTGCCGGTGACGGTCATCGGGAAGTCGTCGACGAACTTCACGTAGCGCGGGATCTTGTAGTGGGCGATCCTGCCCTGGCAGAAGGCCTTGAGCCCGTCCTCGTCGAGGGTCTCATCCTCGGCGAGCTTGACCCAGGCCATCACCTCCTCGCCGTACTTGTCGTCGGGCACGCCGATGACCTGTACATCCGAGATCGCCGGGTGGGTGTAGAGGAAGTCCTCGATCTCGCGCGGATAGATGTTCTCGCCGCCGCGGATGATCATGTCCTTGATGCGCCCGACGATGGCCACATAGCCGTCGTCGTCCATGGTCGCCAGATCGCCGGTGTGCATCCAGCCGGCGTCGTCGATGGCCTTGGCGGTCGCCTCCTCGTTGTGCCAGTAGCCGAGCATCACGCTGTAGCCCCGGGTGCACAGCTCCCCGGGCTCGCCGCGCGGCACCAGGGCGCCGGTGCCGGGATCGACCAGCTTGACCTCCAGGTGCGGATGGATGCTGCCGACGGTGGTCACGCGTTGCTCGAGCGGGGCATCGGTGCGGGTCTGCAGACTCACCGGGCTGGTCTCGGTCATGCCGTAGCAGATGGTCACGCCCTGCATGTGCATGCGCTCGATGACCTTGCGCATCACCTCGATGGGGCAGATCGAGCCGGCCATGACGCCGGTGCGCAGGCTGGAGAGATCGAAATGCTCGAACTCGGGATGCTCCAGCTCGGCGATGAACATGGTCGGCACGCCGTAGAGCGCGGTGGCGCGCTCCTCGGCCACCGCCGCCAGGGTGGCCTGCGGGTCGAAGCCGTCACCGGGATAGATCATCGCCGCGCCGTGGGTCATGCAGCCGAGGTTGCCCATCACCATGCCGAAGCAGTGGTAGAGCGGCACCGGGATCACCATGCGATCGGCCTCGGTGAGGTCGAGGGTGCGGGCGACGAAGAAGCCGTTGTTGAGGATGTTGTGGTGGGAGAGCGTGGCGCCCTTGGGGGCGCCGGTGGTGCCAGAGGTGTACTGGATATTGATCGGCTCGTCGAACTCGAGTTCGGCCTGTCGCTCGGCCAGCTGCGCGTCGCTGACCCGGTCGGCGTGGGTGAGCATGGTCGCCCAGCTGTGCATGCCGGACAGCGCCCGGGCGCCATCCAGGCAGATCACCCGCCTGAGGTTGGGCAGGGTGGCGCTCGTGAGGTCCGCGGGCGCGACGTCATCGAGCTCCGGCACCAGCTCGGCCAGCATCGCTACGTAGTCGGTGGTCTTGAACTGCCCCTGCAGGATCAGCGTCGAGGTGCCGGACTGGCGCAGCGCATACTCCAGCTCGTGGGTGCGGTAGCTGGGATTGATGTTGACCAGGATGGCGCCGATCTTGGCGGTGGCGAACTGGGTGATGGCCCACTCGGCGGTGTTGGGCGACCAGATGCCGACCCGATCGCCCTTGGCCACGCCCAGCGCCATCAGCGCGCGGGCCGCGCGGTTCACCGCGTCCTGCAGCTCCCGCCAGCGGTAGCGCAGGCCCTGGTGGCGGCTGATCAGGGCGTCCCGGTCGGGGAAGCGCGCGACCGTGTCGTCGAAGCAGTCGCCGATGGTCTGGCCCTTGAGAGGGGTGTCGCTGATGCCGCTCAGATAGCTGGCGTGTCGAGGCTGGCGTGGCATGGTGGCTCTCTTTGTTGTGTTATCTCGGGACATGGCGGTGTTGTCTCGGGAAAATCGGGAAACCCTGCCTCGGTGGCCGCCCCGGCTACGGCGTGTCCTCCAGCTGGCGCAGCACGTCCCGCGCCCGCTGATCCACATCGTCGATCTCCAGGCGCATCAGGCGGATGTCCTCGAGCTGGCGCTCCAGGTTGGCCCGCTTCTCCGCCAGCAGCTCCAGCAGCCGCTTGAGCTGGCGCGCGTTACCGTCCGGCATGGCGTCGTACATCATCACCACCTCGCGGATCTCGGCCAGCGAGAAGCCCAGGCGCTTGCCGCGCAGGGTCAGCTTGAGGCGCACGCGATCCTTCTCGCGGTAGATGCGCTTCTGCCCCTGGCGCGAGGGGGCCAGCAGGCCCTCCTGCTCGTAGAAGCGAATGGTGCGGGGCGTGACCTCGAAGATCTGGGCCAGCTCCCCGATGGTGTAGGTGCGCTGCTGCCGGGGTAGGGCGTCGTTGTCGCTGTCCTGTGCCTGGGAGGGCGTTCGCGTCATGTGATCGATCCTGTAGCCGGGTGGTCCACCGGCGGTTTCCCACCTCGTCCGAGAACCCTAGACGAGGTTTACGTTAACGTAAAGTGCTTGTTAGACCATGGCGGGATATGGGATAACCCGAGCCATTGCTAGGTTGGCGATAGCCGCCGGGAGGATCCCGCGGATGTGCATCGCTGGCCCGGCACTCGGCCGTTCCCGATTCTCTCGACGGAGGTGTTTCCATGGATTTTGCGCTGACCGAAGACCAGCGAGCGCTGGCCGATGCGGCCGCCGACTTTGCCCGGGCCGAGCTGGCCGATCATGCCGCCGACTGGGACGCCCGCAGCCATTTTCCCGTCGACGTCATCCGTCGGGCCGGCGAGGCCGGCTTCCTCGGCCTCTATACCCCGGAGGAACACGGCGGGCTGGGGCTGTCGCGACTCGATGCCTCGCTGATCTTCGAGCGCCTGGCCCAGGGCTGCATCAGTACCACCGCCTACCTCACCATTCACAACATGGTGACCTGGATGGTCGCCAGCTGGGGCAGCGATGCCCTGCGCGAGCGCTATCTGCCGGCCATGATAGCGGGTGACGCCCTGGGCTCCTACTGCCTCACCGAGCCGGGCGCCGGCTCGGACGCCGCCAGCCTCACCACCCGGGCGGTGCGTGACGGCGACGAGTACGTGATTTCCGGCAGCAAGATGTTTATCTCCGGCGCCGGCGCGACCCAGGTGCTGGTGGTGATGGCGCGCACCGGCGCGCCGGACAGCGGCGCTGGCGGCATCTCGGCGATCCTGGTGCCGGCCGATGCCGCCGGCATCGCGGTCGGCAAGAAGGAAGAGAAGATGGGCTGGAAGAGCCAGCCCACCTGCCTGATCAGCTTCGACGGCGTGCGCGTGCCGGTGGGCAACCGGCTGGGCGAGGAGGGCGAAGGCTTCCGCTTCGCCATGAAGGGGCTCGACGGCGGGCGGCTCAATATCGCCAGCTGCTCGCTGGGCGCGGCCCAGCAGGCGCTGACGCTGTCGCGGGACTACCTGGGCGAGCGCAAGCAGTTCGGTCGCGAGCTGGCGAGCTTCCAGGCGCTGCAGTTCAAGCTGGCCGACATGGCCAGCGAGCTCAGCGCGGCACGGCTGATGGTGCGCCACGCCGCCTGGCGGCTCGACCAGGGCGACCCGGAGGCCACCGCCCACTGCGCCATGGCCAAGCGCTTCGCCACCGACATGGGCTTCAACGTCTGCAACGAGGCCCTGCAGCTGCACGGTGGCTATGGTTATATCCGCGAATATCCCCTCGAGCGGCTGGTGCGCGACACGCGCGTGCACCAGATCCTCGAGGGCACCAACGAGATCATGCGGCTGATCGTCGCTCGCCGGCTGCTGGCCGACGGCGTCGTCGAAGGCCTGCAGTGACCCGACACCCGGGAGCGGCCGGCGGACGGCCGTCACCCTCGTACGGACTCTCTCACACGGACTATCAGGAGACAGTGATGTCGGACCCCGTGGTCAGCTTCGACGAACTCCCCACGCGCGGCGGCGGCCGGATCGGCGTGGCGACCCTCAATGCGCCCAAGGCGCTGAATGCGCTGTCGCTGGAGATGATCCAGCTGCTGGAAGACCGGCTCGAGGCCTGGGCGCGGGACGAGCGGGTGGTGGCGGTGTGGCTGGAAGGCACCGGCGGCAAGGCCTTCTGCGCCGGCGGCGACGTGGTGGCGCTGTATCGATCGCTGGCCGACGACGCGGCCCGTGACGAGACCTTCGCCACGCGCTACTTCACCGCCGAGTACCGGCTGGATCACCGCATCCACACCTATCCCAAGCCGCTGCTGGTGTGGGGCGACGGCATCGTCATGGGCGGCGGCCTGGGGCTGCTGGCCGGCGGCTTCCAGCGTGTGGTCACCGAGACCACCCTGATCGCCATGCCCGAGATCACCATCGGGCTCTACCCCGACATCGGCGCGAGCTGGTTCCTCAATCGCATGCCGCCCGGCATCGGCGCCTACCTGGGGCTGACCGGGGCCCAGCTCAACGCCCGCGATGCCCTGGACCTGGGGCTGGCCGATCGCTTCGTGCCCCGCGCGCGCCGCGATGATCTGCTCGCCGCCCTGGTCGAGGCCGACCACGGCGATCATGCCCCGGCGGCGTGCCGGCTGGCGGTGGAAGGGGTGCTCGACCGCTTCGAGGCCCGCGAGCAGGCCCCGGAGGGGCAGGTCTGGCCACGGCGCGATCACCTGCAGTCGCTGGTCGGCGAGACGAGTGCCGCCGATGCCGTGGCGCGCATTCTCGCCGACGACCGTGACGATGCGTGGCTCGCGGCCAATCGCGCGCGCCTCGCCGCCGGCTGTCCGCTGACCGCGCACCTGGTGTGGCGGATGCTCGAGCGTCATCGCCACACCGGGCTGGCCGACGCCTTCCGCGACGAGCTCGGGCTCTCGGTGCAGTGCTGCCAGCGCGGCGATCTGGCCGAAGGCGTGCGCGCGCTGCTGGTCGACAAGGACAAGACGCCGCGCTGGTCGCATGCCGATGTGGCCAGCGTGCCGGAGGCCGACCTCCAGGCGATGCTCGCCTCGCCGTGGTCGAGCGAGGCGCATCCGTTGAGGGATCTGGGCGTCGGGCAGCGGGTCGGCTGACGGCCTCCGGGCCGTGATTTTTCAGGGTTTGCCAATACAACAAGACAAGGAGCCACGCCATGAACATCGCTTTTATCGGACTCGGCAACATGGGTTCGCCGATGGCCGCCAACCTGCTGAGTGCGGGCCACGACGTCTGCGTCTTCGACCTGGTCGAGGCCGCCATGGCGGAGCTCGAGGGGCAGGGCGCCCGGCGCGCCGACAGCGCCGAGGCGGCCTGTTGCGACGCCGAGGTGGTCATTTCCATGCTGCCGGCCGGGGCCCACGTGCTCGGCCTTTACCTCGGCCGCGATGGGGCGCCCGGGTTGCTCGATGCGCTGACGCACAAGCCGCTGGTGATCGATGCCTCGACCATCTCGCCGGACGATGCGTGCCGGGTCGGCGCAGCGGCGGCCGAGCGGGGGCTGAGCTATCTGGACGCGCCGGTCTCCGGGGGAATCGGCGGGGCCAAGGCCGGCACGCTGACCTTCATCGTCGGCGGCAGCGAGTCAGGCTTCGAGCAGGCCCGGCCGGTGCTCGAGGTCATGGGCAAGAACATCTTCCACGCCGGGGACGTCGGGGCGGGGCAGGTCGCCAAGATCTGCAACAACATGCTGCTCGGCATCCTGATGAGCGGCACCGCCGAGGCGCTGGCGCTGGGGGTGAAGAACGGGCTCGACCCGGCGGTGCTGTCCGAGATCATGAAGCAGAGCAGCGGCGGCAACTGGGCGCTCAACGTCTACAACCCCTGGCCGGGGGTGATGGAAGGCTCGGCGGCGTCGCGAGACTATCAGGGCGGCTTTCTGACTGACCTGATGGCCAAGGATCTGGGCCTGGCCTGGGAGCTGGCGCTCAAGGCTCGGGCCAGCGTGCCCATGGGCTCCCAGGCGCGCAACCTGTTCGCGTTGCACAGCGCCCAGGGCAGCGGCCAGCGCGATTTCTCCAGCATCCAGTGGCTCTATCGCGCCGGTGAGTGAGCGCGCTCAGCCGTGATGCAGCTCTTCCCCGCCGTCGGAGAACGACGGCGGGGTGTTGGCGCTGACGATCACGCACTCCTCGTCGCCGACATTGCGAAAGCGGTGGGGCAGGCGCGAGTCGAAGTAGTAGCCATCGCCCTGTGACAGCACCTCCACCTCGCCGCTGACGGTGATCTCGATCTGGCCCGAGATCACCACGCCGCCTTCCTCGCCGTCGTGTTCCAGCATGTCCGCGCCGCTGTCGGCGCCGGGCGGGTAGCGCTCGTGCAGGATCGACATGCGCCGATCCGGGCGGCGCGCCGCCACCAGTCGCCAGGACAGCAGGCCATCGCCGATCTCGGTGAGCTCACTGGCCTTGTAGAAGGGCCGGGGGTGGCTGGCCTCCTCGCCGGCGAAGAAGGTGCTGATCGACACCGGCAGGGCGTCGAGGATCTTCTTCAGCGAGCTCACCGACGGGCTGACGCTGTTCTGTTCGATCAGCGAGATGCTGCTGTTGGTCACCTTGGCGCGCTTGGCGAGCTCGCGCTGGGAGAGCCCCTTTTCCTTGCGTAGCTGGCGCAGCCGTGCGCCTACATTGAAACCGTCTTCCATCGTCGTTTGTCCGCGTGCGGGTGGCGGTCCTCTGTCGGTCGGCGAAGCATCTGTCGTGCAGAATTATGGACGGATGATACCGTCTCCCGGCGGCGACGATAAGGCGCGACGTCAAAGGTCGGTCTCGGACAGGGCGCTGCCTCTGTGGACATGGCACCCATCGTGGCGCTGAGGCATCATGGGACGCACTACCGAATGCCTCGCGGGAGCCGGGTCGTGATAGAGCGTGATGCCCTCACTGGACTGGTGCTGGCCGGCGGCCAGGGCCGCCGCATGGGCGGATGCGACAAGGGGCTCGCGCCCTTCGACGGCCGTCCTTTGGTGAGCCATGCCATCGCGCCGCTGGTCGGGCGGGTGGCGGAGCTGTTGATCAGCGCCAACCGGCATCCCGAGGCCTACGCCGAGTGGGCCGATCGGGTCATCGCCGACGCCGAGGCGGGCTACATGGGCCCGTTGATGGGCCTCTACAGCGGCCTGCGCTCGGCGGCCAGCGACTGGGTGGTGGCGGTGCCCTGCGATTGCCCGGCGCTGCCGGACGACCTGGTGGCGCGGCTCGTGGCGGGCCGAGGCGACGCCGATATCGCGGTGGCCCACGACGGCGAGCGCCTGCAGCCGGTGGTGATGCTGCTGCGCCGCTCGCTGGTCGACGACCTGGGCCAGGCGCTGGCCGCCGGCGAGCGCAAGGTCGACCGCTGGATCGCGCGACATGCCTGGTGCGCGGTGGACATGTCGGACCGCGCCGAGGCCTTCGTCAATCTCAACACCCTGGATGACACGCGGCGCCTGGAAGCGCGTCGCCGGGAGACACTGCGCCCATGAGCGACACACCCGTCGGCTCCGTGCCGCTGGAGGATGACCTGCCGCTGCTGGGCATTGCCGCCTGGAGCGGCACCGGCAAGACGACGCTGCTGGAGCGCCTGCTGCCGGCGCTGCGCGAGCGCGGCCTGCGGGTGGCGGTGATCAAGCATGCCCATCACGCCTTCGACGTCGATCAGCCGGGCAAGGACAGCCATCGCCTGCGTCAGGCCGGCGCCGAGCCGATCCTGGTGGCGTCCCGGGCCCGGGTCGCGCTGATGATGGAGACCCCCGATCGCGAGGAGGCCGATCTCGCCGAGCTGATCGAGATGGTGCGCCCTCAGCGGCCGGACCTGGTGCTGGTCGAAGGCTTCAAGGCCTGGTCGCTGCCCAAGCTCGAGCTCTACCGTGAGGCGGTGGGCAAGCCGCTGCGCGCGGCCGAGGACGCCTGGATCGTGGCGGTGGCCAGCGACGGCGAGCCTGATCTGCCCGACGACGTCGAGCGGCTCGACCTGAACGATCCCGAACGACTCGCCGACTGGATCGCCGCCTGGCCGTCACGCTGGCCTGACCGGCGTCGCCCTCGGGGCGAGGACGCGGCGTCATGACGCTGTCCTGCTTCGATCTCGGCGAGCGCACGCTGTCGCCGGACGAGGCCCGTGAGGCCTTGATGGCGCTGGTGGCGGGGCCGCTGCCCGCCGAGCGGGTGGCGCTGTCCGCGCTGCAGGGCCGGGTGCTGGCCGAGGCGCTGCGCTCGCCCATCGATGTGCCGCAGAACACCAATGCCGCCATGGACGGCATCGCGCTGGCATGGGGCGATGACGAGGCGGATGGCGAGCGTCCCGCTCGCTGGCGCCGGGTGGGTGCCGTGCTGGCCGGGCATCGCCGCGAGGCGCCGCTGGCCGCCGGCGAGTGCGTGACGATCACCACCGGGGCCCCGTTGCCGCCGGACGCCGATACCGTGATCATGGGCGAGCAGCTGAGCGTCACCGGTGATGACGTCGCGGTGGAGCGGCCGGAGACCGTGTGTCGCGGCCAGAACGTGCGCCAGGCCGGCGAGGACATCGCCCGCGGTCAGCCGGCGCTGGCCGCCGGGACCCGCCTGGGGGCGGCCGAGCTGGGCCTGCTGGCCTCGCTGGGCCTCGCCGAGGCCGCCGTGCATCGTCGGCCCCGGGTGGCGATCTTCTCCACCGGCGACGAGGTCACCGCCCCGGGCGAGGCGCTGCCGTCGGCCGGCATCTATGATGCCAACCGTTTCTCGCTGGCCGGCCTGCTGGCCGAGCATGGCGCCGAGGTGATCGATCTCGGCATCCTCGACGATGACCATGAGGCGCTGGTCGAGGCGCTCGGCGGTGCCGCCCGCGGTGCCGATCTGGTCCTGACCAGCGGCGGCGTGTCGGCGGGGCAGGCCGACTTCACCCGCCAGGCGCTGGAGGGCGTCGGCCGGCTGGCCTTCTGGCGGCTGGCCATTCGCCCCGGGCGACCGCTGGCCTGCGGCACGCTCGGCGAGCGGGAGGTGCCCTTCATCGGCCTGCCCGGCAACCCGGTGGCGGCGATGGTGACCTTCCTGCAGTTCGTGGCGCCGCTGCTGAGGCGACTCCAGGGGCGTGACGATCTCGCCCCGCGGCGCCACACGGCCCTGGCCGAGACGTCGCTCAAGGGCCGCGTCGGGCGCACCGATTTCCTGCGCGCCACCTGTCGCAGCGACGACGAGGGACGGCTGTGGGTGCGGCCCACCGAGGCCCAGGGCTCCGGTATCCTGTCTTCCATGGTGGCTGCCGACTGCCTGATCGAGATCGATGCGGCGCGTGCCGTTGTCGAACCCGGTGAGGCGGTGGCCATCCAACCCCTTTTTCGACTGTCATGAGGCGCCTTTATGAGCCTGACCCACCTCAACGCCCGCGGCGAAGCCCACATGGTTGACGTCGGCGAGAAGGCCGAGAGCCGCCGTGAGGCGCGTGCTTCCGGGGCCATTCGCATGCGCCCGGAGACCCTGGCGCTGCTCGCCGATGGCGAACTGCCCAAGGGCGACGTGCTGGCCACGGCCCGCATCGCCGGCATCCAGGCCGCCAAGCGCACTCACGAGCTGATCCCGCTGTGCCATTCGCTGGCGCTGTCCAAGGTCAGCGTGGACTTCGAGCTCGACGAGGCCAGTGCCAGCGTGCGCGTCTCCGCCACCTGCCGGCTCAACGGCCGCACCGGCGTCGAGATGGAAGCGCTGACCGCCGTGTCCGTGGCCTGCCTCACGCTCTACGACATGTGCAAGGCGGTGGACAAGGCGATGGAGATCGGCGAGATCCGCCTCGAGACCAAGACCGGCGGCAAGTCCGGGGACTACGCTCGGGAAGGCGAGGTCGCCGAGGCCCCGATCGTCACCGGCGAGGGCGAGGCCGGCGAGGTCTCGCTCGGGGCGCGCTGTGCCGCCGGCGAGCCCTGCATCCTGGTGAAATGCCTCGCCGAGCTTCGCGAGCGCCTCGGGGTCGGCGAGGTGTCGTTGCCCTTCGATGCCCTCGAGCGGGCCGACGTGGGCGGGCTCAAGGCCGCCCTCAAGGCCTCGGACCCGCGCTTCGCCGGCCTCGACGAGGGGCGCGTGCTGTGCGCGGTCAATCAGGTGATGGCGGGCAATGCCACGCCGCTGACCGCCGAGGACGAGGTGGCCTTCTTCCCCCCGGTCACCGGAGGCTGACCATGTCACGTGTGCGAGTACAACAACAGGCCTTCGACGCCGGCGAGGAACAGCGCCGGTTGATCGAAGCGCGCACCGATATCGGCGCCGTGGTCGGGTTTACCGGCCTGGTGCGAGACTTCAATGAACGTCCCGAGGTGCAGGCGCTCAGCCTGGAACACTACCCGGGCATGACCGAGGCCGCTCTCGAGGCCATCGTCGATGAGGCCGAGTCCCGCTGGCCCCTGCAGGGGGTGCGGGTGATTCATCGCATCGGCCGGCTGTTGCCGGGCGACCCCATCGTGCTGGTGGTGGTCGCCAGTGCCCATCGGCGAGCCGCCTTCGAGGCCTGCGACTTCATCATGGATTATCTTAAGACCCGTGCTCCCTTCTGGAAGAAGGAGCACACGGCCAGCGGTGATTATTGGGTGGCCGAGCGCCAGACCGATCATCGCGATGCCGAGCGCTGGGAGGTGTCATCATGACCGACGAGCTCATCGACGACTTCGGCAGGCGGGTGCGCTACGTGCGTATCTCGGTGACTGATCGCTGCGATTTTCGCTGCGTCTACTGCATGAGCGAGGAGATGACCTTTCTGCCTCGTGCCCAGGTGCTGACCCTGGAGGAGCTGGCGCTGGTGGCCCGCGCCTTTACCGAACTCGGGGTGGAGAAGGTGCGTCTGACCGGCGGCGAGCCGCTGGTGCGGCGCGACATCGATCGTCTGGTGGATGACATCGGCGCTTTGCCGGGGCTCAAGGACTTCGCCATGACCACCAACGGTGCCAGTCTGCCCCGGTATGCCGAGCGCCTGCGTGAGGGCGGTCTCCAGCGGCTCAATATCAGCATCGATTCGCTGGACCCGGAGCGCTTCCGGCGGCTGACCCGTACCGGTGATCTGCAGCGGGTGATCGACGGCATTCGCGCCGCCAAGGCGGCCGGTTTCGAGCGCATCAAGCTCAACGCCGTCATCCTCAAGGGGCGCAACGACGACGAGGTCATCGATCTGGTCGACTTCGCCCGCCGCGAGGGGCTCGACATCAGCTTCATCGAGGAGATGCCGCTGGGCGAGGTCTCCGATCACGGGCGCGAGGAAACCTTCTGTTCCAGCGACGAGGTGCAGGCGCTGGTCGAGACGCGTCACACCCTGCTGCCGACCACCGAATCGACGCTCGGGCCGTCGCGCTATTTCCGCATGCCGGACAGCGATACCCGGGTCGGTTTCATCTCGCCGCACAGCCACAACTTCTGCTCCAGCTGCAATCGGGTGCGCGTCACGGCGGAGGGCCGGCTGCTGCTGTGTCTGGGCAACGAACACTCGGTGGACCTACGCGCCGTGATGCGCCGTCACCCCGGCGATATCGAGGCGCTCAAGGCGGCGATCATCAAGGCCATGCCGCTCAAACCCGAGCGACACCACTTCACCACCGATGGCGATGTGCAGGTGGTGCGCTTCATGAACATGACCGGCGGCTAACGACACTCGCCTGGGCCGGGAATCAGGCATTATCGGTCTCCCGGCCGTGCTTCCTTCCCGAGTCATTCGCACGACTTTTCCAGAGCAATCCTCTCCTCGCTGTCGCGATGCCTCCTTCTTTCTTCGCGGTATGCGCGATATTTCCGGCGGCTTTTTCTTGCCAACATTGCTTGCCAACCCTGCCGTAGAGCATATACTTTTATCGTTATCGGTTGACTGTAACCGGCCATCAATCAGCGTCCTGGAGGGGGCAATGACCGAGCAAACCCTGGAGCGTATCGCTCGCAACAAGAACGTGGCCCGTGCGGCGGCTCGTCAGCTCAGCATGGAGCAACTGCACAAGCTGGCCGAGGTCATCGGCGAAGTCATCGAGCAGAAGAATGACGAGGAGCGTCAGCGCCAGGAAGAGGAAGCCGACAAGGCTCGCAAGCTCGCCGAGATTCGCGAACAGATCAACGAGGCGGGGCTTTCCGTCGAGGATCTGGTGCCCGAGCAGCCCCAGCGCAAGCGCGGTCGTCCGCCGAAGAAGGCCGCCGACAAGGCGTGACGCGCCGAGCTACAAGCGCCGAGCTACAAGCGCCGAGCTACAAGCGCCGAGCTACAAGCGCCGAGCTACAAGCGCCGAGCTAAAAGAAACCCCCGGAGGTGTAGCCTTCGGGGGTTTCTTTTGCTTCGGGCGGTTTCAGGCTGTCGACTTGCCGCTTGCCGCTTGCCGCTTGCCGCTTGCCGCTTGCCGCTTGCCGCTTGCCGCTTGCCGCTTGCCGCTTGCCGCTTGCCGCTTGCCGCTTGCCGCTTGCCGCTTGCCGCGTTATCCCGACGTCTCGGCCTCGGCGGCGAGGATCTGCAGATGGATCTCCGGCATCCGGCGCAGGTGATCGCCGAACCAGGCGAGCATGCGCGGCCGCAGGGCTAGACGAAGATCCGCCAGCGACTCCACCTGAATGTCGTCCAGACAGTCGTCCAGCCAGTCGACGAAGGCATCCTCGTCCAGCGGGCTGGCCTCGCTGACATCCAGCAGCAGGCGCCCGATGCGCGTCCACCCTTGCTCGGTGGCCATGACCGTGAGGGCCAGATGCAGCTGTCCGTGGCGCGCCTCGCCGCCGCCCAGGCCTGGCAGGCGAGCGACTTCGTCCTGATGAATGATGCGCGGCGTCTGGGCGTGGCGGGCTTCCCGATGCAGGCCGTCGGCGTCGAGGCGAATCATGTCGCCGTTGCGCGGGATGATCGGCGCCTCGATGCCGAGCGACTGCGCGAGGCTTTGATGGGCCTGCTGATGGCGAGGCTCGCCGTGTACCGGCAGCAAATGGCGCGGGCGAGACCAGCCGTAGAAGGTGGTCAGTTCGTCCTGGGCGGGGTGTCCGGAGGCGTGCAGCTCTTCATGATTGCTCTCGTCGAGCAGCGACACGCCGAGATGACTCAGGCCGCGCTTGAGCCGCTCGATCAGGCGCTCGTTCCCGGGAATCGCCTTGGAGGAGAAGATCACGCTGTCGCCGGCTTCCAGCTCGACGTGGGGATGGCGGCCCCGCGCCAGTCGTGACAGCGCCGCCCGCGGTTCGCCCTGGCTGCCGGTGGCGATCACCAGCACTTCCTCGGGCGGCAGGTAGCCCATGTCGGAGATCGGGACAAGCGGCGGCATGTCGTCCAGATAGCCGAGGCCGCGGGCCACGCCGACCATGCGCTCCATGGAGCGCCCCATCAGCGCGACGCGCCGGCCGCAGCGCTCGGCGGCGCGGCCGATGGCCAGCACCCGGGCCAGGTTGCTGGCGAAGCAGCTCACCACCACGCGTCCCCGACAGCCTTCGATGGCGCGGGTCAGGGCCTCGGCGACCTCGCCCTCGCTGCGCGAGTGGCCGGGGAGGGGGGCGTTGGTGGAATCGCCGACCACCAGATCGACCGGCGCCAGGGCGCGATAGAGCTCGGCATCCACGGCGGGGCCGATCAGCGGCTCGGGATCCAGCTTCCAGTCACCGGTGTGCAGCACGCGATGCGAGCCCGCGGTGATCAGCAGCGCGCAGCTCTCGGGAATCGAGTGGGTGAGCGGCAGGTAGCGCAGGCTGTAGGGGCCGACGCTCAGCGCCTCGCCGGGCTCGATGACGTGGATCGCCGACTGCGACAGGCCGCGTTCGGCGAACTTGGCGCGCAGCAGCCCCGCCGCCAACGGCGTGGCGTGGATCGGGCAGCCCCACTGCGGCCACAGCCAGGCGGCGGCCCCGATATGGTCCTCGTGCCCGTGGGTGATGATCAGCGCCTCGGGCGCGATGCCCAGCGTGTCCAGGGTGGACAGATCGGGCACCTGCAGCGGGCTGTCCGGCAGGTCCTGGCGGATCATCATGCCGCAGTCCACGGCGATCCAGCGCTCCTCGTGCTCCTTTTCTGCATACCCATAGAGGTTGAGGTTCATGCCGATCTCACCGCAGCCACCCAGCGGCAGGAAACGCAAGGGAGGTCGGCGGCGGGGGCGGATCTGGGCGCGGGGTTGTGGCATCGAAGGGACGTCGACGGAAAATGTGCCGATCACTATACGGGATGGTGGCACGGCGTCACAACGCGACGCCTCGGACGCGCGGGGTCTGACTCGACGGGCAGGATTTCGCTACAATGGGGGATTATTCGGCTTATCCAATCTACGGTCTTTCGATGTCACACTACTACCGTCTCGTGGTTTCCTGCCCCGATCGCCTGGGGATCGTCTCGCGTGTCTCGAGCTTCATCGCCGGGCAGGGCGGCTCCATCACCGAGGCCAGCCAGCACTCCGACCTGGAGTCCGGGCGCTTCTTCATGCGCTACGTGATACTCGCGGATTCCATCGGCATGTCCGCCGAGACGCTGCGCGACGCCTTCGCCCCGATCGCCGACGAATTCGAGATGGACTGGTCGCTGACCGACACCCAGACGCGACAGCGCGTGGTGCTGATGGTGTCCCGCGAGAGCCACTGCCTGGTGGACCTGCTCTATCGCTGGACGGCCAACGAGCTGGACTGCGACATCGCCGCGGTCATCTCCAATCATGAGGACATGCGGTCGCTGGTCGAATGGCACGGCATTCCCTACCATCACGTGCCGGTCGATCCCGCGGACAAGTCGATCGCCTTCTCTGAAGTGCAGCGCCTGGTCGAGGAAGCGCGGGCCGACACCATCGTGCTGGCCCGTTACATGCAGATCCTGCCGCCGAGCCTCTGCGAGCGCTACGCCGGTCGCGTGATCAATATCCATCACAGCTTCCTGCCGTCCTTCGCCGGGGCCAAGCCCTACCATCAGGCCTACCAGCGCGGCGTGAAGCTGATCGGGGCCACCTGCCACTACGTCACCCAGGAGCTGGATGCCGGCCCGATCATCGAGCAGGACATCCACCGGGTCAGCCACTGCCACACGCCCAACGATCTGGTGCGTTTCGGTCGCGACGTCGAGAAGACCGTGCTGGCCCGCGGCCTGCGCTGGCACCTCGAGGACCGCGTGCTGGTGCACGGCAACAAGACGGTGGTGTTTGCCTGACCGGCGCCGCTGAGGCGCCCGTCTTCGAGCCGGCCCGTGCGTGGCCGGCTCCGTCTTGACGGCCTGACCCGGCGCTCTTTTCCTGCGCTCTTTTTCTGCCTTATGGCCGGGAGGCGGCGCCAGCCGCCGGGGCGAGATGCCTAGAGGGGCAGCGTCAGCTGCTGACGGGCGGCCTCCGGCTGCAGCCGAACGCCCACGCCCAGCAGGCGCACCGGGCGCGAGGCCCGGGCCCAGGCCTGTTCCAGCAGGCGCTGGTAGCTGTCGCGGTCGATGGCCTGGCCGCGGCTTTCCAGCGTGGTCAGGCTGAAGTCGTCGAAGCGCACCTTGACGAACAGGCCGGCGACCGCCGGCTCGCCGTGCCGGGCCAGGCGTTGGACTAGCTTGTCGCAGAGCGGCGAAAGCGCCGCCTGGGCGCTGGCCAGGTCGGGCAGGTCGCGGTCGAAGGTGCTCTCGACGCTGACCGACTTGCGCTCCCGTTCCACCTTCACCGGGCGCTCGTCGATGCCGCGGGCCAGCTCGAACAGCCGCTGGCCGAACTTGCCGAACTCCTCTAGCAGTCGTTCGCGTGGCAGGCGGCGTAGGTCCGCGCAGGTCGCCACGTCCAGCGCCTCGAGTCGGGCTTTGGTGGCGGGCCCCACGCCGTGCAGCTTGCCGACCGGCAGCTGCGACACGAACGCCGCCACGCGATCCGGCGGTATCACCGTCAGCCCATCGGGCTTCTCCCAGTCGCTGGCCACCTTGGCCAGGAACTTGGCCGGCGCGGCGCCCACCGAGACGGTGATGCCGGTGCGCGCGAAGCATTCCCGCTTGATCCACTGCGCCATCCAGGTGGCGCTGCCCTGGAAGCCCTCGACATCGGTGACGTCCAGATAGGCCTCGTCCAGCGACAGCGGCTCCACCAGCGGGGTCAGTTCATAGAACACGGCCTGGATCTGCCGGGAGACCTCGCGGTACTTGTCGAAGTCGCCCGGCAGCAGGGTGAGGTGCGGGCAGAGGCGCAGGGCCTGGGCCGTGGGCATCGCCGAGTGGATGCCGAAGGCCCGGGCGGGGTAGTTGCAGGTGGCGATGACCCCGCGATGCTCGCGCGAGCGGCCGATGGCGATGGGGATATCGCGCAGGCTCGGATCGTCGCGCATCTCGACGGCGGCGTAGAAGCAGTCGCAGTCGGCGTGCAGGATCTTGCGCGTCAAGGAAGAAACCTCCTGGCTATAGCGCTTTCTGAGCGCAGTCCAGACAAGGCAAAGCTCGACGAGAGGCGGACCGGGCTCGCGCGCGAGTTGACGAGCGGTTCAATGAGCATTCTGAGGAGAGCTTTAACGCCGTATGGACAAGCTCAGGAAGTGCCTACGCTAAAGCCTGGCCGTTGCCGCCGCGGATGACCCCCACGCCGATGCCCTCGATCTCGAAGGCGTCATGGCGCAGGTCGACCTCGATGGGATCGAAGTCGGCATTCTCCGCGTCGAGGCGAACCTTGTGCCCCTGGCGGTGGAAGCGCTTGACCGTGACTTCGTCTTCCAGGCGTGCGACCACGATCTGGCCGTCGCGGATGCGCTCGGTGCGGTGAACGGCGAGCAGGTCGCCTTCCATGATGCCGACGTCCTTCATCGACAGGCCGCGCACCCGCAGCAGGTAGTCGGCCCTGGGGGTGAAGTATTCCGCCGGCAGCGGGCAATAGCGGTCGATATGCTCGGCGGCCAGGATCGGGCTCCCGGCGGCGACCTCGCCGATGATCGGCAGGCCCTGGCTCTGGCTCGGCTCGTCGTTCGCCGCGCCCTCGCTGGCCTCGGCCTCCTGGGCCGGCAGGCGGATGCCGCGGGAGGTGCCGCGAATCACGCGGATCACGCCCTTGCGCTCCAGGGCGCGCAGGTGCTCCTCGGCGGCGTTGGGCGACTTGAAGCCCAGGGCACGGGAGATTTCCGCTCGGGTCGGCGGATAGCCCAGCTCGTTCATGGTCTTGACGATGAAGTCATAGACGTTCTGCTGGCGTGACGTGAGGGGGCGAGTCATGCGGCCTCCGGAGCGGATGGGGGGCGAGTATTGATCAAGTATACAGCATGGGATTCCATCCAGTAAAAGCGTGGTCGCGGCGCCGTTTTCCTACCGAGCCTCCTCACCGTGGTGTTCGGCCAATCCGTTTCAAACGTATGATGGTTGACCTTGCCGCGCCTGACGCTGCACTCTCATGATTCAAGGACAGTTTGAAACAGGCGTTTTCTCACGCCCGAGACCACACAACACCGGATCGAACCGATGGCCCAGCCCGATACCGTCACTCGCATTCTCGATACCGCCGAGGTGCTGTTCGCCGAGCGCGGCTTCGCCGAGACCTCGCTGCGGAACATCACCAGCAAGGCCAAGGTGAATCTGGCGGCGGTCAACTACCACTTCGGCTCCAAGAAGTCGCTGATCCAGGCGGTGTTCGCCCGCTACCTCGATCCTTTCACCGAACGCTTTCATCTGGCGCTGGACGAGCTCGAGGCGCGCCATGCCCGCGACGGCAGCAAGATTCCGCTCGAGGAGCTGCTGGAGACCATGGCCCGCACGGTGCTGGAGGTGCCCGCCGAGCGGGACAGCCTGAAGGTGTTCATGCGCCTGTTGGGCCTCGCCTACAGCCAGGCCCAGGGGCACCTGCGCGGCTACATCCAGGCGCAGTACGGCGAGGCCTTCAACCGCTTCATCGAGCTGGTGCGGCAGGCCACGCCGGAGCTGCCTGACGCCGAGCGCTTCTGGCGCCTGCACTTCATCCTGGGGTCGGTGATCTTCACGCTTTCCGGGCTGGATGCGCTGCGCGACATCGCCGAGCACGACTACGGCGAGCGGGTCTCGGTGTCGGAGCTGGTGCAGAAGCTGCGCCCGGTGGTGGTCGCCGCCATTCAGGCACCTCTGCCGGAATAGCGCCGGCGACAAGCGCCGAGCTACAAGCGCCGAGTGACAAGCGCCGAGTGACAAGCGCCGAGCGACAAGCGCCGAGTGACAAGCGCCGAGCGACAAGCGCCGAGCGACAAGCGCCGAGCGACAAGCGCCGAGCGACAAGCGCCGAGCGACAAGCGCCGAGCGACAAGCGCCGAGCGACAAGCGCCGAGCGACAAGCGCCGAGCGACAAGAAACCCCGAAGGCCATGGCCTTCGGGGTTTCTTTTGCTTCGGGCGGTTTCAGGCTGCCGACTTGCAGCTTGCAGCTTGCAGCTTGCAGCTTGCAGCTTGCAGCTTGCAGCTTGCAGCTTGCAGCTTGCCCTTTAGACCACGCTGCCCAGCTCGAAGATCGGCAGATACATCGAGATCACCAGCCCGCCGACCAGCACCCCCAGCACCACGATGATGAACGGCTCGAGCAGCGAGGTGAGGGCGTCGACCTTGTTGTCGACGTCTTCCTCGTAATAGTCCGCCACCCGGTTGAGCATGGCGTCCAGGGCGCCGGCTTCCTCGCCGATGCCGACCATCTGCACCGCCAGCGCCGGGAACTGCTCGGTCAGGCGCATGGCGAAGTGCAGCTGCTGGCCGGTGGCGACGTCGTCGCGGACCTGCTCGACCGCGCGCTCGTAGACCTTGTTGCCGGAGGCGCCGGCGGCGGTCTCCAGCGCCTCGACCAGCGGCACGCCGGCGCCGAAGGTGGTGGCCAGGGTGCGCGAGTAGCGGGCCACGCAGGACTTGTCGAGGATGTCGCCGATCACCGGAAGACGCAGCGCCAGGGCGTGCATGCGGTAGGCGAAGGGCTCGGAGCGCTCGATGCCGGCGCGGATGAAGAAGATGGCGGCCACCACCGCGCCCAGCGCCCACAGCCAGTACTGCTGGGCCAGCTCCGAGAGCTGGATGGTCATGCGCGTCATCGCCGGCAGTTCGGCGCCGAAGCCCTGGAACAGGCTCTCGAACTGCGGCACCACCTTGATCAGCAGGATCGCGGTGACGCCGATGCCCACCGCGATCACCGCGGTGGGGTACCACAGCGCCTTCTTCACCCGGGCCTTGAGCGATTCCACCTTCTCCTTGTAGGTGGCCACGCGCTCGAGCATGCGGTCCAGCGAGCCGGACTGCTCGCCGGCCTCCACCAGGTTGCAGAACAGCCGGTCGAAGTAGGCCGGATGACGCCGTAGCGTCTCGGAGAAGCTGGCGCCGGCGGCGACCTCGTTCATCAGCTCCTGCACCAGGCCGCGCATGGCCGGCTTCCTCATGCTCTCGGCCACCACCTGGAAGGCCTGCAGGGCCGGTACGCCGGCGCGGATCATGGTCGCCATCTGGCGGGCGAACAGCATGATGTCGCGCGGCTTGACCTTGCCCATGCCGTTGCCGATGCCGCTCTTGCGGCGGATGGTCTTGACGATGATGTTCTGGCCGGAGAGTTCCTTCTCGACCTCGACACGGCTCTTGGCGATGATCTCGCCGCTGATCTTGCGGCCCTGCGGGCCCTTGCCGGACCAGTGCCAGCGATACAGCCTGAGCTTCCGGGCCTTCTGGTAGGTGGCCGTTGCCATGGTGCGTTCCCCGCGTTGCGTGCGTTATTCCTTGGTGACCCGGTTGACCTCGGCCAGGCTGGTCATGCCCTGCATGACCTTCAGCAGCCCGCTGCGGCGCAGGTCCGGGTGGCCTTCCTCGCGCGCCTGGGTATCGAAGTCCATGGCGTTGCCGTGGGTCATGATCAGCTGGCTCATGGCATGGGAGATCGGCACCACCTCGTAGATGCCGACCCGGCCCTTGAAGCCCTGGGTGCAGTGCTGGCAGCCCACCGGTTCGTAGATGGTGGCGCCCTCGACCTCTTCCTCGCTGAAGCCCTGGGCCAGCAGCGCCTCGCGCGGAATGTCGGCGGGCTGCTTGCAGTTCGGGCACAGCCGCCGGGCCAGGCGCTGGGCGATGATCAGGCTCACGGAGCTGGCGATATTGAACGGCGCCACGCCCATGTTGGCCAGGCGGGTGAGGGTCTCCGCCGCGGAGTTGGTGTGCACGGTGGAGAGCACCAGGTGGCCGGTCTGGGAGGCCTTGACCGCGATCTCGGCGGTTTCCAGGTCGCGGATCTCGCCGACCATCACCACGTCCGGGTCCTGGCGCAGGAAGGCGCGCAGGGCGCTGGCGAAGTCGAGCCCGATGCGCGGCATCACGTTGACCTGGTTGACGCCGGGTACCCTGATCTCCACCGGGTCCTCGGCGGTGCAGATGTTGCGCTCGATCTCGTTGAGGATGTTGATGCCGGTGTAGAGCGTCACCGTCTTGCCGCTGCCGGTGGGGCCGGTGACCAGGATCATGCCCTGAGGGTGCTCCAGCACGTTCTCGTACATGGCGCGCTGCTCTGGCGTGAAGCCCAGCTGCTCGATGCCCATCTGGGCCGAGCTGGGATCGAGGATACGCAGCACCAGTTTCTCGCCGTAGACGGTGGGCAGCGAGTTGACGCGGAAGTCGATGGAGCGGGTCGAGGAGACCTTGAGCTTGATGGCGCCGTCCTGGGGCAGGCGGCGCTCGGAGATGTCCAGCCGCGCCATGACCTTGAGGCGGGCGGCGATGCGGTTGCGCATGGCGAAGGGCGGATGGGCCGCATCGTGCAGGATGCCGTCGATGCGAAAGCGCACCCGGTAGCTGGTCTCGTAGGGCTCGAAGTGGATGTCCGAGGCGCCGCGGCGGATGGCGTCGAGCAGGATCTTGTTGACGAACTTGACGATCGGCGCGTCATCGCCGGCGTTGGCGATCGCCTGCTGTTCGTTGGTGACGTCGACGACGTCCTCGCCGAATTCCAGCTCGCCCACGGCATCGTCGACGTTGGACAGCTCGTCGAGCATCGACGACTCGCTGCGGGCGAGGTAGGCCTCCAGCACCGGGCCGAGCTGATCGATCGGGGCCAGCACGCCCTCCAGCGACAGGCCGGTGGCGAACTGCAGCTCGTCGAGCTGGGCCAGGGTGCTGGGGTAGGGCACGGCGACAGTGAGCTTGTGGCCGCGGCGGTGCAGTGGCAGCACGCCGAGCCTTCGCAGCAGCTTGTCGGGATAGTCGCCGGCGTCTGGCAGGCTCTCCAGCCGCAGGGCATCCAGATCGATGATCGGCAGGCCATATTCCCAGGCGGCCGTGAGCGTGGCCTGGCGCGCCTGGACCAGCCCCGTGCTGATGACGTGCTTGAGCAGCGAGGTCTCGGCCTCCCGGGCCTCCTGCTCGGCGAGCTGTGCCGCCGCCTCGGTCAGCAGGCCGTCCGTCACCAGCCGGCGGGCCAGGCCGCGCATGCCGCGCAGGCGGCCGGCGGATGAGGTGTCCGCCTGGTGTGAGGAAGGCTGGCGATCGGCGGCGGGAGGACGATAGTCGTTCATGGAGCTCCTGGGTGGCCGGCCGGTGGCCCCGTGTGGCGAGTGCGAGGCCTGGCCGGCATCATGATGGGGGCTTAATGGCGATTCTAGTCCCTTCGCGCGGGTAGCGGCCATAGGCGATGAGCGTCCTATCAACCTTTGACCTGAGTGAGGTCATGCGATATTAGGTTGAGCGAAGGATGATATATTAGATTTTGCATGGATGACGGCCTTGCAGTCGCGCTGGCCGTAACTTAACGTAATCGACAGGGTGGCGGGTCGCCGCCGTGCACGGGGCTGAGAGTCAGCCGCCGTGAAGGACAACGAGCAAGGGGTGAACGAGATGAAGGCACAGAGCATGAAGAAAGGCATGCGGCGCGCTCAGGGCGGCTTTACCCTGATCGAGCTGATGATCGTGGTGGCGATTATCGGGATTCTGGCGGCGGTGGCTATACCGAGATATCAAGCATACGTTGTTCGATCGCAAGTTTCAGAGGTAATCATGGCTGCTTCGGCTGGTAGGACTGCTGTTTCTGAGTATGTGTCATCTAATAGCTCTTTACCTCCAGATACTTTCTCTATTGCAAATCAAAATTCTCAATTTGTGAGCGGGACTACATGGGACGGTAGTAATATTGTCGCTACATCTACGAATTTAAGCTCTGGCGTGACTGGTACAGTGACTCTCACTCCTAAAACATCTGGTACTTCTGGAACAGATCTTAGGATAACAGGCTGGACTTGTGGTGGTAGCATTTCCGCTGAATATCGTCCTGGCAGCTGTCAAGGCGTTGATCCAAACGCCACGCAGGGGTAATCGGGGCAGACCCCAACTAACGAAATGAACGGAAACGGTCGGCATATGCCGGCCGTTTTCTTTGTTGGGCTTCCAGTCGTTTTTGGGTTTACAGACCCCAATCGGGGACACAATCGGGGACAGACCCCAATTCAATTAACGTGACGAAATCGGAACGTAATCGGGGACAGACCCCAATTAAGAACGTGGACAATCGGGGACAGACCCCAATTAAAGACCCCAATTAAAGGAGATGGTTGGCTTATGCCGGCCATCTTCTTTTTGTTAGGTGTAGGGTCCCGGATGATCGGATCGCCTATAGAAGTTATCCTCTGCTAGCCGCCAGAGAGCTTCTTCAGCAATTCATCCGGGAGCAGATTCATGGACATCAAGCTGCATAAGCAAGCGACGACGACA
>NZ_JBIEKF010000001.1:288755-897537 GCF_043496975.1 Halomonas sp. B23F22_10 | reverse complement strand
ACCAGGCTCACCGCATCCGACTTGAATTCATCGGAATACCGACGTCGAGTCTTCTTGGTCATGAACACCTCCATTGCCTCCATTATGAGGCTTATCGGGGTGTCCGCTCCAATTGGACCACTTCAGCATGCTGAGTAGAAGAACAGTCAGTCGCAGCGCAAGGGAGTCAAAGGAATGAAAATCACCATCTTCGGTACGGGCTACGTTGGCCTGGTTACCGGCACCTGCCTGGCCGATGTGGGCCATGATGTGATGTGCATGGACGTGGACGAGGGCAAGATTGCCCGGCTGCGCGATGGCGAGATCCCTATCTACGAGCCGGGGCTTGAGTCGATGGTGCACCAAAACGTCGAGGCGGGGCGCATGCAGTTCACGACCGATGCCAAGGCGGCCGTGGCCTTCGGCACCCTGCAGTTCATCGCCGTGGGGACGCCCCCGGACGAAGACGGCAGTGCCGACCTTAAGTACGTGCTGGCGGTGGCCAATACCATCGGCGAACACATGGACGCGTATAAGGTGGTCGTCGACAAGTCCACGGTGCCGGTAGGCACCGCGGACCGGGTGCAGGCGGCGGTGGCGGGCGCCCTCGAGCAGCGCGGCGTAACGCTCGACTTCGACGTGTGCTCCAACCCCGAATTCCTCAAGGAAGGCGCCGCCATCGAGGACTTTTCCCATGGCGCCCGTATCGTGGTCGGCACCGAGGCCGAGCGCGTTCGCGAGCTGATGCGCGAGTGTTACGCGCCGTACAATCGCCACCATGAAAAGCTGATGTTCATGGACGTGCGCGCCGCCGAGCTGACCAAGTACGCGGCCAATGCCATGCTGGCGACCAAGATCAGCTTCATGAACGAGATCGCCAATCTGGCCGAGCGCCTGGGGGCCGATGTGGAGCAGGTGCGCCGCGGCATCGGCAGTGATCCGCGCATCGGCTATCACTTCATCTACCCAGGCTGTGGTTACGGCGGCTCATGCTTCCCCAAGGATGTGCAGGCGCTGGCTCGCACCGCCGGTGAGGTGGACTACCCGGCCGAGCTGCTCACCGCCGTGGAGGCCGTGAACCGGCGCCAGAAGGATACCCTGTACGCCAAGCTGAGCCAGGCCTTCGACGGCGACCTGAACGGCAAGACCATCGCCCTCTGGGGCCTGGCCTTCAAGCCCAACACCGATGACATGCGGGATGCGCCCAGCCGCACGCTGATGGAAGCGCTGTGGGCGGCCGGCGCCACCGTGCAGGCCTACGACCCCGAGGCGATGAAGGAATGCCGCCGGATTTATGGCGAGCGCGACGACTTGGTGCTGTTGGCCGATCGTGTCCAGGCGGTGAAGGGTGCCGACGCGCTGGTGATCTGCACCGAATGGAAGGAGTTCCGTACCGTCGACTTCGCCTGGCTGCAAAATCAGCTTGCCATGCCGGTGGTGATCGACGGCCGTAACCTGTTCGACCCCGAGGCCGTGAAGGGCGCGGGGCTGATGCACTTCGCCGTGGGACGAGGAGATTCGCTCGCTTCTCTGACGACCTGATTTTCTCCGACCCATGACGACGGCGCCCGGTTCAGTGCTCTGAGCCGGGCGCTTTTGTTTGTGGCTGGCCATTTTGGCTGTTGGGATTCTGGGAGACGCCGTTCTCGTGAGAGAACTTGCCATCGTTACCGAGCGGCGTGGGAGAGGCATCCAGGTAGATATTAGTGAGATGTCATCATATCGGAAGCCACATCAACGCTCTCGGCTGCCGCCATGAACGCTGCCGCCCCAAGCATGTCTGATAGGCTTCGACATCATGTGATCACGGGACCGATCCCCCATTGGCGAGGAAAGAGGATGAGGGTGGCATCACTGTCACACTGGCAGCGACTTAACTCCTGGCTGCTGGCCGCCTTCGCGGCCCTGTTGATGGTCGTGAGCCTGGGGTATGCCCTGGTGCCGCTGACGGTGGCCTTGCTGGCGGTGGCTGGGGTGGCGCTGAGCCCCGGCGTGTTCAAGCGGTTCGACGGTGTCGATCGAGAAGATGGCCTGTGGTGCCTGGCCCTGCTGGCGTTTGCCGGATTCTGGCTGTGGGATGTCTGGCGCACCGGCACCTGGCCGGTCGGGGAGGGTAACCAGGGGATTCTCTTGCCGCTTTGGCCGGTGCTGACGGCGGCACTGTTGATCTGGCTGCGTGGGCATCATCCGCTTCCACGGCACTGGTGGATCGGCGTGTGTCTTGGGGCCTGGACGGTCGGTGGTATCGCCCTTTACGAGCGGCTGGCGCTGGGCGTGCCCCGGGCCGACAACGGCATGAATGCGATTCCCTTCGGTAATCTGTCTCTGCTGCTGGGCGGACTGTCGCTGCTGGCGGCGCTGTGGTGGGCACGGGCCTCTGGCCTGAACGGCCGATGGCGCAAGCTCGGCGTGGCGCTGGCCGTGGGAGCCGCGCTGTCGGGCATTCTGGCCTCGCTGCTTTCCGGCACGCGCGGCGGGTGGCTATCGGCACCGCTGCTGCTGTGGCTGTGTTATCGAACGGGCCGCGAGGTGCTGGGCCCGGATCTCCAGCGTTGGTGGCGGGGCGGCATGTTGGTGGTTTCGCTGCTGTTGGCGAGTGTCGTGGTTCTGCCGCAGTCGGGCGTCATCGACCGTGTCGAGTTGGCGGTCGATAACGTCCAGCAGTACTGGCAGCAGGATCGGCGCGGTAGCTCCGTGGGGCTGCGGCTGGAAATGTGGCGCAGCGGCTGGGCGCTGTTTCAGGAACGCCCTCTGACCGGCTGGGGCGAAGGCCGGCTGGAAGCCGCCCGCGATGCGATGGTGGAATCCGGCGAGCTGCACCCGGGGGTGAGTGCCTATGACCAGCTGCACAGTGACATCATCGATACCACGGCTCGCCGCGGCCTGGTGGGGCTGGCCAGCTTGATACTGCTCTATGGCGTGCCGATCGTTCTGTTCTCGCGGCGGTTGGCCCATGGCGATGCCGGCGTTCAGATACTGGCCGCCGCCGGGCTGATGATTTCCCTGGCCTTCATCGATTTCGGGCTGACCCAGTCGATGCTGCGCGATGTGCGAGGGTTGAGTGGCTTCCTGGGACTGAGCCTGGCGTGCTGGGTGCTGTTGCGGGGAGAAGAGGTTCGATGTGGGGCCAGCCGCTCAAGCCAATCAAAGGATCAGCCCCCACCGTTGGCGGGAGGGGGCTGCCCCTGACCTTGGCTAGCCTGACAGTACCGTGGGTAGCCACAGCGCGATCTGCGGCCATACGCTGATGATCAGCGCGGCCAGGCACATCAGCAGGAAGAAGGGCGCGGCGGCCAGCGCCACGCGGCCGATGCTCTCGCCGGTCAGGCTCTGCAGCACGAACAGGTTGAAGCCCACCGGTGGGGTGATCTGCCCCAGTTCCACCATGATCACCAGGAAGACGCCGAACCACAGCGGGTCGTAGCCGGCCTGGATGATGATCGGCAGGGTGATCGGCAGGCTCATCACGGTGATCGAGATGCCGTCCAGGAACAGCCCCAGCAGCACGTAGAACAGCGCCATGGCCAGCAGCAGGGCGATGGGCGAGAAGCCCTGTTCGGCGATCCAGCCGGCCAGCTCGCTCGGCAGGTGCAGGTAGCCCATGGCGGTGGAGAGCAGGGCGGCCGCCACCAGCAGGCTGCACACCATCACCGCGCTGATCAGCGCGCCGCGCAGGGCGTCGATGAACAGCGCCACCGTCAGCTGGCGCTCCCACAAGAGCAGCGCCAGGGTGGCGGCGCAGCCCACGGCGGCGGCCTCCGAGGGCGTGGCGATGCCGGTGTAGATGGCGCCGATGACGATCACGATCAGCCCCAGCACCGGGGCGAGGTCGTGCAGCGCCTGGCGCATGCCGCTGCCGGTGTCCTCGGCCTTCGGCGCGAGGGCCGGGTTGGCCAGGCAGCGCAGTCCCACGTAGCCGACGTACAGCGCGGCGATCACCAGCCCCGGCAGCACGCCGGCCATGAACAGCTTGCTGATCGAGACCTCGGCCTGCACGCCGTAGACGATCATCACGATCGACGGCGGAATCAAGAGCCCCAGGCTGCCGGCCCCGGCCAGCGAGCCGATCGAGAGATCGCGATCGTAGCGGCGCTGGTCGAGCTCGCGGGTGGTGATCTTGCCGATGGTGGCGGTGGTGGCCGCGCTGGAGCCGCTGACCGCGGCGAACAGCGTGCAGCCCAGCACGTTGGTGTGCAGGATGCCGCCGGGCAGGTGGCGGGTGAACGGCGTCAGGCCACGAAACAGCCGCTCGGAGATGTTGGAGCGGAAGATCAGTTCGCCCATCAGGATGAACAGCGGGATGGCCGAGAGCTCCCAGCTGTTGGCGGCGCGGAACAGGATCTTGGACAGGATCAGGCCGATGCGGTTGGCATCGAAGTCCCCGAGCCCCCACAGCGAGAGCATGGCGACGATGACCAGGCCGGCGAACACCCAGCTGCCCAGCGCGAGCACGGCCAGCAGGATGCCGATCACGCCGGCCCCGATGAATAGCGTTTCCATTCAGGCGTCTCCGGCGTCGAAGGCGTGGCGCTGCACCAGGATGCGCAGCGAGCGGACGATGAGCACCAGACACAGCAGATAGAGGCCGACCAGTACGGTGCCCTGGGGAATCCACAGCGGTGTCTGGGCCAGGGTCTCGCTGACGATGCCGCGCTGGTAGCTGCGCTCCACGGCGATGGTCCAGTAGCGGGCCAGCCAGCCGAAGGCCAGCAGGGCGCTGACGCTGGCGAACAGCTCCAGTGGCCAGCGCCAGGCCTGGGGCAGCCGCTTGAGCACCAGTGCGACGCGGATCAGCCCGCCCTTCTCCAGGGCGTAGGGCAGGCCGAGGAAGGTCATCGCCGCCACCGCGTAACCGATGTACTCGTCGAGGATGAAGGTCGAGCGCCCGAACAGGCGCATGCCGATCTCGAGCAGGATATGGCCGAGCATGTAGACCACCAGCAGCATGGCCAGGCCGGCCCCTAGCGCCGCGAGGGCGCTGGTCAGCCGGCCGAGAGCATCGACCAGCAGTGCGGCGACGCTGGGGAAGGCGCTGCCGTCACGGCGATGCTGCGAGCTCATTGGCCGCTCTCTGGGTCGCCCGCCTCGTTGAAGGCCTCGAGGATGCGGGTGGCGCGCTCGCCGGTGCTCTCGACCCAGTCATCGACCACCGGCTGGGCGGCCTCGGCGAGCGCGGCGTGGAATTCCTCCGGTACCGGATCGTGGATGGCGACGCCGTGCTCCTCGAGCTCGGCGTAGTTCTCGGCCACGCGCTCCTTCACCACCTCCCAGTTGTGGGCGTCGGTTTCCTCGGCGGCCTGGAGCACGGCCTGCTGCTGTTCCTCGCTCAGCGATTCGAAGGCGTCGCGGTTCATGTGCACCATGTTGAGCGGCACGGCGTACTGGATGGCGTTGAAGTCGCTCAGGTGCTCCCAGAAGCTGCCGCTGGCGCCGGCCTCGGCGGAGGTCAGCACCGCCTCGATGCCGCCGGTGGCGAGCTGGGGCACGACGTCGGCCCAGGACAGCTTCACCGGTGAGGCGCCGGCGTTGACCAGGGTGGCGGTGCCGTTGCGGTCGTAGCTGCGGATCTTGAGGCCGTCGAGGGCCTCCATGCTGGTGACCGGCTCCTCTGACCAGATGCCGCTGGCCGGCCAGGGCGAGGCGTAGAGCAGGATCTGGTCGTTGTCCTCGAACACCTTGGCGTATTCCGGGCGGGCGATCTCGTAGAGCCGCTGGGCCGATTCGACGTCATCGGCCAGGAAGGGCAGCGACGAGAGCAGGAAGATCGGATCGATGCCGCCCAGCGCGCCGGACAGGCTGTCGGCGATCTGCACCGCGTTGTCGGCCACGGCGTAGAAGTGATCGCCCGAGCGGAAGCCCAGTGCGCCGCCGGAGTGCAGGGTGATGTCGACCTCGCCGTCGGTCAGCGCCTCGACGCGCTCGATGAACCAGGCATCGCCCTCGGCGTGAATCGAGTTGGCGTTGTATTCGTTGGAGAAGTCCATGCCGGCGGAATGGGCCGGCAGCGACGCGGCGAGGCCGAGGGCCATCAGCGGCAGGGCCGCGGTGCGGCGAAGGTCGTGGGAGCGAAGGGAAGGCGTCGCAAGGCTCGGCATCGGGGGCATCCTTTGTGGTTGTCGTCGTTTGCCGATTCAGCATCCTCAAGAATGCTGCGATGCGGGAGTGCCAGTGCGACCTCTGCTGTTCCGAGCGCGGCACGTGCCAGGGCCGCGCCGGGGCTAGCCCCCTGAGGAGTTTGAGGGGGCTGGCGCCAACGGCCGATCAGTGGCGTGTCGGGACGCGATTTTCCAGCCAGCGGAGCCCGATGATCAGGATGCCGCTAAGGGTGAGGTAAACGGCGACCATGAACAGCAGGGGTTCATAGGTGAGGTAGGTCGCCTGGCGTACCTGGGTGATGACGGCGTAGAGGTCCACCACGGTGATGGTGGCGACCAGTGGGGTGGATTTGAGCTGAAGAATGATTTCGCCGGTCAGCGTCGGCAGGGCACGATGCAGGGCACGCGGAAACCAGACGCGACAGAAGATCTTGCGTCGGGGCATGCCGAAGGCCTTGGCCGCTTCGAGTTCGCCGCCTGGCACGCCGGCGAAGGCGCCGCGCATGATCTCGCCCTGATAGGCGGCGAAGGACACGGTCAGGGCGATGAGGCCGTAAGGCCAGGCCTGGCGCAGGTACTCCCAGGCCCAGGACGCCCGCAGTTCCGGGAACTGGCCGAACAGCGCGCCGAGCCCGTAATAGAACAGCCATAGCTGAAGCAGCAGGGGGGTTCCGCGAATCACGGTGCAGAACGCGGTGGCGAGCCATGCAAGCGGCCAGATGCGGCTGAGCTGTAACAGCGCCAGCGGCAACGCCAGCATGAAGCCGATGATCACGCTGGTGACCAGCATGAACAGCGACATCTGCAGGCCTTCCCAGAGCTTGGGCAGATAATCGGGCAGCCAGCTCCAGTCCATCGTCTGGATCATGGCCAGCACGCCGGCGACGAACAGCCCCAGCAGGACCAGGCGGTGTGGCTGCATCAGGGCCGAGATCATCGTCGGCATGCGGCCCGGCGTGGGGCGTGCGGGAGAGGGAATTGACATGGCGTCAGACATGAACGCTCCTGGTTTCAGTACGCAGTGACCAGTCCCCGACGCGCGTAACGCTCGAAGCGGCGGAGCAGGAGATTGGAGACCAGCGTCAGGGCCAGATAGAGGGCGCCGGCGCTGAGGAAAAACAGGATGTAGGCGTGGGTGGCGCCGGCGGCCTGACGGGTGACGAGCGTCAGTTCGCTGAAGCCGATCACCGCCAGCAGCGCGGTATCCTTGGTCGCGATCATCCACAGGTTGGCCATGCCGGGCAGGGCGTGAGGAGTCATCGCGGGCAGGGTGACGCGCTTCAGGACCTTGCTGGGGGGCATGCCGAAGGCGTGTGCCGCTTCGGTCTGCCCCTTGGGGATGGCGAGGATGGCGCCGCGGAAGACCTCGGTGGCATAGCCGCCCTGCACCAGGCCGATGACCAGGATACCGGCGACCAGGCCGTTGACGTTGATCTCGCCGAATCCCATGGCGCCCGAAGCCCGGCTGAGCAGGTCGGTGCCCACGTAGTAGAACAGCAGCATCAGCACCAGCTCGGGCACGGCGCGGATGACCATGGTGTAGATCTCGAGTAGATCGCGCACGACCTTGTTGCCGTACAGCTTGCCGGTGGCCCCGGCGATGCCGATCAGCATGCCCAGCACGTAACCACCTGCGGCCAGCTCGATCGAGCGCAGAAATCCGACCAGCAGTACTTTGCCCCAGCCCGGGGCCTCGTAGGCCAGCAGGCTGAGATCGAAGAGGGTCGTCATGGTGACGGATCTCCTTGTCTATGGAAGGGAAGCCAGGGCCATCCAGCACGGCAGCCCTGGTGGACGCGGAAACTAGCCGTTGTAGATGTCGAACTCGAAGTACGGCTCGCTGATTTCCTCGTAGGTGCCGTCGGCCCGCATCGCGGCGATAGCCGCGTTGACGCGCTCCTTGAGTTCGCTGTCTTCCTGGCGCAGGCCGACGCCGATTCCTTCGCTCATGATCGCGGGGTCGATCTCGACGGCGCCGCGATACTCGCAGCATGACTGGCCTGTGTCGGAGTGGATGAAGTCCTGCATGGCCAGCGTGTCCGCCATCACGGCATCCACGCGGCCGGCGACCAGGTCCTGCAGCTCTTCATTGACGGTCTGGTAGATCTGCAGGTTGGCCGTGTCGGCAAAATGCTTGCGTGCGTACTGCTCCTGGAGGGAGCCGGACTGGATGCCCAGGTAAGCCCCCTCGAGGCCTTCGGCCGTGGGCTGGATGTCGCTGGACTTGTAGGCCAGAACACCGGTCGAGCTAGCGTAGTACTTGTCGGAGAAGGCGATTTGCTTGGCCCGCTCGGGGGTGATCGACATCGAGCCGATGATCATGTCGATCTTGCCGGTATTCAGCGCCGGAATGATGCCTTCCCAGGCCAGCGGCTTGACCTCGCACTCGGCGTCCAGCCGGTCGCAGAGTTCGTGAATGAAGTCGATTTCCCAGCCGGACCAGTTGCCTTCGGCATCGGGGGAATAAAAGGGCGGATAGGGCTCTGCGGAGAGGCCGATCTGATAGCTGTCGGCGATGGCGGGGGCGGTGAAGACGCTCAGGCCGATCAGGCCGGCAGTGGCGGAGAGAGACTTGAACATGATGGTCCTCTTTGTCTGTTTTGTTGGGTATGAAAAGAAGGCGCTAGCGATCAGCTCATCGCTCCGATGAACTGCTGCAGGTGCGGAGAGCGCGGCGCGTTGAACAGCTGTTCCGGAGGGCCCTGCTCCTCGATGATGCCGTCGCGCAGAAAGACGACGTGGGTCGCCACGTCGCGGGCAAAGGCCATCTCGTGGGTCACCAGCAGCATGGTGCGCTGCTCGGCGGCGAGATCGCGGATCACCGATAGCACTTCACCGACAAGCTCCGGGTCCAGCGCCGAAGTGGGCTCGTCGAACAGCATCGCCAGAGGGTCGACCGCCAGGACTCGAGCAATGGCGGCGCGCTGCTGCTGACCGCCCGACATGTAGCCCGGGTACATGGAGGCCTTGTCGCCGAGCCCGACCCGGTCGAGCAGCTTCTCGGCCCGGTGGATGGCTTCGTCGCGCGGAGTGCCCAGCACATGAATGGGCACCTCGATGATATTCTCCAGCACGGTGCGATGCGGCCAGAGATTGAAGTTCTGGAAGACCATGCCGAGGTGGGCGCGGATGCGCTGTACCTGACGGCGATCGCTGATCTCTAGATCGTTCTGACGGGTGGCATGCAGGCGGTAGGGCTCGCCCTGAATGGCGATCTCGCCAGCGCTGGGTCGTTCGAGCAGATTGATGCAGCGAAGCAGTGTCGACTTTCCCGATCCCGAGCCGCCGATGATGGCGACGACGTCGCCCTGACGGGCGGTGAGGGTGATGCCTTTCAATACCTCATGGGAGCCGAATTGCTTGCGTAAATCACGGATCTCTATAGCGGGTTCGTGTTCCATAGGTTTTCTCGTCTTGGGTGACGTCCTGGCGCGCTATCTGGCCGGCGCTTGCAATCATTTCCTTGTTATACGACAGTATAACTGTACGGCAGATTCAACAAGATTCAAAGTGCAATGCCGAACCAGGAAATGATCAAGGGGGGGGAGTGGACGTCGTCCGGAGACGCTGCGCGCCCCCGACAGGCCGCCGAATGGCAGGCGCCTTGCCAGGACGAGCAGCGGCGCCGGCGACGGCAACCCGGAATGGTGGAAGCTATGAGCAGGAAATCGTTTGAGCGCTGGTCCATGGATGCCCGGCGTCGAAGTCTTCTGGAGGCGACGCTGGACTGCGTGGCCGAGCATGGCATGCGCGGCGCCAGCGCCAGGCGTGTGGCTGAGAGGGCCGGAGTGACGGCGGGGCTGATCCGGCATTATTTCGGTTCCCGGGATGCCATGGTGAGAGACGCCTATGGCTATCTGATGGGGCAGCTGACCGGTGAGGCCGCGGCGTCTTCCGAGCAGGGCGGGGAGGCACCCGCGCGGCGCCTGGCGAATTTCATCGTCGCCAACGTGACGGAGCCCAATGTGTCCTCTCGCAAGGTCGCCTTGTGGTCCACCTTTATCGGATGTGTGCGCACCGAGGGGGATTTTGCCGACATTCACCGGGAAAGCTATCGCGAGTTCCTGACGCTACTGGAAACGCTGATTCATCCCGTGTTCGTGGCTCATGAAAGGCCGGCGGATCCGGTGGCCTGCCAGCACTATGCCATTGCCTTGAACGGGCTGATTGACGGTCTCTGGATGGAGGGTGGCCTGGGCCATGGGCTCTACGACAATGCATTGCTGCCGATGATTGCCCTGGGCGCTGCCGAGGGCATCCTGGCACTGCCGTCGAATACTCTGCGGCAGTACTTTGCCGACCAGTATCCCCCCTCTCGACTTGCAAAAACATAGGAGTAGCTTGATGCGATATGCACCGATTACCGATCGGCTTCATGACCTCGGCGGTGACAAGTGGGCAGTGCATAATGCGGCCAGGGCCCGACAGGCTCAGGGTGAGGATATCATCGAGCTCAGCATTGGCGAGCCGGATATCACGACCGACCCCGCGCTGGTTGAACACTGTGTGGATGCGCTGAGAGCGGGGCGCACGCGCTACTCCAACGGGCGCGGCGAGCCGGGGCTGGTCGATGCCCTGATCGAGACCTATGCGCCCCGTTTCCCCGAGATCGGGGAGGAAAACGTGCTGTGTTTCCCCGGCACCCAGACCGCGTTGTTCGGTGTGATGCTGGCCCTGGCGGGCGACGGCCATGGCGTGCTGACCGGCGACCCCTACTATGCCACCTATCAGGGCGTGATTCGGGCCGCCGGCGCTCACCTCCAGCCGGTGCCACTGCGTATGGAGCACGGCTTCATCATGCAGCCCGAGGATCTGGCCGCGGCCATCACGCCGGACAGCCGCGTTCTGGTGCTCAATACGCCACATAACCCCACCGGCGCGGTGTTGACTCGCGAGGCGCTGGAGAAGCTCGGTGAGCTGTGCGTCACACACGATCTCTGGATCGTCTGTGACGAGGTGTATGAAGCGCTGATCTTCGACGGCGACTTCGTGTCTCCGCTCGAGATCGAGTTCCTGCGCGAGCGTACCGTCGTGGTGTCATCGATCTCCAAGAGCCATGCGGCGACGGGCTTTCGCAGCGGCTGGTCGATTGGCCCGGTGGAGTTCTCGCGCCGGCTGCTGCCGATCTCCGAGACCATGCTGTTCGGTAACCAGCCTTTCATCGCCGACATGACCGAGGCGGCGCTGCGTCAGGAATTCGATACCGCCGAGCGCCTGTGCGAGGCCCTGGGGCGCCGCGCGGCGCTGCTGTACGAGACGATCGCGCCGTTGCCGATGCTGTCGGCGGCCATGCCGCAGGGGGGCATGTTCCTGATGATCGACGTGGCCAAAACCGGGCTCGATGGTGAGCGATTTGCCTGGAAGCTCCTGGAAGAAGAAGGCGTGGCGGTGATGCCCGGCGCCTCCTTCGGCGACAGTGCGGCCAGCCTGATCCGGGTGGCGTTGACGGTCCCCGACGATGTGCTGCTGCAGGCCGTCGAGCGCATGGGGAACGTGTGCCGGCGCTTGGCCGAGGAGGGAGTGAGCCCCGTTGGTGATATGGCCCTTGCCTAGTCACGGATGCCTCACAGGACTTATACGACCGTATAATTATCGAGCGTCTGGCGTGATTGCCGGGCGCCTTGTCAGAAGGAAATCACATGAGCTCTACGGCGCCTATGTTAGGGGTTTACCTGAGTGATTCGCTCGATCTGGATGCCATCTACGGCGAGGCCTTGAGGCAGGGCGCAGAGGACATCGTCTTGCGTCACCCGCACGAGATCGATCATCCCGAGGACGTGCGTTTTGCCATCTGCTGGCTGCCCGATGAGCAGGCATTCGACGCCTATCCCAACCTGAGCCTGGCGATGTCGATCGGCGCTGGCGTCGATGCGCTGCTGGCGCATCCGGGGCTCGACGATTCGGTGCGGATTGCTCGGGTGCGCGATCCGCACCAGGCCGATCTGATGGCCGGCTTCGCCGCGCATGAGGTGCTGCATCGCGAGCGCGAGTTCGCCACCCTGGAGCGGCAGGCGGTGGATCGGCATTGGGCGCCACTGCCGATGCGGGCGCCCGCCGAGGCAACGGTCGCCGTGCTGGGGCATGGCACGATGGGGCGCGCCGTCGTGCAAGCGCTCGCCGCGCTGGGGTTTGGCGTGCGTGTGGCCTGCCGTCGTCATCCCGAATCGCCGGTGGAAGGCGTGACCTATCTCACCGGTGAAGAGGCCGTGAAGGAAGCGGCGAAGGATGCCGATTACCTGATCAACGTGCTGCCGCTGACGGCGACGACGGAGAACGTGCTCGATGAGGAGCTGCTGGCGCGGCTTGCCCCTGGCGCCTGGCTGGTGCAGATCGGCCGCGGCGAGCATCTGGTCGAGGGCGATCTGCTCAAGGCACTGGATGGCGGTCATCTTGCCGGGGCCAGCCTGGATGTGTTCAGGGAAGAGCCGCTGCCCAAGGCGCATCCGTTCTGGCAGGATGCTCGACTGCGTATCACGCCTCACATCGCCAGTGATTCGCTGCCGGAGGTGGTGGCGATGCAGGTGATCGAGACGGCCAGAGCCCTGCGCGACGATCAACCGCTGGCGATGGGCATCGATCGTCGCCAGGGGTACTGATGATCGGCCATTCCCGAACCCTTCCGTCAAAGGAGCCCACGATGAGTCTCGAGCCGTCCCGCCATGCCGAGATCAGCGATGCCGAGCGAGAGGCCCGCATCGCGCTGGCGGCCTGCTATCGGCTGGCCGCCCACTATCGCATGACGGACCTGATCTATACCCACATCACCGCGCGCGTGCCGGGGGAGGAAGGGCACTTCCTGATCAATCCCTATGGCTGGCGCTGGGAGGAGATCACCGCGTCCTCGCTGGTGAAGATCGATGTCGATGGCCGCAAGGTGGACGATAGCCCGGAGGGCGTGAACCCGGCCGGCTTCACCATTCACTCCGCCATTCATCGGGCGAACCACGACGCGGCCTGGGTGATGCACACCCATACTCGGGCCGGCATCACGGTGGCCACCCAGGCGCGCGGGCTCGAGACGCGGCTGAACCAGATCTCGCTGCAGTTCCACGAGCGGGTGTCCTACCACGACTACGAAGGCATCGCCCTGGACCTGGACGAGCGCGAGCGCATCGTGGCGAGCCTCGGCAACCACACGGCGCTGGTGCTGCGCAACCATGGCCTGCTGACCACCGGCGCCTCGGCGGCCGAGATGTTCAACAACATGTTCTACCTGGAGCGGGCCTGCGAGCTGCAGGTGGCCGCCCAGGGCACCGGCGAGCCGCTGAGCCTGGTGCCGGAAGAGGTGGCCCGGCATGTGGCGCGCCAGTACGACCAGACCATCCATGAGGAGGGCGACCTGGCGCTCGAATGGGCGGCGCACCTGCGTACCCTGGATTCGCTGGACCCGAGCTACCGGGACTGATCGAGCGGTATTCCTCACCCAGAGCGCCCGGCATGATGCCGGGCGCTTCGGGTGAGAGGGGCGGGTTGGGGGCAGACCCTCGCCCGGCAAGCCAATGGCTTCCGGGGAATAATCGCTTCAGCACCAGATGGGGGCGAATCGCGAGCGGCCGGCGCAACGGTGGTGCGTCGGAAGGAAGGGGGTGTGGGGGAGAATCGACAAGGCCTGGGATTGTTCTTGGCTAAGGCCTTGATATCAATATTTTTTGTCGTTATTGGCCCGCTGTTCGCTAAGTTCGAAGGGAAAGGCCGCCGTGGCGGCGGCCCTTCGAACGTGAGCTGGCGTGCTCCAACTGGTCCCCTTCGGGGGACTTTTTTTATGTGCGTTTGTTGAGGGGCATGATGGTCGTCATGACTCGATCCGACAACGAGACCTTAGTGGTAGGGTGGGCATGCGCCTTGTCGCCGAGCCCCCGGCGTGCACGCCTGAACTGCCACAGCGTGCCTGGCCCGTTGGCCATTCAGCCCTGGATGCCCCGGCAGCGCCTATGGCATCGGCGCTCGCGATGGTGTTCCATATCGGCCTATCCCGGACCCGAGGCGTTGGCGCGGCACGTGCGATCGATGCGTCGGCATTCGATTCGGGAGAAGGAGCGTTGGAGAAAGGAGAGTCATTGTGAGAACACTTGTCGTGGTGCGTTCCCTGAAGATGGGGGGCATGGAGCGCGTCGCGGTCAATCTGGCGGATGCCTTCGCCGAGGCAGGCCACGAAAGCCATCTGCTGAGCTTTCGCCGCGTCGAGCGCGAGCTGTCGCCTGCGCATCCGGGGGTAAAGCATCATCATCTCGATCTGCGTTGGTGGTCTCGGGTCACCGGGCTCGGGCTTCTGCTTGAGCTGCTGGCACGGCTGGTGGTGAATCCGCTGATCAAGCGTTCGCTGTATCTGGGTACCGGGATCATGGGCGGCGCGGTCTTCAAGCTTTGGTTGCGTCGGTTCGAGCGGCGCCACGGGCGCGTCGACCGCATCGTCTTCCGCGGCATCGGCACCTTCGAGCAGGTCTGGACCTTCCGCGACGACAGAGCCTGTTACGTGCTGGAGAACATCCTGCATGCCTCGCGGCCGAGCATGAGGCGGCGGCTGATGGGGCGCTGCCTGTTCCAGCATCGTCATCTGGTCACGGTGTCGCGCGGCGTCGCCGAGAGTGTGGAAAAGGCCGAGCAGTGCTGGCGGTTCCGTCCCGCCTCGTTGCGGGTGATCCCGAACCCCTGCCCGGTGGAGGGCATCCGCGAGGCGATGCGCGAACCCGAGCCCGACCTCCCTGACGAGCCCTATCTGGTCAATGTCGCCCGGCTGGTGCCGGCCAAGGACCAGGCGCTGCTGCTGAAGGCCTATGCCGAGTCCGGCCTGACTCTGCCGCTGGTGCTGGTCGGTGACGGTCAGGAACGTGGGGCGCTGGAGGCGCTAGCCGAAGAGCTCGGCATCGCCGGACGGGTCCGCTTCGTGGGCCAGCGCAGCAATCCCTACCCTTGGATGCATCATGCCCGGCTGTTCGTGCTGAGTTCCCGCTTCGAGGGCATGGGCATCGTGCTGTTCGAGGCGCTGGCCTGCGACACGCCGGTGCTGAGCGTCGACTGCCCGGGCGGCATTCGGGAGATTCTCAAGGGCGACCTGGAGGCCGCCATCGTGCCGCACTCCGTCGAGGGACTGGCCCACGGGATGCGAGCGGCGCTCGAGCAGGAATCGCCTGCAATCCAAGCGGCCTGGCTGGACGATTTTCGTCCGGAAACCGTCGCCGAGGCGTTCCTGGCGCCAACGACCCAGGCCGGAGCCTGACAGGGCCTCATCGAAGCGCTGGACGCGTGGCGTCGATATGGCACCATAACGAACGATTCAACGGCCGACGAGTCTTTACACCGGCTGTCATCGGCACAGGGCGCATGAATGACATGGAGATAGTGACATGCAGGACGTGATTCAGGCGTTTCACGATATTCAGCCCGATCCCGCCGATTCCACTCAGGCGGTGAGCTTCGGCACCTCGGGGCATCGAGGGCGCTCGCTGGCGGGTTCCTTCAATCGCGCGCATATCCTGGCCGTGGCTCAGGCCGTGGTGGATTACCGCCGCCAGGCCGGCATCACCGGCCCGCTTTACCTCGGCCGCGATAGCCATGCGCTGTCGCGCCCGGCCTGGGAAACGGCGCTGCAGGTGCTGATCGCCAACGGCGTGGAGGTGCGCATCGAGCGTGACGGCGAGCTGACCGCCACCCCGGTGGTGAGTCGGACGATCCTGGCCCACAACGCCGAGGGCGCCACGCCCCAGGCCGATGGCCTGATCGTCACGCCGTCGCACAATCCGCCCGAGGATGGCGGCATCAAGTACAATCCGCCGCACGGCGGCCCCGCCGAAGGCGAGGTGACCGGCTGGATCGAACGCCGCGCCAACGAGCATCTGACCCAGGAGCTTGAGGCGGTGGCCGAGGTGTCGCTGGAGGAGGCGCAGGCGCAGGCCGTTCGCCATGACATGGTGGGCGAATACGTCGACGGCCTCGCCTCGGTGGTGGACCTGGAGGCGATCAAGCGCGCCGGTCTCACGCTGGCGGCCGACCCCATGGGCGGCACGGCACTGCCGGTGTGGCAGGCCATCGCCGACCGCCACGGCCTCGCCCTCGAGGTGGTCAACACCGAGATCGACGAGAGCTTTGCCTTCATGCCGCCGGACCATGACGGCAAGACCCGCATGGACTGCTCCAGTTCGGCCGCCATGGCCAACCTGCTGGCGATGAAAGACAACTTCGACCTGGCCTTCGGCAACGATCCGGATGCCGACCGCCACGGCATCGTCGACGCCGCCGGCCTGATGAACCCGAACCACTACCTGGCGGTGGCCATCGACTACCTGCTGACCCATCGCCCCGGCTGGCGCGAGACGCTCAAGGTCGGCAAGACGCTGGTGTCGTCGTCGATCATCGACCGCGTGGTGGCGGCCCGCGGCCGCGAGCTGCACGAGGTGCCGGTCGGCTTCAAGTGGTTCGTCGATGGCCTGCATGAAGGCTGGCTGGCCTTCGGCGGCGAGGAGAGTGCCGGCGCGAGCTTCCTGACCCTGGATGGCCGGGCCTGGTCGACCGACAAGGATGGCATCCTGCTGTGCCTGCTGGCCGCTGAGCTGATGGCCGTGACCGGCAAGCGCCCGAGCGAGGCCTATCGTGAGCTGACAGAACGTCACGGTGCGCCCCATTACCGGCGCGTCGACACCGCCTGCACCCCCGAACAGCAGCAGGCGTTCAAGCGCCTGGATCCCGCGAGCCTGGCCGTCACCACCCTGGCCGGCGATACGGTCGAGCGCATCCTCGTCAACGCGCCCGGTAACGATGCCCCAATCGGCGGGCTCAAGGTGGAAACCGCCAACGGCTGGTTCGCGGCTCGCCCCAGCGGCACCGAACCGCTCTACAAGGTCTATGCCGAGAGCTTCCGTGGCGAGGCCCACCTGCAGGCCATGATCGAAGAGGCCCAGGCGATGCTGGATGAGGCGCTGTAGCCTCATCGTCGACCGTGTAGCCAGCCCTGGCTCGTGTTGAGATAGAGGGCGAAGTGTGCTTAACTTCTTGCTATTCAAAGTGTTGGGCGAAAAGTGTGCCCTCTGAAGCTGAAAACGCTCCAGACATAGGTTTGTGGGCGAAAGCAGCGCTTTCTTGCACGGCTATTGGCCGTATGACCGGCCCTTCGATTGCGATAGGCTGAGCTAAAACCCTCTGGCGGGATGCGTCGGAGGGTTTTTTGTGGCTGGGTCGCCGAATATGACCAGGCAAACTTAGCCTGCCCGCGCTGCCTGGCGTCGCTGGATAGAGGCGGCAGGGGTACTGGCGTAGAATCGCAGGTCTGACAACGTGGTGGGTGGCTTGGCCTTGGAGGTCGGCACCATCGCTACAAGACAGCAGGGCATGGGAAAACGCCCGGGACAATCCCTGGGCGGTAGCGTGCTTGTAGATTCCATACAGGGAGAGACATGGAACCCGCCGCCATCCTGACATTGCTCACCATTCTGTTGACGCTGGGCATGCTGGCGGCGACGCGCATCTCGCCTGACGTGGTGCTGATGGGCGCTCTGTCGATGCTCGTAGTCGCCGGCATTCTCACGCCGGGCGAGGCCCTGGCCGGCTTCGCCAATCCCGGCGTGATGACCATCGCCACGCTCTACGTGGTGGCCGCCGGGCTGAAGGAGACCGGGGCCATTCAGTGGCTGGCCCATCGCCTGCTGGGGCAGCCCGAGCGACTGAAACAGGCGCAGCTGCGTGTGCTCTTGCCGGCCTCCGGTCTCAGCGCCTTCATGAACAACACCACCGTGGTGGCGATGTTCATCCCGGCCGTCCAGGAGTGGGCCGGCCGCCTGCGGCTGCCGCCCTCCAAGCTGCTGCTGCCGTTGAGCTATGCCGCCATCATCGGTGGCACCTGCACCCTGATCGGCACCAGCACCAACCTGGTCGTCGATGGCCTGCTGCAGACGGAGCTGGGCATGGGGCTCGGGATGTTCTCGCTGGCCTGGGTCGGGATGCCCCTGGTGCTGATCGGCGGCACCTTTCTCTATCTGTTCGCCGACCGGCTGTTGCCCGATCGGCAGGGCGCCCTGGAGCAGCTCGAAACCGCACGGGAGTACGCCGTCGAGGTCATCGTCGACGGCAAGGGGCCGCTGGTGGGCAAGACGATCGCCGATGCGGGGCTGCGTCACCTGAGCCACGGCTATCTGGCCGATATCGAACGCCAGGGGCGCCTGCTGACGGCCGTGCCACCGGACACCGAGCTGCTGGCCGGCGATGTGCTGATCTTCATCGGGGCACCGGAGTGTGCCCGCGAACTGCGTCGCGTGCGCGGCTTGCGGCCCGCCGGCGGTGACGTGCACAAGCTCGATATCGATCACCATCGACGCTGCCTGGTCGAGGCGGTGATCGGCCCCGACTTCGCCGGGCTCGGTCAGTCAGTCCGTGAATCCCGCTTTCGTTCCCGCTATCAGGCGGTGATCCTGTCGATCTCCCGACATGGCAAGCGCCTGCCCGGCAAGCTCGGTGACATCCGCCTGCAGGTCGGCGACACGCTGCTGCTGGAGACCGCCCAGGATTTCGTCGACCAGTACCGCTACCGCAAGGACTTCCTGCTGGTCAGCGGCCTGAATGACTCGACGCCGCCGGACTTCCGCAAGGCGCCGCTGGCGCTGGGCATCCTCGGGGCGATGGTGGTGACCAGCGCCACCGGGCTGCTGTCGATCCTCGAGGCGGCGCTGCTGGCCGGCGGCGCGATGCTGGCGACGCGCTGTGTGCCGGCCAGCAAGGCCCGTCGCTCGGTGGATCTGTCGGTGCTGGTGGTGATCGCGGCCTCGTTCGCGCTGGGCGCGGCCATGAACAAGACCGGCGCCGCCGCCCAGATCGCCCAGTGGCTGCTTCTCGTTGAGGGCATCGCGCCGTGGCTGGCGCTGGCGCTGGTCTATCTGCTGACCGTGATCTTCACCGAGCTGATTACCAACAATGCCGCCGCGGTGCTGATGTTCCCCATCGCTACCGCCGTCGCCGAGCAGCTGGGCGTGAGCGTCATGCCCTTCGTGGTGGCGATCATGTTCGCGGCGTCGGCCAGTTTCATGACCCCGCTGGGCTACCAGACCAACCTGATGGTGCTGGGACCCGGCGGCTATCGCTTTACCGACTACCTTCGCCTCGGGGCGCCGCTGAGCCTGGTGGTCGGCGCCACTGCGGTCGCGCTGATTCCCTGGGTGTGGCCGTTCTAACGGCGGGTAAGCCGTGCTGTACACTTTTCACAACGCAACGCTTCACGACACTGGGACAAGGAGTTCTCTTGACGGATTTTGTGACGGACGACCTGCGCACGCGCCTGATCGAGGGCGTGCATGGCGCCGGTCGCGAGGTACTGGCGATCTATGCGCGTGACGTCGAGGTCGAGACCAAGGCCGATCAGAGCCCGCTGACCGAGGCCGACATGGCCTCGCACCATGCCCTGGTGGCGCTGCTGCAGGCCGCCACGCCGGAGGTGCCGATCCTGTCCGAAGAGTCGGGCGAGATCCCGTTCGCCACCCGTCAGGCCTGGGATCGCTACTGGCTGATCGATCCGCTGGACGGCACGAAAGAGTTCATCAAGAAGAACGGCGAGTTCACCTTGAACGTCGCGCTGATCGAGGATGGCGTGCCGGTGTTCGGCATCGTGCATGCGCCCGCAGTGGGAGAAGAGGGCGGAACCACCTGGATCGGCCAGCAGGGGCAGGGCGCCTGGAAGCAGGTCGCCGGCGGTGAGCTCCAGCCGATCGCCGCCCGCGTCCTGCCGGAGGCCGAGCAGGACGCCTGGAAAGTCGTCGGTAGCCGCTCCCACGGCTCCGACGAGTTCGAGGCCTTCTGTTCACGGTTGCCTGATCACGAGCGCGTGTCCATGGGCAGCTCGCTGAAGCTGTGCCTGGTGGCCGAGGGCACCGCCGATCTCTATCCGCGCCTGGCGCCGACCTGCGAGTGGGATACCGCCGCGGCCCAGGCCGTGGTCACCGCCGCCGGCGGCGAGGTGCTCGACGCCCACACCCTAGCGCCGCTGCGCTGCAACCAGCAGGACAGCGTGCTCAATCCGTTCTTCATCGTCTGTGGCCAGCGTGATGCGCGCTGGGAGCAGGCCTTGACGGCGAGCCTGGCGTAACGCCTCTTTTTTCGCCGCCGCGGGATACGCATGTTCCGCGGCGCCACGATTCGAACCCCACCGGTCACTACGTTATGGACATTACCCCCGAACGCCAGACCCATCTCAAGCAGCTCGAGGCCGAGTCGATCCACATCATCCGCGAGGTCGCGGCCGAGTTCCGCAACCCGGTGATGCTGTACTCCATCGGCAAGGACTCCTCGGTGATGCTGCACCTGGCGCGCAAGGCCTTCTATCCGGGCACGCCGCCGTTCCCGCTGATGCACGTCAACACCACCTGGAAGTTCCGCGAGATGATCGAGTTCCGCGATCGCATGGCCGAGGAGGCCGGCATGGAACTGATCGAGCACATCAACGAGGAAGGCCGGGCCGCGGGCATCAACCCGTTCGATCACGGCAGCTCCAAGTACACCGACATCATGAAGACCCAGTCGCTCAAGCAGGCGCTGGATAAACATCGCTTCGATGCCGCCTTTGGCGGGGCACGCCGCGACGAGGAGGCCAGCCGCGCCAAGGAGCGCGTGTTCTCGTTCCGCGACAAGCACCACCGCTGGGATCCCAAGAGCCAGCGCCCCGAGCTGTGGAACACCTATAACGCCAAGGTGAATCAGGGCGAGTCGATCCGTGTGTTCCCGCTCTCCAACTGGACCGAGCTCGACATCTGGCAGTACATCTACCTCGAGTCGATCGACATCGTGCCGCTGTACTTCTCCGCGCCGCGCCCGGTGGTGAATCGCGACGGCATGGACATCATGGTCGACGACGATCGCCTGCCGCTCGAAGAGGGTGAGGTGCCGGAAGAGAAGTGGGTGCGCTTCCGTACGCTGGGCTGCTACCCGCTGACCGGTGCGGTGGAATCCACCGCCACCACGCTGCCCGAGATCATCCAGGAAATGCTGCTGACGAAGACCTCCGAGCGCAGCGGACGCGCCATCGACCACGATCAGGCCGGGTCGATGGAGAAGAAGAAACGCGAAGGGTATTTCTAAGGGAGCGCACCATGTCACATCAATCCGATCTCATCGCCGACGATATCGAGCAGTACCTCAAGGAACACGAGAACAAGGACCTGCTGCGCTTCATCACCTGCGGCAGCGTCGACGACGGCAAGTCGACCCTGATCGGTCGGCTGCTGCACGACTCCAAGATGATCTACGAGGATCAGCTGGCCGCCATTACGCAGGCCTCCAAGACCAGCGGCACCACCGGTGACGAGGTCGACCTGGCGCTGCTGGTCGACGGCCTGCAGTCCGAGCGCGAGCAGGGCATCACCATCGACGTGGCCTACCGCTTCTTCTCCACCGATCGGCGCAAGTTCATCATCGCCGATACCCCGGGGCATGAGCAGTACACCCGTAACATGGCCACCGGCGCCTCCACCGCCAGCCTGGCGGTGATCCTGATCGACGCCCGCCACGGCGTGCAGACCCAGACCCGTCGCCACAGCTTCATCGCCGACCTGCTGGGCATCCAGCACCTGGTGGTGGCGATCAACAAGATGGACCTGGTCGACTACTCCCAGGAACGCTACGAGGAAATCGTTGCCGAGTACCAGGCGATCGCCGGCAAGCTCAACGCCCCGGACATCCGCTTCGTGCCGCTCTCGGCGCTGAAGGGCGACAACGTCGTCAACCAGACCGACAGCATGAGCTGGTACGACGGCCCGGCGCTGCTCGAACTGCTCGAGACCGTCGAGATCACCCACGACCAGAACCTGCGCGACCTGCGCCTGCCGGTGCAGTACGTCAATCGCCCCAACCTCGACTTCCGCGGCTACTGCGGCACCCTGGCCGCCGGCGTGATGAGCCCGGGCCAGAGGGTGAGGGCGCTGCCGTCGGGCAAGGTCTCCACCGTCGAGCGGCTGGTGACCTGGGACGGCGATCTCGAGCACGCCTATCCCGGCGACGCGATCACCGTCACGCTGGAAGACGAGATCGACATCTCCCGCGGCGACTGGCTGGTGGCCGAAGACGACCAGGTGCCCCTGGCCAACAGCTTCGAGGCCGATATCGTGTGGATGCACGAGACCGCCCTCGAAACCGGCAAGCTCTACGACATCAAGCTGGCCACCCGTGACGCGGCGGGCAAGGTCAACGCCATCGACTACCAGGTCGACGTCAACACCCTCGAGCATCGCCACGCCGATCACCTCGACCTCAACACCATCGCCCGTTGCACCCTGGAACTGACCGCCCCGGTACCGGTCGACGACTACCGCTCAAGCCCCGGCACCGGCAGCTTCATCATCATCGATCGGCTGACCAACATCACCGTGGGCGCCGGCATGATCCACCGGCCGGTGGAAAGCGAACTGCCCTACGAGTTCCGCGACAACGACAGCCAGGCCAACGTGGTGTGGAACCGCACCAGCGTGACCCAGGGCATGCGCGAGCAGCTCAACGGCCACGCCGGCAAGTGCGTGTGGTTCACCGGCTACTCCGGCTCCGGCAAGTCGACCCTGGCCAACGCCCTGGAAGTGGAGCTCAACCGCCGCGGCTATCACACCATGCTGCTGGACGGCGACAACATCCGCCACGGCCTGTGCAAGGACTTAGGGATGGGTGAGGCCGACCGGGCCGAGAACATCCGCCGCGTGGGCGAGGTGGCGCGGCTGTTTGCCGAGGCCGGTATCATCGTGATCACCGCCTTCATCTCGCCGTTCCGCGCGGACCGCGACGCCGCCCGCGAGCGCTTCGACGACGGCAGCTTCGTCGAGGTACACGTCAACACGCCGCTGGATATCTGCGAAGAGCGCGACCCGAAAGGCCTGTATCAGAAGGCCCGCGAGGGCAAGATCCAGGACTTCACCGGGATCAACAGCCCCTATGAGGCCCCGGCGAAGGCGGAAGTGGTGCTCGATACCATGCGCCATACCCAGCAGGAGCTGGTGACCCAACTGGTAAAAACCTGCCTGTGATGAACGAGCAAATAAAGGATGTGGTGGCCAAAACTGGCCTACCAACAATAGATAAAGAGTTGTGGTGGCCTCGCCAGGCCATGAAAAATGGTAACTGGCAAAATGCAGTGCAGCGTTGGGCCATTCTGCGACAAGTGTATCCCGAGAAGCCGGCCGTCTGGATTCAGGCGGCTGTCTCTCACCGCCACTTGGGGCAGCTGGATGCGGCCGATTCCTTGTTGACCAGCGCCCGAGAACGCTTCCCCGAGATTCCCGGGCCGCTTTTGGAACAGGCGACTCTGCGCTGCGATCAGGGAAGATATGACGAGGCCGGTCAGTTGGTGGCCGAGACGCGAGGGCGTTTCCCGGAGGAGTTGTCGGTGATGCTGGCCTCGGCTCGCGTGGCCGCAAGAGCTGGCAATCTCTCTGAGGCGCTGACCTTCAATCGCGAGGCGCGTGAGCGCTTCGCGGAAGCCCCAGAGCCCTGGCTGCAGCATGCCGAGCTGGCTATGGAGGTTGATGAGTGGTCTCTGGCCCTGGACCGCTGGCGGGAAGTCCGCGAGCGCTTCCCCAAGCATGCAGAGGGTTTTACCCGGGCAGCGGATGCCGCCCAGGCGATGGGTAATGAGAGCCTGGCACGCCAGCTAAGGCTGGCCCAAGAGTATGGCAATGCCTGGCTGGAAAGCGTCCAGAATGGCGAGGAGGGGGAAGAAGAGGCGCCGCATACCATCAACCCGCCCCAGCGGCGGGACTGGCGTACATTCGTCGATCTCGTCTGGACCAAAGCCCGCTTGAATCTCAAGAGTGAGGCCAGCCAAAACCATCTGCGTTATCTATGGTGGATTCTTGACCCGCTACTCTATATGGCAGTGTTCTATGTCGTCTTCGGGATTCTGATGGAGCGGGGTGGGCCGGGCTTCATCGCCTACCTGTTGACCGGGCTGGTACCCTTCCAATGGTTTCGCAAGACAGTGCAGCAGACCTCGAACTCCATCGTCGGGGGGAAGGGGCTGATGCATAAGGTACGCATCTCGCCGTTGTTCTTCCCCCTGGTGGGTATCGTGCAGAATACCGGCAAGCAAATGCTGGTGTTTGCCATGTTAGGAATCTTCCTGATCCTCTACGGGCTGCCGCCAACGATTCATTGGCTGGCTATTATTCCCATCGTGCTGGTGCAGCTACTGCTGATGACGGTGGTGAGTTGCACCTTGGCGATGATGGTACCCTTCGCGCGGGACCTGACAAACCTAATTCCAACCGGTATTCAGTTCCTGCTTTTCACCAGCGGGATTTTCTACACTATCGACCGGATCCCTGAAGAGTGGCGTTCGCTGTTCTTCACTAACCCCATGGCTAATATCCTTTACCAGTATCGTCAGGTGTTCGTCGAGAATCAGTGGCCAGATTGGAGTGGCCTCGGCTGTGTGGCCTTGGGCTGCACCCTTGGGCTTGGTCTTGTGGTCTTTCTCTATCGGCGTCTTGAACCCATCTTCCCTAGGGTGGTGATCGAATAATGCCCGATATGATCAATGGAAAGCAGGGTGATGTCATCATTTCCCTGCAAGACGTCGGTGTTCGCTACAAACGCCGTGGAGGGTTGTTTCGCAAGCCAGAATACTTCCAAGCCCTCGATGGGGTCAGCTTCAATATCCATCGCGGCGAGACCCTGGGCATCCTCGGGCGCAACGGCGCTGGCAAATCGACCCTGCTGCGTGTGGTGGCCGGTATTATCCAGCCGGATAGTGGAAAAATCACCAATCATGGCGTGAGCGTATCGCTGTTGGCGCTTCAGGCCGGTTTCGATGCAGAGCTGCCAGGGACCGACAACGCTATCCTCAGCGGCATGCTGATGGGGTACACCCGAAAGCAGGTCGAGGCACGGCTGGACGATATCGCCGAGTTCTCCGAGCTCGGCGATTTCATGTATGAACCAGTCAAGACCTACTCATCGGGCATGAAGGCGCGGCTGGGTTTCTCAGTAGCCATGTATATGACGCCTGACGTGTTGCTTTTGGACGAAGTGTTGAGTGTCGGTGATAAGCAGTTTAAGAAAAAGGCCGAAACCGAAATGATGAAAAAGCTACACTCGGATCAAACGGTTTTGCTCGTGTCACACTCAGAACGTCAAGTCGGACGTATTTGCGAAAGAGTAGTTGAGGTTCACGGTGGCATTTTGAATGGCTGAGATCTGGCTCTGACTTTCAGGTGAAGGGGGATAGTGTGAGCATAGGGTTTTTGCATGTTGGAAAAACTGGTGGAACGGCGATACGTGATGTTTTAAACAATCATGCGGAGGGTAAGGTTTCCCACCATGGGCATGGTAAAACTCTAAAAACAATATGGAAGTATCATCCTAACAAAAAGATGGTTTTTGGGTATCGTGACCCTGTATCAAGATTTGTCTCGGGTTTTAATAGTAGAAAAAGGAAAGGGCAGCCTCGTTATAATATAGAGTGGACTCCGGCGGAAAGGGTTGCATTCGAGTACTTTGAGGACCCGGTTGATCTTGCTGAAGCTTTAAGCTCAGGTGTGAGAAGTGTGCGCTCCTTGGCGGAGCTTTCTATGTTTTCCATTCAGCATGTGAAAAAAAGTTTGTTAGAATACCTTGGGGATGGAGGTTTTCTATTGCAGAGCAAGGAAAAGATTCTTCTTCCATATAACGTAAAAACACTTGATGCAGATTTTGAGTTTTTAAAGAAGGCGATTGGGCTCCATGAGGATGTTTGCCTTAGTAAGGACGTTGGTGTAGCACATAGGTCTCCCGCTTGGATGAATAAAGAGATGTCAGAGTTAGGGAAGAGAAATCTGGAGGTGTGGTATAAAGAAGATTATTCTGTAATAAGCTCTCTGGAGAAAATTCGCGAAGAAAAGGGGCTGGCCAATGCTTTATAGTATGGTGAAGCCTAAGGTTGTGCTACATCTCGGCGTGCATAAGACTGCAACAACCTATGTGCAATCTCGTTTGTGGAATAGTCTTGAAGAGCTAGAAAGAAACAGGGTTAATTATATTGGTCTAAATAGTCTAAGAAAACGCCTTACATCCCGGTTGGGGGATGCCTCTTTTGGAAAGAAAGATGTTTTTGACGCTCTCTACCCTTTTTTGAATTGTGATCGGCTGATCCTCTCAGATGAAAACATCCTTGGTGGGACCAATGCTCCACGCTACCAAGCCTTTTATCCGTGGGCCAAGGAAAGATTTAAAAAAGTGCTGAGAGGACTAGAGGGGTGTGAGGTTGAAGTTTACGTTACTCTCAGAAGCTTTCCTGAGTATCTTATTTCTCGTTACACTGAGTCGCTACGTCATTTTAAGTTCTTTACGTTTGAGGATTATATGTCAGGGATAGACGCGAAGAACATAAGCTGGCTTCCTCTTCTTGACGACCTGTTGGCAGCCGGTTGTGGAAAAATATTTGTTAATGATTTTAACTATGTCGTCAGTGGTGATGAGTATATTTATCGACTAATTGGAAAAGAAGTCGAGCTCAATGAGGCTAGCCAAGGTAGTCGGGTCAGAAGGTCTAAAGTATCTAATGAGGCCTACGAGATTCTTAAGTTATATGGGAGTATATATTCTGATCAGTCAACTCGGAGGTTGATTTCTATGATGGATGATCACCCTCAGCATACAGAGGCTACACCCTTTATGCCTTTCACTGAAAATCAGCTCTTTGAGCTGAATACTAAGTATAAAAAAGAACTGTCAGTTGTTAAGGATGACCCTCGGTTCAACTTTATTCCTGGTTGATTTTTTATGGCATGGCCCACCATGTATGCTTTATTAACCATTACTTCACCATGACTTCTACAACATAAGAGTGGGTGGGCTCAGCTTTCAGTTCGAGAATTTTTGCAGAGCCTTCGGGTTGCCGAAAGACTTCTTGGTTATATCGCGGTAATTCGATCCTTTTAATGTTTTTGGAAGGGTGGGCGGTCTCAATGACCAAGCGCAACACGTGACCCATCAGGTACGGTGTTGCTATGAACCACTGCTATCGCCACCTCTCTGCTGAAGACCGAGCCGCCATCATGATGATGCGGGCCACGCACTCGATTCGGGCCATCGCCACTCATCTGGGCCGTGCACCGAGTACTGTGTCGCGAGAAATCGCGCGCCAGACGGTCGACCCCATCAAAGGCTACGATGCCGGCCTGGCGGGCTATCGGGCTCGTCTGACACGACATCGACCACGTCAGCGTCCCAAGCTGCGCCCAGACGGGGAGCTCTTCGAGGTAGTGGTCCACTTGCTGCGCAAGTACTGGTCACCGCAACAGATAGCCCGCACACTGAAGCGCATGTCTCCCAACGATTCACGTCGGCAGGTCTCGCACGAGGCCATCTACAACGCGCTCTATGTGATGCCTCGCGGCAGTCTCAAGAAAGAGCTCATCGCCTGCCTGCGGCAGGGCAACGGCAAGCGTCGCTCACGCAGTCGTGGCAAGGATCGACGCCAGCAGATTCCCGATCTGGTCAGCATCCACATGCGCCCGCCTGAGATCGAAGACCGCTTGATGCCTGGCCACTGGGAGGGCGATCTCATCATGGGTGCCAACAATCGCTCTGCCGTCGGAACGCTGGTGGAGCGCACCACACGCTTGGTGATCTTGGCGAAAGTGGATGGCACCACGGCCACGGCGGCGGCCGTTGGCTTCAGCGATAAGCTCAATGAGGTGCCGCGAGCCCTGCGGCTGTCCATGACTTACGACCAGGGCAGAGAGATGGTGAAGCATGCCGAGATCACGCAGAAAACCGGTACGGCGATCTACTTCGCTGACCCGCATAGCCCATGGCAGCGGGGCTCTAACGAGAACACCAACGGGCTGTTGCGGCAGTATCTGCCAAAGGGAACAGATCTCTCCGTTTACAGCCAGGAAGAGCTTGACGAGATCGCCGATTCACTGAACACGCGGCCTCGCCAGACGTTGGACTGGCGAACTCCACTGGAAGTCTACGCCGAGCTGCTCAAGAAATCCGTCGGCGGACCGAGCACCCTTCAATAGCGTTGCACTTGGAACTTGAGACCGCCGTCTTTAGTTTTTTCGAGTTATAAGGTTTTAGAGTGAGGAAGGATGTTATGCCACTTCTTTCAATAATTGTTGTTACTTGGAATAATGAGAATTACATAGAGCAGGCTCTACGTAGTTGTATCTTTGATGGTGAAAGTGGATATGAAGTGGTAGTTGTTCATAATGCTTCCAGTGATCGTACGGGAAGTGTCTTGAGGAGGGTTGTTGATGAGCGCCCTGATATTTTCAGGGTGATAGAAAATGATAAAAATGAAGGGCTGGGAGAGGCTCGGAATATCGGAGTCCGAAATGCTCGTGGGAAATATTTCATGCTTCTTGACGGGGATGATTGGTATTGTGCCAATGTTCCCAAAACTATCATCCCTGTCCTTAAGAAAGAGGTTCCTGACGTTGTGGTTTTTAACCATGCGCGGGTCTGGGATGATGGGGAGGTCCGTGTTAATGCTTATTCTAATCTTCTCACCCACTATGACTGCTCCTCAGTGGAAGATAGGTTGAGAGTTTTAGATAATTTTAATGTTGCCTGGAATAAAGTTTATAAGAAGAGTTTTGTTGATTTGCATGGTCTGGCATTTTCACGCCGACTTTATGAAGATATTGATTGGCACTTTAAAGTTTTAGCTTTGGCCGAGAGTTATTATGCAATAAATGATGTTTTGATCTTTTATAGGCAGCGATCTGGCTCCATCTTGCGATCAAAAAGCGAAGAGCACTTCGATCTTGTTAAACAGTATGAAGAAGTTTTTCGGTTTTTGAAAGAAAATCCAGAGTTCTTGAAAATCTATGGTAATGCAGCCTATCTGCATGCACGTAAATTGTTGCTTAACCTGATCATCAATCAAAAGAGGCTTCCTAGAAAAAGTGAAGCGAAATTCTTAGCGCGTACTAATCAGCTGCTGTCAGCTTGGAGAGGTGAAATGGGAGAAGGGCGACGAGGCTTGATGCTAGTCTTGGCTGGTCTTAAGTCTCCCCGCATTCTCAGAGCTGCGGAGTTGTTAAGGCTTGCACGATTAAGGGCTGCTAAGAAGGGAAGAATCTATGGGAAGATGGTAAAAAAACGCGTGGTTTCCCAGCTTCTTTACAAGGTATTTTGTCGTCTGCCTATGAAAGATAATCTTGTACTATGTGAAGCCTATTGGGGGGGGAAGGTGGATTGTAATCCACGAGCTATCGCTGACGGTCTGAGAAAAAAAAGAGACTTCGAAATCGTTTGGAGTTTGTCGGGGAAAGCGAAAGTTTCTTCAGGAATTCCGGATGGTCTTCGAACCGTTCGCAAAGGTAGCTTAGCGTTTGTCTATACTCTTGCGAGAGCAAAATATTTAATTAACAATGCAAACTTCCCGACAGAGTATTCGAAACGTCAAGGTCAAGTGTTTGTGCAGACAAAGCATGGCACACCATTGAAGAGTATGGGGCTTGATATTCGAAAGAAAAATCCCAAAGCAATGAATTGGAGTGATTTCGCAGAGCGTTGTCGACGTTGGGACTATGTTCTTTCCTCTAATTCATATTCTTCGTCTGTCTGGAGGAAAGGGTTTCCTTACTCCTATAAGATCTTAGAGGTTGGTTATCCGCGAAATGATGTTTTCTTTACAACCTCCCCTGAGCGTATAGTGGAGTTAAAGAAAGAGCTTGGGGTGCCGCTTGATAAAAAGGTGGCACTTTATGCACCAACCTTTAGGGATGGTGATAGAGGTAAGGGCATCGAGAGCGGTCAGAGTATGTTTGATCCGGCGTCCATTTGTAGTGCGCTGGGTGAAGACTATGTTCTGTTGATTCGCTCTCACTATTTTAATGCCTCTGGTGGTTTTTGGAGTAGCAGTATAATTGATGTTTCAGACTTTCCTTGTACGAATGATGTGCTTTTGATTTCGGATCTGCTGATCACAGATTATTCGTCTATAATGTTTGATTACGCTTGTTTGCAGAGGCCTATAATTCTTTATCAGTATGATTTAGAGGAGTATTCTGAATCTCGTGGAATCTATATTGACCTCCATGAAGTGCCGCCAGGTCCGATTGTTGATAATCAGCGCGACCTATTGGAGGTGTTGAGAGAAAAGGTTTACGAAAGTGCAGAAAGCAAGAAAAAGTTGGAAGTTTTTGGTAAGAAATTCTGTCCTTGGGAAGATGGTAGAGCTACAGATCGTGTGATTGATGAGGTGTTTCGCGATAAGTGATCTGTGGTTTAACTTCTATTAATTGGTGATGGAGCTATGAAAACAGTTATTACATATGGGACATTCGATATGTTCCATGTCGGGCACCTTAAGCTCCTTCAGCGCCTTAGTGAGATGGGCGACAAGGTCATCGTTGCGGTGTCTACGGATGAGTTTAATATCGGGAAGGGAAAAAAAACGCTAATCCCTTATGAGCAAAGAGCCCAGATTGTTGAGTCGATTAAGTACGTTGATTTGGTGATTCCGGAAGAGAGCTGGGAGCAGAAGCTCACGGATGTCAAGAAATACGATGTCGACATCTTTGCTATCGGTGAGGACTGGAAAGGGAAGTTCGATTTCTTGTCTGACCTGTGCGAAGTCCATTATTTGAAGCGCACAAAGAATATCTCTACCACGGATTTGAAACGGTCCCTCAAGCGCTTCTTGACGATCCCCCAGGAAGACCTTAGTCGTGCTTTTGAGGTGCTAGAACTGTTGCGTCGAGACTTGGAATAACCATTGAGCATCAAGGGCCATTCATGAGGGAAAGTCCGAAGTTCGTCAGTGGCTATCATGCCTATACCACTGACGTGGTCAGAATTGTTGACCTGGTGCTCATCTTCCTTGCCGGCTGGTTGGCTTATAAGCTTCGCTTCGATACTTGGGTGATGACCGAGCGCTATCTCTGGGGGCTGACCTTGGGGGGACTTTTCAGTCTGATGGTGATGCCAAGTTTCGATATATATCGCTCCTGGCGCGGCCAGGTGCGTATCCAACTCGTTTTCAAGCTGCTTTCGTCCTATGCCGTGATCGGTGGCATGCTGGCCTTAGTCATGTTCATGACCAAGACGGGAGCCAATTTCTCGCGGTTGTGGGTTGGCTCATGGATGCTGTGCGGTGCCGGTTCTTCCATCACCATCCGGCTGATTGCCTATCCGTTACTCAACCGGGTGCGGGCCAGGGGGGGCAATCGGAAGTCGGTGCTGTTGATAGGCGATCCGGTCGCCTGTGCCAGAGCAAGGCGACACCTGCAGAGCCTGCCCTCCGCAGGCTTCGATGTGGGGCGGATCATCTTGACCGACCAAGACCGGAATGGAGTCTTGTCGGGCGTGACGCACGAGTCGTATCGACCAAGCTCCACCATCGAGCATGATGAGGAGGAAGTATGGATCTGTTTGCCAGTTTCACATGGTGACCAAGTCAGGGAGATCCAGCGTTCCCTGAGCCTGTCCACCGGCAATGTGCGCTACATGCCCGACATGCGGGACTTCCGGCTAATTAACCACAGCATGTCCGATGTGGCCGGGCTGTTCATGCTGGATCTGAGCTGTTCGCCGATGTCCTTCGGTGCCAGGCTGGTCAAGCGTCTGGAGGACCGACTACTCGCCGCGTTTATTCTCCTGCTGATCAGCCCCTTGCTGCTGGTCATCGCCATCGGGGTGAAGCTTTCTTCCCCAGGTGCGGTCTTCTACCGACAGGAGCGTGTAGGCATGAACGGGCGTACCTTCATGATGCTCAAATTTCGCTCCATGCCTGTCGATGTGGAGAAGGGCGGAGTACGTTGGGGGGGGGCCGTAGGTAAGCAGACGACGCGATTCGGTGCCTTGCTGCGTCGCACAAGCCTGGATGAGCTGCCCCAATTCCTGAACGTGTTGAAGGGTGACATGTCGATCGTCGGGCCGCGGCCTGAGAGAACCGTCTTCGTCGAAAAGCTTAAACACGATATCCCGGGCTACATGCAGAAGCATATGGTCAAGGCTGGAATCACTGGGTGGGCCCAAGTCAATGGCTGGCGGGGGGATACCGACCTCCAGAAGCGTATCGAGTGCGATCTCTGGTATGTGGAGCATTGGTCCCTGTGGCTGGATTTGAAGATCATCTTCTTGACCCTTTTTAAAGGCTTTATAAACAAGAATGCGTATTAGACTGTGACCAGGGAGTAGGTATGAACATCGAGGTCGAGAAGTCATACGGGCTTCTGCGCTTCATCAACAGGCCGAGGCCGTGGCCCGTCAGGATTCTCTATGGTCTGATGAGCTGGTGTGGCTTATTGCTGTTGGGCGCGCCGCTGAAAGTAGCCAAGGATAGCTGTTGTCTTGCGATGAAACCGAATGGCATAAAAATTGTCATTCGCAGGATCATATGGTTTGTTCATGCAGGCTGGTTTCCTATATCGATCCGTTCTGACTATTTTTTCGATATTTCCGAGAAGATGTCGGACGGTGCTTGCCGTGCGCTGATCGCCTGGTTGAAAAACAATAAACGGATCGATGATTTTGATCGTCATGTCTGGCAGGCAGATCTCTACGGCGGCATCATCGAACGGGAGTGCGACAGGACAGGGGAGCTCATGTTAACAGACCAGCATCCTCTTAAGGTAGAAGATGAGCTGTTTTGCCGGAATATGAATGTGGCTTTATCGGTCTTGAGCCAGAAACTTTCGGCACCGTCTCAAACTCCTGTTGCCACTAAAAAGTTCCAGAAGTCAGGAGAGTCCTTTGATAAGCGTGATGCTTATCAAGCTATTGCCGATTTTCGTAAGATGATGTCTGATCTTGCCTGGCCATGGTATGTGGTTAGTGGAACGTTTCTTGGCGCAGTGCGTGAGCAGGACTTCCTGGGGCATGATTATGATATCGACGTAGGCGTCGATTATCCGGACTTTGACCTTGAGCGCTTGCAGGACTCGGTAAAAGCTTCTGAGGGTGTCTGGTTCATCAAGTCGGTGAGTTATTGTACCTTTCGGGAACCACTCGATGATAGCGATGTTCGTTATTATCAAATGGAAAAGCCCATTCTCGTCAAGCTGGTGCATAAAACCGGATTGGTGGCTGATCTCTTTGTGCATGTCGAGGAAAATGGGGTGCTTTGGCATGGTTCCCCCATACATCGTTGGGATAATGACAGCTTCGAACTGGCGGAGTACCGGCTGGGGCACGAAACTGTCTATGGAGCAGTGGATGCAGATCACTATTTGACAGAAAACTACGGTGATTGGCGTACTCCGGTACTGGAATTTGACTGCAGTATTGATCCACCCAATATTCGTTATTCGCGTACCGTCAGGGCGGTGACCTATCTCGCCAAGGTTGCTTATCGTTTTCTGCTGGATGGTGATGCCGACCGTGCTCAGCGTTATCTGACTTCTTTGGAAGCTGCGGGTGTGCTGGCACGTGATGGCCAGACATGGCGTTTCAACGGTTAATCCAGGAAGGGGTGAATTCGTGCGTGTACTTGTCACCGGCGGCGCCGGTTATATCGGTTCGCATACCGCTGTGGAACTGCTCGAGGCCGGCCACGATGTGGTCGTGATCGACAACCTGTGCAACGGCTCGGAAGTGGCGCTGCGGCGTATCGAGGAGATCACTGGCAAGGGCGTGAACTTCGTGCGAGCGGACATCCGCGACCGCGAGGCCATGGATGCGATCTTCGCCGAGCATGATATCGATGCCGTGATCCATTTCGCCGGTCTGAAGGCGGTGGGCGAGAGTGTCGGTAAGCCGCTGGCCTACTACGAGAACAACGTGAACGGTACCCTGGTGCTGTGCCAGGCCATGGAGGCCGCCGGTGTACGCCGCATCGTGTTCAGTTCCTCGGCCACGGTATATGGCAGCGAGGCGCCGGTGCCCTATGTGGAAACCACGCCGCGCGGCACCACCTCCAACCCCTATGGCACCTCCAAGGCCATGGTGGAGAAGTTGCTCGAGGATCTGGTGGTCGCCGATGAGCGTTGGTCGGTCACGCTGCTGCGCTACTTCAACCCGATCGGCGCGCATCCTTCCGGCAAGATCGGCGAAGACCCGCAGGGGATACCCAACAACCTGATGCCGTTCATTGCTCAGGTCGCCGTTGGTCGACGCGACGAGCTGACGATCTTCGGCAATGACTACGAAACGACTGACGGCACCTGCGAGCGCGACTATCTGCACGTGGTGGACCTGGCGGTCGGGCATCTCAAGGCGCTTGAAGTCGTCAGCGAGCCAGGTGTGTCGATCTATAACCTGGGCACGGGGCAGGGTATCTCGGTGCTGGAGATGGTGAACAGCTTTACGCGTGTGACGGATGTGCCGGTGCCTTACCGGTTCGGTGCCCGCCGAGCAGGCGATCTTCCTGCCTTCTGGGCCGATGCCTCTAAGGCGAAAAAAGAGTTGAACTGGGTCGCCGAAAAAGGCCTGGACGACATGATGATCGATACCTGGCGCTGGCAGTCGGGCAATCCGGAGGGGTATTCGTAGGGCCGATTCGCGGCGGTGCGGCTGCCTGAGCACGCAGGATTTCGCTAGCGGGGCACTCCAGATGGCTGGGGTGCCCCGTTCTCGTTTTGAGGCCCGTTCGATGTCTGCCAAGCCCGATAAAAGGCTCGCGACGGATGAGACGGTCGCTAATCTAATTTAGGATATGCTGGCTATGTACGTGCCGATGGCGCTTAGGTAAAGTGCTCGGCTCTGAACGTCTGGTGTGAGGATGGCTGTGAAGTTGCAACATATCTGGGCTGCTCCCGTGGGTTGGTCTTACCCCAAGAGCCTCTGGGCGGTGGGCATGTTATCGCTGTTGCTCTACACCACATGTCGCATGCTGTGGCCTGACGTGGGCTCCACTTCCGAAACGGTGATGGCGTTGATAGGCCTGATCGCTGTGCTCGTGTGGGGCAAAGGTCTCAGAGGCGGCGCTGCCTTGTGGCTATTGCTGATGGCCGTGGCCGTCCAGGCGCTATCCTGGTGGCTGGGCTATCTGCACCATCCCCAGTGGGTGGCTGACAACCCTCAGGTCGACCGTCTGGCTAAACTGTTTATCTTCATCGCCGTGGCGTGGTGGTTGGGAGGGAGTACTCGCAACACCCTCTTGGTTTGGTGTTTGGCCGTCATTGGCTTGATCCTGTCCAGCGTTGTTCAAGGAGACGGCTTGAATGAGTGGCTCCAAGGCTTCGATGGGCAGCGTGTAGGGTTTGGGGTGCGTAATGGTCAGCACGGCGCCATGCTGTTCGGCGTCGCACTCCTGGGTCTAGCCATTTTTACGCCTCGTTTTTTTGCTCATGGCCGCTGGCGAGCGCTCAGGATCGTTGGTTGGAGCGTACTGCTTGGGCTTTCGGTGATCGCCGTCATGATGGGTCAGACGCGGGCTGTCTGGTTGGCGCTGAGCCTCTCCTTGCCCATGGTGCTAGTGGCCTGGCTGGTCGTCCGGCGTCAGTCAGGCACATCTCCCGTCAATCGCAAGCTGCTGGCCGTGTGCACGACCGTTTTGTTACTCGTTCTCTTGGGAGTGGGTAGCGTCATCAAGGGCCCGCTCCTCGACAGGCTCAATAAAGAATCATCGGTCGTGAGCATGCTGCTGGCAGGCAATATCGATGAGGTGCCCTATACCAGTATCGGAATTCGTATCCATTCATGGCAGGCGGCCTTTGAGTGGATCGAACAGCGCCCGCTCGTGGGATGGGGCGGCCAAGGGCGTGGCTTGGTGATGGACCACACGGAATGGTTACCGGAACGGGTGAGTGAGAAGTATGGGCATCTTCATAATTACTTTATAGAGATTTGGGTCGCCTACGGCATGTTGGGGCTCGCTGTCATCGGCGCTCTGGCCTTTTGGATCGGACTGGCCACTTGGCGTGCCTGGAGAGCGGGTGCGCTACCCGGCGATCTGGCGCTATTCGGCGGCGGATTCTTCATCTACTGGATGGTCGTCAATCAGTTTGAATCCTATAACTCCTTCTGGACAGGCGTCTATGTGCACAATCTGGTGGTGGGTGGCTTGATCACGCATTATTGGCGCTGGCAAATGATGCCCAAAGAAAAGGAAACGGCTTGAACATTGTCTCAGTTGGCGGCGACTCGTTATCTCACTGAGCTTTCGCGGCATTGGGGCATATTGATATCCCATTTAATGGCTTTGGATGTTATTTAGGGGCGGAAGTGGTGTGGCCGCTTTCGCCCTGTTAGGTTATTTTTAAAAAACTCTTCGATGCTGCTGATTCTGGAATCAACGGCAGGATAGGGGATAGAGTCGTCAGCTCCTGCCGGTCAGGCGAGCAAGGATGATTTGTTAGGGCGAGCATGTTATGGTTGCTAATGTTTTGTGATCGTATTGTCGGCCGTCGGTGGAGCTTCGAGCGAGCCTCCCGCCGCCTGGTCTTCTGTTGGTGAGCCCTAGATGAGTCAACCTGCCCGATCAGGCGTGTCGCCTGTCCCGCTGGCCCCTGCTGGCGATCCCGCCTTCTTTCCCCTCTATGACGAGCGCATGCGCTGGCCTATTCGTCGGGCTCAAATTCAGGTGTCGGTACGTTCCAGCATTCACGAGCGGTTGGCTTTGCCGTTAGAGCGCCTGCTGTTGAGACGCTGGTCCGATGAGAAAGCGGGAAGTGTGGTGATCGAACGTCATGGGCTGCCTCAGCATGCGGTGGAGGAAGCGCTCGATGATCACTTGACCCTTCAGGTCGCCCCGCGGGCATTGATTCAGAGCACCGACTGGCGCGGCTACGATCGTCGCCTGCGTCCGTCTTCTTCTCGCTTCCTCTGGGACGGCGACTGGGACCTGAGGCGCGGCAACCTGCGCTTCAGCTCACGCTACCGCTTCGTCAGCGATCTCGACGAGCATCGCCATGATTTGACGCAGAGCACGGCCTTCGCGAGGTATGCCGGTTACCTGGCGGCGGGGAAGCCATGGTCTTCCCATCAGCAGGGGGTGCTCTTGGATTCCGAGGCGCGGATCCTGATGTATCTGCGCGTCTATCTGAGCTTTCTGGATGACATGGCGGTACGCGGCTTCGATGCGTCCCGCGGCAAGGACGCGCTGGGTGTGGCCGTCAGCCGCGAAGGCCGCTTGATCAAGATCAATCGAGGCTTGCACCGGTTGGCCATGGCCCAGCGCCTGGGGTTGTCGACGGTGCCTGTTCGAGTGAAAGCCGTGCATCGTGACTGGTGGCGGCGTGTCACCGATGGGGTGGGCGGGCGAAAGGCCCTGGTGCGGGTATCTCGGGCGCTGCAGGAGTGTATTCCGGAACAGGAGGCGGGATCGCTGGACCCTGCCACCTATCCGGAGTCCATTACCTGGCCAGAGTATTGCGCCCACAGGGCCGCTGCACGCTGATCGATCGATGTCAGGGCGAACGCCTGAGCCGATGGCACAAGCGGGCGTGCTTCTCTGACACCATGTTGTGATGCGTCACTCGCTGACCAGAGCCCGGTAGCAGTAAGCGATGGATTCTGGCTTGTAGGCCTCGACCAGGTCGTCGGGAATCCTGGGCGGAGACTCGAGACTGTGGCGGATGGCGTCGGCGAAGGCCGCGATGTCTTCCAGGGGCACGAGTCCTGATGCCAGCTCTCCGGTCAGGATGTCTCGCGGTCCCGACAGGCAATCCGTGCTCACCACCGGGGTCCCGCAGGCCAGTGCCTCCAGCAGCACGTTGGGCAGCCCTTCGTAGTCAGAGGCGAGGAGCAGCGCACTCGCGTGTTTCATATAGGGATAGGGATTGTCCAGCGCCCCGAGCAGCAGCACCTGGTCGTGTAGTCCCTGCTTCTCGATTTCTTTCTCGACGCCTTCGCGATCGCCGTCGCCGATCAGCACCAGCGGATGCGGCACCCGGCTGGCGCGATAGGCACTCAGCAGTCGGTCGAGCCGCTTCTGGCGAAAGTTGAGCCGTCCCACGTAGAGACAGTATGTCGTGTCCTGAAGGCTCGCGGGCACGACGGGCTCGGCCATGAGTGCGCGGATCCTCGCGACGTCCAGTACGTTGGGGATGACGCGCGACGCGGCCGGGCGGCTGCCGATGCGCGCGATGGACTCGAGGTTGGTGCTCGAGAGGGCGATGATGCGCTTGCCGTCGTAGAGGCTGCGTACCTTGCGCTGCTTGATGTGGCGCCGCCAGCCTTCCTTGTTGGACAGCAGCTCCTGCCAGGGGTCGGAGCGGATGCAGAGCCATGCTCGGTCGGCCAGCGAGGAACGCGTCGTGACCTGATGGGCCTGATGCAGGTTGGACACGACCAGGTCGTAGCGGTGGCCCTGGGCCTCGAGGAAGGCATCCAGGCGCCGCGCATGCAGACGATAGCGCTGCAGCTTCTGCCAGCGCCCCTTCGGGGCGAAGGGAACGGTATGCACCTCGACGCCTTCGGGGATCGGGAGCCTGACGCGGTCGGAAAGCGCGATCAGCGTGACGCGCACGCCGCTGTCGTTGAGCGCTCGTGCCACCTTGATGACCGAGCGAGGCGCGCCGCCGCTGGCGAGCTGGTCGATGAGGAAGAGGGCGTGGGGCATGCCGGTAGGGCTCCGAATCGATGCGGTGGAGAGGATGAGAGAGCGTGACGCCGGGCGTGTCGAAGCGGTCGCTCAACCGCCGTCGGGGCGATGCCATCGCCGGTGCAGCTGGTTCCGTGCCATGTCGTGATACGCCGCGCCGCGCATCTTGTTGGTGGTCAGCGAGCGCTCGAGCGCCGGCCATCGAGCGCCGGGGCTCCTCGGCAGCCGGCGCACGTGCGCGTCGATCCAGACGAGGGTGCCGTCGGCCGCGACCAGCAGGTTGTTGTAGTGCAGGTCGCGGTGCACGTAGCCGGCGTGGGCGAGCCTCGCGACGTCTTCGCAGAAGCCCGCCAGGAAGCGCTCGCGGCTTGTCTCGTCCAGGGTCTCGAATACCTCGCCGCCGGGGCGGGCGTCCTGGCGGTGCTCCATCAATAGCAGCGAGGCGTTGCGATTCGCCGGGTTGAGCGACAGCCCCCAACCGTGGCATCTGGGCGTGGTGAGGCCGGCGCGCTGCAGGATGCGCAGGCTCAGGAATTCCTTGCGGGCGTCGGATTGCATCAGCCAGCGCTTTTCCAGGTAGTCTCGGCTGAGCCAGCTCAATGGTGCCTGGCGCTTGGCGAACTTGTCGGGTACCACCTTGGCGAGGATCTGGTTGTCCTGCGAGAGATAGAAACGGCTGCTGCCCACTGCCTCGAAGGCGGCGGTGGTACTGGTGCTGGCCAGTCGCAGCCGGGCAGGCAGGCCATCGGCATGAAAGACCAGGTAGCGTCGGCGGCGGTCGTCGAAGGGGATATCGAGCAGTCTCACCGTCACAGCGCCTCGAACTGGGGCAGCACCGTTTCCTTGAGGAACTGCCGGTAGTGACGTGGCTCGATGGTGACTGGCTCCCGATCCATGCGCGTGAGCGCCCGGGCCAGGCCCGCCTCGTCGTCGGGGGCGACCAGGAAGTCGGCCAGCTCCTGAGTCAGGATCTCGCGCGGGCCACTGGGGCAATCGACGCTGACCACCGGCGTGTGCAGCAGCAGGGCCTCGATCAGCACCCGCGGCAGCCCCTCGGCGTCGGAGGCCAGCACCATGGCCTTGGCGTGTCGGATGAAGGGATAGGGGTTGTGATGGTAGCCGAGCCACAGCACCCGGTCTTCAATCCCGAGTGCCTTGATCTGCTCGCGGACGGTGGCCTCGTGCTCCGGCTTGCCCTTGCCCATGATCGCCAGCGGCGTGGTCACGCCGCTTTCGGCGTAGGCGCGAAGCAGCCGGTCGTGGCGCTTGCGGGGCTCGATGGCCGCCACGCACAGGAAGTAGTCGCCCTCTGGGACCGGCGTCGGCTCTTCGGCCATGGCCACGAAGGGCTCGCGCTCGTAGGGGTTGTAGATCGGTACGATGCGCTCCGCCTCGAGGCCGACCACGCTTTCCAGGTTCTCCTTCACGCCCTGGGAGACGGCGATGACCTGGCGTCCACGATAGAAACGGCGAACTTTATCGAAGGCGCGCTTTCTCTGCTTGGGGTCGGCGAACTTGGCGGAGACGTCCGACTTGATCCAGAAATAGAGGTTGGGCAGGTCGAGATGGCGCGTGATCTTGTCGCAGGAGCAGGAGATCACCACGTCGGGTCTCCAGGGCGTCAGGGCGCGCTTGATGCGGCTGGCCTGCCACTTCTCGGTCAGCACCGTGCTGGTCGCCTTGGTGATGCGGGTGACCACGCCCAGGTCCTCGATCTCGAGCCCCTCGGGCAGGCGATGCTCGATGCGCTCGCGCAGAGTGAATACCTTGACCGCATGGCCGCGCTGGCGCAGCTGGTCGGCGGTGTAGAGCAGCGATTTCTGGGCGCCGCCGCCGTAGAGGTCTTCGATGACGAAGGCGAAGCGTTTGCGGGTCATGGGGTCGTCCTGCACGGCGAGGTCATCCGGTGGCGTTCCGCGTCATCGCGGCGCCGCTAAAGGGCCGAATTCTAGCATGTTCCTCGCCGCCGGGCAGGCACGGGGCGCTTCGGCGTGGACGCGATGCTGGGGTACAATGCCGCCATAAGCGGGCGCCAGTGTCGCGCGAGAATGACGATCAGGAGTCGCAGGAAACTATGAAGTTATTGATCACCGGCATGGCGGGCTTCATCGGCCATGCCGTCGCCAAGCGCCTCTCGGGGCAAGGGCATGAGATCATCGGCGTCGACAATCTCAACCCCTATTACGATGTGGCGCTCAAGCAGGCGCGCCTTGACGACCTGGCGTCCTGCGAAGACGTGCGCTTCGAGCGCCTCGATCTTGCCGACCGCGAGGCCGTGGCCGCGTTGTTCGAGGCCGAGGGCTTCGAACGCGTGATTCACCTGGCGGCTCAGCCGGGGGTGCGTTATTCGCTGGAGAACCCGCATGCCTATGCCGACGCCAACCTGATCGCTCATCTCAATGTGCTGGAGGGATGCCGCCATGGCCGGGTGGGTCACCTGGTCTACGCCTCATCGAGTTCGGTCTATGGCGCCAACGACAAGGTGCCCTTCGATACCTCGGATAACGTCGATCATCCCATCAGCCTCTATGCGGCCACCAAGAAGGCCAACGAGCTGATGGCGCACACCTACGCCCATCTCTACGACCTGCCGACCACCGGTCTGCGCTTCTTCACCGTCTATGGCCCCTGGGGCCGGCCGGACATGGCCATGTTCAAGTTCACCCGTGCGATCCTGGCCGGTGAGCCGATCGAGGTCTTCAACCACGGCGACATGTCGCGGGACTTCACCTACATCGACGATATCGTGGAGGGCATCGCACGCGTGCTCGAGGTGGTGCCCGAACGGCGGGCCGAGGCGACGACTACCATGCCCGACACCAGCCATGCGCCCTATGCGCTCTACAATATCGGTCATGGCAGCCCGGTGGCGCTGATGGATTTCGTGCGCGCGGTGGAGGCCGCCACCGGTCAGGTCGCGCTGTGCGACCTCAAGCCCATGCAGCCGGGCGACGTGCCGCGGACCTGGGCGGACACCGAGGCCCTGTTCGAGGCCACCGGGTACCGGCCCAAGGTCGGCGTCGAGGAGGGCGTCGCCCGCTTCGTTGCCTGGTATCGCGACTACTACGGCGTCTGACGGCGCCCAGCTTTCGGCATCTCATCGTTAATAGGGAAGGACACCCATGAAAATCACCATCTTCGGCACCGGCTATGTGGGCCTGGTGACCGGCACCTGCCTGGCGGACGTGGGTCACGACGTGCTGTGCATGGACGTGGACGCGGACAAGATCGCCCGCCTGGAAGCCGGCGAGATCCCGATCTTCGAGCCGGGCCTCGAAGAGATGGTCAAGGCCAACGTGGCCGAGGGGCGGCTGCGCTTTACCACCGACCCCGAGACGGCGGTCGCCTTCGGCACCCTGCAGTTCATCGCCGTCGGTACACCTCCCGATGAAGATGGGAGTGCTGATCTCAAATATGTCCTGGCGGTAGCCGAGACCATCGGGCGTCACATGACCGAGGAGAAGGTCATCGTCGACAAGTCCACCGTGCCGGTGGGCACCGCCGACCGCGTGCGTGCCGCCGTGGCCGGCGTGCTCGATGAGCGCGGCGAGGCGATTGACTTCGAGGTGTGCTCCAATCCCGAATTCCTCAAGGAAGGCGCGGCGATCGAGGACTTCACCCACGGCGCGCGGATCATCGTCGGCACCGAATCCGAGCGAGTGAAGACGCTGATGCGCGAGTGCTACGCGCCCTACATTCGCCTGCAGGAAAAGCTGATGTTCATGGACGTGCGGGCGGCGGAGCTGACCAAGTATGCCGCCAATGCCATGCTGGCGACCAAGATCAGCTTCATGAACGAGATCGCGAATCTGGCCGAGCGTCTTGGCGCCGACGTCGAACAGGTGCGACGCGGCATCGGCTCCGATCCGCGTATCGGCTATCAGTTCATCTATCCGGGCTGTGGCTACGGCGGTTCCTGCTTCCCCAAGGACGTACAGGCACTGGCGCGAACCGCCGGTGAGGTCGACTATTCGGCCGAGTTGCTGGGCGCGGTGGAAGCCGTCAACCGGCGCCAGAAGCAGACGCTGTTCGCCAAGCTGTCGCGTGCCTTCGACGGTGACCTGAGCGGCAAGACCATCGCGCTGTGGGGGCTGGCGTTCAAGCCCAACACCGACGACATGCGTGATGCCCCGAGCCGCACGTTGATGGAGGCGCTGTGGGCCGCCGGTGCCAGCGTTCGCGCCTATGATCCCGAAGCCATGGAGGAATGCCGCCGCCTGTATGGGGAGCGTGACGATCTCTCGCTGGTGAGCGATCGCGCCGAGGCGGTGGAGGGTGCCGATGCACTGGTGATCTGCACCGAGTGGAAGAGTTTCCGCAGCGTCGACTTCGCCTGGCTGAAGTCACAGCTGTCACTGCCGGTCGTCGTCGACGGCAGAAACCTCTTCGATCCCGAAGCGCTCAAGGCGGCGGGGCTGCTTTACTACGCCGTGGGGCGAGGCGAGTCGGTCACGTCGGCCTAGTGTCATCCAAGGATAGGCGTCTTGCCGCTGCCCACTGGGCAGCGGCATGATTGGCATTGCGCCGAGTAAATTCCATTGGCCCTGATGGCGGCCCCCACCCCCGGACCCCGATCGCATTCTCGCGGTCTCGAATCAGGTCATGTCCCGTCGGTTTAGCTGGCATGATGCCTGTCCCCTTGCCAGAAGACGGATTGTCCCGTTCTTCATATCTGCCCCCTCTTTTGACTGACTCCCATCACTTCTCACCTGATCGCCCTGTCATGGGAAAAACCATCATTCCGACGGCACGTTAACAATGTAATCTTGTGTTAACGGCTGTGCCGATCTGCGGCACGGCGCTACGCCGAGGCCGGGTGCCCGAAGATGAGGAGTTGTCGATGGCTCAGAGCGGTGCCCCGTCGGCGGTCGTCACCGCGCCCCGGGAACGGGATGGGACTCAGGAAGGCCCCGGATTGCTTGCCCTGATCCCCATGGAGGACGCCTGGAACAGCGAGATGGTGCTGCCCGGGGTCGTGATCGAAAGGCAGGAGATGTCGCTGTCGCCCGGTGGCTGGCAGTACCTCTTGCGTTGCCTGGACCCCGTGCCGCCTGGTTGGCCCCGCTCCAGGCCGCACAAGGCACCGCTGCTGGTCAAACGGCTGGTCATGGCGGTCGGCATGCGGCCTCCCGCGCGCCTGGCGCAGAAGGGCTGGTTATTGCTCAGCTGCCCGCGGGAGCGTGAGCGTATCGCCGAGCTGGTGCTGACCCCCGGCGGGCGACATTTCCTGAACCATGCGCTTCATGCCCGGCGGGCGAAGTTGGCCCCTGACTTCAGCGCCGAGCTGCGTGGCCTGCTCACCCGGGCCGGAGTGACGCCGCAAGAGGTGCTGTTTGGCCCGGAAACGCTGATGCAGTTGTACGGGCTGAGGAAGGCTCGCTATATCGATGTGTTGACCAGGGTGCCGGGACCGTCGCCGGGACCGTCACCGGGACCGTCACCGGGCGTGCCGCTCCGGGTCATCGGCTCGGATGAGCTCGGGCATTTCTCTACCGATAGCGCGCGGCGGCTCGAGGATGCCCGGCATCATGTCGTGTCGGATGGCTTGACGTTCGTGTCTTTCGGTATGGCTCGTGCCTTCAAGCGACACCGTGGTGTCTGGCGCGATCGCCTCGATCTGAGCATGATGCGCTCCCTGGAGCGGCGCCATCGCTGGCGCCTGCACCTGGCCCTGCTGGTCGACCGGATGCTGCCGTGACCTTCTCCGCCGGCCCGGGCATGTCTGCCCCAGGCGCCGAGGCCGGATTCACCACCACACCCACAGCGCCCCCATCGCCGCCATGCCCAGAAAGGCCGCCAGCCCCAGGCGGGCCGTGGGCAGGCGCCGCTCGCCGTGCTGCGTCAGCGTGGGGGCGGCCGGATCGTAGCGAACGGTCAGCCGGCTGCCCGGCGGCGTCTGGGCGAGAAAGGCCTCGGCGGCCTCCCGGCTGGGGAAGTCGGGAACGCCGTCGAAGCGTCCGTTGTCAGAGCGATACTCGCTCCCCTCGACCTCGAGGCGATAGTGGATGCGCGCCAGGAAACGCCGGGGATGATCGTCGCGATCGGCGCGGCGATGGTGGTCATCGACGGCCTGCACCTCGGTGCGCTCCACGGTGGCCTGCGCCTTGGGCCAGCGGTTGACGGCGCGCCGCCGCCACGCGCCGCGAAGGGCCAGGGCGGCGCCCGCGCCGCAGGCCAGGGCAATGAGAAGGGGAGTCACATTCGGCATGTCGGGAGTCCCTATGATTCAGTCCCTGCAACGGCTCTTTCAGGACATGATGACGCCAGCGGCGTCGTCTGAACAGGCCGAACCCGGTCAGGCGCTGGCGGTGGCGGTGCTGCTGTGCGAGGTGATCCGGGCGGACTATCGCCTGGAGGAGGCCGAGCTCGAGCACCTGTCGACGCTTCTCGCCGCGCGTTTCGGGCTGCCGGGCGACGAGGCACAGGCGCTGGTGAGCCAGGCCTGCGACGAGACGGAATCGGCGGTCGATCATCATCGCTTCCTGCGCGCGGTGCGCGATGGCTGCGACTACGACGAGCGGGTCGCGCTGGTTCGCGAGATGTGGTCGCTGGCGCTGGTCGACGGCGACAAGGATCCGCTCGAGGAGCATCGTATTCGTCGCCTGGCCGAGCTGCTGCACGTCGCGCACGGCGATTTCATCCGCACCCGCATCGAGGTGGAAGCCGGCGGCGAATGATCGCCGTGCCCTTGCTTCCCTCATGGCCTCTTCGTGATCATGGTGTCTTACGCATCGACGAGGGAATGAGCGGATGAGCAGTGGCACTATCGTACTGGGAGCGGGCATGGTTGGCGTGTCGGTGGCCTGGCACCTGGCCCGGCGCGGGCATGACGTCACCCTGGTGGATCGTCGTGAGCCCGGCCGCGAAACCTCGTTCGGCAATGCCGGCATCATCCAGCGCGAGGCCGTGCGGCCGTATCCCTTCCCGCGCGATCTCGGCACCCTGTGGCGCGTCCTGCCCAATCGGCAGGTGGATATCCGCTATCGCCCCGGCGGCATGCTCGAGTCGGCCGGCCCGCTCTGGCAGTACTGGAAAAATTCTTCCCCCGATCGGTATCGGCGGATCGTGCCCGAATACGCCTCGCTGATCGAACGCTGCCTGGACGCCCACGGGGCGATGATCGAGGCCGCAGGCGCCGAGTCGCTGGTGCGCCGCGAGGGTTGGCTCGAGGTGTATCGCCGTCAGTCCGCCCTCGAGGCTCGTCTGGCCCAGGCCGAAGAGAATGCGGCACAGTTCGGCGTGCGCTATCGTGCGCTCGACGCCGCGGCGCTGGCCGACATGGAGCCTCATCTGGGCGAAGGGCTGGCCGGTGCCATTCACTGGCTGGATCCCTGGACGGTGGCCGATCCCGGCGCGCTGGTCTCGGCCTATGCCGAGGCGTTCGAGCGTGAGGGTGGGCGCATCGTCAAGGCCGAGGTCGAGACGCTGTCGGGGGGCGATGGCCACTGGCGCGTCACCGCCGGGGCCGAGACGCTGTCGGCCGCGTCGGTGGTGCTGGCCCTCGGGCCCTGGTCGCGCCAGTGGCTGTCGCGGCTGGGCGTGTCGGTGCCGCTGTTTGCCAAGCGTGGCTATCACATGCATTACGTCAGCCGAGATGGCGCGCGACTGAATCACTGGGTGATGGATGCCGAGGTCGGCTATCTGCTGGCGCCGATGCGGGCAGGCATTCGCCTGACCACCGGCGCCGAGCTCGAGCGCCTCGAGGCGCCGCCGCATACGCAGCAGCTGGCGGCGGCCGAGGCGCGCGCCCGTGACCTGTATCCGCTAGGCGAGCGTCTCGATGCCGAGCCCTGGAAGGGCGCGAGGCCCTGCACGCCGGACATGAAACCGGTGATTGGCCGAGTGGAGGGGCAGGCGGGGCTGTGGTGCGCCTTCGGCCACGGCCACCAGGGCTTCACCCTGGGGCCGGCCACCGGGGAGCTGCTGGCGCAGATGATGGCGGGGGAGACGCCGGCGATCGACATGCGGCCGTTCCGGGTCGATCGCTTCTGAGTCGGCGGGCGAGGCGCCGCGCGCGGCTACTGGGCCTTGCGCTCCTCGCGATGGCGGCGCTTTTCCTTGACCACATGAATCAGCAGCTTGATCGCCAGGGTGAAGATGAACACCAGCCAGCCGGCGGTGGCCAGCACGTTGAACAGCAGCATCTTCTGGATGCCGTTGATCGGCGTGATCAGGTGCTCGATGAGAATGGCCAGCAGGAAGGCCAGGCCGAGGGGCAGGGCGAGGATATGCATCCACATCTCGGTGCGGCGCTTGCGCACGTGATACCGGCTCAACAGCACGCGGATGGGCCGGTGCACGAAGCTGATCATGATCAGGCTGCCGGCGATCAGCAGGGCCGCCATGGTGGGCTCGATGTTGTCGATGTACACCGAATAGCTCACCGACCAGTAGACCAGCAGCCACATCAGGCCGGCCAGGATGGCGACGAGGTCGGCGTAGTGACGTACCTTCGGCATGTTTTCTCCCGGAAATTCTGTCGGACGTGTCGCGGATCCGCCATGAGCGCTGACGCTTGGCCAGGGTCGCCGACATGATGCAGGCCGTCGCGCGACTCACGTCCTCGGGTCGCGGCGAGGGCTCGACAGGCCTGGCAGGATCCGCGCCCATGATACGGCATCGCGGCCGGCCGACCCACCCGTGTTCGCCGCTGTCGTGCGCTCGAACGGCCGGTGGGTCGTGCCGCCGACGGCCGGCCGCGTAAATCGCATCCCGGCCCGGGGCCCGCTTCCGGTATACTGCCGGCGACGCCGGGCCCGCGAGGCCCATTCCCGGAATCGCCGAGACAGGATTGATCGTGACTTCCTTGACCCTGACCCGCCCCGACGACTGGCATCTTCACCTGCGCGATGGCGCGGTGCTGTCCGCCGTGGTCTCCGCCAGTGCCCGGCAGATGGGCCGCGCCATCATCATGCCCAACCTCAAGCCGCCGGTGACCACCACCGAGCAGGCGCTGGCCTATCGCGATCGCATCCTGGCGGCGGTGCCGGACGGGCTCGACTTCGAGCCGCTGATGACGCTCTATCTCACCGATCGCACCTCGGCCGAGGAGATCGAGCGCGCCCACGCCTCCGGGCTGGTGCAGGCGGTCAAGCTGTACCCGGCGGGTGCCACCACCAACTCCGACTCCGGCGTCACCGACCTGGCCCACTGCGATGCGGCCATCGCCGCCATGGCGCGCCTCGGCATGCCGCTGCTGGTCCACGGCGAGGTGACCGACGCCGAGATCGACATCTTCGATCGCGAGGCGATCTTCATCGAGCGAGTGATGAAGCCGCTGCTGGAGCGCCATCCGTCGCTCAAGGTGGTCTTCGAGCACATCACCACGGCCGATGCGGCGGCCTTCGTGGCCGAGGCCCCGGCCAATATCGCGGCCACCATCACCGCCCACCATCTACTGTTCAACCGCAACCAGATGCTGGTCGGTGGCATCAAGCCCCACTATTACTGCCTGCCGATCCTCAAGCGCGAGCGTCATCGCCAGGCGCTGATCGAGGCGGCGACCTCGGGCAGCGGCAAGTTCTTTCTCGGCACCGACAGCGCGCCCCATGCCAAGGGCGACAAGGAAAGTGCCTGCGGCTGTGCCGGCGCCTACACCGCGCCGCACGCCCTGGAGCTCTACGCCACGGCCTTCGAGCAGGCCGGCGCGCTGGATCGTCTGGAAGGCTTCGCCAGCCACCACGGGCCGGACTTCTACGGACTGCCGCGCAATGCCGAGACCGTGACCCTGGCGCGTGAGGAGTGGACCCTGCCGGAGAGCCTGCCCTACGCCGATGGCCGGGTCATCGTGCCGCTTCCGGCCGGCGAGACGCTGGGCTGGAAGCTGCGCGACTAGCGCCTGCGTAGAGGCCCGGGCGACGCGTCCCAGGATACCCCGACGGCGGATGCCGTCGGGGTGTTTGTTTTGGGGCGTCACACATTTCGCAAGGCGGCTTGCCGCTTATTCCTCGGTCGTGGAGAGTTGCTCGTCGAGGAAGGCGAGGGCGGCGTCCATGGCGCCGTCGCGGGTCAGGAAGGCGGTGATATGGCCGCGCCATTTCTGCAGGTAGAGCTCGGCGGGAACGCCGGCGGCATCGAGGCGACGATACATGTCGGTGGCGTGATCCACCGGCACCAGGCCGTCCCGATCGCCGTGGAACAGGAAGTGGGGCGGCGTCTGTGGCCCGACCTGGCGGGCGGGGGAGGCCAGGCGATAGGCGCGGGGCTTCTCGGCACGGGTGCCGCCGATGAACTCCCTGACCAGGCGGCCGTCGTCGAACTTCATCAGGTCGCTGGGCAGGCCGCCGGCCACCACCGCGGCCAGGCGCGTCCTGTCGCCGCCGTAGGGCGTATCGAGCGGGGAGTCCGGCCGCTGCACGCCGAGCAGGCTGACGAGGTGGGCGCCGCTGGAATAGCCCACGCCCACGATGCGATCGGTGTCGATACGCCAGGCGTCGGCATGATCATGCAGCCAGGCCATGGCGATCTGCAGGTCGTGCAGCTGGGCGGGGAAGCGATGGTCGGGAGCGAAGCGGTAGGCGACGTTGGCGACCACGAAGCCGCGGGCGGCCAGTCGTTCGGCGATCGGCACCATGTCGCCGGGGTCGCGTCGCTGCCAGCCGCCGCCGTGGACGACCAGCGCCGCCGGGCGACGGGCCTCGCCCGGGGTGTCCGGCAGATAGACCTGGGCGGTCAGCGGGGCGGGCCATTCCGGCGGCGTGTAGACGCGATCGGATAGCCGCCGGAAGGACGTCTCGACCGTGGCGGGGGTATCGTTCGGGGCCTCGATGGCCGGGGCGCCATCGGTGCTGCGCTGGCTGGCGCAGCCGCCGAACAGCAGGGGCAGGCACAGGGCCAGCCCCAGCAGGCGGGAACGGCGCCCGGGCACTCGTCAGTCCTCGACGACGACGCTCGCGGTCGCCGGCTCGGCGAGCCGCGCCACCATGGCGGTGACCATGCGCGTCGAGTGGTCGGCGGCCTTGTCGAGGAACTCCTCGAACGACAGGTGGTTGTCGCCACCGCCGGCGATGTCGGACAGGGCGCGGATCACCACGAAGGGGCAGCCATAGAGATGGCAGGTCTGGGCGATGGCCGCGGCTTCCATCTCGGCGGCCAGCATGGTGGGGAAGCGCGAACGCGTCTTGGCCACCAGCTCGGGGCAGGCCATGAAGACGTCGCCGGTGGCGATCAGGCCCTCGACCGCGCGGACCTCGTTCATTGCCTCGACGCACTCGCGGGCGACCGTGACCAGGCGCTGGTCGGGCAGGTAGGCGGCCGGCATCTGTGGCACCTGACCATGCTCATAGCCGAACACCACGGCGTCGACGTCGTGGTGGCGCACCTCGCTGGAGACGACCACGTCACCGATCTCGAGCCCTTCGCCGAAGCCGCCGGCGGAGCCGGTGTTGATGATCGCCTCCGGCTGGTACATGTCCATCAGCAGGGTGGTGCCGATGGCGGCGTTCACCTTGCCGATCCCGGACTGCAGCACCACCACCTCGACGCCGTGCAGCCGGCCCTGGTGGAAGGTGGAGCCGACGTGGGTGCGGGTCTCACGATCCTCGAGCATGTCCGCCAGTCGGGCGACTTCCTGGGCCATGGCGCCGATGATGCCGATGCGTTTCATCTATCCGGTGTCTCCGCGAAGTGAAGGGGTCAGAGGGAAGGGGCCGGCGTCGTCGCCGAAGACCTGGGCCCATTCGTCACGCTGGGTGAGAAAGCCGCGGGCGGTGCCCTTGGCGATCCTCGCGCGTCGTGGGGAATCAGCGGCACATTTTAACGAAATCGGGCCACGGGTGCACGGCAGTGGCCGGCTTCCGTGGCCCAATGGGCGCCGACGCTGGGCGTCAGCCCTTGCTATCCATGGCGTCGTGCATCTCGGCGGCGAGCAGGGTGTTCTCGAGCAGCGAGGCGACGGTCATCGGGCCCACGCCACCGGGAACCGGGGTGATGTAGCTGGCGCGGGCGGCGGCGGGCTCGAATTCCACGTCGCCGATCAGGCGGCCGTCGTCCTGGCGGTTGATGCCGACGTCGATGACGATGGCATCGTCGCGGACCCACTCGCCCTTGACCAGGCCCGGCATGCCGACGGCCACCACCAGCAGCTCGGCGCGGCGCACGTGCTCCTCGAGGTTCCGCGTGAAGCGGTGGCAGACGGTCGTGGTGCAGCCGGCCAGCATCAGCTCCAGCGCCATGGGGCGGCCGACGATGTTGGAGGCGCCGACCACGGTGGCGTCGAGGCCGCGAACGTCCACGCCGGTGTCCTGCAGCAAGGTGATGATGCCCTTGGGCGTGCAGGGCCGCAGCAGCGGCAGGCGCTGCGCCAGGCGGCCGAGGTTATAAGGGTGAAAGCCGTCGACGTCTTTATGGGGGAGGATGCGCTCGAGGATCGGGCGCGAATCCAGGTGGTCGGGCAGCGGCAGCTGAACCAGGATGCCGTCGACGCTCGGGTCGGCGTTGAGGCGGTCGACCAGGCCCTCGAGTTCGGCCTGTGAAGTCTCGGCGGGCAGCTCGTACTTGATCGACTGAATGCCGGCTTCCTCGCAGGCGCGCTGCTTGTTGCGCACATAGACGGAAGACGCCGGATCCTGCCCCACCAGCACGACGGCCAGTCCCGGGACCCGTGCGCCGGCCTCGTGGCGTGCCTGCACCTGGCGTGCGACCTGCTGGCGAACTCGGGCGGCAATGGACTTGCCATCGATCAGTTGGGCGGACATCGAGTTTTCCTCTGGGTGAAAAGAAGACGGTGAGAAAAAGAGCGGCGATTTTCGCATGAGCCGGCGTCCAGGCAAAGCAATCTCGGCGCTCAGGCGCGTGAGCAGGGCAGAGGAGAAGAGGGCGTCGGCTAACATCCTGATCAAGGGGCATTGTGGCTTGACGAACGCGGAGAGATCCGTAGAATACGCAGCGCTCGATGAGGCCCCTGCGGCGGCGTCGAGGCCGTGCAAGAGCCGGCGGGGTGTAGCGCAGTCTGGTAGCGCGCCTGCTTTGGGAGCAGGATGTCGGGGGTTCAAATCCCTCCACCCCGACCACAAGATGTTGATTGAATAGAAAAAAATTCAATTTTCCTCTTGCGGTAAGATGCTCGGGAACGTAGAATGCGCCCATAGCTCAACCGGATAGAGCAACGGCCTTCTAAGCCGTAGGTTGCAGGTTCGAGTCCTGCTGGGCGCGCCAGTCAGTATGGCGTCTATGCGGTCTCGTGTCGGTCGAGCGGAAATCGAAATGGTGGATGTAGCTCAGTGGTAGAGCCCCGGATTGTGGCTCCGGTGGTCGTGGGTTCGATCCCCATCATCCACCCCATTTCGATATCACCCCAGGCAGTGGTGGATGTAGCTCAGTGGTAGAGCCCCGGATTGTGGCTCCGGTGGTCGTGGGTTCGATCCCCATCATCCACCCCATTGCCTCCCCTTCTTTATATGATTCTGATGGTTCGGATTCTTGGCGCTGCCACCCATTCTGAGGTGAGCGGCGATTCTGTCGTTTCCGTGTCAGGGTCGCCTCGTGGACGGCTGACATCGCGTCACGGAGAATCGGCGCCGAGCCCTTGTCTAATCGGGTGATCGCCCCCATATCTTCACGCATTGGCGCTTGCCACTGCTGGGCGGGATTCATAGAATCCATGCCCTTGAACGTTTGAACGCTCTTCACGCAGCGCTTTTTTACACACTGAACGCCCCAGTCGGTAGAGGACAATTCATGCAAGTTTCCGTCGATACGACCTCCCAGATTGAACGCCGCATCACGGTGCAGGTGCCGGCCGCCGAAATCGACGATGCCGTTGCCGCTCGCCTCAAGGACGCCGCCAAGAACGTGCGCCTGGATGGTTTCCGTCAGGGCAAGGTGCCGATGTCCGTGATCCGCCAGCGCTACGGCCGTGGCGTGCGCGACGAGGTGGTCGGCGAGGTGATGCGCGAGCGTTACGTCAAGGCCATCACCGACGAGAGCCTGAATCCGGCCGGTAACCCGCAGATCGAAGCCCACGTCAACGAGGCGGGCAAGGATCTCGAGTTCACCGCGACCCTGGAGATCTATCCGGAAGTCGAGCTGGCCTCCATCGAAGGCACCGAAGTCGAGCGTCCGGTGGCCCAGGTGACCGACGCCGACGTCGACGAGATGATCGAGACCCTGCGCAAGCAGAACGCCGCCTGGGAAGAGGTCGAGCGTGCCGCCGAGGATGGCGACCAGGTCAACATCGACTTCCAGGGCTACCTGGGCGACGAGCCGTTCGAAGGCGGCAGCGCCGAGGGCCACGACCTGGTGATCGGTTCCGGCAGCTTCATCCCCGGCTTCGAGGAGCAGCTGATCGGTGCCAAGGCCGGTGAGGACAAGGAGATTAAGGTCACCTTCCCCGAGGACTACCAGGCCGAGCAGCTGGCCGGTCAGGAAGCGACCTTCAAGGTCAAGGTCAACGGCGTCAAGGCGCAGGCCCTGCCCGAGATCGATGCGGCCTTCGTCGAGAAGTTCGGCGTCGAGGACGGCGATCTGGCCAAGTTCCGTGACGAGATCACCAAGAACATGACCCGCGAGGCCGCCCAGGCCGTCGACAACCGCGTCAAGCAGCAGGTACTCGAGGCGCTCAAGCAGGCCAACGACATCCCGGTGCCGCAGGCCCTGGTGCAGCAGGAGACCGACGGTCTCAAGCGTCAGGCCGCCCAGCAGTTCGGCCTCGGCGAGGACTTCGACGTCAGCCAGCTGCCGGACGAGCTGTTCGCCGAGCAGGCCAAGAGCCGGGTGCAGATCGGTCTGCTGCTGGCCGAAGTGATCAAGGTCAACGAGCTCGATGTCTCCGATGACGAGATCAAGGCCAAGGTCGAAGAGCTGGCCCAGCAGTACCAGGAGCCGCAGCAGGTCGTCGAGTACTACATGGGCAACGACCAGATGAAGGATCAGGTCAAGTCCGCGGTCCTCGAAGAGAAGGCCGTCGACGTGCTGCTGGCCCAGGCCAGCGTCAAGGACGTCGAGATGAGCTATCAGGAGGCGCTGGCCGCCGCTCAGCAGCAGGGTGGCGAAGCCGACGACGAAGAGGCCGACGAGGCCGACGCCCAGGCCTGATGGTCGTTTCCGCCTTCCCGTCCGCCGCGGGCGGGAAGGCGGTCATCCCGCCGGGACGCGTGGATCGGCGTCGGCGAGCGGCGTTTTCCTCCTCTGTCGAGAGGCGGCGTTGAATAGTCCGCTATTCACCCCCACCTCATCCTGAGGTAAGACAACGTCGTGACCCTCGCGAGATCAGCCGGCCCGGCGGGCTACTGGTGTCGCCCCCACACATCGGACGCAAGGACATCATCATGAGCAACGAGTTCGATACCCAATCCGCCGGCGGCCTGGTGCCGATGGTGGTCGAACAGAGCGCACGCGGCGAGCGGGCCTACGATATCTACTCCCGCCTGCTCAAGGAGCGCGTGATCTTCCTGGTGGGGCCGGTCGAGGACTATACGGCCAACCTGCTGGTGGCACAGATGCTGTTCCTGGAGTCCGAGAATCCGGACAAGGACATTCATCTGTACATCAACTCGCCGGGTGGCTCCGTCACCGCGGGGATGTCGATCTACGACACCATGCAGTTCATCAAGCCCGACGTCTCCACCGTGTGCATCGGTCAGGCGGCGAGCATGGGTGCGCTGCTGCTGGCCGGCGGCGCAGCGGGCAAGCGCTACTGCCTGCCCAATTCGCGGATGATGATCCACCAGCCCCTGGGCGGCTACCAGGGTCAGGCCTCGGACATCGAGATCCACACCCGCGAGATCCTCGGCATCCGCGAGAAGCTCAACCAGATTCTGGCCGACCATACCGGTCAGGACTTCGAGACCATCGCTCGGGATACCGACCGCGACAACTTCATGAGCGGCCCTCAGGCGGCGGAATATGGCCTGATCGACGCCGTGCTGGATAAGCGGCCGACATCCTGATAGCGTGAAATCAACCACGCTGTGATTACGTGATTCCCGGCGGCCCGCGGGCCGCCGCTGCGAGAGAGGTACGCGAATGGCCGACGGCAAAGGCAAGGACGAAGGCGGCAAACTGCTGTACTGCTCGTTCTGCGGCAAGAACCAGAACGAAGTGCGCAAGCTGATTGCCGGCCCGTCCGTCTATATCTGCGACGAGTGTGTCGATCTGTGCAACGACATCATTCGCGAGGAGGTGCTCGATGCCGATGCCGAGAGCGACGAGGAGCGTCTGCCTGCCCCCCGCGAGATTCGTCACACCCTCGACGACTATGTGATCGGCCAGGACCGCGCCAAGATGGTGCTGTCGGTGGCGGTCTACAACCACTACAAGCGGCTTCGTTACGCGTCCAAGGACGAGGTGGAGCTCGGCAAGTCGAACATCCTGCTGATCGGCCCGACCGGTAGCGGCAAGACGCTGCTGGCCGAGACGCTCGCGCGGCTGCTCAACGTGCCGTTCACCATCGCCGATGCCACCACGCTCACCGAGGCAGGCTACGTCGGCGAGGATGTCGAGAACATCATCCAGAAGCTGCTGCAGAAGTGCGACTACGACGTGGACAAGGCCCAGCGCGGCATCGTCTACATCGACGAGATCGACAAGATCTCGCGCAAGTCGGACAACCCGTCCATCACCCGGGATGTCTCCGGTGAGGGCGTGCAGCAGGCGCTGCTCAAGCTGATCGAGGGCACCACCGCCTCGGTGCCGCCTCAGGGTGGCCGCAAGCATCCGCAGCAGGAGTTCGTCCAGGTCGACACCACCAACATGCTGTTCATCGTCGGCGGCGCCTTCGCTGGCCTCGACAAGGTCATCCGTGACCGCGCCGAGAAGGGTGGCATCGGCTTCAATGCCGAGGTGAAGAGCAAGGATGAGACCAAGGGCGTCGGCGACCTGCTGATGGACGTGGAGCCCGAGGATCTGGTCAAGTTCGGCCTGATTCCCGAGTTCGTCGGTCGTCTGCCGGTGATCGCGACCCTGACCGAGCTCACCGAGGATGCGCTGATCCAGATCCTCACCGAGCCGAAGAACTCGCTGATCAAGCAGTACGCTCGGCTGTTCGAAATGGAGAACGTCGAGCTCGACTTCCGCGAGGATGCCCTGCGGGCCGTGGCCCACAAGGCCATGGAGCGCAAGACCGGCGCCCGCGGCCTGCGCTCGATCCTCGAGTCGGTGCTGCTCGACACCATGTACGAGATTCCTTCCCTGGAAGGCGTCTCCAAGGTGGTGATCGACGCCTCCGTCATCGCCGGTGAAAGCGAGCCGCTGCTGATCTACTCCCAGCAGGAATCGCCGAAGGTCGACGGCACCGACGGCTGAGGCGCTCGTCTCGCTCCGGTGCGGCGCCCCCCGATGGGCGTCGTCGACCCAAGGGCCGCTTCGGCGGCCCTTTTCTTTGCGCCGTCATTGCCATGGCCTTGCAATGCCGCGTCATCGCCCCCACTCCTTGGGTATCTCCACTGATCGTTTGAGGAAGGTCTGCGATGCAGCAGAACGCCGAACAGACCCAGAGTCTGCCCCTTTTGCCGCTGCGGGACGTGGTCGTCTACCCGCAGATGGTCATCCCGCTGTTCGTCGGCCGTGAAAAGTCCATCCAGGCACTGGAAGCCGCCATGGAGGCCGACAAGCGCGTGCTGCTGGTGGCGCAGCGTGAGGCCAGCAAGGACGATCCCGATAACGAGGACCTGTTCGCCATCGGCACCGTGGCCGAGATCATGCAGCTGCTCAAGCTGCCCGACGGCACCGTCAAGGTGCTGATCGAGGGCGAATCCCGGGCCGACATCCAGGACATCCTGGCCGTCGACGAGGGCTACAGCCGCGCCGAGGTGGTGCTGCGCGATAGCGAGCCGCTGTCCGAGCGCGAGCAGGAGTCGCTCGTGCGCGTGCTGCTCAACCAGTTCGAGCAGTACGTGAAGATGTCCAAGAAGGTGCCCAATGAGGTGCTCAACTCGCTGTCGGGCATCGAGGATCCGAGCCGGCTGGTGGACACCATCTGTGCCCACCTGTCGCTGAAGATCGACGACAAGCAGCAGTTGCTCGAGATGGATCGCGTGCGCGACCGCATCGAGCACCTGATGGCGCTGATCGAATCCGAGATCGATCTGCTTCAGGTGGAGAAGCGCATCCGCTCGCGGGTCAAGGACCAGATGGAGAAGTCCCAGCGCGAGTACTACCTGAACGAGCAGATGAAGGCCATCCAGAAGGAGATGGGCGAGCTCGAGAACGCGCCCAACGAGGCCGACAAGTACGAGCAGGCCATCGAAGAGTCCGGCATGCCCAAGGACGCCGCCGAGAAGGCGCGTCAGGAGCTCGGCAAGCTGCGCATGATGACGCCGTCCTCCGCCGAGGCCACGGTGGTGCGCTCCTATCTGGACTGGCTGATCGCGGTGCCGTGGAAGAAGCGCACCCGCGTGCGCCACGACCTCGCCCACGCCCAGCAGGTGCTGGACGAGGATCACTACGGCCTCGAAGAGGTCAAGGAACGCATCCTCGAGTACCTGGCCGTGCACAAGCGGGTCAAGAAGCTCAAGGGTCCGGTGCTCTGCCTGGTGGGGCCGCCCGGCGTCGGCAAGACCTCGCTGGGGCGCTCCATCGCCCGCGCCACCAACCGCAAGTACGTGCGTCTGGCGCTCGGCGGCGTGCGCGACGAGTCCGAGATCCGCGGTCACCGGCGGACCTACATCGGCTCGCTGCCCGGCAAGCCGATCCAGCGCATGAGCAAGGCCGGGGTCAAGAACCCGCTGTTCCTCCTCGACGAGGTCGACAAGGTCGGCATGGACCACCGCGGCGATCCCTCCTCGGCACTGCTCGAGGTGCTCGATCCGGAGCAGAACGACAAGTTCAGTGACCACTACCTGGAGCTGGACTACGATCTGTCCGAGACCCTGTTCATCTGCACCGCCAACTCGATGAACATTCCGGGGCCGCTGCTCGACCGCATGGAAGTGATCCGTCTGCCCGGGTACACCGAGGACGAGAAGCTGGCCATCGCCAAGCGCTACCTGGTGCCCAAGCAGCTCAAGGCCAACGGCTTCAAGGAGGACGAGCTCGGCTTCGCCGATGAGGCGCTGCTGGAGCTGATCCGCTACTACAGCCGCGAGGCTGGCGTGCGCGAGCTCGAGCGCCAGATCGCCAAGGTCTGTCGCAAGGTGCTGCGCGAGCGTATCGAGCAGGAAGCCAAGGAGGGCGCCCAGGCACCGGCGATCCTGGCCGCGGCCGATATTGAGGCCTATGCCGGCGTGCGTCGCTACAGCTACGGCCTGGCCGACCAGGAAGATCAGGTGGGCCGCGTCACCGGCCTGGCCTGGACCTCGGTGGGCGGCGAGTTGCTCAACATCGAGTCGGTGGTGACCCCCGGCAAGGGACGCATCAACAAGACCGGTTCGCTGGGTGACGTGATGAAGGAATCCGTGAGCGCCGCCCAGACCGTGGTGCGCGCACGGGCCGCCAGCTTCGGTATCGATCCCGAGCGGTTCGAGAAGGAAGACCTGCACATCCACGTGCCGGAGGGCGCGACGCCGAAGGATGGCCCCAGCGCCGGCGTGGCCATGGTCACGGCGATGATCTCCGCCTATACCGGCCGGCCGGTTCGCTGCAACGTGGCCATGACCGGTGAGGTCAATCTGCGCGGCGAAGTGATGCCGATCGGTGGCCTCAAGGAGAAATTGCTGGCCGCCAGGCGCGGTGGTATAAATACCGTGCTTATTCCGGAGGAGAACCGCCGAGACCTCAAGGAGGTCCCGGACAACATCAAGCAGGCACTCGATATCCGACCCGTGCGTTGGATCGACGAAGTCCTCGAGGTGGCCCTGAGCGAAAAGCTCGGTGCACCGGATGAAGATTCTCGAGCGGAAGACGAGGCCTCTTCTCACTCGATGATCAGTACACACTGACGACTTTTTTCCCTATTGCCGGGGTGAAAACCCCGGCATGACGGGGATTGTCAGGGAAGGTTGCTTGACACGTCTTTCATCGCATTGCTATAAACTACCGCCATGCTGTGATCGCGTCAGTCAGCCGTAAGTCTCGCCGATTAGAGCCAATTTACGTAACAGTCAAGGGGTGAAGTGTGAACAAGTCCGAGCTGATCGAAGCCATTGCTGCGTCTGCCGATATTCCCAAGGCAGCCGCTTCCCGTGCGCTGGACGCCATGGTCGACGCCGTGGCTGACAGCCTGAAGAAGGGCGACAGCGTCTCTCTGGTGGGTTTTGGCACCTTCACCGTCAAGGAGCGGGCCGCGCGTACCGGCCGCAATCCGCAGACCGGTGAGCCGATCGAGATCAGCGCCGCCAAGGTGCCGAGCTTCAAGGCCGGCAAGGCGCTCAAGGATTCCGTCAACTAAGGATACGGCCTCGCCGTCTTCCTGACCGACGTTTCCCTACAGGCGCACCGCTGTCGCGGTGCGCCTGTTTTGTTTCGGGGCCCCGACGCGGAGCCGGGCGCAAGGCGCTCGCCCCGTCGCGTGGCCAGTGCGGACGCATGTAAGATGTGCGTCCTGACCCACTAGATCCGCAGAGGCCTGCATGCTGCAAAGTATTCGTGACCGCTCCACCAGTTGGGGCGCCAAGATCCTGGTCGGCGCCGTGGTGGTGACCATGGCCCTGTTCGGCGTCGAGTCCCTGGTGGGGCTGCTGAACAGCGACGGTGAAGAGGTCGCCACCGTCAACGGCGAGCCGATCACGCGTCAGCAGCTCGAGCTTCAGGTGCAGCGGGCCATCCGCAGCGGCCAGGTGCCGCCGGAGCAGGAGCGTCAGCTGCGCGCCGAGACGCTCGACAGCCTGATCACCAACCAGCTGCTGACCCAGTATGCCGAGGAGGGCGGCCTGCATCTCTCCGACGCCCAGATCGACCAGCTGATCGTGAGCCTGCCGGAGTTCCAGGACGCCAACGGTCGCTTCGACAGTGAACTGTTCCAGAACCGCCTGGCCAGCGCCGGCTTCACGCCGATCACCTTTCGCGCCCAGCTGCGCGAGGACATGAAGCGTCGCCAGCTCCAGCAGGGGCTCACGGTCAGCGAGTTCAGCCTGCCGAGAGAGCAGGAGCGGCTGGCCGAGCTGCAGCGCCAGGCGCGCACCTTCCGCCACTATGCCCTGACGCCGGCCGATCTGGACGCGGCGCCGGAGATCAGCGACGCCGACCTGCAGGCCTACTACGACGCTCACGCCGAGGCCTACCAGCGTCCCGAGCAGGTCAAGCTCGCCTACGTGGTGCTCGACAAGCAGGCCATGGCCGATGATGTCGAGGTCAGCGACGAGGACCTGCGCCTGGCCTGGCAGGACGAAGCGGCCAGCGCCGATCGTCGTGTCTCACACATCATGGTCAGCTTCGGCGACGAGCGCAGCCGCGAGGAGGCCGAGGCCCGCCTGGAGGAGGTCAAGTCCCGGCTGGCCGACGGCGAGTCCTTCGCCGATCTGGCCGCCGACTATTCCGACGACACCTCGACCAGCGATGCCGGCGGCGACCTGGGCGTGATCAGCCGTGGCTTCTTCGGCGAGGCCTTCGAGGACGCGGCCTTCGCCCTCGACGAGGGTCAGGTCTCGGATATCGTCGAGACCGACAACGGCCTGCACCTGATCCAGGTCACCGAGCTCGATCGCCCGTCGTTCGAGCAGGCCCGCGACCGTCTGCGTCAGGACGTGGCGCTGGAGAAGGTCGATGACGCCTTCAACGACAAGGCCCAGCAGCTGATCGACGAGAGCTTCGCCGCCGAGGACCTGGCCAGCGTGGCCGAGACTCTGGGCCTCGAGCGTCAGCAGAGCGACTGGGTGAGCCGTGACGCCGCCGACGGCGTGCTGTCAGAGCCCGGCGTGATGCGTCAGGCCTTCAGCGATGACGTGCTGGAGGAGGGCTTCAACAGCGAGGTCATCGAGCTGGACGAGGATCGCCGCATGGTGCTGCGCGTGGTCGAGCATCGCGACGCCACCACGCTGCCGCTGGACGAGGTGCGCGACCGTGTCGTGGCGGCCGTCGAGACCGACAAGACGCGCGAGGCTCTCGAGGCGCGCGCCGACGAGATGCTGGCCTCGCTACGCAGCGGCGAGACGCTGGGCCTCGACTGGCAGCGGGCCGACTCGCTGAATCGTCAGGGGCAGAGCGAGTTGGCCCAGCCGGTGATCGAGGCCGCCTTCCGCCTGCCGCATCCGTCCGAAGGCGAGACCGTCTACGGTCGCGCCGGGGATGGCCAGCGGGTGGTGCTGATCGGGCTGGAGTTCGTCACCGCGGGTGAGGCCAACGCGCAGATCGAGTCCTTCGTGGCGCGCATGGCGCAGCAGCTGCGCTCCCAGGCCGCGGTCAACGGGCTGCTCGACCACCTGCGCGAACAGGCCGAGATCGAGCGTCCTTGACGGGCGACCCCGCTCGCGGGATCCCGCGAGGGGAGAAAAGGAAGGTGAAAAGGGGGCTTCGGCCCCCTTTTTCGTGGCCGTCGTTCGTGGCTTTCTTTAGGTCTGCCGTTCGGCCGGCGATGACGTCCCTGGGGGCCGGGTGATCCGGCCTCGAATTTTATACCGTTATCTTCCAATCCCTTGCCACCGGTCGAGGGGCTTCGCTCTGGGGGCGGGGGCCGTGAGCATGCGATGATGACGCTCGATCTTCCTTCCGCCGACGAGAGTTGCCCATGGCCCGGCCGCCGCTGCGCGATATCCCCGCCCATCTGATCACCGGCTTCCTGGGGGGCGGCAAGAGCACGCTCATTCATCATCTGATCCAGAACAAGCCGTCCGGTGAGCGCTGGGCGGTGTTGATCAACGAATTCGGCCGCGTCGGCATCGACCAGGCGATGTTCGCCGAGCGCGACGATGTGGTGGTTCAGGCCCTGCCGGGCGGCTGTCTGTGCTGCCAGCTGGCCACGGTGCTGCAAACGAGCCTGGTCCAGCTGCTGCGTCGCGAGCGGCCCGACCGGCTGATCATCGAGCCTTCCGGGCTCGGCCATCCGGCGGGGCTGATCGAGCTGCTGCGAGGCGAGGCCTTCCGCGGGGTGCTCGATCTTCGCGACGTGGTGGCGGTACTGGACCCGAGACGCCTGGACGATCCGCGCGCGCGCGGCCACGAGACCTTCCGCGATCAGCTGCGGCTGGCCGACGGCGTGGCCCTGACCATGGTCGATCGGCTCGGGGCGCAGCAGGTGGCGGCGGCACGGGGCTGGCTGGCCGAGACCCTGCCGGGCGAGCGCTGGGTGGTCGAGGCGCCCCAGGGTCGCCTGCCGGTCGAGCGGCTGCTCGACGGTGGCGCGCACCGGGATCTGGCCTCATCGGTCTCTCCGGCGGCGCATCTCGCTCTGGCCCAGACGCCGGGGCCGTGGCTCGATCTGGACGCTCGGGCACCGCGCGTCGGGGCGCCGGTGCGCGAGAGCGGCGCGTCGCTGGGCCACGAGAGCCTGGGCTGGCGCTGGCATGCCGATGAGGTCTTCGACGCCTCGGCCATCACGGCCTGGCTGGACGCTCTGCCGGCGGTGCTGCGGGTCAAGGGCGTGCTGCACACGGACACGGGATGGGTCTCGATCAATCGCGCCGGGGGGGAAGGGCCGCTGTCGCCCAGCGAGTGGCGCCGTGACTCGCGCCTGGAGCTGATCGCCGAGGCCGGAGGGATGCCGGACGCCGAGGCGCTCGAGGCCGGGATGGCCCGCTGCCGTCGGACATCGTCGATCTAGGACAGGGCAGGAGCGGGGGGCGTACCCACGAAAAGGGCCGGATGGGCCCTTTTTGACGCTGGATCATGATCGCCCGGGTCGAAGCGCTCAGCCCTGCAGCGGGAAGTCGCGCAGCACCGGTGCCTGACCCGGCGCGACCTCGATCTCCCAGCCCTGATTCGGCTGCCAGTCGCCCAGCACGAAGCGGCGCGCCGTCGCGCCGTCGAGGTCGACATCATGGGCGGCGGGGCGGTGGGTGTGGCCGTGGATCATCGTGGTCACGCCGTGTTCGCGCAGGGCCTGGACCACCTCGGCCGGCGTCACGTCCATGATGTCCTCGGCCTTGTTGGAGTTGGCCTCCCCGGACTGGTCGCGCAGCTGTTTGGCCAGCGCGATGCGCTCGGGAATCGGCATGGCCAGGATCTGCGCCTGCCACTGCGGGTCGCGGGCCTTGGCGCGGAAGGCCATGTAGGCCTCGTCCAGGGTGCACAGGCTGTCGCCGTGCATCAGCAGCACCCGCTCGTCGCCGAGGGTCACCACGCTGGGATCGGGCAGCAGGGTGGCGCCGGCGGCCTCGGCGAAGCGCTCGCCGAGCAGGAAGTCGCGGTTGCCGTGCATCAGGTAGATGGCGGTGCCGGCCTCGGCGCGTTGCTTCAGCGCCTCGGCGATGCGCTCGGCGAGCGCGGCGGTGCCGGTGGGATCGGCGGCGCCGAGATCCAGCAGGTCATCGCCGATCCAGGCCTCGAAGAAGTCGCCGAGGATATAGAGCGCCTCGGCGCCGGCGGCGCGGGTCTCCAGCCAGTTCAAAAAGCCCTCGGTGATGGCCGGGGCGCCGGGATGCAGATGAAGATCGGAGATCAGCAGGGTCGACATGGCATCTCTCGCGGGCAGCGGATGAAGGAAAGCGCCCCCGCCGGAGGGCGAGGGCGCGAGACTCACGGGGCCGGGATTCAGGCCTCGGCGTCGTCCTGGACGTAGGCGCGCTGGATGATCACGTCCTCGGCCGGCACGTCGGCGTGCATGCCGCGGCGGGTGGTGGCCACGTCCTTGATGCGCTCGACCACGTCCATGCCCTCGACGACTTCGCCGAACACGCAGTAGCCCCAGCCCTGCAGGTTCTTGCCGCGATGGTTGAGGAAGTCGTTGTCGGCCACGTTGATGAAGAACTGGGCGCTGGCGGAGTGCGGGTCCTGGGTGCGGGCCATGGCCAGGGTGCCGCGGGTGTTGGCCAGCCCGTTGTCGGCCTCGTTCTCGATCGGTTCACGAGTCTGCTTCTGGTTGAAGTCCAGGTCGAAGCCGCCGCCCTGGACCATGAAGCCGTCGATCACGCGGTGGAACAGGGTGTTGTCGTAGTAGCCGTCGCGCACGTACTGCTCGAAGTTGGCGGCGGTCTTCGGCGCCTTGTCGTGGTTCAGGGCGACATGAATATCGCCGAAATTGGTTTGCAAGATGATCATCACGATGTCCTGTCTTCTCGAAGCGGGATGCCTTGGCGCCGTATGGGCACGTGGCGCTATAATAGCCGCTTTGCGTCGATGCGCGAAGCCGTGGTCAGGCCCGCGGCGTCGCGACGACAGGCCCGCGTTCAACCAGAGGTTGCCCAATCAACATGACCAGCGAGACCACCAGCGCGCCGAACTTCATTCGCAACCAGATCAGCGAAGAGATCGAGGCCGGCCGACAGGGGAAGATCGTCACCCGCTTCCCGCCGGAGCCCAACGGCTTCCTGCACATCGGCCATGCCAAGTCGATCTGTCTGAATTTCGGGCTCGCCGAGCAGTTCGGTGGCGACTGTCATCTGCGCTTCGACGATACCAATCCGGCGAAGGAAGAGCAGGCCTATATCGACGCCATCAAGGAGGACGTCAGCTGGCTGGGCTACGAGTGGGCCGGCGACGTGCGCTTCGCCTCGGACTACTTCGATACCCTCTACGACTGGGCCCAGCACCTGATCCGCGAGGGCAAGGCCTACGTCGACGACCTCTCCCCGGAGGAGATGCGCGAGTATCGTGGCACGCTGACCGAGGCCGGCACGCCGAGCCCCTACCGCGAGCGCAGCGTCGAGGAGAACCTCGACCTGCTGGAGCGCATGCGCGTCGGCGAGTTCGCCGAGGGCGAGAAGGTGCTGCGCGCCAAGATCGACATGGCCGCGCCGAACATCAACCTGCGCGACCCGATCCTCTATCGCATCCGCCACGCCTCGCACCACCAGACCGGCGACAAGTGGAAGATCTATCCGTCCTACGACTTCACCCACGGCCAGTCCGATGCCCTGGAAGGGGTGACGCACTCCGTCTGCACCCTGGAGTTCGAGGATCACCGTCCGCTGTACGAGTGGTTCCTGGACAACCTGCCGGTGCCGGCCAAGCCGCGTCAGATCGAGTTCGCACGGCTGAACCTGAACTACACCCTGACCTCCAAGCGCAAGCTCAAGCTGCTGGTGGACGAGAACATCGTCGACGGCTGGGACGACCCGCGCCTGCCGACCCTGTCCGGCATGCGTCGCCGCGGCTATACCCCGGCCTCGATCCGCAAGTTCTGCGAGATGATCGGCGTGACCCGTGCCGACGGCGGCCTGGTCGATATCGCCATGCTCTACCACGCGATCCGCTCCGACCTCGAGGACAACGCGCCGCGCGCCATGTGCGTGCTCAAGCCGCTCAAGGTGGTGCTGACCAACGTCGCCGAGGACTTCGCGGAGACCTACCAAGTCGCCGGGCACCCGGCCCGCGAGGACATGGGCGTGCGCGAGATTCCGTTCGGACGGGAGATCTACATCGACCGCGACGACTTCATGGAGGAGCCGCCGAAGAAGTTCTTCCGCCTGGCGCCGGGCAAGGAAGTGCGGCTGCGCAACTCCTATGTCATCCGCTGCGACGAGGTGATCAAGGACGAGGCCGGCGAGGTCAGCGAGCTGCGCTGCTCGGTCGACTTCGACACCCTCGGCAAGAACCCCGAGGGCCGCAAGGTCAAGGGCGTGCTCCACTGGGTCAGCGCCGCGCAGGCGGTGCCGATGGAGGTACGGCTCTACGACAACCTGTTCACCGTCGAGCAGCCGGACAAGGACAAGGACGCCGACTTCCTCGAGCACCTGAACCCCGAGTCGCTGACCGTGGTACAGGCCATGGGCGAGCCGAGCCTGGCCGACGCCGCGCCCGAGAGCCGCTTCCAGTTCGAGCGGGTCGGCTACTTCTGCGCCGACCGCCATGCCTGCCGCGACGGCAAGCTGGTGTTCAACCGCACCGTGGGACTCAAGGATGGCTGGGCCAAGGCCCAGAAGAAGGGCTGACATGCAGATCTACAACACCCTGACGCGTCGCAAGGAAACCTTCACGCCCATCGAGCCGGGCAAGGTACGCATGTACGTCTGCGGCATGACCGTCTACGACTTCTGTCACCTGGGCCATGCCCGGGTGATGGTGGCCTTCGACGTCATCACCCGCTATCTGCGGGCCCGCGGCTACGATGTCAGCTACGTGCGCAACATCACCGATATCGACGACAAGATCCTCAAGCGGGCGGACGAGAATGGCGAGACCATCGAGGCGCTCACCGACCGCATGATCGATGCCATGCACGAGGACGAGGGCCGCCTCGGCGTGCTGCGTCCGGATGCCGAGCCGCGCGCGACCCAGCACCTGGACGAGATCGTCTCGATGATCCAGACGCTGATCGACAAGGGCTACGCCTACGCGGCGGACAACGGCGACGTCTACTACCGGGTGCGCAAGTTCGACGGCTACGGCAAGCTCAACAACCGTGACCTGGACGACATGCGCTCCGGTGCCCGGATCGACGTCGACGAGCACAAGGAAGACCCGCTCGACTTCGTGCTGTGGAAGGCCGCCAAGCCCGGCGAGGCCAACTGGCGCTCGCCCTGGGGCGAGGGGCGTCCCGGCTGGCACATCGAGTGCTCGGCGATGTCCACCTGCTGCCTCGGCGAAACCTTCGACATCCACGGCGGCGGGCCGGACCTGACCTTCCCGCACCACGAGAACGAGATCGCCCAGAGCGAGGCCGCCACCGGGAAGCCCTACGTCAACACCTGGATGCATGCCGGCGCGGTGCGCGTGAACCAGGAGAAGATGTCCAAGTCACTGGGCAACTTCTTCACCATTCGCGACGTGCTCGAGCATCACGACGCCGAGGTGGTGCGCTACCTGCTGGTGTCGAGTCACTATCGCAGCCCGATCAACTACGCGCCGGAGTCGCTGGCCGACGCCCGCAAGTCGCTGGAGCGCTTCTACAATGCGCTGGACGGGCTGGCCCTGGACGGCGTCGAGGTGCGGGAAGGCGAGGTCGATGCGCGCTTCGATGAGCGCTTCACCGCCGCCATGGACGACGACTTCAACACCGCCGAGGCGGTGTCGGTGTTGTTCGACCTGGCCCGCGAGCTCAACCGCGCCAAGAAGGAAAGCCCCGAGCAGGCGCCGGCCCTGGCCGCCGAGCTCAAGCGTCTGGGCGGCGTGCTCGGCCTGCTGCAGCAGGCACCGGCGGCCTTCCTGAAGGGCGCCGGTGCCGGCGAGCTGCCGATGACCGAGGCCGAGATTGAAGCGAAGATCGCCGAGCGTGCCGCGGCCAAGAAGGCTCGCGACTTCGCCACCGCCGACGGCATCCGCGACGAGCTGGCCGCACTGGGCATCGTGCTCAAGGACAGCCGTGAGGGCACCGGCTGGGTGTTCGAAGCGCCGGGCGACTGAGTCCCGATGCTCGCTCGATAGGTAATCGAAACGCCCGGCCCGTGCCGGGCGTTTCTCGTTGAGTATCCTCGATTCTCAGCGTGTCTCCGCGCCCAGCGCCTCGTCGACCAGCGCCATGGCTTCATCGAGGCTGACGGCGACCGCGTCCCAGGGCAGGGTCGATCCGACGAGGTGGCAGTGATAGAGGGCATCGTCATCGATGTCGACACGGTGGATGTCGTTGCCCCGGTCGTCCTGCCACCAGTCGGCGTGGACATGCTGCCAGCGCGGGTCGATCCGAGCGTTCATGTTCATGCGTCACCTTCCTTCGTGAGCCGCCCATTCGGGCGAGCGCTCAGCAAGCCTTCCAGATCTTCAGGCGGGGTTCCGTCAGCCCGTACCAGCGGGAATAGACATCGCGTCGACGCTCGGCGTTGGCGAGATCCACGAGGCCAAGGACGTCGTGAGGCGTGTGGATCAACCGCAGTTCCTGGTTCATGAGCATCCCTCCGAACGGCATGGAACCAAGGGAAGCGACTCGCCGTCGCCGGTCGTGGGAGCGTCAGGCGGGCCGTTACCGACAGCATAGTTCAGAAACGCTGTTTGTAAATTAAAGTTACAGACGGTGGCCCAAGTCGGTCGTGGACAGGCCGTTAGCCCATCATGACGGTGGCAGGGGCAGTCGATGCGGCCAGGCATCGTCGACGATGAACACGCGCTGCCAGGCGGCACCGGAGGCGTGCTCCAGATGCAGGCCGAGCTGCACCGGTGCGTCGCCACGGGCGAAATGCAGCCGCAGGCGGTGTTCGAGGGTCGGCAGCGTGCTCAGCTGTGAACGGGGCGGCAGCGCGAGCCAGTGAGGCTTGCACAGCCAGGCGCCGAGCGCCTGCCCCGGCAGGCTGGCGCGCCAGCGTGACCAGTCGCGCCAGGGCAGCCAGTGGCCGCGCAGGTGATCGGGCGTGGCATCGCGCGGGGCGGGTAGCTCTGCCCGCCAGGGATAGAACAGCACGCCGGGCATCGCCAGGCGCTGCCGCAGCCCCGTCACCGGGGCTCCCAGCCGCTCGGCCAGCGCCTGCTGCGCCACCGGGCGCTGGGCCAGCGGCAGCTGGTGATGCTCCAGGTGATGGCGCTTGAGCGCCAGGCTATCCAGGCCGCCGGGGCCGACCCAGCGGGCCTGATCGTCGTCGTCGCCGGGGCCCTCGGTGAGACCCAGGTAGTACTTGATCGCCACCTCGAGATGCACCGGCACGGGATCCGGCGATTCGGCATAGATCAGGTCGAGCTCGCCCAGCGTGCGACGCTCCTGCAGCACCGGCACGTTGTGAGCGAGCAGTCGGGTCTGGGGCGCGGTATCGAGCAGGAACTGCCACAGGCGCTCGTGATAGTGCCCCATGCGGCCCTCCAGGGCCGCGCCGACGTAGCGCTCCAGGTCCTCGGGGGCATCGTCCAGGTGGCTCAGATAGTCGGTCAGGGCGTCGTCGCTCTCGAGACCCAGGCAGTGGCGATCGGGGCGGCCGGACGAGGGGAGGGCAATCAGGTCCGGCGCCTGAACCAGCCAGGCCAGGTCACGTACCAGCGGGTGGCACCAGGGGCGGATGTCATCGCGGAATGGCGGCATGCGGTCTCGCTCCGGGCGTTGAGATGGCGCTCTGACAGAGAAGCTATACAGGCCTTATACTCCAGCATACATTCATTCGGGAAGCGGGTGGTATCCATGCAGCCAGTACTGACACGTCTCGTCGCCATCGCGGCCGGCACCCTGATGACCGTGGGCGCGGCGCAGGCTCAGGACAACGCCGGAGAGCCGGTGGTGATCGCCTCCAAGATCGACACCGAGGGCTCGGTGCTCGGGCAGCTGATCCTGCAGCGCCTCGAGGACGGTGGCATCGCGGTGGAGGATCGCCTGCAGCTGGGCGCCACCAGCATCGTGCGTTCCGCCCTGGTCGCCGGGGAGATCGATCTCTACCCGGAATACACCGGCAACGGCGCCTTCTTCTTCGACATGGCCGACAGCCCGGTATGGAAGGACGCCGAGCAGGCCTTCGACACCGTCAGCCAGAAGGATCGCGAGGCCAACGACCTGGTGTGGCTGACGCCCGCCGAGGCCAACAATACCTGGGCGATCAGCGTGCGCGGCGCCCTGGCCCGCGAGCAAGAGCTGGAGAGCCTCGAGGATCTGTCCGCCTATCTCGACGACGGCGGGGACTTCAAGCTGGCGGCGAGCGCCGAGTTCGTCGAATCGCCCCAGGCGCTGCCGGCCTTCCAGCAGGCATACGGGTTCGAGCTTTCCGAGGACGAACTGCTGGTGCTCTCCGGCGGCAACACCGCCGCTACCATGCGCGCCGCCGCCCAGCAGACCAGCGGCGTCAACGCCGCCATGACCTACGGCACCGACGGCGGCCTCAAGGCCCTCGATCTGCAGGTGCTGGATGACACCCTCGGGGTGCAGCCGGTCTATCAGCCGGCGCCGGTGGTGCGCGCCGACGTGCTCGAGGCGCATCCCGAGATCGAAACCCTGCTGGCGCCGGTGTTCCAGGCGCTGGACCGTGACACCCTGCAGCGCCTCAACGGCGACGTGGCCGTCAACGGCCTGGACCCGGCCAAGGTGGCCGGGGACTTCCTCGACACGCTCGACGAATAAGCCGCTCCGGAATGAGCCGTGAGAGTGAGTCGTGAGAGCGAGTCGGGATCGTCAGACACCGTAGGGCGCAGCAAGGGCGGGGTGAACGCCGAAGTGGTGAACAAGGAAGTGATCAACAAGGAAGCGGTGAACAGGGGCCCGCCTCGCCCCAACGTCGTGCTCGTGAGCCTGCTGCTGGCGACCCTGGTCGCCTGGAGCGGGCTCGATGCCGTCAGCGTGGCGCCCAATCGCATCGTGCCCGGCCAGGGCCACGCCGCCTGGGACGTGGCCGGCTGGCCGGGATGGCTGTTCAGCCTGGTGCCGATGCTGGCCGTACTGGCGCTGGCCTGGCGCCCGGACCGGCGTCGACTGCGCTGGGCCCTGGGGCTGGCGGTGGCGATGCTCGCCGCACTGCCGGCCTGGCTGGCGCTGGCGTCGGCGCGGCTGGTCGATGCCGATCTGCCCCAGGCCCGCATGGGCGTCGGCGCCGGGGTCTGGGTGGCGCTGTTCCTGCTGCTGCTGGCGCTGATCGAGCTGCGCACACGGCTGGCGCTGCCGCGGACCCTGGGCTGGTCGCTGCTGCTGGTGCCGCTGGTGAGCCTCGCCGCCTGGCTGACGTTCGGTCTCGCACCGCTGGCGCTGCGCCAGGAGTTCCTGGCCCGCCGCGACGGCTTCATCGCCGCCATCGTCGAGCATCTGCTGCTGGTCGGCGCCGCCGTCGGCGTCAGCCTGGTGCTCGGCGTGCTCCTGGCGCTGGCCATGCGCCGCTGGGCGCGCTGCCGAACGCTCGGCTTCGCGGTGCTCAACTTCCTGCAGACCATCCCCAGCCTGGCGCTGTTCGGCCTGCTGCTGGCGCCGCTGGCCTGGCTGGGCGCCCACGTCGAGTGGCTGGCGGCGCTGGGCGTGAGCGGCATCGGCGCCGCGCCGGCGCTGCTGGCGCTGGTCGGCTACAGCCTGCTGCCGATGGTGCGCAATACCTTCGTGGCCCTCGATGAGGTCGACCCCGGCGTGATCGATGCCGCTCGTGGCATGGGCATGAGCCGCGGCCAGGTGTTCCGCCAGGTGCGTCTGCCGCTGGCGGCGCCGGTGATCCTCGAGGGCATCCGCATCACCACCGTGCAGGCCATCGGCCTGACCGCCGTGGCCGCGCTGATCGGCGCCGGCGGCCTCGGCACCTTCATCTTTCAGGGACTGGGGCAGGCGGCCATGGACATGGTGCTGCTCGGCGCCCTGCCGATCCTGGTCATGGCGCTGATCGCCGACGCCCTGCTGGGCGCCCTGACCGACCTCACACGCCAGGGAGAGGCCACATGATCGAACTCATCGGCGTGTCCAAGCGCTTCGGCGAGACCGCCGCGGTGGACGGCATCTCGCTGCGCGTCGAACGCGGCGAGCTGTGCGTGCTGGTGGGCACCTCCGGCTGCGGCAAGTCGACGACGCTGCGCATGATCAACCGCCTGATCGAGCACAGCGACGGCGAGATCCACATCGACGGCCAGCAGATCCGCGACTTCCGCGAGGAGACCCTGCGCCGGCGCATGGGCTATGCGATCCAGAGCACCGGGCTGTTTCCGCACTGGACGGTGGCGCGCAACATCGGCCTGGTGCCGCGGCTGCTGAAATGGCCCCCGGCGCAGATCCGCGAGCGGGTCGAGGCGCTGATGGCGATGCTCGGCCTGTCGATGGAGGAGTTCGCCGGCAAGTATCCGCGTCAGCTCTCCGGCGGCCAGGCCCAGCGGGTCGGCGTGGCCCGGGCGCTGGCCGCCGATCCCGATATCCTGCTGATGGACGAGCCCTTCGGGGCGCTGGACCCGATCACCCGCGAGACGCTCCAGCACGAACTGCGCGAACTGCAGTCGCGGCTGCAGAAGACCATCGTCTTCGTCACCCACGACATGGACGAGGCGCTGCGGCTGGCCGACCGGCTGGTGGTCATGGACGGTGGCCGCATCCGCCAGCAGGGCCATCCGCTCGAGCTGCTGCGCGAGCCCGCCGACGCCTTCGTCGAATCGCTGCTCGGCGGCGAGGACCGTGGCCTCAAGGAGGCGGCGCTGCTGACCGTCGGCGAGCGGATGATGCCGCTGAGCCCGCGGCTGCTGCCGAGGGACCGCATCTCCCGCCATGCCACCCTGCGCGAGGCGCTGTCGATGATGCTGTGGCGCCACGCCGAGCGCCTGGCGGTGGTCGACGACGAGGACATGCCGGTCGGCGAGCTGTCGCTGCGCCAGCTGGTGGGGGCGAAGCATCATGAGTGAGGCCGTGAGTCGCCTGGTGATAGGGGGAGGGCGGCGCTGGCTGGTGCCGCTGGCCTGGAGTTCGCTGCTGCTCGCCGCCTGCGTGGGCATGCCGTGGCTCGAGGGGCTTTTCCGGCTGGTCGAGCCGGACAGCCGCAGCGTCGTCTATGCCCGGGCCGATTTCCTGACCCTGCTGGGGCGTCACCTGCTGGTGGTGGCCGTCGCGGCGCTGGCCGCGGTGGCCATCGGCGTCGGGGCCGCGGTGGCGGTCACGCGCCGCGCCGGCCGCGACTTCCTGCCGCTGGTCGCTCAGCTGGCCTCGATCGGGCAGACCTTCCCGCCGGTGGCGGTGCTGGCGCTGGCGGTGCCGGTACTGGGCTTCGGTACCCTGCCGATCATCGTCGCGCTGCTGCTCTACGGTCTGCTGCCGATCGTGCGCAACACCCTGGCCGGGCTGGAGGGCGTCGATCCCGGCGTGCGCGAGGCGGCCCGCGGCATGGGCATGACCGGCGGCCAGCTGCTGTGCCAGGTGGAACTGCCCCTGGCCGCGCCGGTGATCCTGGCCGGCATCCGCACCTCGGTGACCATCAATATCGCCACCGCGGCGATCGGCGCCACCGTGGGGGCGAGCAACCTCGGCGACCCGATCATCTCCGGCATCGTCAACGGCAACACCGCCTACGTGCTGCAGGGCGCGCTGCTGATCGGGCTGCTGGCGCTGACCGTGGACAGCGTCTTCGCCCGGCTGCAGCCGGCTGCCGCCTGAGAGCGCTTACCCGCCGGCATTGGGAGTCAGCGCCGAGGGCAAGTCTAAGCGGAGCTCCTACGCCATGGGTGAGGAGCAATGCTCCGAACGGGCTGGCCAGGGATGGACAGTCCCGGACCTGCAAGCGAAGCGGGACGCGAGAGCGCCGCAGGGCGTCGGGAGCTACAGGGATGTGTTTATTGCGTCTCCGCGCAGGCTTGCCCTGGGCCCAGCTTGAACGCGGCCTCGCCGGCGTGTGACTTTCGTCGTGCTATCGAAGGTTTTCAGTTTACGTTAACGTCAGTGTCGTGCGTTGATCGACGGCCGGGCGATCCCCTGGCGGTCCGACACAAGAGCGACAACACTGCCCCCAAAAGGGGTAAGGATCACGACGATGACCACGACGCGAGATATCCACGTGCCGGAGTTCCTGGCCGGTGACGAGTTCAGCATTCCCACCTATCGGGTGCTGACCCAGGAAGGCACCCTCTGCGAGGGCGCCGAGGCTCCGACCCTCGAGCGCGACGAGGCCCGGGCCATCTACCGGGCGATGATCGCCACCCGGGTGCTCGACGAGCGCATGATGGCCGCCCAGCGCCAGGGCCGGCTCAGCTTCTACATGCAGTGCACCGGCGAGGAGGCCGCGGTGATCGGCGCCACCGCGGCGCTCGACGAGGCCGACATGATCATGGCCCAGTACCGAGAGCAGGGCGCGCTGGTCTATCGCGGCTTCACCTTCGACGAGTTCATGAATCAGCTGTTCGGCAACGAGCTCGACTACGGCAAGGGGCGACAGATGCCGATCCACTACGGGTCGCGCAAGCTCCACTACATGACCATCTCCTCGCCGCTGGCCACCCAGATTCCCCAGGCCACCGGCTATGCCTACGGCCAGAAGCTGGCCGGTGAGGGCAAGTGCAGCATCACCTTCTTCGGCGAGGGCGCCGCCTCCGAGGGCGACTTCCACGCCGCCCTGAACATGGCGGCGGTGCACGAGGTGCCGGTGATCTTCTTCTGCCGCAACAACGGCTACGCCATCTCCACGCCGGCCATCGAGCAGTTCGCCGCCGACGGCGTGGCGCCGCGGGCCTTCGGCTATCGCATGCACGTGATCCGCGTCGACGGCAACGACATCCTGGCGGTCCATCGCGCGACCCAGGAGGCCCGGCGCATCGCCGTCGAGCACAACAAGCCGGTGCTGATCGAGGCCATGACCTATCGTCTGGCGGCGCATTCGTCCTCGGACGACCCGTCCGGCTATCGCTCGCGCAAGGAGGAGGAAGCCTGGCGCGAGAAGGACCCGATCCTGCGCATGCAGCGTTGGATGAGCGACCAGGGCTGGTGGAGCGACGACGAGGAGAAGGAGCTGCAGGAGCGGCTGCGCCGCGAGGTGCTGGAGGCCATGAAGCGCGCCGAGAAGCGCCCGCCGCCGCCCCTGGATACGCTGGTCACCGACGTCTATGCCGAGGTCACGCCGGACCTGCAGCATCAGCTCGACGCGCTCAAGGCGCATATCCGCCGCCATCCGGAGGCCTATCCGAAGGGCGCGCGCTTCCTCGACCCCGAGCTGAGCCGCACCGACGACGAGGGAGAGTCCTGACATGCCGACCATGAATCTGCTGCAGGCGATCAACCACGCCCTGGACATCGCCATGGCCGAGGACGAGAAGGTGCTGTGCTTCGGCGAGGACGTGGGCGGCTTCGGCGGGGTCTTCCGCGCCACCAGCCATCTGCAGGAACGCTACGGTCGGGCGCGCTGCTTCAACACGCCGCTGGTGGAACAGGGCATCATCGGCTTCGCCAACGGCCTGGCCGCCCAGGGCTCGGTGCCGGTGGCCGAGATCCAGTTCGCCGACTACATCTTTCCGGCCTTCGACCAGATCGTCAACGAGACCGCCAAGTTCCGCTATCGCTCCGGCGACCTGTTCAACGTCGGCGGCCTTACCATCCGCGCGCCCTACGGCGGCGGCATCTCCGGCGGCCACTATCACTCCCAGTCGCCGGAGGCCTACTTCACCCATACGCCGGGGCTCAAGATCGTGGTGCCGCGCAATCCCTACGAGGCCAAGGGACTGCTGCTGGCGGCCATTCGTGACCCGGACCCGGTGATCTTCTTCGAGCCCAAGCGGCTCTATCGCGCCTCCACCGGCGAGGTGCCGGAGGAGGACTATCAGCTGCCGCTGGGCGAGGCCGAGGTCACCAAGGAGGGCAGCGACGTCACCCTGGTGGGCTGGGGCGCCCAGATGGAGGTCATCGACCAGGCGGTGGAGCTGGCCGAGAAGGAGGGTATCTCCTGCGAGGTGATCGACCTGCGCACGCTGTTGCCCTGGGACGCCGACACCGTGGCGGAGTCGCTGCTCAAGACCGGCCGGCTGGTGGTGACCCACGAGGCACCGCAGACCGGCGGCTTCGCCGGCGAGATCGCCGCCACCCTGCAGGAGCGCTGCTTCCTGTACCTGGAGTCGCCGATCCTGCGCGTGACCGGCCTGGACACGCCCTTCCCGCTGACGCTGGAGAAGGAGTATCTGCCGGATCACCTCAAGGTCTTCGAGGCCATCCGCGAGAGCGTCCACTACTGAGTCCAGGACAGGAGCAAGCACGATGACCGAGTTCAAGCTGCCCGATATCGGCGAGGGTATCGTGGAGTGTGAAGTCGTCGAGTGGCGCATCGCCGAGGGCGACGCCATCGAGGAGGACCAGCCGGTGGTCGAGGTGATGACCGACAAGGCGCTGGTCGAGATCACCGCCCCCGAGGCCGGGCGCGTCACCAAGCTGCACGTGCCCAAGGGTGAGATCGCCAAGGTCCACGCGCCGCTGTTCGCCTACCAGACGGCGGACGGCGAGCCGGCCGCCGAGCCGGAAGACGTCGAGGCATCGGCGCCGTCGCCGCAGGCGGGTGCCGATACCGACACCGGAGCGTCCGGCGTCGAGGCGCCGGCGCCGCGGGCGGGTAAGGTGTGCCCGGCCGAGCAGGAGCGACCCGAGCGGGCCGCGGCCGGTCAAGGTCCCCACGGCCGGATTCCGGCCAGCCCCGCGGTGCGCCGCCTGGTGCGCGAGCATGACCTGCGCCTCGAGGACGTCCCCGGCTCCGGCAAGGACGGCCGGGTGCTCAAGGAGGATGTGCTGGCGTTGATCGAGGGCGGACGCGCGACCGCGTCGGGCGATACCCGGGGGGAGCGTCGGGACGAGGGGCAACAGGACATTCGCGTCGAGCCGCTGCGCGGCGTGCGCGCGGCCATGGCCCGGCAGATGGTGGCCGCGGCCTCGACCATCCCGCACTTCCAGTACGGCGAGGAGATCGACGTCACCGCGCTGCTGGCGCTGCGCGAGCGGCTCAAGCCCCGGGCCGAGGCGCGGGAGATCAAGCTGACCCTGATGCCGTTCTTCATGAAGGCCATGGCGCTGGCGATCCGGGACTATCCGCTGCTCAACAGCCGGCTCAACGAGGCCGGCGACGAGATCCACTATCTGCCGTGCTGCAACATCGGCATGGCGGTGGACGGCCGGGCCGGCCTGATGGTGCCCAACGTCAAGGGCGTGGAAGGCCTGAGCCTGCTGGACGTGGCCGGCGAGATCCAGCGTCTGACCGGCGCGGCGCGGGAAGGGCGCGTGGCCCAGGCGGATCTCCAGGGCGGCACCATCAGCATCTCCAACATCGGCGCCCTCGGCGGCACCTACGCCGCGCCGATCATCAACGCCCCCGAGGCGGCGATCGTCGCCATCGGCAAGAGCCAGTGGCTGCCGCGCTTCGACGACGCCGGCGAGGTGACCCGCCGGGCGATCATGACCGTGACCTGGGCCGGCGATCACCGCCTGCTCGACGGCGGCACCATCGCCCGCTTCTGCAACGCCTGGAAGGGGTATCTCGAGGACCCGGAGACCATGCTGCTCGAGTTGAGCTGAGGATCGCCTGGGGGGAACGATGACCCAGCCGCTGCAGCAGTTCTATATCCCGGAAGACCAGTCGGTCTACCTGCTGAGCCACCACGATGCCCGCAAGCTGCGGGAGTGGGTGGCGCTGTGCCAGGCCCAGCTCGAGCAGCTGGGCTACCGGGAGATCGCGCTGATCGGCAAGGGCGCCTACGGCTTCGTGTTCGCCGGCCTCACCGCCGGCGGCGAGCAGTACGTGTTCAAGTTCACCCGGGTCAACCTGCCCCAGTCGCTGCAGGACCGCCTCGAGGAAGAGGCCTTCATGCTGGAGCAGGTGGCCCATCCCCGCGTGCCGCGGCTGATCGTCTTCCAGCGTGTGCGCCACCAGTCGATCCTGGTGATGCAGCGCGCGCCCGGCGAGAACCTGGAGGAGGTCTCGCTGCGCGAGGGACGGCTGTCGCCGCGGCGGGTGGTGCATATCGCCGCCCAGCTGGCCGATATCCTGCGCGCCCTGCGCCGCGAGTCAGGCCCCTCCGGCCGGCCCATCGTCCACGGCGACATCAAGCCTTCCAACCTGGTGTTCGACGCGCGTGACGAGAGCGTGGCGCTGATCGACTGGGGCTCCTCGGTGTTCGCCCAGCTCGACGCCGAGCTGCAGTTCGTCTCGGCCAACGTCATGGAGCTGATGTCGGACAACCTGCAGCAGACCAACGCCCGCCTGGGCGACGTCTATTTCATCGGCGACGATCAGCTCAATGGCGCGCTGTCGTCGCCACGCTTCGACGAGCAGGGCGCCGCCGGCACCCTCTATGCGCTGGCCTCGGCCCAGTCGTGTCGCTTCGGTCACCGCGCGATTCCGGCCACCTCGCTCGGCCTGCCCATGGAGTTCGCGCGCATGCTCGACGGCATGCTCGACCCCGACCCGCGCACCCGCATGAAGGCCGGCGATCACTTCCTGCGCGAGATGCCGCGCCTGTCGCGGCTGGTGATGCTCGACCTGCCGAGCCCGCCCGAGGCGCCGCTGGTGCCGGTATGGGCCCGGGCCGCCGACCGTGAGATCGACACCGTGGTCTACAGCTCGCGCAAGGCCTTCCTGCGCGAGGAGGACGGCCGGGAGACCCTCAGTGACGTCAACGACGTGCAGCTCGACCGCTACTATCGGAACTTCATGCAGGGCATGGGCGAGACCGAGAAGGCCTTTCTCGCCGCGGTCAGCCGGCTCGGCAAGTACCCCGTGGTAGGCGGGCTGGCGGTACGCTGGGAGGCCGACGGCGTCTACATCGACTCGTCGCTGAACCTGCATGACCCCGAGCTCAAGCCGGCCTTCATCGCCGCGGTCAACAACATGGTCAGCCTGGCCCGGGGCATCCACCGCCGCGGCATCTTCAAGAGCTGCCTGTTCAACGCCCGCGATACCCTGCACCTGGACCGCGAAGGCCCGGATCGCCCCTTCGTGATGCCGCCTGACCTGCGGCTGGCCTACGAGGTCAGCGCGGTGCCGGAGCTCGAGGACCGCTCGCGGCTGCACAGCTACTTCGAGGACGGCCCGGACCCGGAGGAGTTCCTGGTGCTGCCCGAGGCCATCATCGCCTCGCTGGAGGCGCTCAACGAGATCCACCACACCGGCATGATCATCTTCGAGGCGCTGCCCGAGCACCTCAAGATCCATAGCCACTACCGGCTGCTCGACCCGTCCCGGGAGGCCGAATTCCGCCGCCGACTGGACGACATCCTCGCCGCGGTAGGGCGCATCGAGGGGCTCGGCGTCTCGGGCTTCATGAAGATGCCCTACAAGGACACCCGCGTCTTCGCCCACGTGGCCCGCCAGCCGGAGCGCTTCTATCCCCGCGACCCGCGTGCCGCCCTGGCGGCGATGAGCGAGCTGGCTGACACGGAAGGCCGTCCTTAGGGCCTTTCGGCCATGAGCTTACGCCGTCACTCTGGCAAGATAGGCGGCCTTGGAGCGCCTTCTGTTAGCCAGACATCGGGGGCCGGGGGCAAGGCGGAGCGAGGTTCTTTTGACCAGGGACGTCAAAAGAAGCGCCCAGGGACGGGTTTACAGCGTCCTCGCGAAGGCTTGCCCCCGGCGTTGCCCCACATGTTCCGGCGCTCGCGACTGTCAGCAAAGATCAAGGACGCCGCATGGCTCAGCTGTTACGCATCGTGATGATCCACGGTCATCTCGAGGGGGTGGTCGAACTGGATGTCGATGGCCACACCAACATTTGCGGCACCAACGCTTCGGGCAAGACGACCCTGCAGCGCCTGGTGCCGGTCTTCTACGGGGAGCTGCCCAACCGGGTGGTGCCCAAGACCCGTCGCAAGTTCGATGCCTTCTACCTGCCGCATCGCAACAGCTATCTGGTCTATGAATATCGCCGAGAGGAGGGCGACGTCTGCCAGGCGGTGTTGACTCGCAAGAGCGAGGGCGGCGTCGAGTATCGCTTCGTCGGCGCGCCCTATCGCCCCGAGGACTACCTGGTCGAGACCGAGGGCGGCGTGGTCGCCCTCGACTACGCCCAGTGGAACCAGGGGCTGCGCCGCCAGGGCACCCAGGTGTCGCACAAGCTCGGCGCCACCTCGGAATACCGCGCGGTGATCCAGAACGACTTCACCCAGCACGGCAGCGGTGGTGGCCGCCGCGAGGGCCTGAAGCTGCGCCAGGTGGCCGCCCGTTTCAGCCTGGTGCGCGCCGGGCGGCGCATCCGCCACATGGAGAAGCTGGTCTCGGCGGTGCATGCCAAGGAGGGCAAGATGGACACCCTCAAGACCATGCTGGCGGCGATCTTCGAGGAAGACGGCGTCGAGCTGCCGATGACCCGCATCCGCAACACGAAGGCGCGGGAGTGGATCGCCCGCATGCGCCAGTCGATGCGCCTCGAGCCGTTGCAGGAGGCCCTGACGGACCTGCAGCGCCAGGATCGCGAGATCGCCGATCTGGAGGCCGGACTGTGGCAGCTGCGTCCCCAGCTCGAGGCCGACCGCGCCCGGGCCGAGCGCGGCCGGGCCGATCTGGAAGCGCAGATCGGCGAGCGCCAGCGCGACTTCCAGGCCCGCGAGCAGGCCTATGAGCAGGCGCGCCAGGACGTCAACGACCGCCTCAGCGAGATGGGCAGCGAGCTCGAGCAGACCCGCACCGAGCTCGACGATCTCCAGCGCCGCTTCGAGGCCTTCGAGGAGGCCGACATGCCCGGCCTGGAGCAGGACCTCAAGGCGCTGCCCCAGTGGCGCGAGCAGCAGCAGGGCCTGCGCGACCACCTCGAGTTCATGCAGCAGGCGGTGCAGGAGAGCAAGGCCCGCCTGGAAGCGCGGCTGGTCGAGCTCGGCGATCAGCTCGAGCGCCGCCGCGACGAGCTCCAGGCCCAGATCGACGCCCTCGGCGAGGAGAAGGAAGCCCGCCGCGAGAGCCAGCGCGAAGCCGAGAGCCGCCTCGACGCCGACTACCAGACCCGCCGCCAGGCGCTGGACGGCGACTATCGGGGGCGGATCGAGCGGCTCACCGCGCGCCTCTCCGAACTCAAGGCCGAGCTCGCCCACGGCACCCAGACCGAGGAGGAGGCCCGCGAGGCCGAGCGGGCCCAGCTGCGCGTCGACGAGGCCAGAAGTGCCCAGGACGCCATCGCCGCCACCCTCGACACCCTGCGCGGCGAGCTCGACGGTCACAAGCGTGCCCGCGACGACGCCGAGCGTGAGCTCGACCGGGTCCGTCAGCAGCGGGCCCGGGCCGAGGCCCGCCTCGAGGCCCTGGAGGTGCAGCGCGACCCGGCCCAGGGCAGCCTGCGGCACTTCCTGCGCCACCACCGTCCCGGCTGGGAACAGACCCTGGGCAAGGTGCTGGCGCCGGCGCTGCTCGAGCGGCGCGATCTCTCACCGCAGCTCAATGACGACGCCAGCGACGACCTCCACGGCCTGGCCCTCGACCTGGCCGCCATCGCGCTACCGGACCATGCCCAGGACGAGGCCGGCCTGCAGGCCGAGATCGCCGCCGCCGAGCAGGCGCTGGCCGACGCCCGGGCGGCGGAGCAGGACGCCGAGAAGGCGCTCAGGGCCGGCCACGACAGGGTGCAGGAGGCCGACGCGCGTCTCGAGCGGGCCGGCGGCGAAAAGCGTCGCGCCGCCGAGGAGGTGGACTACGCCCTGCAGGCCCGCAGCCAGTGTCAGCTGCGTCATCAGCAGGCCCAGCAGGAACGCCAGGCGAGCCGCCGTCGGGCCCTCGAGGAGCAGCAAGCGGCGCAGCAGGCGCTGCGTGAGGAGTGTGATCAGTCGCTGGCGACGCTGGACGAGACCCACCGTGCCCAGCGCATGGAGCTCACCGCCGATCATCAGGGCCAGCTGGCCGGCGTCGACCGCCAGATCGAGCAGTATCGACGCCAGCTCGGCGAGATCCGGGAGGACAACCGCCGTCAGCGCGAGGAGCTCGAGGCCGCCTTCGATCGCGAGCTGGCCGATCGCGGCGTCGACCCGGTCCAGGTCCGGGCGACCCGTGCCCAGATCGAGGAACTGGGACAGCGCATCCACGATACCGAGGCGCGGCGCGACGAGCTCGACGCCTACGCCCGCTTCATGCGCCTCGACTGGGGCGAGCGCAAGCCACGGCTGGTGGCGCGGGAAGCGGAGCTGAGCCAGGCGCAGCAGGGCGCCGAACGCGAGCGCAAGACGCTCAAGGACGCCTTCGACGCCGACCGGGCCGAGCATCGGGCGGCCGTCGGCGAACTCAAGACCCGCCGCGAGGCCGAGCAGGCGCTGGTCGAGACCCTGGCGCCGCTGCTCGACACCCTGGAGGGGCTGACCCTGGCGCCGGCCAGCGAGCCGCTCGGCGAGGCACCGGGTGACGTCGACGAGCGGATCGAGCGCGCCCGCCAGGCGCTCGCCGACCATGCCCGCGCGCTCGACGCGCTGCGCCGCGGCTGCGAGAAGATCGAGGCCGACCTGATCAAGGGCGCCAGCGCCGACTTCCAGGACACCCTGGAGGCCGAGCGTGCCAAGCTCGAGGACACCGGTCCGCGCCGCCTGCTGGCGGTGCTGGCCGACATGCTGCAGCTGCTCGAGGGGCAACAGCAGCAGCTGCTCCAGGAAGGGCGCAATCTCGGCGACGATCTCGACAAGTTCTTCACCGTGTTCCGCGACCTCAACCGGCGCATCAACGCCCAGAGCCGGCGCCTCTCCGATGAGGTGGCCGACGACCTGAGGCTTGAGGGCATCGGCAAGGCCGAGGTGAAGATCCAGTCGACCATCGACGAGCTCGGGTTCTGGGAGCCGCTCAAGCGCTTCGCCCAGCGCTATCGCGAGTGGCGCGACGGCGGCCGCGCGCTGCCGGACGACGACTACCTCGACGCCCTGGGCGACGTGGTGGAGCTGTTGCGCAGCGACCAGCAGTACAGCGTCGAGAGCCTGCTGCGCCTGGAGCTGCACCTCAACGAGGGCGGCGCCGACCTGGTGATCAGGAACGACCGCCAGCTGCTGGAGTCCTCCAGCCACGGCATGGCCTATCTGATCCTGTGCAAGTTCCTGCTGGCCTTCACCCGGCTGCTGCGCGGCCCGGCCGAGGTCGCCGTGCACTGGCCCATCGACGAGATCGGCACCCTGGCGTACCACAACGTCGAGAAACTGTTCGACGCCTGCGACAACAACCGCATCCATATCGTCGGCGCCTTCCCCAATCCGGAGTCGGACGTGCTGATGCTGTTCCAGCACCGCTATCTGATCGACCGCGACGAGGCCGCGCCGGACAAACGCCGCCTCAAGCGCATCGAGCCGCGCCTGAGCCGCCTGGCCCAGCGCCTGCAGGACCGCCAGAACGACCGTCAGGAGGCATCGGCATGAGCGAGGACATGATGTCAGAGCATTCGACCGCGGAGCGTTCCATGGTGGAGCTGGGCCCGCTGCTGGAGCGCCTGCTGGCCGGCGACTTCCTGTGCGCGGTCAGCGACGACACCGCCTTCCGCCGCCTGCAGGACGAGGCGACCCGCGAGCGCCTCGACGCCTACCTGCGCCCGCTCAACCGCCGACTGGCGAGCAACGACGAAGGCAGCGTCTACTTCCTGGCCTGGCGCCAGCTGGACGAGGGTGCCCGCGACCAGCTCTCCCGCCAGCTGGCGGAGACCGTCGGCAGCCTGCTGCCGATGCTCGAATGGCTGCAGCTGGTGCAGGAGGCGCTCGGCCGCGACGGCCCGGTGTCGCCCGGCGACGTGCTCAAGCCGGCCGACTTCAGCTCGCGCTGCGAGGACAATCAGGGGCTGCGCGAGCGCCTCGAGCGCCTGGCCACCGATCCCTTCTTCGGCTCCCAGAGCGAGCAGCTCGACGCCCAGATCAAGCAGGTCTTCAAGCGCCTGCGCGAGCGCGGCTACCTGCGCCAGCCCCATGCCGACCGCCACTATTTCATTGCCACCGCCAAGATCGACTACCTGATCGAGCTGGTGCGCTTCATCCGCGACGAGGAGCAGCTGCCCGTCGACGACCAGGCCCCGGAAACCCAGGAGCGGCTGCTGTGAGCGCGAGCGACTCAGACGCCCTGGACAACCGCCTGCTCGGCACCGGCGCCGAGCGGCTGGCGCTGCTCGGCAAGCACGCCGAGGCGCTGATGGCCGGCTACGTGCGCGACGAGGTGCCGCTGGAGGGCCTTTCCACCACCGCGCTGAATCGGCTGCTGTCGGCGCGCATCCTGTGGCGGCCCGACGAGCAGGCCGGGGTGAAGCTCTCGCCCAAGGTGCGCGAGCTGATCGCCGAGATGCTGGCCGACGAGACCCGCCGCCACGTCAACGCCGACGTGGCCGAGACCCTGGAGCTGATGCGCGGCCTGGTGCAGAGCTATCGCGAGGCCCGCGACGGCGCCGAGTACTGGCGCCAGGAGCAGCAGCTGCTGCGCCTGCGCCAGGCGGTGGACGACCTCGACGGCCGCTTCGCCGACGCCATCGACAGCCTGTGGCGGCGCCTCAACAGCGACTTCGGCTTCGTCAGCCGGCTGGCCGACAAGATCCGCGAGAACGACCGCGCCCAGAAGCAGATCGTGCGCCTGCTCGACGGCCTGGCGCTGATCGACTTCGACGAGCTGATCGACCTGGTGGGGGCCGACGGGGCGCTGCGCAAGCTGCTGGTCAGCCAGCTCCAGCATCGCCTGAGCCAGCACTACACCAGCCTGCGCGAGGTGCAGCGGCGGCTGATCGAGCTGATGACGCGCTTCCGCCAGCAGCAGTCCCGCAGTCGCCTGGTGGCGGGCATGGCGGCCTTCCTGCGCGAGCATCCGGGCTTCGTGCCCGGCAACTACGCCCGGCGCAGCGAAGTGCCGGCGCTGGTCAATCGCGCCGCGCCGCTGACCGCCGCCGGCGCGGTGGCGCTCGATCACGCCCCGGACGCCCGGGTCGTCACCGGGCTGCTGCACGACCTGCCGCGGCGCGTCGCGGCGCCGGAGCCCGTCGCCGCCGCCGTGGCCGCCGAGCGTCACGAGGACTCGATGGTCGCCGCCCGCCAGCAGGCGCTGAGGGAGGACGTCGAACGCTTCTACCTGTCGGTGGTCGAGGGCGACGGCGAGCCGCTGAGCGCGCTGGAGTATCTCGAGGCGGGCGAGCTCGAGTGGGGCGAGGAGATCTGGCTGTTCCAGGTGCTCGCCGAGTTCCAGGGCCTGCCGCGACGCGAGCAGGCCGCCTTCCGGCTGCGCCAGCAGGAGACCCGCGCGGCCGCCTTCAACGACGTGCGGCTGATTCACGACGTCAGCCTTCAGCTCGCCCCCGTGCGTCAGGAGCGCGCATGACCACGCTCTCGGAGGCGGAACGCGAGCTGCTGCGCGACGCGGCCAGCAAGTTGCGCCTTGGTGCCCACGTCGACAAGCCGAACGGCCCCGTGGTGAAGCGGATCGTCGCCTGGTGCGAGGCCTGGGACATCGAGCCCGGGGCGCGCCTGACCCGCACCCGGCTGCGCCTGGATCGCGAGCTGCTGGACGCTATCGACGCCGAACTCGAGGTGCAGGGCCAGCCGCCGCTGGCGGCCGGTCTGAGCGGGCTGACGACCGCGCAGCAGGCCGAGTATGGCTATCGGGAGGCGAAGAGCGTGCGCGAGGCGCCGCGGGAAACGCGGGTGCTGGTCAGCCTCCCGGCTCGGGCACCCTGGCCGGGCATCGCCGGCGGCGAGCGGGAGTATAGGGATGTCGACTGGCGTGCCGTCACGCCGGCCGCCTTCGACGTGCTGGTGCAGGTCGAGAACCTCGACAGCTTCTACGCCTTCACGACCGAGAACCCGGCGCTGTCGGCGTATCCAAGGCCGCTGGTGGTCTATCGCGGCGACCGCCACTACGGTGGCGGCTTCGCCCGGCTGGCCGAGGCCTGGGCGGCCACCGGGCGGCCCCATGCCTGCGTCGGCGACTTCGACCTCAAGGGGCTCGATATCGCGCTCGGCAGCGGTGCCACGCACTGGCTGCTGCCACCGCTTGATTGGCTGCAACAGCATGCCACGGCGCTTCATCTGCCCGCGAAGCAGGCGCGCTATCGAGACCGACTGCTGCGGTACCGCGACACGCTGCCCGGGGAGCATCCGCTGCGCGGCCATCTTGCGCTGCTGCTCGATGAGCAGCGCGGGCTGCTTCAGCAATGGTTCGCGGCGTCGCTGGTCGGCGTCGCGCTCGGCAAGGCGGCGTGAGGGATGAGCGACGACGCTGCGCCGTGGGCCTGTTTTAATGAGGAGACGATGACGGAGGAAGAGACGAGACGCATGCGCAAACTGCTGCTGAATGCCGACATGGGCGAGAGTTTCGGCGCCTGGACCATGGGCATGGACGCCGAGGTGATGCCTCACGTGGACCTGGCCAACGTGGCCTGCGGCTTCCACGCCTCGGATCCCGACGTGATCCGCATGACGGTGCGCCTGGCGCGCAAGCACGGCGTCACCGTGGGCGCGCATCCGGCCTATCCGGACATGGTGGGCTTCGGGCGGCGCCACATGGCCTGCACGCCCGAGGAGATCGAGAACCTGGTGCTCTACCAGCTCGGGGCGCTGTCCGGCGTGTGTCGCGCCGAGGGCCTGTCGGTGGGCTACGTGAAGCCCCACGGAGCGCTCTACAACGACATGATGCGCGATCCCGAGATCCTGGCCGGGGTCATGCGCGCGCTCGTCGCCTTCGATGCCGAACTACCGCTGATGGTGATGGCCACCCGCGACGATTCGGCCGCCCGCGAGCTGGCCGATCGCTTCGGCGTCACCCTGTGGTTCGAGGCCTTCGCCGATCGCGCCTACGACGGCGAGGGGCGGCTGGTGTCGCGGCGCGAGACCGGCAGCGTGCACCATGACCCGGCCGTGATCGTCGACCAGGCGCGTCGCATCGCCCGCGGCGAGCCCCTCGTCGCCCGCGACGGCAGCGCGCTGATCCTCGCGGCCGACACCCTCTGCGTGCATGGCGACAACGCCGAGTCGATCGCCGCCATCCAGGCCATCCGCGAGGCTCTCCAGCAGGACGATGCGCCTGAGGAGGGGAACCCATGAGCGCCCCGGGCCTGCCGCGACTGGAGTCGGCGGGGCTCGACGGCTGGCTGGTGCGGCTGTTCGATGCCATCGACGAGGCCAACCTGCCCTGGATCACCGCTCTGGTGCGCGACTGCGAGGCGGCCTTCGGCGACGTCCTGGTGGACCTGGTGCCGTCCTATACCACCCTGCTGGTGATCTTCGATCCGATGCGGATGACGCCTGGCGAGGCGCGGTCCCGCCTCGCCGAGACGCTGGCCGCGCTGGCGTCCGACGAGGCGGATGGCCAGGGCGAGGTTCATGAGCTTCCGACCTGGTATCACGAGAGCGTCGGCCCGGAGCTTGTGCCCCTGGCCGAGCGGGCGGGGCTCGACGTGGCGGAGACCATCGCACGTCATGCCGAGGTGACCTATCGCGTCTATGCGCTGGGCTTCGCGCCGGGCTTCGCCTTCATGGGCAGCGTCGACCCACGGCTCGAGACGCCGCGCCTGGAGACGCCACGCAAGAAGGTGCCCGCCGGCAGCGTCGGCATCGCCGGGCGCCAGACCGCGGCCTATCCCGCCGTCTCGCCGGGGGGCTGGAACCTGATCGGGCGCACCGCCGCGCGGCTGTTCGACCGCGACCGTGACGGCTTCAGCCTGCTCCGGGTGGGCGACCGGGTGCGCTTCGTGCCGGTCTCGAAGGAGGCACTGGTGCGATTGGGCGCCGATGTCACGACCATGGAGGACAGGCGATGACGGCGGTGATACGGGATACCGTGGCGGGGCTGCGGGTCACGCGCCCGGGGCCGCTGGCGCTGCTGCAGGACGCCGGGCGCTTCGGCGTGCGCCGGCTGGGCGTGACCCAGGGCGGCCCCGCCGATCTGCAGGCCTGGGCCTGGGCCAACCGGTTGGCCGGCAACGCCTGGGGGGCGGCGGCGCTGGAAGTGACGCTCGGCGGCCTGGCTCTGGAGGCCGAGCGCGAGCTGACGCTGGCGCTGGCCGGCGCGGATCTCGGCGCGACCCTCGATGACAGGCCGCTCTCGCCCTGGCAGCGGTTTCGCCTGCGTCCCGGCCAGGTGCTGCGCTTCGCCCAGCCGGTCGGCGGGCTGCGCGCCTATCTGGCCGTGGCCGGCGGTTTTCGCGCCGAGCCGGTGCTCGGCAGCCTGGCCGGCGTGGTGCGCGAGGGGCTCGGCGGCCACGATGGACGGGGGCACGCCCTGGCCGAGGGCGATGTCCTGCACGTCGGCACCGAGGCGGGGGAGCACCCGGTCGGCGACGAGCGTGAGGCGCCTGCGGAAGCGCGGCCTGATTATGCGGCGATGCCACGGCTGTCGCTGCTGCCGGGGGCCCAGATCGCCGAGTTCGAGGGCGCGAGCCTGGCCGCGGCCTTCAATACGCTCTGGCGGGTCGACGACCGCGCCGACCGCATGGGCGTGCGCCTGCGCGGGCCGACGCTGCGCTGTCGGCTGGCCAGCATGATCTCCGAGGGGATTAGCCTAGGTGCCGTGCAGGTGCCGCCGGACGGCCAGCCCATCGCGCTGCTCAACGATCGCCAGACCATCGGCGGCTATCCACGCCTGGGGGCGCTGACGCCACTTGCCTGCGCGCGGCTGGCGCAGTGCCTGCCGGGCCAGGAGCTGCGCCTTGAGGCGGTGTCCGCCGAGCGGGCGCTGGCCGAGCACCGACGCTTCCGCGCCGCCTTCCGCTGAGTCCCCGGGCGCGTTCGCCAGGGGTTCCTCTGGCGATCGGCGTGTCGGTGGCATATACCCAAGGGACACCCATCGACGCGGTCCTCCGCGGAGGGAGTCCCCGATGTTCAAGTCGTTGCTGCTGGGCGTGGACGGCTCCGCCGCGGGAGGCGTGGCGGCGTCGCTGGCGCTGGATCTCGCCGCGCCGCTGCAGGCCAGGCTGCTTGCCGTGCATGTCGACGGGCATGATGACCACGCGACACTGCCGACGCGGGACGTTAGCCAGGGCGGCTTCCTGTCGCTGGGCGAATTCCCCCACTCGGGCGAGGATCCTCAGGTGGGGCGTCGAATCAGGGAGCGTCTCGGCCACGTCAGGCGCGCCGCGCGGGAGGCAGGCCTCGACGGCGAGACGCGCGAGCTGCACGGCCCGCTGCTCGAGACGCTGCTGCTGGCGGCCAGGGAGTGCGACCTGATCGTGCTGGGGCGGCACGGCGTGTCCGCCGAGAAGCGCTGGCATCCCCAGGCGGGGGAAGTGATACGCCACCTGCTGCATCGTGCGGAGCTGCCGGTGCTGGTGGCAGGCGTGGTCGACGAACCACTCGAGCGGGTGCTGATCGGGGTGGACGGCGGGGCCGCCATGCGTCGCGTCATGGCCAGCAGCGTCGCGCTGGCCAGCGCCCTGTCGCTGCCGGTGCAGGCCTGGGCCATCGATCGTGACAGCGCACGGGCCAGGCATCACCTCGATGCGGTGGAGCGCTACGGGGCGACCCACGGCATCGCGATCGAGACCCATGTCGCCGAGGGCCATCCGGTCGAGAGGCTGGCGGCGCTGGCCGAGGAGGGCGATCTCGTCGCCATCGGCGCCTTTGGCTCGGGGGTGCTCCACGAGTGGCTGAAGGGCTCGACCACCGCCGGCCTGCTGGCGCATACCCCCAGGGCCGTCCTGCTGCATCACTGAGCGGGGACGGCGGCTCGTTTCCGATGGAAGACCCGTTCTGGGGCCGTCAGGCGCCCAGGCCGCTCTCGCGCAGCAGCTGGTCGATGCTGCGTTCGGCCCGGCGCAGGCCGGCGCCCTCGATCATCAGCTCACTCTCGAGATTGGCGATGCCCTCGGTGACCAGGCGCTCGAGCAGTTCGTGGCGGGGCAGCCCGCAGCGCTCGGCGAGGCGTTCGAGGCGTAGTTCCTGGTCGCGGGTCAGGTGCAGCAGATGGGGCAGGGGCATGGCGATCACTCCTCCGTGGGGTCAGGACGAGTATCCCCCGACTTCCGTGACAACACGATGACCGCGGTCAATATGATCCCGTCACGGCGGCCTCGGCTTATGCCAGCCCCCGGCGCTGCATTGCATCGAGGATGATCGGCACCGGCGTCATCAGGTGCTCGCGCATCATGGATCGTGAGCGCTCGGCGTCGCGGGTCAGGATGGCGTCGACCAGGGCGGCGTGTTCCTCGCGCTTGCGTGCCAGGGCCTCGTCGGAGAGTACCGTCTCCTGCAGCCAAAGGTGGCGATAGCGCTCGACCTGGTCGAACAGCCCCTGGCGCGCCTGCATCAGGTGGGGCGAGTTGCAGCCTGCGACCACCGCGGTATGGAAGGCCTGGTGGCGGCTGTCCCAGACGTCGAGCATCTCCTCGGGACTGTGCACCTCCATGACCTTGGCCAGGGTATGGGCCTTGGCCAGCACGTCGGCCTCCCAGGCGTCGTCGCCGCGCTCGATGGCCAGCTCCAGCATCAGGCCCTCCAGCTGGGCGCGGGCATCATAGAGATCGGCCAGCTCCTCGCGCGACATCGGCGCGACCCGGTAGCCGCGCTGGCTGATGGCGACCACCAGCCGTTCGGCGACCAGCTGCGACAGCGCCTCGCGCAGCGGGCCGACGCCGAGATCGTAGCGCTCCTTGAGCCGGCTCATCAGCAGCTTCTCGCCCGGCGGGTAGACGCCGCGGATGATGTCCTGCTTGAGCCAGCGGTAGGCGCTGATGCCGAGGTTCTGTCGAGGGGTGCTGTCCATGGTGCCGCCGTTCCCTGTGATGGGAGGTCATGATACTTGATCATCGTGAGCCATGAGAATCGTCGTCACTTGCCCCGGCCTTCGTCATTTTTACGGAACGTGGATATTCTTGATCGATGCTCGGCCTTGAAGCGCCGCCCGTGGCGTACGCCGCCGCATGGGCCATGGTGCAAGTCGAGGTGTCGGGCGAGGATCGGCAGGGGGCTTTCGCGTGTCCGGTGCTCGCCAGGAGGGCTTCGACAGACGAAACGCTAAGATACCTCGGAATCCGCGTTGGATTAGTATTGTTCGCAACGCCCTCTAACGTCTCGTCTTCCGCTCAAGGAGCTGTCATGAAGCCCGAAACGCTCGCCCTGCATCACGGCTATGCCCCCGACGACCAGCATGCCGTCGCCGTGCCGATCCATCAGACCACCTCTTTCGCCTTCGACAGCGCCCAGCATGCGGCGGATCTCTTCGATCTCAAGGTAGAAGGCAATATCTACTCTCGGATCATGAATCCGACCTGTGCCGTACTGGAGCAGCGTGTGGCGGCCCTGGAGGGCGGTATCGCGGGTTTGGCGGTGGCTTCCGGCATGGCGGCCATCACCTACGCCCTCCAGACCGTGGCCGAGGCCGGTGACAACATCGTCTCGATCAGCGAACTCTACGGCGGCACCTACAATCTCTTCGCCCATACCCTGCCGCGCCAGGGCATCGAGGTGCGCTTCGCCGACAAGGACGACCTCGAGGCCCTGGAGGGGCTGATCGACACCCGGACCAAGGCGGTGTTCTGCGAGAGCGTCGGCAATCCCTCCGGGGGCGTGGTGGACCTGGCGCGACTGGCCGAGCTCGCCCATCGCCATGGCGTACCGCTGATGGTCGACAATACCGTGCCCACGCCCTTCCTGTGCCGGCCCATCGAGCACGGGGCGGATGTGGTCATCCATTCCGCCACCAAGTACATCGGTGGGCACGGCACCACCGTGGGCGGGGTGATCGTCGATTCGGGGCGTTTCCCCTGGGCCGATCACGCCGAGCGTTTCCCGCTGCTCAACGAGCCGGACGTCTCCTACCATGGCGTCTGCTATACCCGGGATCTGGGCGAGGCCGCCTTCATCGGGCGTGCCCGTGTGGTGCCGCTTCGCAACATGGGCGCGGCGCTCTCTGCCCAGTCCGCCTGGCAGCTGTTGCAGGGGCTCGAGACCCTGGCATTGCGCATCGAGCGCATCAGCGACAACGCCCTGGCGGTGGCCCGCCATCTGGAGAAACATCCGCGGGTCACCTGGGTGCATTATGCCGGCCTCGAGCATCATCCAGACCATGCCCTGACGAGCCGCTACATGCAGGGGCGCGCCTCGGGAATACTCAGTTTCGGTATCCAGGGCGGCAGCGAGGCGGGCGCGCGCTTCTACGATGCCCTGGGGCTGATCCTGCGGCTGGTCAACATCGGCGACGCCAAGAGCTGTGCCTCGATCCCCGCCGCCACCACCCATCGTCAGCTCAACGACGAGGAGCTGAAGGCCGCCGGCGTGACGGACGACATGGTGCGGCTGTCGATCGGCATCGAGCACATCGACGACCTCATCGCCGATCTGGACCAGGCCCTCGAGGCTTCGGCCTGATCGCCCTTCAGTGCGCCCTTCAGCGCGCCCTTCAGCGATAGCCGGCCAGGAAACGCTCGTCCAGCCGGCGTTTCCAGTACCAGGCCAGCCGTCCGCCCCACCAGGCGCCGCCGCGTATCGCCAGCGCCTGGCCGCGGCCCAGATCGAGGATCGACAGCGCCCGGGGCTGGGGCCGGTAGGGGCGCAGCGCCTCGCCGCGCCACCAGGCGATGAGATTGTCCCGCAGCACCGGCGCCTGGCGTACCCCGTAGACGCCGAGCCTGGGCAGTGAGTGATCGATGATGGCGGCGCAGTCGCCGGCGGCGAAGGCCCAGGGGGCCGCCGGGCTCTGCAGGCTGTCGGTGACCGCCAGCCCGCGGCCGGGAATCGTCGGCAGGCCGAGTCGCTCGATCACCGGCGGCGGCGCCAGGCCCACGGCGTGAACCACGTGCTCGGCGGCGACAAAGCGTGCGTTGTCGTCGCCGGCGGGCTGCCCCACGGGCGTCGCCATGATGCCGCCCGGCAGATGGGCGACCAGCTCGAGCCCGGTCTCGACCGTGATGCGCCGCCGGGCGAGCCGGCGCCGCAGCCAGCGCACCGCGCCTGGCGGGGCGCCCGGCAGCAGCTCCGACGACCGGGTCAGCAGGCGAATGGTCGGGTCGACGCCATGGCGGTCGGCCAGGGCCCGCAGCTGGCAGGCCGCTTCGACGCCGCTGGCGCCGCCGCCGACCACCAGCAGCCGCGGGCAGCTTCCCGCAGCGAAGTCGCGCGCCAGCCGGTGGCGCAGCGCCACCAGACGAGGGATCGGCTTGACCGGCCACACCCCGGGCCCCTCGGCATGGGCCGGCGGCGTGTTCACCGTCGAGCCGAGATTGAACGAGACGGCCGATACCGCCAGGCGTCGGCCGTCGTCCAGCCGCGCCTCGCGTCGTGCGGGATCGAGCTCGGCCAGCCGGCCGCGCAGGCCCTCGACGCCATGGCGGCGGGCGAGCGCCATGGGATCGATTCGGTCCGCGGCGGGGCAATGCTGGCCGCCCAGCACGCCGCCGGCCATGCCGGAGTACCAGAAGCCGCCGGGATCGAGCAGCATTACCCGCGGCATGGGCAGGCGCTCCCGCTGGCGGATCAGGTTCAGGTGCGCGTGGCCGGCGCCGACCAGCAGCAGGGGGGCCGTCGATGAGCGGGGCGGCGCGTCGTGAGGGGCGAGGGATGTCATAGGGTCGCCATGTGACCGGAATAGCGCCATCTTCCTCCTGCCCGCCATCCTCCGCCACCCCTGACGCAGGCTCAGCCGCCGAATTCGTGGCGGTCCCGGGCCGCCTGCTTGGGGCATCGATCACCGCGCGCACGCCGGGCTTCAGAGAGCGGTTGGCAGGCCACAGCACGTGGCGCGCTCTAGGTGCCGGCGACCTCGCCGTCTTCGGCCGCCGGCGGGGCGAGGGCCTGCGTCGGTACTTTCGGTTGACGTCCGGAGCGACAAGGCGTCAGATAAGGCCTTGAACATAAACGAGTCGGGTTCCCCGATGCGGTCGCGAACGCGGTTACCACACCTCAAGCTCCTGCTGTGCCGCTGCCTGGCGGGGCTCGTGATCGCCGCGTCGTCGGCATCGGCCGTGCCCGCGAGCGGGGCCAGCGGCACCGCGTCCGCCGGCGAGGCCTCGCGCATCCAGGTGCTGGCCTCCTATCACCGCGGCAACCTGTGGACCGACGAGCTGCTGGCCCGTCTCGACGAGGCGGCCGAACGGCTCGGCGTGCCGGCGCTCGAGGTGGACTATCTGGATGCCCGGCGCCTGGGCCGCGAACGTGCCTTCAGCCTGCAGCGCGAGCGCCTGGCAGGGCGCTTCGCGGTGACGCCCAGCGATCGTCTGCTGCTGCTCGATGATGCGGCCCTGGCCTTCTATCTCTCCCGCCCCGAGGCTTGGCGCGAGGCGTCTCGCGTGGTGGCGATCGGCATCAATGATCCGGCGCTGCAGCAGCGGGCGCGGGACGCGGGCATCAAGCGGATCGAGACCACCGAGGTGGCCGAGCCGTCGCTGGCCTTCCTGGGGCAGGCATTCGGCGCGCCGGTGCCCTGGCTGGTGCTGGGGGATGACACCGTCGTCGGCGAGGACCTGACCCGGTCCTTCGTGTCGCGGCTGCGGGCGTCCGCGTCGGGGCGGCTGGCCGGCGTGCTGTGGGACTGGACGCCGGCGGCGGTGATCGAGGCGCTGGACGCGCTGCCGGACGCTACCCGGGTGTATCTGGTCGAGGGCCAGACCACCGGCAGCGGCGATCTCGATCCGACGCGCCGGGGCTGGCTGGAGGCGCTGGCCGCCGAGGGCGTGCCGGTCTTCTGCCATCTGCCGTACCAGCTGGACCTCGGCTGCGCCGGCGGCACCCTGCTCGACACCCGGCGGGCGGCCACCCTGGCCATCGAGACGCTGCTGAGCCCGATCTTCGAACGCCAGCCCGAGCGTCAGGTCGTGGCGGAAGGCCGCCGGGTGCTGGACGCTCGCTGGCATGCTAGGGTGCCGGCGCCGCTGACCGGCGCCATCGAATGGATCGGCGTCAACGACGCCATGCGGCAGGTCGAGGATCAGCGTTCGATGCTGCTGTGGGCCGGCCTCGGTGGTAGCGGCGTGCTGGGCGGCGGCCTGCTGGTCATGGGCTGGTCGCGGCGACGCATCGCCCTTCGCCAGCGGCGGCTGATGATCGATCAGGCCAGCGGGCTGCCCAGCCAGCAGCTGTGGGAGGCCGAGGCGCCGAGCCGCGGCGGCTGCCTGTTCGAGCTCGCCTCGCCGCAGCTGCGCGAGGCCCGCGAACGTTTCGGGCTGACCGCCGCCAAGTCGATGCTGCGCGAACAGCTCCCGGCGATGCGCGAGGCGCTGCCCGCGGACTGGCATCTCTACGCGGGGCCCGGCATGAACCTGCTGGGCTGGATGCCGGCCTCGGTGCTGGCGGTGGATGTCGAGGTGCTGTTCGACGGCGTGCTGGCGCGCCTCGGCGAGCTCTCGCCCCAGCACGGCGGACAGCGGCTGAACTGGTATGCGAGCCTGCTGTGTCTCGGCGACCGGGGCGCCGACATCGCCCAGTGTCGCGATGCGCTGGACGAGGGGGTGAGGCATCTCGAACAGCGCGGCTGGTCGCAGCCCCTGCGCCGCGTCATGCCGCGAGAGCCCGGATCGGCGACGCGCTTTCGCCATCTGGCGGAGGCGATCGAGGCGCTGATCGACGCGCCGCAGTCCCAGTGGCGGCTGGTCTTCCAGCCGCAGTTCGCCACCCGGGATCATCGCCTGCTGGGCGCGGAGGCGCTGCTGCGCTGGCAGCATCCCGAGTACGGTGCCGTGTCACCGGGCGAGTTCCTGCCGGTGGTCGAGAGCCTCGGCCTGACGCGCCAGCTGGATCACTGGGTCATCCAGGAGGCCATCGACTGGTTGAGTCGGCATCGGGCGCGCCTGGGCGACGACTTCCGGCTGTCGATCAACGTCGGGCTGGCCTCCCTCGAGGACGAGGCCTTCGTGCCGGGGCTGGCCGATGCGCTGCGGGAGAGACGGTTGCCGCCCGGCCGGCTCGAGATCGAGATCACCGAGCACGCCGACTTCGGCGAGCTGGTGGGCCTCGAGCAGACGCTGGTCGAGCTGCGCCGCCTCGGCGTGCGGGTCTCGCTGGACGATTTCGGCACCGGCTATACCGCCTTCCGGCTGCTGCAGCGGCTGCCCTTCGATGCGGTCAAGCTCGACCGCGAGCTGCTCGAGGCGGCCGGGCGCCATGAGCGGGCGGTCGAGGCCTATGCGGCGATGGTGCGCTTCTGCCGCCAGCTCGGCCTGGAGATCGTCGCCGAGGGCGTGGAAAGCGCGACGCAGCTGCGCTGGCTGGCGTCGCAGGACGTGCAGCTGCTGCAGGGCTTCCATCTGGGGCGGCCGAGCGAGTCCGAGGCGTTCCTGACGCGCTGGCGCTAGCCCCGCGGTTCGGTCACGCTCAGGCGCGGGCCTGTGACGGCGCGCGGCGCTGCCAGGCCGACCAGCTGTAGAGCGCCAGGCCGATCCAGATCAGCACGAAGGTGGCGAGCTGGGTCGGTTCCAGCGGCTCGTCGAACACGAACAGGGCGATCAGGAACTGCACGCTGGGGTTCAGGTACATCAAAAAGCCCAGGGTGGCCAGGCGCAGGCGGCGGGCGGCGCCGGCGAAGGCCAGCAGCGGCAAGGCGGTGATCACCCCGCAGGCCACCAGCAGCAGCGTGGTGCGGGTGTCGGCGAGCAGATGCGACAGGCCGGCCTGGCTGAGCGCGCCCAGGGCCACCAGGCCCAGTGGCATCAGCAGCAGGGTCTCGACCAGCAGCCCCGAGAGGCCGTCCAGCGGCACCTGTTTGCGCAGCAGCCCATAGGTGCCGAAACTCAGGGCCAACACCAGGCTGATCCAGGGCAAGGTGCCGAGCAGCGCCAGCTGCAGGCCGATGGCGATGCCGGCCAGGCCCACCGCGAGCCCCTGCACCCGGCTCATGCGCTCGCGCAGCACCAGCATGCCCAGCGCGATGTTGATCAGTGGCGTCAGGTAGTAGCCGAGGCTCGCCTGCAGCACGTGCTGGGTCTCGACGGCGTAGATGAACAGGCCCCAGTTGATCGCGATCAGCACCGCGCAGCCCAGTACCCTGCCCAGCTGTCGCGGCCGGGCGAAGGCTTCGCGCACCGGCCGCCAGCGGCGCAGCACGGTCGCCACGCCGGCCAGGAACACGCACGACCACAGCACCCGGTGCACCAGGATCTCGTAGGCGGGCACGCCGTCGAAGAGGGCGAAGAACAGCGGGAAACAGCCCCACATCAGATAGGCGGCGAGGCCGTATCCCACGCCCTGGACGGCCTGGGTGTCGCGGTCGATCGAAGGCATCTTCACGTCCCTGTTCAAGAAAGCGACAGCCTATCATGCGTGCCGGCCGGCAGGGTGATGGCTGCGTCGGCGTGCGCTCTCGTTTAGGCTATGGGGGCCGTTTGATCCCCAATGGAGTCCTCGATGAGCGAACTCAGAACGACCCTGGTGCAGGCCGACCTGCGCTGGGAAGACCCCGAGGCGAACTGCCGGATGCTGGAGGCGTCGCTGGGCGAGCTCGACGGCGACGACACCGACCTGATCGTGCTGCCCGAGATGTTCGCCACCGGCTTCACCATGAACTCCCGCGAGATGGCCGAGCCCATGGCCGAGAGCGCCACGGTGGCCTGGCTGCGCGAGCAGGCGACCCGACGCGGCTGCGTGGTGACCGGCAGCGTGGCCGTGGTGGAAGACGGCGACTGCTTCAACCGCCTGATCTGGGCGCGTCCCGACGGCAGCCTGGTGCACTACGACAAGCGCCACCTGTTCCGCATGGCCGGCGAGCACGAGCGCTATGCCATGGGCCACGAGCGGGTGATCGTCGAGCTCAAGGGCTTCCGCATCCTGCTCAGCGTCTGCTACGACCTGCGCTTCCCGGTGTGGCTGCGCCAGCGGCCCGAGGCCGGCGAAGCCTTCGAATACGATGCGCTGCTGTGCGTGGCCAACTGGCCGGCGCCGCGTCGCCATCCCTGGCGGGTGCTGCTCCAGGCCCGCGCGGTGGAGAACCTGTGCCCGGTGATCGGCGTCAACCGCGTCGGCGAGGACGCCAAGGGCCTGGCCTACGCCGGTGACTCGATGCTGGTGGACGCCAAGGGCGAGCCGCTGATCGACGAGCCCCGTGATGTGGCTTTCGTCAGGACAGGGACGCTGTCGCTGGACGAACTGCATGCCTTCCGGGAGAAGTTTCCGGCCTGGCGCGACGCCGATCATTTCGGCCTGACCGATGGAGTGGGTGCCTGATGCGACTGGATCGATTTCTCTCCGAAAGCACCGAGATGACCCGCAGCCTGGCCAAGCGGGCGCTGCTCCGCGGCGAGGTCGAGGTCAACGGCGAGCGCGAGAAGAAGGCCGCCCGCCATCTCGCGGCCGATGACCGCGTTACCTGGAACGGCGAGCGCCTTGAGCTGGTCGGGCTGCGCTACGTGATGCTGCACAAGCCGGAAGGCGTGGAATGCACGGCGCGCCGCGGCCTCTATCCGCGCGCCATGGACCTGATCGACCTGCCCAAGGCCGAGCGCCTGCAGACGGTGGGGCGGCTCGATGTGGAGACCACAGGCCTGCTGCTGTTCAGCGACGACGGCCAGTGGTCGCATCGCGTGACTTCGCCGAAGCGCGGCTGCGCCAAGGTCTATCTGGCGACCCTGGCGCGTCCCCTGGAAGGCGCCGAGGCCGAGCGCGCGGTGGCGGCCTTCGCCGAGGGCATCGAGCTCGAGGGTGACGAGGCGCCGACGCGGCCGTCCGAGCTCGAGATGCTCGACCCGCTGCACGCGCGGCTGACCGTCCACGAGGGCCGTTACCACCAGGTGCGCCGCATGTTTGCCGCCATCGGCAATCACGTCGAGATACTGCACCGTGAATCGATCGGCGCGCTGACGCTGGACCCCGAGCTGGCGCCCGGGGAATGGCGCGAGCTCAGCGCCGAGGAAGTGGCGCTGTTCTGAGTGGTGAGTTCCGCCTGAGGTCGATCCTCATGTCGCGGTGATGATGCGGTTGCGGCCGGTCTTCTTGGCGCCGTACAGCGCCCGGTCGGCCAGATCGGGCAGCGCCAGGGGATCGTCGGTGTGCGCCGGGCAGGCGGCGATGCCGCAGGACAGAGTCACCGGGCCCAGCATGTGGCCGTCGTGCCAGTAGACGCGGTCGGCCAGGCTGGCCATCAGCGAGGCCGCGCGCTCCCTTGCCGTGTCGGCGCCGGCGCCGGGCAGCAGCACCACGAACTCCTCGCCGCCGATGCGGCATATCTCGTCATCGTCGCGGAAGTGCTCACGCAGCGCGACCGCGACGCCCGCCAGGATCCGGTCGCCGGCCGCATGGCCGTGACTGTCGTTGATGCGCTTGAAGTGATCGATGTCGAGCATCGCCAGCGCCAGTGGCGCCTGCCGGGTCCTGGCCCGGTGGGTTTCCTGGCGCAGGCACTCGTCGAAGTGGCGGCGATTGTGCAGGCCGGTCAACGGGTCGGTGGTGGAGTCGATCTCGAGCCGATCCACCAGCTGCTGCAGCTGCTGTGTTCGCTGCTCGACCTCCTGCTCGAGCTGCCTGTTGAGACGCTTCAGTTCACGCTGCGTATGGGCATAGTCGATCAGCGAGATGCCCGCGATGACCAGGGCAAAGGCCAGCGCCCCGGCGCTGGTCGGCACCCGCCGCCAGGGCAGCAGGCCGTGGGCCACGGCCATGTCGATCAGCAGCAATGCCCCGAAGAGGGCGAAGGCGCCCAGTATGGCCCGCTGCCGGGCATCGAACCGCCCGAGATAGGGCACGATGATCGCCAGCAGCAGGACGAGGCTGACGACCAGCAGCGCGTCGAACACCGGGAAGGTCATCGACAGCTCGACCCAGCCGAGCCCGCTGGCGCCCAGCGCGCCCACCAGATAGAGCAGATGGGCCTGCCAGATGCGGCGGATGCGTCGTGCGCGGGTGTCGGCGAACCAGTGTTCCAGCAGCAGCCCCAGCGCGACCGGCAGGCTGAAGTAGCCCGCGGCGGTGAGGCCGTCCCACAGCAGTGGGCGGTCGATCAGCAGCTGACTGGCCGGGCATTCGGCCAGAACCATGACGCCGGAGCCCAGGGCGAACAGGCCGATGGGCAGGAAGCGGCGGCGATCGTCCTGGAACCGCGCGAAGCTGCCGGCGAGCAGCGCCAGCAGCAGGCACAGCGGGCCGACGATGAGGGCATCGAGGGAATCGCGCAGCAGGTGGTCGTACAGCTCGGCCCGCTCCATCAGCCTGACCTCGCCCCACAGGCCGATGTCGGTGTAGTCGGAGTAGACCCGCAGGGTCAGGAGGCGGCCGGGGAAGTCATCGGGGAGGCGGATCATGTGCCAGGGCCAGCCGGCGAAGCGGCCGTTGCCGGCGGCGTCGAAGGTGCCGTGGTGATAGAGGCGCTCGCCGTCCAGATAGGCCTCGGCGATCAGGTCGATGCTGGTGATGTAGAGCACCGGGTCGCGCCAGTCGCCGTCGGGCAGGACCGTACGGAACCAGGCGTGGGTCTGGCCGCGGCGGCCGGGTGGGTTGGCGGGGAAGTCGATGGCCTGCCAGGCCGCGTCATCGCTCGGCTGTGTCCAGGTCGGCACGCCGTCGGCGGTCATGGGCGAGTCGCCCCAGCGATACTCCCAGCCGGCGCCCAGGTCGCGCGATGCCGCCATCGCCGAGCCGGCCCACAGGGCCGCCAGGCACAGCAGCGTCGCGGCGGTCAGCCACATCCTTGCCTGACGCATCCCGGTTCCTCTCGTTCCTTCGACACTCGGCAAGTATAGATAGGCGGCCCTTCGGTGCCAGCAAAACCGTCTCCCGGGTCGTCTCGGATTTATACCGTTATCTTCAGTCACTTCTACAGCATCATCGACTCGGTGCGGCCTGGTGATCAGGCCGCGGGGGAGGCGGCGACGCCGATGACGGCGTTCATGGTGATATTGACGACAGTCCCGCGGCCTCGACCAGGGCGCGAGTGTAGTCGGTGGTCGGCCGGGTCAGCACGGCCTCGCAGTCGCCCTGTTCGACGACCTCGCCGTCCTTGAGCACCAGCAGGCGGTGGGCCATGGCGCGTACCACGGCCAGGTCGTGGCTGATGAACAGATAGCTGAGCCCGCGCTTGCGCTGCAGCTCGCGCAGCAGGGTGACCAGCTGTTTCTGCACGGTGCGGTCGAGCGCCGAGGTCGGCTCGTCGAGCACCAGCAGCGCCGGCTCGAGGATGAGCGCCCGGGCCACGGCGATGCGCTGACGCTGGCCGCCGGAGAACTCGTGCGGGTAGCGGGCGCCACATTCCTCGGGCAGGCCGACTTCGCGCAGGGTGGCGCGCACGCGGCGGTCGACCTCGGCATCGTCCAGCTCGGGGTGGTGGAAGCGCAGCCCCTCGCTGACGATATCGGCCACCGGCATGCGCGGCGACAGCGAGCCGTAAGGGTCCTGGAACACCATTTGCAGCCGCCGCCGCTGGCGGCGCAGGGCGTCGCCGTGGAGGTGGTCGAGACGCTGGCCGTCGAAGGTGATCTCGCCGTCGCTCTGCTGCAGGCGCAGCAGCGCCAGGGCCAGGGTGGTCTTGCCGGAGCCGGATTCGCCGACGATGCCGAGCGTTTCGCCCGGCGCGACCGCGAGGTCCAGCGGCTTGACCGCCTCGAAGGCCGGCGGTCGGCGGCTGAAGAGTTTCTTCGGCCGCTGGAAGCGGATCCCGAGCCCGCGGGCGCTGAGCAGTGGGGGGCGATGGGTGAGCGGCTCGGGGCGGCCGGTGGGGTCGGCGGCCAGCAGCTCGCGGGTATAGGGGCTCTCGGGGGTCTCGAACACCCGCGACACCGGGCCGGTCTCCTGGACCCGGCCGTGGCGCATGACGCAGACCCGATCGGCGTGGCGGCGCACCAGGTTGAGGTCGTGGGTGATGAACAGCATGCCCATGCCGTGGGTGTCGCGCAGCTCGGCCAGCAGCGCCAGGATCTCCTGCTGCACGGTGACGTCCAGCGCGGTGGTCGGCTCGTCGGCGATCAGCAGCCGCGGGTGGTTGGCGATGGCCATGGCGATCATCACGCGCTGACGCTGGCCGCCGGAGAGCTGGTGGGGCCAGGCGTCCAGCAGCTCCTCGGCGCGGGGCAGCTGGACCTGCTCGAGCAGCTCTCGGGCGCGTCGGCGGGCGGCCGCGCCGCGAAGCCCCTGGTGCAGGCGCAGGGTCTCGCCGATCTGGCGGGCCACGGTGTGCAGCGGGTTGAGCGAGGTCATCGGCTCCTGGAACACGAAGCCGACTCGTCCGCCGCGGATCGCGCGCCAGTCGCGCGTCGATAGCCGCGCGAGATCGGTGTCGCCGAGCCGGCGCGTCCCGCTGACCCGGGCCCCGGGGGGCAGCAGGCCCAGGGCGCCGAGCGCCGATACCGACTTGCCGGAGCCGGACTCGCCGACCAGCGCCAGGGTCTCGCCGGAGCGCACCTGCAGCGACAGCGCCTCGACCACCGGGGCGTCGTCGAAGGCGATGGTCAGATCCTCGAGGCGAAGCAGGGTCTCGTCGCTCATCTGGCGCTCCCCGTGGCGGTCTGGCGCTCGCCGTCGGCCGGCTCGGCCTTGCCGCTGGCGTGCTGGATGTGGCGCGGATCGAAGGCGTCGCGCAGGCCCTCGCCGATGAACACCAGCAGCGACAGCATCACCGCCAGGGTCAAGAAGGCGGTGATGCCGAGCCACGGCGCCTGGAGGTTGTTCTTGCCTTGGGCCACCAGCTCGCCCAGCGACGGCGAGCCCGGCGGCAGGCCGAAGCCGAGGAAGTCCAGGGCGGTGAGGGTGGTGATGGCGCCGGTGAACAGGAACGGGATGAAGGTCAGGGTGGCGACCATGGCGTTGGGCAGCACGTGGCGGCGCATGATGATCCGCGACGGCAGGCCCATGGCCCTGGCGGCGCGCACGTATTCCAGGTTGCGGGCGCGCAGGAACTCGGCACGCACCACGTCGACCAGCCCCAGCCAGGAGAACAGCAGCATGATGCCGAGCAGCCACCACAGGTTCGGCTCGACCAGGCTGGCCAGGATGATCAGCAGGAACAGCACCGGCAGGCCGGACCAGATCTCGATCAGGCGCTGGCCGATCAGGTCGACCTTGCCGCCGAAGTAGCCCTGCACGCCGCCGATGGCGACGCCCAGGGCCAGCGAGCCGGCGGTCAGCACCAGGGCGAACACCACCGACAGGCGGAAGCCGTAGATCACCCGGGCCAGCACGTCGCGGCCCTGGTCGTCGGTGCCCAGCCAGTGGCGGGCGTCGGGCGGCGAGGGCGCCGGATGATCGAGGTCCTGATCCAGGGTGTCGTAGGAGAACGGGATCGGCGGCCACAGCATCCAGCCGTCGGCCTCGATGGCCTCGCGGGTGTAGGGGTCGCGATAGTCGGCCGGGGTGGGCAGGAAGCCGCCGAAGGCGCTGTCCGGGTAGTCGACGATCAGCGGTGCGTACCACTGGCCCTGGTAGTTCACCAGCAGCGGCCGGTCGTTGGCCACCAGCTCGGCGCCGAGGCTGACCACGAACAGCGCCATGAACAGCCACAGCGACAGGCGCGCGCGGGGGTTGCCGCGGAACACCGCCAGCCGGCGGCGGGTGATGGGAGAGAAACGCTCGCTCAGTGCCATGCTCAGGACTCCCGGGTCTCGAAGTCGATGCGCGGGTCGACCCACACGTAGGTCAGATCCGAGACCAGCTTCAGGATCAGCCCGATCAGGGTGTAGAGATACAGGGTGCCGAAGATCACCGGGTAGTCGCGCTGCATCACCGCCTCGAAGCCCAGCAGGCCGAGGCCGTTGAGCGAGAAGATCACCTCGATCAGCAGCGAGCCGGTGAAGAAGATCGCCACCAGCGCCGAGGGCAGCCCGGCGATGATGATCAGCATGGCGTTGCGGAACACGTGGCCGTAGAGCACGCGGCGGTCGCTGGCGCCCTTGGCCCGGGCGGTCAGCACGTACTGCTTGTGGATCTCGTCGAGGAAGCTGTTCTTGGTCAGCATGGTCAGGGTGGCGAAGCTGCCGATCGCCGAGGCCAGCACCGGCAGGCTGATGTGCCAGAAGTAGTCCTTGACCTTGCCCCAGGCGGAGAGATCGCTGAAGTCCGGTGAGGTCAGGCCGCGCAGCGGGAACACGTCCCAGTAGCTGCCGCCGGCGAACAGCACGATCAGCAGGATGGCGAACAGAAAGCCCGGGATGGCGTAGCCGACGATCACCAGCCCCGAGCTCCAGACGTCGAAGCGCGAGCCATGGCGGAGCGCCTTGCGGATGCCCAGCGGGATCGAGATCAGATAGACCAGCAGGGTGGTCCAGAGGCCCAGCGAGATCGATACCGGCAGGCGTTCGAGCATCAGGGTGGTGACCGGCTCGCCGCGGAAGAAACTCTCGCCCAGGTCGAAGGTGGCGTAGTCGACGAGCATGTCGAGGAAGCGCTGGTAGGCCGGCTCGTCGAAGCCGAACTGGGTCTCGAGGCGGTCGATGTACTGCTGTGGCACGCCGCGGGCGCCGCGGGATTCGCCGCCGCTGCCCGCGCTGTCGCCGCCGCCGCCCTCGAGACGGGTGCTGGCCTGGGTCGACAGGCCCTCGAAGCGGGCCAACATCTGGTCGATGGGGCCGCCAGGGGCGGCCTGCACGATGAGGAAGTTGAGCAACATGATCCCCAGCAGGGTGGGGATCATCAGCAGCAGGCGGCGCAGTATGTAGGCGGCCACGGAGTGTCCTTAGGGCTTCTATGAAATCTCAACGAATGATGAGCCTTCGCGGCGACAAGCCTTCGCGAGGACGCGGTAAACCCATCCCTGGGCGCTTCTTTTGACGCCCCTGTCAAAAGAACCTCGCTTCGCCTTGTCCCCGGCGCTCATCTGCCAGCAGCATCGTGCCTCGAACCTGTATCACCGATTCCGCTGTCGGGCCTCGATCTCGGCGCCGCGCTCGGGGTCGACCCACCAGGCGTCGAGGTCGAGATTGTACTCGGGGAAGGGCTCCTTCCAGCCGAACTTGTCCCAGACCGCGATGCGGGTGCTGTCCAGATGCCACTGCGGAATGACGTAGAAACCCCAGCGCAGCACCCGGTCGAGGGCCCGGGCGGCGGTGTCCAGCGCCTCGCGGCTGTCGGCGGCGATCAGCTCGTCGACCAGGGCGTCGATCGCCGGGTCGGCCAGGCCGATCAGGTTGCGGCTCTGCGGCGCGTCGGCGTACTCGCTGCCCCAGAACTCGCGCTGTTCGTTGCCCGGGTTGGCGGACTGCGGGAAGCCGCCCACCACCACGTCGAAGTCGAAGCGGCGCAGCCGGTTCAGGTACTGGTTGACGTCGACGATGCGGATGTCGCCCTGCACGCCGAGCCGCGCGAGGTTGCGCAGCAGCGGCTGCACGACGCGTTCGAACTGGGTGTCGTAGAGCAGCACCTCGAAGGCCAGCGGCTCGCCGGTCTCGGCGTTGACCAGGGTGCCGTCCTCGCGGTTCTCGTAGCCGGCGGCATGCAGCAGGCCGAGGGCCTCGCGCAGGCGGCCGCGCATGTCATCCGGCCGCTCGACGGGCAGCGGTTCGTCGAACACCCTATCGGGCAGCGCGTCGCGCCAGGGCTCGAGCAGGGCCAGCTCGGCCTCGCCAGGCAGCCCCTCGGCGGCCATCTCGGAGTTCTCGAAGTAGCTGTGGGTCCGCTCGTAGGCGCCGTAGAAAAGGTTCTGGTTGAGCCACTCGAAGTCGAAGACCAGGTTCATGGCCTCGCGCACGCGCACGTCCTGGAAGATGTCGCGGCGGGTGTTCATCACGTAGGCCTGCATGCCGGCGGGCTGGCCGTCCGGCACCTCCAGGCGCTCGACGAAGCCGTCGTCGGCGGCCGGGAAGTCATAGGCGGTGGCCCAGTTGCGCGCGCTGGACTCGATGCGCATGTCGAGGTTACCGGCCTTGAAGGCCTCGAGCGCCACGGTCTGGTCGCGATAGTAGTCGTAGACCAGCCGGTCGATGTTGTGGCGACCGCGATTCACGGCCAGGTCGCGGCCCCAGTAGTCGTCGATCCGTTCGTAGACGATGCGTCGACCGGGGTCGACCTCGGCGATGCGGTAGGGGCCGGAGCCGAGCAGGGCGTCGCGGGTCGGTCGCTCGAAGTCGCGGCCGTCCCAGTAGTGGGCCGGCAGGATCGGGATCTGGCCGAGGATCAGCGGCAGCTCACGGGATTTGCTGTCGGCCAGATCGATATGCACGGTGTCCTCGTCGACCGCGCGGACATCGCGCACGTCGGCGTAGTAGGCGGCGTAGAACGGCTGGCCTAGCTCGGTGAGGGTGTCGAAGCTGAAGATGACATCTTCGGCGGTGACCGGTTCGCCGTCGTGGAAGCGGGCATCGGGATCGAGGTCGAACTCGATCCACTGGCGGTCCGGGTCGAGGCGGATGCCCTCGGCCAGCAGCCCGTACATGCTGAAGGGCTCGTCGGGGTTGGCCACCATCAGGGTGTCGTAGATGGCATTCAGGCCCGAGGCCGGAGTGCCCTGGATGATGAAGGGGTTGGTGGAATCGAAGCTGCCGCTGGCGCCGCGGGTCAGGGTACCGCCCGTGGGCGCGTCGGGATTGACGTAGGGGAAGTGGTCGAAACCCGCCGGCAGCGCCGGGTCGCCGTAGAGCGCGAGCCCATGGCGGGTGGGCACGTCAGCCGGGTCCGCGGCCAGGGCGGGCGTTGCCGCCAGGGCCGCCGTCAGCAGGACGATCGATCGCATCGGTCAGCATCCTTGTACCAGGTCGGGGGGCGATGGCCCCCCTGATCATCTACCGGAAAGTGTCAGCTGCTGGCCGGGTTGTAAAGCGTTGGGGCTGTCCAGGCCGTTCCAGCGGGCCAGGTCGGCGACCGCCACGGCGTACTCTGAGGCGATGCCGGAAAGGGTGTCGCCGCGCCGCACCACGTGGATCTCTCCCGCGGCGCCGCCGCTCGGGGCGGTGCTTTCCAGGGCCGCCAGCAGCGGTTCGGCATTGTCGACGGGCACCAGCAGCTCGCTGACCTGGCCGGGATGAGCGGTGTCGCCGCGCATCCCGGGGTTCAGTTCGGCCAGCTGGCTGGTCGGCACGCCGGCCAGCTCCGCGGCCTCGCCGAGGCGGACGGGGCGTGTCACCGGCACGCGTTCGAAGGCCGGTGTGCCCTCGATCTCGGGCAGCGTCACGCCGTAGCGCTCCGGCTCACCGACGATGGCGGCGATGGCCAGCAGCTTGGGCACGTAATCCATGGTCTCGTTGGGCAGGTCGAGATCCCAGTAGTCACCCCGCTTGCCCTGGGCCAGGGCGCGGCGCTGGGCACGGTTCACGGTGCCGGCCCCGGCGTTGTAGGCGGCCAGCGAGAGCTCGATGTTGCCCTCGTACCACTGGTCGGCCTGATACTCGATGTAGTCCAGCGCGGCCTGGGTGGAGCGCACCACGTCCAGGCGGCCGTCCCAGCTGCCGGAGCGGTTCAGCCCCAGGGCATCGCCGGTGCGCGGCATGATCTGCCACAGGCCGGCGGCGCCGAAGTGGCTGCGCGCCTCGGGATCGAAGGAGCTCTCGACGAAGGGCACCAGGGCGATCTCGCCGGGCAGGCCGCGGCCCTCGACCCGTTCGAGGATCCACGCCAGCCAGGGGCGGGCGCGCTCGGCGATTTCGGCGACGTTGTGCGGCTTGGCACTGTACTCGTCGATCCAGTGCTGAACCCGAGCGTGGCCGGCGCCGTCTTGCCACTGATCCTTCCACTGGAAGGTGTCGCGCAGACGCGACCAGGCGTCGGCCGGCTGCAGCTGCAGGTGGCTCCAGAAGGTGCGCTGGCCCTCCGGTTCGCCGCGGTGAACCGGTGCGAAGCTCGGGGTATCGGCGCCCATCTGTCCGGCGGGCAGGGTCGATGCCTTGGTGTAGGCGCCGGCGATCAGGGCGCCGGTCATGGCGATCGTGCTGGCGAATCCGAGGAGTCGCCGGCGCGATGTGTAATAGGTCATTCAGGGCCTCCGGGGCGGGCGTTGCCGTCCGTGAATCAGGCGGGCAACGCGAGTTGCCGGGTGGGTCTCAGAAGTCGTCTTTCCAGCCGCGCAGGGTGGCGAAGGTCGTCACGGCGTCGGTCGTGTCGCCCTGGGGGGCGGCGGCCCGACGCACACCGGCGTCCTCGCAGCGCAGGAAAGGGTTGATGCGCCGTTCCCGCCCGATGGTGCTGGGCAGGGTGGGGCGCTCGAGCTCCCGGGCCCGCCGGCACTCCTGCTCGGCGGCGTCGATGTCGGGGTTGTCCGGGTCGGCGGCCTTGGCGAAGGCGAGGTTCGCCAGGGTGTACTCATGGGCCGCGAAGACCAGGGTATCCTCGGGCAGGGCCGTGAGGCGCGCCAGCGAGGCATGCATCTGTTCGGGGGTTCCTTCGAACAGACGTCCACAGCCGGCACTGAACAGGGTGTCGCCACAGAACAGCAGCGGCGGAATGCCGGCGGTGAAGAAAGCGATGTGATCCAGGGTATGGCCCGGGACCTCGATGATCTCGAACAGGCGCCCGATCACCCGAACCTCGTCACCGGCGCCGACGCGTTCGTCGATGCCCTCGATGGCGGGGTTGTGCGGTCCGATCACCCGCGGCGAGTAGCGCTGGATCAGCTCGGGCAGCCCGCCGACGTGATCCGGATGATGATGGGTGACGAGAATGCTGCCGAGGGTCAGTCCCTCGCGCTCCAGGGTCTCGATCACCGGGGCGGCATCACCCGGATCCACCACGCAGACCTGGGGGCTCGTGTCCTGCCGCAGCATCCAGATATAGTTGTCGCTAAAGGCGGGAATCGGTGTCACGCTCAACATGGGCTCGGGGTCCTCGCGCCGGGGCCGGTGATGTCCGAGGCCGGTGGCGCCTTGAATCGGGTCTGTGCAAAATCGAGTACTCTGGAGAGATGAACGGATCATGTCAAATTCGCAGGAGGCGATGCGCATGGCGCGGCTGGTGCGAGAAGGCCGCCATTACTGGGCCGGCGCCGCCGGGCAGGGCGTGTGGCAGGCCCAGCGCGCCTGCCTCGGCCCGCTTTGCGAGCGCTGGTTCGGCCCCCACGGACTGGAGCTCGGGCTGGCGCCGAGCCTGGCCGACATGTGTCCGGTGCGTCATGCGCTGCGCTGGTCGCCGACCCGGGAGCTGGCCGCCGACGAATCCACCCTGGTCTGCCCCCTCGATGCCCTGCCGCTCCCCGACGACTGCCTGAGCCTGGTGGTGGTGCATCACCTGCTCGAGATCGCCCCCGATCCTCATCATCTGCTTCAGGAGGCGGCCCGCGTGACCGCCGACGACGGCCATCTGATCCTCTTCGGCTGGCACCCCTTCGGCCCCAGTGGCTGGCGGCGCTGTCGGTCCGCCCGGCGGCGGCAGCTGCCCGGCCGCGGACGCTGGCGCACGCCCGGGCGTCTCGCCGACTGGCTGGCGTTTGTCGATTTCGAGGCCCGCCGGGTAGACTATTGCGGCTTTCGCCTGCCCGGCAGTCCGGCCCGGAACGCCCGGCTCGAGACCCTCGGGCGCCGGTACAACCTGCCGCTGGGCGACAGCTACATGATTCATGCGCGGCGCCGGTCCCAGCTGGTCCAGCCCGGGCGCGGCCGGGTGGTCTTTCCGACGCCGCTGGCCGGCTCGGCGCTGGGCAACGTGTCCGGCCGGTCCGCCACCGACGAAGGTAAGCAAGGGTGACAGACCAACCACAGTCAGGGGCGTTGCCCGACGTGACGATCTATACCGACGGCGCCTGCCGCGGTAATCCCGGCCCCGGCGGCTGGGGCGCGCTGCTCTGCAGCGGCCCTCACGAGAAGCCGCTCAAGGGCGCCGAGGAGAAGACCACCAACAACCGCATGGAGCTGATGGCCGCCATCATGGCGCTGAAGGCGCTGACCCGGCCGTGCCGCGTCGAGCTGTGGACCGACTCGGAATACCTGCGTCGCGGCATCACCGAGTGGATTCACGGTTGGATCAAGCGCGGCTGGAAGACCGCCTCCAAGCAGCCGGTCAAGAACGCCGAACTGTGGCGCGCCCTCCACGAGGAAGCACAGCGTCACCGCGTCGAGTGGCACTGGGTCAAAGGTCACAGCGGCCATCCCGGCAACGAGCGCGCCGACAGCCTGGCCAACGAGGCCATCGACGAGATGCAGGCCAAGGCCTGATGCTCGCCCAAGAACGCCGATTTCCCCACAGGTAACGCCCCATGCGTCAGATCATCCTGGATACCGAGACCACCGGCATCGACCCCCGCGACGGCCACCGCCTGATCGAGATCGGCGCCGTGGAGATGGTCAATCGCCGGCTGACCGGCAACACCTATCACCAGTTCATCAATCCGCAGCGCAGCATCGATGCCGAGGCAGTGGCGGTGCACGGCATCACCGACGAGCGGGTCGCCGACGAGCCGCTGTTCGCCGAGATCGCCGACGAGTTCTGGGCCTTCATCGAGGGCGCGGAGCTGGTGATCCATAACGCGCCCTTCGACGTGGGCTTCATCGACCACGAAATCGGCATGCTGAACCAGGCCCGCGGCGAGCCGCGTCTGGGCCCGGTGGCCGATCATTGCCGCATCCTCGATACCCTGCAGATGGCGCGGGACAAGCATCCGGGCCAGCGCAACAATCTCGATGCGCTGTGCAAGCGCTACGACATCGCGAACGGGCACCGGGTGCTGCACGGCGCCCTGCTGGATGCCGAGATCCTGGCGGACGTCTACCTGGCGATGACCGGCGGCCAGACCGCCCTGTCGCTGGACGCCCGCGCCGGTGACGGCGACGAGTCCGCGGCCAGCGGCGGGTTGAACATCCGTCGGGTGGCGCTGACGCCGGGCAGCCTGACGGTCCAGGCACCGGACGAGGCCGAGTGGCAGGCCCATCGCGACAAGCTGGCGACCGTCCGCGAGGCCGGCGGCGAATGCCGCTGGGACACGCTGGAGGGGTGGCCGGGTCGGGAGACCTCCTGATGCTGCGTCGCGAACTGCCCCATGAGGAAGCCGCGGGTCGGGTGATTCGCCTGGCCCGGGGACGCATCGCCCCGGGCACAGACGGCGGCCCGCTGCAGCCCTGGCAGCCCTGGCCCCCGGCCATGCAGCCGATGTGCTGGTGGCACGACGCGCCGGTGGCGCTGTCGGTGGAGGAGACGCCCGGCGACGACTGGATCGAGGGGCGGGAGTGGCTGGCGCGGCTGCCGGAGTCCTGGTTCGCGCTGGTCTCCACCGCGCTGCAGGTCGGCGCCTGGCTGCGCCATCATCGCTTCTGCGGCAGCTGCGGCGCGCCGGCCTCGCGGCTCGACCACGAGTTCGCGATGCACTGCGAGCGCTGCGGTCATCGCAACTATCCGCGCATCTCGCCGTGCATCATCACCCTGGTGACCCACGGCGAGTCGCTGCTGCTGGCGCGCAGTCCGCGTTTCCCCCCGGGGCGCTACTCGACGCTGGCCGGCTTCATCGAGCCGGGCGAATCCGCCGAGGAGGCGGTGCACCGCGAGGTATTCGAGGAGGTGGGGCTAACGGTGGGGCGGCTGCGCTACTTCCAGAGCCAGGCCTGGCCCTTCCCGCACTCGCTGATGCTCGGCTACTTCGCCGAGGCGGCCAGCCGGCGCATTCGCATCGACGGCCACGAGATCAGCGACGCCGCCTGGTATTCGCCGCGTCGGCTGCCGCAGCTGCCGCCGCCTCACTCCATCTCGCGGGCGCTGATCGAGACGCACCTGGCCGAGGTCGGCGTGCGGCCTTGAGGCGAAATCGCCCGCCCTCGGCTCAGTCGCGGCGGGGAAACAGGCCGCCGAGCTTGGTCGCCAGCATGACGTTGCCGGTGGCCTTGAGGCGGCCGCTCATGACGGCGCTCATGCCGCTGATCTCGCCGCTCATCACGCCCTTGAGGGTCTCGGTGCTCAGGCTCAGGCTGACCGACGGCTCCTCGTGAACGCCCTCCTGAACGTCCAGCGCGCCGTCGCGCACCACCAGGTGATAGTCGCCGGCGTCGCTGAAGTGAAACTGGAACACCTCGTCCATGCCGCGGGCGGCCTCGGGATCGAAGCGGGCATGGAGCTTGTCGAGGGTGCTGTCGGACATCGGGGGTCTCCGGAGACGTGAAAGATCGATCCGCGAGAGTAGGGAAAAGCGTCGGAGCCATCAAGCCGGTCGGCTTGTCGCGGCGTCCGCCGCTGGGCAGGATGAGGGGCAGCCCAGCGGCGAATGACGCCGCGAGGGATGGACACTTCGAAGGAGAGACACGGTGAACGAGTGGCTGACGGATTTCGGCATGTTCCTGGCCCAGCTGGTGGCGGTGGTGGTCATCGTGGCCCTGGGCGTGATGGTGGTGATGCGCTCGCGCGGCGGCGAGAGCGAGCGGACCCGGCTGCGGGTCGAGGAGCTCAACGGCGATCGCCGTCGCCGCCGTCGCCGACTGCAGCTGGCCGCCAGCGAGCCCGGTGCGCGCAAGCGGCTGCAGAAGGCCTTTCGACGCGATGACAAGGCGCGCGGCAAGCACAAGGACGATGCCGGCGGCGACGTCGCCGGTACGGTCTGGGTGCTGGACTTCCACGGCGACCTGAAGGCCAGTGCCACCGGGCGCTTCGCCGAGGAGGTGTCGGCGGTGCTGGACGTGGCCGGCGAGAAGGACGAGGTGGTGGTGCGCCTGGAGTCGCCCGGTGGGCTGGTGCACGCCTACGGCCATGCCGCCGCCGAGCTCGACCGCCTGCGTCAGGCGGGGCTCTCCACCACGGTGTGCGTCGACAAGGTGGCGGCCAGCGGCGGCTACCTGATGGCCTGCTGCGCCGACCGGCTGCGGGTGGCGCCCTTCGCGGTGCTGGGCTCGATCGGGGTGGTCGCCCAGGTGCCCAACCTGCATCGCCTGCTCAAGCGCCACGACGTCGACGTGGAGGTGCTGACCGCGGGCCGCTACAAGCGCACCCTGACGGTATTCGGCGAGAACACCGAGGAAGGGCGCGAGAAATTCCTGGAAGACCTCGAGAACGTGCACGGGCTATTCAAGCATTATGTCGCCGAGCGTCGCCCGGACCTGGACATCGAGGCGGTGGCCACCGGTGAGAGCTGGTACGGCCAGCAGGCGTTGCCACGGGGCCTGGCCGACGAGATCGGCACCAGCGAGGCCTATCTCGTCGAGCGCATGAAAGAGGCGCGGGTGGTCTCGTTGCGCCTGGAGCGTCGCCAGCCCCTGCCGGCAAGGCTGGGTCTGGCGGTGTCCGACGGCGTGGAGCGTGGCGTGGAGCGGGTCGTCGAGAGCCTGGAGGCGCGCGGCTGGCAGAAGCGCTGATCCTGCGGGGCCTCGGTGTCAACCGCTTCCCGGTCTCAGTGGTTCCCCAGTTCCATTCGGGCGAGGGCCGACAGCAGGATCCTCGCCCGGTCGCCGTTGAGCGAATAGTAGATGGTCTGCGACGCGCGCCGGGTGCTCACCAGGCTCTCGCGTCGCAGGATGGCCAGATGCTGGGAAAGGGCGGACTGGCTCAGCGCCAGCTGGTGGTTGAGCTCCGTGACCGACAGCTCCTGCCCGTCCAGCAGGCACAGGATCCTCAGCCGGTTGTCGTTGGCCATCGCCTTGAGCAGGGCGCTGGCCTGGTCGATGACGTCATCCCCGTCGTGCAGCAGGCCATCGGCCTGGGCTTGCGAAGTGCTCATGATGTATCACCTCTCATGCTGCCATGGCAGCCGATGGCGGTCGTCTCTTGCCGATGGGCTGTCGTCATGACGTCTCCCGGCAAGCCCTGGGTGTTGTGATGGCGCGTGCCCGCGGTGGCCCGTAACGTCACGTCTTTTCTGATTCAGTCATTTCTCAACTATAGTTCAGGGCGGCCAGCGCGGCCCTGCCGTTGCGCTTGATACGTTCTGTTTGTCGACAACGTGGCGAGAAGGCTCGTCCATTTGTCGAATTTCGCCCTTGGTATGAGGGTTTTGGGGTTGGCGTTGTTCTAGTGTGTCAACAATCGAGGCGACATTCACTGAGCAGGCAGGCCCCATGTCCACATATCGCAGCGAATATCAGCGTTCCATCGAGCAGCCGGAGGCCTTCTGGGCCGAGCAGGCGAGGCGCCTGCCCTGGATCACCCCGCCGACGCGCATCCTCGAGTATGACGATCAGGGCCATGCCCGCTGGTACGGCGACGGCGAGCTCAACCTCTGTCATGCGGCCCTCGATCACCACATCGAGCAGGGCCGCGGCGATCAGGACGCACTGCTGTGGGACTCGCCGGTCAGCGGCGGCAAGCGGCGTTACACCTATGCCGAGCTGCGCGAGCGGGTGGCGCGCTTCGCCGGGGCACTGCGGGATCTCGGTGTCGAGCAGGGCGATCGCGTGGTCATCTATTTGCCGATGGTGCCGGAAGCGCCGATCGCCATGCTGGCCTGTGCCCGGCTGGGGGCCGTGCATTCGGTGGTGTTCGGCGGCTTCGCCCCCCACGAGCTGGCGGTGCGCATCGAGGACGCCGAGCCCAGGGTGGTGATCGCGGCTTCCTGCGGCATCGAGGTCGACCGGGTGCTGCCCTACCAGCCGATCGTGCGCGAGGCGCTGGCGCAGAGCGCCCATCGCCCCGAGGCCTGCGTGATGCTGCAGCGCGAGCAGTGCCCGGTCGAGCTCGGCGAGGGCGAGCATGACTGGGCGACGCTGGAGGCCGCGGCGGCGCCGGCCGAGTGCGTGCCGGTCCGGGCGACCGATCCGCTCTATGTGCTCTATACCTCCGGCACCACCGGCAAGCCCAAGGGCGTGATGCGCGATACCGGCGGCTATGGCGTGGCGCTGCACTATTCCATGGAGGCGGTCTACGACATGGCGCCGGGCGAGGTGTTCTTCTCGGCCTCGGACGTGGGCTGGGTCGTGGGCCATTCCTATATCGTCTATGGGCCTCTGCTGCGCGGCTGCACCACCGTCGTGTATGAGGGCAAGCCGGTGCGGACCCCGGATGCCGGGGCCTTCTGGCGGCTGATCGCCGAGTATCGGGTCAAGGCCTTCTTCACCGCGCCGACCGCCTTCCGGGCGATCAAGAAGGAGGATCCCGAAGGGGTGCACCTGAAGGACCACGACATCTCGTGCCTCAAGGCGCTGTTCCTGGCGGGGGAGCGACTGGACCCGCCGACCTTCCACTGGCTGAAGGGAATGCTGGATGTGCCGGTGGTCGATCACTGGTGGCAGACCGAGACCGGCTGGCCGATCGCCGCCAACCTGCTGGGGCTCGAGCCGATGCCGGCCAAAGCGGGGTCGGCCACGGTGCCGGTGCCGGGGTTTGACGTGCGTATCCTCGGTCGCAGCGGCCACGACGCGCCGGCGCTGGAGCAGGGCAGCGTGATGATCAAGCAGCCGCTGCCGCCGGGCTGCCTGTCCGGCATCTGGCGCGATCCCGAGCGTTTTCACGCCGCTTACATGGCGGCCTTCTCGGGCTACTACCTGACCGGCGATGCGGGCTATCTGGACGAGGACGGCTATTTGTTCATCATGGGGCGCACCGACGACGTCATCAACGTGGCCGGGCATCGTCTCTCCACCGGCGAGATGGAGGAGGTGGTGGGCGGCCATCCGGCGGTGGCCGAGTGCACGGTGATCGGCATTCACGATGCGCTCAAGGGTCAGGTGCCGGTGGGGCTGGTGATCCCCAAGGACGGCTTCGACGGCGACGAGGCGACCCTGGAGCGCGAGCTGGTCGAGCGGGTGCGCGAGATGATCGGTCCGGTGGCCTGCCTCAAGCAGGTGCTGGTGGTGGATCGCCTGCCCAAGACCCGCTCCGGCAAGATCCTGCGCAAGCTGCTGCGTCACATCGCCGACGGCGAGGCCTATGGCGTGCCCTCGACCATCGATGACCCGGCAAGCCTCGCCGACGTGCACGATGCCATGGTGGCGCGCTCGCTGGGCAGCGCCGAGCAGGCACGGCAGCAGTAGGGCGGCGCGCCGAGGCGGGTTTGGCCCCCGGCGAGCGGGCGCGTATAATTCGCGACCGTTCGCCGGGGTACCGGCATGCCATTCGATGAGGGTTCCCTTACCCCTCCCGCCAAAAAGGTGTCCCATGTTCGCGCTTACCGCCGCCCAGACCCGCCGCTGCCTGATGTGGCTGGTCGCCTTTCATATCCTCGTCATCACGGCCAGCAACTACCTGGTGCAGCTTCCCTTCAGCCTGTTCGGGCTGCATACCACCTGGGGCGCGTTCAGCTTTCCCTTCATCTTCCTCGCCACCGACCTGACCGTACGGCTGTTCGGCAAGGAGCCGGCTCGGGCCATCATCCTGCGGGTGATGTTTCCGTCACTGGTGATCTCCTATGTCGTCTCGGTGGTGTTTCCGCGCGGCGGCTTCGCCGGGCTGGAGGCGCTGGGTGAGTGGAACCTGTTCGTGGCGCGCATCGCCCTGGCCAGCTTCATGGCCTACGTGCTGGGCCAGCTGCTCGATGTCACCGTCTTCGATCGCCTGCGCCGCCTCCGGGCCTGGTGGGTGGCGCCGGCGCTGTCGACCCTGCTCGGCAATCTGGCCGATACCTTCGCCTTCTTCTCGATCGCCTTCCACCGCGGCACCGATGCCTTCATGGCCACCCACTGGCCGGAGATCGCCTGGGTGGACTACGGCATCAAGCTGGGCATCAGCCTGGCCTTCTTCCTGCCGCTCTACGGCGTGCTGCTGGGCTGGCTGACGCGCCGCCTGGTGACGCTGACCGGCGACCGTGACCTGGCGCCCGAGCAGGTCCGCTAACCCGACAAGGAGTTCACGATGACTCTCGCTCTCCATCATATCGACACCGGCGGCGACGGCACGCCGCTGGTGGTGATTCACGGCCTGCTGGGCAGCGCCGACAACTGGCGCTCGCACATCAAGAAATGGCAGGAGCAGCATCGGGTGATCGCGGTGGACCTGCGCAACCACGGCCGCTCGCCGCATTCGCCCGGCATGGGCTACGCCGCCATGGCCCGCGACGTGCTGGCGCTGCTGGAGGCGCTGGGCGTGGCCAGGGCGCATGTGCTGGGGCATTCCATGGGCGGCAAGGTGGCGATCACCCTGGCTCGGCTGGCACCCGAGCGGCTGGCCTCGCTGATCGTCGCCGACGTCGCTCCCCAGGCCTACGGCCACGGCCACGACAACGAGCTCGGCGCGCTGCGGCGCGTGCGCGACGAGCGGCCGGCCGATCGCCGCCAGGCCGATGCGCTGATGGCGGATTTCATCGATCAACGCACCACGCGGCTATTCCTGGCCACCAACCTGGTGCGCGGTGAAGACGGCATGACGGTGCGCGTCGGGCTGGATCAGATCACCGAGGACTATGCGTCGATCAGCGGCGAACCGGACGGCGAGGGCGCCTTCGAGGGTCCGACCCTGGTGGTGCGCGGGAGCCGCTCGTCCTACGTGACCGATGCCATGCTGCCGGCGCTGCGCGAGGTGCTGCCGAACGCCGAGCTCGAGACCCTGGAGGCGGGCCACTGGCTGCACGCCGAGTGCCCCGAGGAGTTTCAGGCGGCGGTCAACGGCTTCCTCGCCCGCCAGCACGGCTGAGGCCTTCGTCTCTGTCGCGCCCCGAGCGTCGGACGCGGTCGGCCTGACGCTGCATCACTGGCGGTTCGGATCGATGGCCAGGCGCTCCACCGGCGTGGTTTCGGATACCAGGTGCTGCTGCTTGAGGAAGTGCTCGAAGTCCGCGTAGCGCTTCTCGTGCAGGGCGGCGGGGGTCAGGCTCAGGCGCCGCATGGCCTCGGGCCAGGCGGCGCGGTTGGTCGGGGTGTCCATGGCCGGTTCGGCGCGGGCCAGCAGTGCCCAGCCGGCATCGGGATGCTCGACGATCCAGGCCGTGGCCTCCTCCAGGGCCTCCACCAGTGCCACGATGGCCTCGCGCTGCTGGGCGAGATGGTCGCGGTTGGCCACCAGGATCAGGCCGTCGTAGCGCGGCACGCCCATGGATTCGGTGGTGTAGGTGTGCGTCGACAGACCATCGTCGGCCAGGGCGCGCGGCAGCAGATAGCGCACGGCGCCGATCACCCCGTCCACGCGCCCCTCGCGCATGGCCTGCTCGAGCCGGAAATGCAGGTCGGGGCTGTCCAGGGCCTCGCGGGTCAGCTCCTGATGGGTCAGCAGGCTGGCCAGCAGCACGTTCTCGGCATCCAGGTCGACGTGGCCGATGCGCGTGCCTTCCAGCGCCTCGAGGCCGATGGCGTCGTCGAGCACCAGCGAGGCGAGCGGCAGGCCGACCAGCGTCGCCACGCGCACCAATGGCTGGTCCTGATCGACCATCAGGTGCAGCAGCGGCTGACGGGTCAGGGCCAGATCGATCCGCGAGGTCGCCAGCAGCTTGGTGGGCACGTCGGGGTCGGCGGGCGTCTGGATCTCCACCTCCAGCCCGCGCTCCTTGAACAGGTCGAGCTCGCGGGCCACGAACAGCGCCGCGTGGCGCGGGCTCGGGTACCAGTCGAGCATCAGCGACAGATGCGTGACCGGCGGCGGCGCGATGGGCTCGGCGGGGCCCACGGCCACGGCCGGGGCGGTCGGCCGCGTGGGCGTGTCCACCGACGGGCCGCTCGGCCGGTCCTGGAAGGCGGTCAGCGGGTCCTCGATGACGGCCGGCGCGGTTTCCGATCCCAGGTCGGGGACCATGACGTCGGTACCGAGCGGCGGGTAGCCACCCTCGGGCGTTTCCGGCGCGGCATGGCCGACCGGAGACAGTCCCGGCAGGCCGAGCGCCATGACCAGTGAGGCCCAGGCGCTCGGTCGGGCCGGGCGGCGGATGAATGACAGCATGTCAGCGGCTCCAGCGATGCCCGGGAGGTGGCGATGACGGGCCCGGGCAAGGGGAAAGACGTGGCCAGTCTATCGGCGTGGGGTCCCGCCTGACCAGCGCCGCGGTCAACGTGTCGCTGCGCGTCGCGGCCGCCCGCACGCTATGAGATACTTGGATGACTTTCTGGGGCAGGATGCCATGGACACGATCAATACCCTTTTTCTGCTCAGCGGCTTCCTGATCGCGCTGAGCGTGCTGGCCAGCCGGCTCTCCACGCTGGTGGGCGTTCCCCTGCTGCTGCTGTTCCTCGGGCTCGGCATGCTCGCCGGGGAGGAGGGCGTACTCGGCATCCAGTTCGACGACTACCCGCTGGCGTTTCTGATCGGTCACCTGGCGCTGGCGATGATCCTCCTCGACGGTGGCCTGCGCACCCGGCTGAAGACCTTCCGGGTCGGCTTCAAGCCGGCGCTGTCGTTGGCCACCCTGGGCGTGTTCGTGACCAGTGCGCTGGTCGGCGTGATTGCCATGTGGGTGTTCGGGCTCAGCCTGGTGCAGGGGCTGTTGGTGGGGGCGATCGTCGGTTCCACCGATGCCGCGGCGGTGTTCTCGATGCTCGGCGGGCGAGGCATCAACCTCAACGAGCGGGTCGGGGCCACGCTGGAGATCGAGTCGGGCACCAACGATCCGATGGCGATCTTCCTGACCCTGATGCTGGTGGAGGTGCTGGTCGGTGATATCGGCGGCTGGCTCGATACCACGCTGTTCTTCCTGCAGCAGTTCGGCGTCGGCATCGCGCTGGGGCTGGGGGCCGGCTGGCTGATCGCGCGGCTGATCAGCTGGGTGGATCTGGCGCCGGGGCTCTATTCGCTGCTGGCGCTGGCGCTCGGCTTCTGCGTGTTCGGGGCGACCAGCGCGCTGGGCGGCAGCGGCTTTTTGGCCATCTACCTGGCCGGTCTGATGATCGGCAATCGGCCGGGGCGCCACCTCAATTTCATTCTGCCGGTCCACGACGGCCTGGCCTGGCTCAGCCAGATCGGCCTGTTCCTGGTGCTGGGGCTGCTGGTCAATCCCAGCGAGATGATGGTCTATGCATTGCCCGCCGCGGTGGTGGCCCTGGCCCTGATCTTCGTCGCCCGCCCGCTGGCGGTGGTGATCGCGATCAAGCCGTTCTTCCGCTTCCGCTGGCGCGAAGTCGGCTTCATCGCCTGGGTCGGGCTGCGCGGCGCGGTGCCGATCGTGCTGGCGATTTTCCCGGTCATCGGCGGCGTCGAGAATGCCTCGCTCTATTTCAATGTCGCCTTCGCGGTGGTGCTGTTGTCGCTGCTGATCCAGGGCGGCTCGTTGCCGTGGATGGCGAAGCGCCTGAAGGTCGAGCTGCCGCCCAGCGTGACGCCCAAGCGGCGTGGCCCGCTGGGGATTCAGCACGACAACGACTACGAGATGTTCATCTATCGCGTGGAGAGCTCCGATCTCGAGGAGGTGCCGATCCGGCTGCTGCGCTTCCCCTCCGGGGCGATCATCGCCGCGCTGTTCCGCGATGGCGTGATGGTGCATCCCAAGGGCAGCACCCAGCTGCAGCGCAACGACGTGCTGTGCGTGATCGGTCGCGGCGACGACCTGCCGTCGCTCAACCGGCTGTTCAACGGCGATGCCACGCTCCGTCGCCAGACTGCCTTCTTCGGCGCCTTCAGCTTCAACGGCGATGCACGGCTGGGCGATATCGCCGATGCCTATGGCTTGACCCTGAGCCCGGGTGAGCAGGACATGACCCTGGCGGATTTCATCTCGCTGCGTGTCGGCGGCCATCCGGTGGTGGGCGACGATATCGACTGGCACGGCATTCACTGGGTCGTCAACGAGATGCAAGGCAATCGCGTGACGCGGGTGGGGTTGAGGCTCTATTGACCATGGCCGTACCGCCCGATCTCTCCGGCCCACTGTGGCGGCTCGTGCGTCGGGCGGTTGGCCATTCATGTTACGGTGCCGGCGTTGGGGCTATTCTCTGGATTTGGCCATCTTCCAGGTGATGGCCGCGGCAATCAGTGATCCCCCGCTGGCCAGCCACATGCCATACGCGACGTGCATCGACAAGGTCGTATCTCCTATCCTGGTGCATTGTGGGTGTATCGGGTGCCGTCGGGTCATCGGCACCGGCTACGGGAAGTTGAATGAATATTCACCCAGGCCCGAATATCGCGCCCACCGTCCTGCCCGGACACGATCGATGCATTCGCTCAGGAACATGGTCGGCCAGCGCGGGGTCGATACCCTGATCACGATTTATAGCCATCGTTAAAAGGAACTCTCTCATGGACGTGCTTCGTATCCTGTTCGCCATTCTCCTGCCGCCGGTAGGCGTGTTTCTCCAGGTGGGCCTGGGCCTTCACTTCTGGATCAACATCCTGCTGACGCTGCTGGGCTACATTCCCGGCATCGTGCACGCGGTGTGGATCATCGCCCGGCGCTGATCGCCGATAGAGGACAGCGGGGCAGGCGGGGTCGATGCCGATCGGCCCCGCACGCTTTTACTCTCTCATCTCCCTTCTTTTTCTCTCCTCGGCTGTTTCGCTCGGCTCTTCGCCTGAACCTTGTCCTCCCCGCAGTCAGCGTGATCTTGCTCAGCGGCTGCCTGGTGTCATGAAAGCCCTCCTCTGCATTGATGATGCTAAAAATACCGCTGATCGCTGGTATCACTAAATAAGCATTATCTGCGACCATATCGGCTTCGATCCTGCCAAAGTGATGTCATGCCGAGGAGAGTGCATGGGACGAACCTTCGTGTATTGCCGCACCGGCGACGCCGAGCCCGATATCGATGATCAGTTGGCCTCGATCGAGGCCGCCGGGTATCGCGTGGCGCCCTACCGGGTGATCGACGAGGCCGTCAGTGTCTCGTGGCCGGCGATGGAGCGACCGACCTTCCGGACGCTGGTCGAGCACAAGCTGGAGCCCGGAGACGTGCTGGTGGTGCTCAGGCTCGATCGCCTGGGGCGAGACAATATCGACGTACAGCGGAGCATTGCCCGGCTGTCCAACGCCGGCGTGAGCGTGGTGTCGCTGGATCTGCCGATCGGTGATCTGACCGGCGGCGAGGGCCAGTTGATGCGCCAGATGTTCGATGCCTTCGCCGAATTCGAGCGTGTGCGCTTCAGCGAGCGGACCCGGGAAGGGCTGGCGCGGGCTCGGGGGCAGGGCAAGAAGCTCGGTCGCCCCGTTGCCATCGACACCACCGAAAGGGTGCAGGCACTCAAGGCGGAAGGGCTCAGCCAGTCGGCCGCGGCGACGCGCTCCGGGCTGAGTATTGCCACGATCAAGCGGCACTGGAACCGGCGCCTCGCGAGCGTGGGATAGCGGCATAGCGTGTCGTTTACGCCGCGTCTCGTCTCGAGACAGGATGCGATAACACATTGATCGCATGAAACTCTTGACCAAAACAGAAAGATTGGTAATATATGCGCCGTGAGCCGGAGGGATGGCAGAGCGGTTGAATGCACCGGTCTTGAAAACCGGCGTAGGTGAGAGCCTACCCAGGGTTCGAATCCCTGTCCCTCCGCCACCTTGTTCTCAAGAATCAAGCGCCTACGGGCGCTTTTTTCGTTTCAGGACTCCTCCAAATCCTGCGCCGGAAGTTTCCCTGTCACATGACGGCGAGTGACGTCTCGCGGCCGCATGATCCGAGGCATCGAGCGCCGCCAGGCCGAGGCGCGCCGCGCCGTTTGCTAAGACGTATCGTGCCGATCGGCCAAGCCTTCCGGGCCAGTCCGCTCAGGCGGCGGGCTTCATGCGCCTGCGATGGGAATGAATCGACGATGGCCTAATGGTGGTGTCTCCTTCACGTTAGAGATGCCGCCTGGCTTTGCCGACCCTCCCCGAGGCGGCAGTGTTGTATCACGCATGTTACCGTCGAGTGGGCCATCGAGCCCCATGCGTGTCGCCGTAGGGTGACAAGCGTGATCGGTTCAAACTTGCGTCACCACCGCCCAGGCGGCATGCTGTTAAGCATCGCCAAGATCAACCACACGGAGCTTTGGATCGATGGCTTACCAAGACACGCGAATGACGACGCAACAGACGAGTGCCGTCAGCGCCAACAAGGTCCTGCGCAACACCTATGGCCTGCTGGCGATGACCCTGCTTTTCTCCGCCGTCACGGCCGGCGCCGCCATGGCGCTCGGCGTCCAGCAGATGAACATCTTCATCTTCTTCATCGGCGCCTACGGGCTGATGTTCCTGGTGCACAAGACCGCCAATTCCGCCATGGGCCTGCTGGCGACCTTCGCCTTCACCGGTTTCATGGGCTTCACCCTGGGGCCGATCCTCAGCGCCTACCTGTCGCTGCCCAACGGTGCCCAGTTGATCATGACCGCGCTGGGGCTGACCGGCCTGACCTTCTTCGGTCTTTCCGCCGTAGCGCTGGTCACACGCAAGGACTTCAGCTTCCTGGCCAACTTCCTGATGGCGGGTGCCATCGTGCTGGTGCTGGCCATGCTCGCCGGGCTGTTCTTCCAGATTCCGGCGCTGTCGCTGATGGTCTCCGCCGGCTTCGTGCTGTTCGCCTCCGCGACCATCCTCTATCAGACGAGCGAGATCGTGCACCGGGCCGGCGAGACCAACTACATCCTCGCCACCATCACCCTCTATGTGTCGATCTACAACCTCTTCATCAGCCTGCTGTCCCTGCTCGGTATCATGAGCCAGGATTGACGCCAGCCACGGCGATGCGAGAATTGCTGGCCCCGCTTCGGCGGGGCCAGCCTGTTTCTGAGAGGATGATATGCGCTACGCGATCCTGCTGATGGGGGCTCCCTACAGCGATCAGGCCAGCCACTCGGCGCTGCGATTCGCCCGGGCACTGCTGGCGCGGGGACACCGCCTGGAGGCGGTGTTCTTCTACCACGACGGGGTCTACAACGCCGCCCGCCTGTCGGCGCCGCCCCAGGACGAACCGCATCTGACCGATGGCTGGGTGGCGCTGCACGAGACGCACGGCGTGGCGCTTCAGGTGTGCATCGCCGCGGCGCTGCGTCGCGGCCTGATGGACGAGCGCGAGGCGGCTCGCCACGGCAAGGCAGGGCACAGCGTCGAGGCGCCGTTCGAACTGACCGGCGTCGGGCAGCTGGTCGACCTGAGCCAATGTTGTGACCGGCTGGTGACCTTCGGGCCCTGAGGGAGTGTGTGACATGAGTGACGAACACGAACCGCTCGCCGGCGATCTGCTGGTGATCCTGCGTCATGCGCCTCACGGCAGCAGCTGGCTGCGCGAGGGCCTGGACGTCGCCCTGGTGGCGGCCGCCTTCGGCACCGACGTCTCGCTGCTGTTCATGGGTGAGGGCGTCACGGCTCTGGTCGAGGATCAGTCGGCGGGGGCGCTGGGGCAGAAGAGCACCGCGCCCACGCTCGAGATGCTGGAGATGTATGATATCGAGACGCTGTGGGTCGAGGCCGAGGCGCTTTCGCGCTTCGGTCTCGATCCCGACGAGCTGATGCTGGCGCCCCGGCTGCTCGAGGCCGGGGCGATCGCCGAGGCGGTACGGAAGCACCCGCGCGTGCTCACTTTCTAGCCTGGTGGGGGAACCCGACACCATGAAACTTCATATCGTGAACCGTTCGCCGGCCAGTCATCGCGTGCACGAGCAGGCGCTGGCCGCCATGGGGCCGGAGGATCGCCTGCTGCTGATCGAGGACGGCGTGCAGGGCGGTCTACCGCAGTTGGTACGCCACTTCGAGGCGATTGCGGGGCGGCTCTATGCGCAACGCGAGGATCTCGAGGCGCGCGGACTGCTCGGTCGCTGCGACGGCTCGGTGCAGGTGGTCGACGTCGACGGCTTCGTCCAGCTGACCGAGCAAGCCGAACACACCCTGAGCTGGTACTGAGCATGGCAACCACAGCAATCACCCGTTATCTGACCGTCTCCGATGCCGAGATCGGTCTCGACCCCGAGGGCTATCTGGTCGAGCTCGATCAGTGGTCGCCGGCGGTGGCCGAGGCGCTGGCCGAGGAAGAAGGCATCGAGCTGGACGCCGAGCACTGGGAAGTGCTCGAGGTGCTGCGGGCCTTCTATGCGAAATACGAGATGGCGCCGGCCATGCGGCCGCTGGTCAAGGCGGTCGGGCGCGAGCTGGGCCCCGACAAGGGCCGCTCGATGCATCTGATGCGGCTGTTTCCCGGCAGCCCCGCCAAGCGCGCGGCGCGGCTGGCCGGGCTGCCCAAGCCGACCAATTGCCTGTGAGGCGCTCGCCATGAACTTCCTGGCCCACGGCTGGCTCGCCCGCGGCGGCAGCGACGACTTCCTCTACGGCAATCTGATCGCCGACGGGGTCAAGGGCGTCGATCTCGACGCCTGGGGGGCGGGCGTGGCGGCGGGCATCCGCCATCATCGGCGGGTCGACGCCTACATCGATCGTCATCCGGTGCTGCTCGAGGTCAAGGCTCGGGCGCCTCGCGAGGGGCGTCGCGTGGCCGGTATCGCCCTGGATCTGATGTGGGATCATTGCCTGGCGCGCCGCTTGACCGTCGCCGAGCGCGACTGGCTGGTCGCGCGCTGCTATCGGCTGCTCGACGCTCGTCCGGCGCCGGATCGGCTGGCCGCGATGATGCCGGCCCTGGTGCGCCAGGACTGGCTGCGCGGCTATGCCGATTTCCGCTTCACCTGTCGTGCGGTGGCGGGGCTGGGGCGCCGGCTCTCGGGCCCCAACCGCCTCGCCGCGCTGCTGCCGTGGCTCGAGCGCGACTATCTGGCGCTGGACGAGGCCTTCACCCGGCTGTGGCCGGACATCGAGGCCCATCTCGACGTGCCGTTCGACCCGAACGACACCGGCTCAGTCGACGCGCAGCCACAGGCAGCGGACCGCATCGCCGGGCGCCACTGACGCCTCGGGCGGGATCACCGCCAGGGCGTCGGCGCCGACGCAGGACGAGAGCACGCCGGAGTTCTGATCCGCGAATGCATGGGCCTGGATGCCGTCGGCGCCGAAGTCCAGCGTCACGCGCAGGTAGTGCTGGCGTGGGCCGGTGCACGTGGTGAAGGTGGCGCGCGCGGTCAGTGCCGGCAGCTCGGCCATGGCGTGACAGCCCTGCAGCGCGCCCATCAGCGGGCGCAGGAACAGCCATGCGCCCACATAGCCCGAGACCGGGTTGCCCGGAAGGCCGACGAAGCGGGCTTCACCGCCGGCGCCAGCGCCGGGCAGCCGGCCCAGGGCCAGCGGCTTGCCGGGGCGCAGCGCCAGCCGCCACAGATCGAGCCGCCCCAGGGCCTCGACCGCGCCGCGCACGTGATCCTCTTCCCCCACGCTGACCCCGCCGGTGGTGATCACCACGTCGGCGAGCTCGGCGGCCTCGCCGAGAAGGCGTCGCGTGCTCGCGGCGGCGTCCGGCACCGCGGTGGCCATCACCACCTCGGCGCCGAAGCGTTCGAGCAGCATCGTCAGCATCGGGCGGTTGGTGTTGTAGATCTGGCCCGGCCCCAGAGGCTGGCCCGGATCGACGATCTCGTCGCCGGTGGAGAGCAGTGCAACCCGCGGACGGCGCCTGACCGAGACCTCGGTGATGCCCTGGCCGGCGAGATGCCCGAGCGCCGCGGCGTCGAGCCGGGTGCCGCCGGCCAGCAGCGGGCTGCCGGCCGCCACGTCGCGGCCTCGGCGGCGCAGGTTGTCGCCTCGCGGCACGTCCTCGGGCATCCGCGCCCGGTCGCCTTCGAGCTCGACCTTCTCCTGCATCACCACGCAGTCGGCCCCGGGCGGGATCTCGCCGCCGGTGAAGATGCGCGCGCACTGGCCGCGCTCGAGCGGTGCGGCCGTGTGGCCGGCGGCGATGCGCTGACCAATCGGCAGCCAGCGCCCGGCATCGGCATGATGCAGGGCATAGCCGTCCATGGCGCTGTTGTCGAAGGGCGGCACGTCGAGCCGGGCGGTGACCGCCTCGGCCAGCACTCGTCCCGCGGCCTCACTGGCCGCCAGGCGCTCGCCCTCGACCGGCGTCACGTCGGCCAGCAGCGCCTCCAGCGCCGCCGCGACGGGCTTGAGCTCAGCCATGCTGGCCTCGCTCGGAGATGGCGAGATTGGCCGGACCTTGTCGAGAGCGGCAGGGCTCGTCGTGGAGGAACGGCTGTCGCTGGCGTGTGATGTTATCCATGCTGGCCTCGCTCGGGGATGACCAGGTTGGCGAAATTGCAGGGCCTATGGCGGCTGTCGAGCTGCTCGGCGAGGATGCCGTCCCAGCCGGTGCGGCAGGCGCCGGTGGTGCCGGGCAGGCAGAACACCACGGTGGCGTTGGCCAGGCCGCCGAGGCAGCGGCTCTGCACCGTGGAGCTGCCGATCTCCTGCCAGGACAGCTGGCGGAACAGTTCGCCGAAGCCCTCGATGCGCTTGTCGAGCAGCACCGAGACCGCCTCCGGCGTGGAGTCGCGGCCGGTGAAGCCGGTGCCGCCGGTGGTCAGCACCACCTGCACCTCGGGGGCGGCGATCCAGTCGGCGACCACGGCGCGGATGCGATAAACGTCGTCGGGCACGATGCGCTTGTCGGCCAGCCGGTGGCCGGCGGCGGTGAGCCGCTCGACCAGCGCCTGGCCGCTGCGGTCGGTGTCCTCGGTGCGGGTGTCCGAGACCGTCAGCACCGCCACCGACAGCGGGACCATCTCCTCGCTCATGACGGATCGTCCTGCTTGGCCGCTTGCTTCGCTTCCTGGCGGGCCTCGAAGGCGGCCAGCTGCTCCGGCGTGGCCTTGGGCTGATAGAGCGACTTCCACTCGCTGTAGGGCATGCCGTAGACGTATTCGCGGGCAGCCTCGTAGTCGAGGGTCTCGCCGCGCTCCTCGGCGGCAGCCACCAGCCACTTGGAGAGGCAGTTGCGGCAGAAGTCGGCGAGGATCATCAGATCGATGTTCTGCACCTCCTTGTGCTCGTCCAGATGGCTCAGCAGTCGGCGAAAGGCGGCGGCTTCGAGCTCGGTGCGGGTGCTGTCATCCAGGTGTTGCATGATGCTGACTCCACTGTCGTTCTGGACCATGCGGTCGGGCCCACGGGGTAGGCGACCAGCTTATCAAAAGTCATCCGGGCTGGGGTGCGCCGAACGACGGCGCAAGACAGGCACGCCGCGACGGCGGACCGGCGCGGCGAAACGGGACGCATGAGCGAGAGTCGGGGAAGGGTTACTGGGAGTCGCGGGGCGTGCACACGGACAGCACGGTGGCGTCTTCCTCGCTCACCGACACCAGGGCGTGGCCCATGTCGCTGTCGAAGTAGATGCTGTCGCCCTTGACCAGGTGCAGGGGTTCGTAGAACTCGGAGTAGAGCTGGATCTCGCCCTCGAGCACCATCAGGAACTCCTCGCCGTCGTGGCGCACCCACTGGCAGAACTCGTCGAAGCTGCGCGCCCGCACGATGGTCTTGAACGGGATCATGCGCTTCTGGGCCATCTCGCAGCTCAGCAGCTCGTGCTCGTAGGTCGGCGTCGGATGCTGCTGGCCGTCGCCGCGGCGCGTCAGGTCGCGGCGACCCATGGTGCGGGCCTGGGGGCGCGGCTGGGACAGCAGCTGTGGCAGGTCGATGTCCAGGCCGCTGATCAGCTTCTGCACGGCGGTGAAGGTCGGCGAGATCTGGTCGTTCTCGATCTTGGACAGGGTCGAGCGGGCCAGGCCGGTACGCTCGCTGACGTCACCGAGGGTCCACTGGTTGGCCAGGCGGATCTCCTTGAGGCGCTCACCGAGCCGCAGCGGCTCGACGAAGGCCTTGCGCCCGGAGGCGATGCGCAGGGCGGCATCCTGATCGTTGTTGGCGGGCATGCGGGTTCACTATCGGAAACATGATTTCCACCAGCCTACCATATCGCCGTGCGCCTGCGGACTCGGGTGCGACCCGCGGCAGATGGGCTGCGACATGGCGTCGGGATGACCGGCCGTCGCGGGACACTGTTTCCCGCGGGTCGGAAACGTCAGCCGTGTTCAATCGAAGGGCAGCCCCATCAGCGCCTTGAGATGCGCCTCGACGCCGCGGCCCAGGACATCGAGGTCGTAGCCGCCCTCCAGCACCGAGACCAGGCGGTGATCGGCATGGCGGTCGGCGATGTCCATCGCCAGGCGGGTGATCCAGTAGTAGTCCTCGTCCTCCAGGCAGAGGTCGGCCAGCGGGTCGTGGCGGTGGGCGTCGAAGCCGGCCGAGAGCAGCACGATCTCCGGGGCGAAGTCCTCCAGCGCGGGCCGCCAGTCCCGCTCGATGGCCCGGCGAAAGGCCGCGCCGTCGGCGCCTGCCGGCAGCGGCGTCTGGACGACGTTACTGGCTTCGGTCTCGAGATGTCGCCAAGGATAGAAGGGCGACTGGAAGCTGGTGCAGATCAGCACCTCGGGATCGTCGCGGAAGATGTCGATGGTGCCGTTGCACTGGTGAACATCGAAGTCGAGGATCGCCACCCGCCTGGCGCCGTGCCTGGCCCGGGCGTGCGCGGCGCCGACCGCCACGTTGTTGAAGAAGCAGAAGCCCATGGCCTGGTCGCGCTCGGCGTGGTGGCCCGGGGGGCGCACCGCGCAGAAGACGTTGTCGGCCTGATGGCGATAGACCCGGTCGACCCCACGCACCACGGCGCCGGCGGCATGGCGGGCGGCCTGCAGGCTGTGCGGATTCATCAGGGTGTCGTCCTCGAGCAGGATCAGCCCGTGTTCGGGCAGGCAGGCCTCGAGGCTCTTCAGGTGGCTTCTCGGGTGCACCCGGGTCAGCTGCTCGTCGGTGGCGGCGGGGGCGTCGCCCTGCATGGTCTGCTGGAGCAGGCCGGCGCGCATCAGTCGCGCGTGAATGGCATCCAGGCGCTTGGGGCTCTCGGGATGTTCGGGCCCCATGTGGTGGCGATGGCACTCGGGGTGGGTCAGATAGGCCGTGATCATGCAGGGGCTCCAGACGAGACGCCCTTACCCTAAGCGTGATGGGGCCTTGCGTGACAGTGGCCATAAGTCGTACACAGTAGGCTGAGCCGAATCACCACGGAGCCCCGGATGAGCACACGCTTCCTGCACCATTTCTTCTCGCCGCGCAGCATCGCCGTGGTCGGGGCCTCGGAAAAGCCACATTCCATGGGCGGCATCGTGATCCGTAACCTGCTCGAGGGCGGCTTCGCGGGCACGCTGTGGGCGATCAACCCCAAGGGCTACGACAGCGTGCACGGGGTGGATGGCCTGTCCCGCGTGCATCAGCTGCCCCGGGTGCCGGACCTGGCCGTGGTGTGCACGCCGGTGGCGCGCGTGCCGGGAGTGATCGCCGAGCTCGGCCGTTTCGGCGTGCGGGCGGCCCTGGTGCTGTCCGGCGGGGCGAACCTGAACGAGGACCTCGACGGTCACGGCTCGATCCGCGGGCGCATGCTGGCCGCGGCGCGTGAGTCCGGCATCCGGGTGCTCGGCCCCGGTTGCATGGGGCTGATCGTGCCGGGACGTCGGCTCAACGCCTCCTATGCCAGCCAGCCGGTGAAGAAGGGGCGAATGGCCTATCTCGGGCAGTCGGGCATGCTGGGCAATGCCATGATCGACTGGGCCGCCGGGCGCGGCATCGGCTTCTCTCATCTGCTGACCGTGGGCGACAGCGTCGATGTGCTGCTGCCGGACATGATCGACTATCTTAACCAGTTCGCGCCGATCCAGGCGCTGATGCTGCACCTGGAGCATATCCAGGACGCCCAGCACTTCATGACCGCGGTGCGCGAGGCCTCCCGTCATCGCCTGGTGCTGGCGATCAAGAGCGGACGCACCGCGGCGTCGGACATCGCCAATCTGCCGCCCACGCCGGGGATCGCCAACCGCGATCAGATCTTCGATGCGGCCTTCGCCCGGGCCGGGGTGGTGCGGGTCGATGACTCCGACGAGCTGTTCGATGCCCTGGAGACGCTGTCGCGCATGCGTCCGCTCAAACGCGACCGGCTGGCGGTGGTGTCCAACGGACTGGGGCCGGCGATGCTGGCCATCGACAAGTTGATCAGCGCCGGTGGGCGGCTGGCCACCTTCAACGAGCAGACCCGTGAGGCGCTGTGTCGTGATGACATGGACGTCAGCAAGCCGGGCGAGAATCCGGTGGATATCGGCGGCAACGCCACGCCGCAGCGGTTCACCGAGATCATCGAGCTGGTCGCCGCCGATCCCGGGGTGGATGCGGTGCTGGTGGTGCATGCGCCGACCCGCATGGCGCCGTCGCTGGATACCGCCCAGGCGCTGATTGCCGCCCGCCAGCGCTTCCGGCGCAACCTGCTGACCAGCTGGATGGGGCTCGGCGAGGCGCTGGACGCCCGGCAGGCCTGTCACGAGGCCGGCGTTCCCACCTATCTCTCGCCGGAGAAGGCGGTCAAGGCCTTCATGCACATGGTCAACTATCAGCGGGTGCAGAAGCTGCTGCAGGAGACGCCGCCGAGCCTGCCGTTCTCCACCACCCGGGAGAGCCGCGCCGCCAGCCGGACGCTGATCGAGCGGGTGCGGGATGAAGGACGCGAGTGCCTGTCCCACTCCGAGACCGCGCAGGTGCTGTCGGCCTACGGTATCCCGGTGGCCGAGAGTCGCTATATCGACACGCCGGAGCAGGCCGCCGAGGCGGCACTGGGGCTCGAGGGGCCGCTGGCGCTGAAGGTGGTGCATGACGGCAACTGCCGGCCGTACCGCTATCGTCAGCATCCCCACAAGCTGTCCGCCGGCCTGCTGCAGGATCTGGAGGGCCCCGAGCGGGTCGCCGAGGGCGTGGCCCGGCTGAGTGACAAGGTGGCCGAGAAGTTTCCCGCCTTCAGGGTGCGCGAGTATTGCCTGCAGCCCATGCAGCGCGGCAAGCACTCCATGCAGCTGTGTGCCGGCATCACCCGCGATCCGGTGTTCGGCCCGCTGATCGTGTTCGGCATCGGCGGCTACAAGGTGAACATTCTCGCCGACCGGCAGGTGGCGTTGCCGCCGTTGAACATGAGCCTGGCCGCGGACCTGGTCGGGCGTACCCATGCCGCGCGGCTGATTCGCGAGCACTCCAGCGATCCCGAGCGCGATCTGCGTCGCATCGGCGAGCTGCTGGTGACGCTCTCGCAGATGGCCAGCGATCTCACCGAGCTGCGCGGGCTGGAGCTCAACCCGCTGGTGCTCAATCGCGACGGCATGCTGGCGGTCGACTTCGCCATGGACCTGGGGACGTCGGCGCGTTTCGCGATCATGCCCTACCCGGAAGAGTTGCGCGAATGGGTGACGCTGAACAACGGCTGGGAGGTCGAGGTGCGGCCGATTCGCGCCGAGGACGCGCCGCTGATCACCCGCTTTCACCGGCGGCTGTCCGAGGAGAGCATTCGCTTTCGCTACTTCCATCACAAGGCCGACCTCACCCAGCGCGACCTGTCGCTGCTCTCGCACATCAACTACGACCGGCAGATGGCCTTCATCGCCGAACATCCGCTGCCCGAGGGCGGCAAGGAGATGCTCGGCGTGGTGCGGGTGTGGAATGACGCCGACAACATCCGCACCGAGTTCTCGATCATCGTGCGCGACGACCTCCAGGGACTGGGGATCGGCAGCCTGCTGATGGAGAAGATGATCCGCTACAGCAAGCGCCTCGGTACCCTGGAGATGGTCGGCAAGATCATGGTCGACAACCGGCCCATGCGCGCGCTGATGGAGCATCTCGGCTTCCGGCTCAGCTACAACCTGGAAGAGGAGGTCATGGACGCGGTGCTCAGGCTCAACGAGCCCGAGAGCGACTGGCAGCGGCTGCGCCTGGAGAGCCCGGTGGAGGGCTGAGAGAGGCTTTGGGTATAAAGTCGAGAGCGTAAAAGGCCCGACCCCGCACGATGGCGGGGTCGGACGGTCATGCTGGTGCTGGTCAGGCAGCGATCAGGGCGCCAGGCGGAAGCGATGCCAGTGGTCGTCGCGGCGCTCGAAGCGGATGCGGTCGTGCAGGCGGCTGGGCTGACCCTGCCAGAACTCGATCATCTCGGGCACCAGGCGATAGCCGCCCCAGTGGACCGGGCGCGGGATGTCCTGGCCCTCGTAGGCCTGCTCGAACCGGTTCTCGCGTTCCTCGAGCCACTGGCGGCCGGGAATCACCACGCTCTGGGTGGCGACCCAGGCGCCCAGCTGGCTGGCGCGGGGGCGGCTGGCGAAGTAGGCATCGGATTCCTGTTCGCTGACCTGCTCGACGCTGCCTTCCACGCGAATCTGGCGTGCCAGCGACGGCCACCAGAAGACCAGTGCGGCCTGGGGCACGTTGGCCAGCTCGCTGCCCTTGTGGCTGTGGTAGTTGCTGAAGAACTTGAGCCCCTGGTCGTCGGCGCCCTTGAGCAGCACCACGCGGGCGTGGGGAAAGCCCTGGCTGTCCACGGTGGCCAGCGTCATGGCGTTGGCATCCTCTCCCTCGGCGTCCAGCGCCAGGGTCAGCCACTCGTCGAACATCGGCATGGGCCGGTCGGGGAGCTGGGTCTCGTCCAGGCGGCCACCCTCGTAGTCGCGCCTGATATCGGCGATGTTGCGTGTCATGGTGTTCTCCTCGAATGTGCTCCCATGTTCGCCGCTTGTCGGGGCAAGCTCAACCTCGCCCCGTCGACCCGGTTCGGGGTGACGGGGCGACCATGGCCATCATACGCCATGTGGGCGCGATTCCATCGAGATGGATCATCGCCGCCACGTGGCTGACGCCGTGGCAGGGGAGCGTGAGCCGCCTCGCCGTAAGGCGGCTTCGGTCGCCGGGCAGTCGCTTTACTGCCGGGCCTTGAGCTGGCGGCTGCGAAAGCGGGCATAGCCCATGCAGCCGGTGAACAGCGAGAGCGAGACCAGCGCCTCGAGCCCGCCGCGCAGCATCTCGCCGGGCAGCGAGGCCACCATCACGCCCTGGGCGAAGTAGAGCAGGCTGACGAAGGCCAGCCAGGCGTGGCCGCGGGCTCGCTGGGCGAGGATCGACGGCAGGAACAGCACCAGCGGCAGCACGAAGGCCACCAGTGGGCCGACGTTGCTGCCGTCGCTCTGGATCGCCACGCCGCGATACAGCATCAACGCCAGAAGCATCACGTAGCTGCCGATCACCAGGCGCCGTGACCGGGCGGTCAGGTGGTCGAGCCCCTGGCGAGCCTCCAGGTCTTCCAGCCAGCGCCTCATGAGCGATCCCCCGCGCCGTCGAGCGCCAGGGCCAGCCGCGCCAGGCGTTTGCCCTGGGCGTAGGCCAGCTGGCGCTCGTTCTCGTCGAGGGGACGGTCGCTGCGCTTGCCGGCCAGATGGCTGGCGCCATAGGGCGTGCCGCCGCTCTGGGTCTCGGTGAGCTCGGTCTCGCTGTAGGGCAGGCCGGCGTAGACCATGCCGTGGTGCAGTAGCGGCAGCAGCATCGAGATCAGGGTGGTCTCCTGGCCGCCGTGCAGGCTGGAGGTCGAGGTGAAGGCGGTGGCCGGCTTGTCCACCAGGGCGCCGCCCAGCCATAGCTCGCTGGTGGTGTCGACGAAGTGCTTCAGTGGCGCGGCCATGTTGCCGAAGCGCGTGGGGCTGCCCAGCGCCAGGCCGGCGCAGTGGCGCAGGTCGTCGAGCTCGGCGTAGATGGCGCCCTCGGCGGGAATCTCGGGGTCGACCGCCTCGCAGGTGGGCGAGACCGGAGGCACGGTGCGCAGCCGCGCCTCGATGCCGCGGCAGGACTCGACGCCGGCGGCCAGGCGCTCGGCCATGGCGCGGGTGGCGCCGGAGCGGGAATAGTAGAGGATCAGCACATAGGGCAGGGAGGACATGGAGCTTCCTGATTCCGGAGAGGAAAGGGCGTCAGTCGAGCAGGGCGAGGATATCTTCCGGCGGTCGGCCGATGATCGCCCGACTGCCATCGTCGGCGATGGGCCGCTGCATGATCTTGGGATGGGCGACGATGGCGTCGATCACCTGCTCGGGGTCGTCGCGGTCGGCGCCCAGGGCCTTCCATTCGGCCTCGTTGGTGCGCACCAGGTCGCGCGGATCGGCGCTCAGGCGCCCCATCAGGGCGCGAAGCTCGGCACCGTCGAGCGGCTCATCCAGGTAGCGACGTACCTGGACGGCGGTGCCGCGCTCTTCCAGCAGCGCCAGGGCCTGGCGCGACTTCGAGCAGCGCGGATTATGCAGCAGGGTGATCATGGGCGAGAGTCCTTGGTGTTGTCCGAGAAGTCGTATCGCGGGTCAGAAACGGGGCTCATTGTAGGCTGGGGCCGAATGCCGTCACAACTGGCGGCCCCTCAGTCACCGTCGGGCCGGCGGTGGTGCGGCAGGGCGCGTTCGATGCCGCCCAGCACCACCATGATCACCAGCGCCATCAGCGTGACCATGGCGGCCAGCGGGAAGTTATGGACGCCCGCGGCGATGCCGATGGCGCCGGCCAGCCAGATCGAGGCGCCGGTGGTGATGCCCTGGACGCTGGTGCCGCTGCGGATGATGCTGCCGGCACCGAGGAAGCCGATGCCGCCGATCACGCCCTCGACGATGCGGGTCGGATCGATGCGGGCGGAGGGGTCGCCCTCGGCGGTGGCGTACAGGATCTCGAGGCGACGATCAGGAAGGCCGCGGCGCCCAGCGCCACCAGCATGTGCGAGCGCAGCCCGGCAGGCTTGCCGCGCAGCTCGCGCTCGAGACCCAGCACCAAGGCCAGGCCGGCGGCCACGCCCAGGCGAGCGAACATGTCGAGCAGGGTGATCCCGGCCTCCATGGAGGCGTCCTCGGTCGGGGATGATGTCAGTCCCGATAGTGCCTGTGATACGACACGGCAGAAACCCAGGGAGGTTTATACCGTTATCTACTGCTTCTGCCAAAAACGATACTCTTGAAATGTCAGCTTGAGTTATCCAGGCGGCGATAGACCCAGGCCGAGCGGCCATCGGCCAGCTCGATGCGTACGCGACGATAGCGCACGCCGAGGCGCTCGTAGCGATCGAGGCGGGCCAGCTCCTCGGCGCTGACGGTCAGTCGAAGCCCTTTCACCTCACAGGGCGTGCAGGGCACCAGGTCGAGCCCGGTACGCCGGTAGCCCTCGAGACTCGCCGGCTCGGGTTCGCCCGCGCGGCCATAGACCACCCAGCGTATCGGGGCATGGGTCAGGGTGCCGTAGACGAACAGTGCGTGCGGGCCCTCGGCGATGGGCGCCAGATGGTCGGGGCGCTCGTAGGTCCAGGGGCTGAGCATCGTCAGCCACAGCCAGGCGGCGACCGCCGGCGGGGCGGCGAGCAGCGGCAGGCCGATCAGCAGGCGCGGGGAGGGCATGGGTGAACTCCGGGGCGACAGAACGGCGCCCATGCTGCCATAGCTGCTCCCGTTGCGACAGAACGGCGCCCATGCTGCCTGACATAGCCGCTCCCGGGGCGACAGCACGACGGGGCATCGCGGCTCAGGCCAGGAAGTCCGCCAGTCTCGATGCCTGCTGGAGGACGCCCTCGAGGATGGGGTCACTGGTCGCCGCCGGGAAGTCGCCGGGCAGGTCGGCGTCGAGATCACCCACGATCCGCCCGGCGGAGCCGGCGATCTCCTCCATCAGGGCGGTGACGCGTTCGGGGGAATACTCTACCTGCTCGGCGGTGGCGATGAAGTGCCGGGGCGCCATCCGCGACCAGCGGTAGTGGCGATTCTTGCCCTTCAGGGCCATGGCCATCTTGGCGCGCTCGGCGGCCATGCTGCCCTGATGCATGAGCGGATAGGCCGAGATGACGTCGTACATCGGCGTCATGCGATAGGCGCTGCCCGGCTCGAGGAACAGGCTGAAGTTCTTGGCATGCCCGTCGATGGCGGCCAGCAGCCAGAACAGGATCTGGGCCTTGAAGAAGCGCTCCCGGTCCACGCCGGCCTGCTGTGAGCCGCGCAGCAGGCGCATGCCCTGGGCGATCCCCGGGCCGCCGTCGCTCTCGTACTTGAGCGCCGGGGCAATCCCCAGCGCCTGGCAGAAGTCTTCCTGGGGCAGGCGCATGAGCCAGGACCCGTCCCGCGACCAGCGGCGGTCGAAGCGCTCGACCACCAGCACCTCCTGGTCACCGAAGCGGGCGAGTTCTGTCTGCGCCGCCGGCAGGCCGAAGGCCTCCAGCAGGCGCAGGCACAACCACTCGTTGGCGTTGCTCTGGCGCAGGTCGATGTTGCTGTGTTCGAGAAAGCCGATCGGCAGCTTGAAGATGTGACTGGTGGGCGTGCTGCCGGTGGGACGCTGCCAGCGGCCCTGATGCCAGAGCAGCGCCGTCTTTTCCTGGGCGCCGGCCAGCGAGATGCGGAAATCCTGGCCCTCGGCCATGCCCAGCGGGGCGTCCTGGTAGCCGGACAGCAGCGCCTCGATGGCGCGATCGTCGAGCGGCTCGGCGCTGACGCCGTGGACGTCACCACACGGGGCATCCTCGGGGGTGAGCTGGATGGCGCCGACGCAGTCTCGGCCGATGCTCGCCAGCAGGTCGAAGGGGTGGCGCGTCGGCACCCGGAAACGGGCCTGCATGCGGGCGCGGATCGCCTCCGAATCCGGCAGCAGGTTGTCGAAGAAGTTGTAGACCCGCTCGCCGCGGTACGCCGCCGTGGAGAGCGGCAGCGAGAGCGAGACGGCCCGGGCGCCGGGGCGGTCGACCCATTCACGGCGGTACTGGAAGGCCATGGCGCCGGAGCGCGCCAGGCTCAGGGTGCCGATCTCGATGCCGTTCATCGCGACGGTGAGATTCGCCATGGCCTACCACTCCTGGTCCCAGCCCGCCTCGGGGCTTGTCGATGCGTCGGTGCTGTCGCGTTCGGTGACGTGAAGCTCCAGCTCGAGAGCCGACAGCAGCTTGAACAGCGTCTCGAGCCGGCTGCGCTCCGGGTGGTGCTCGAAGCCGGAGATGGTCGACTGCTTGATGCCGATCTGCTCGGCGGTGGCCTGCTGTGTCAGCTGGCGACGCTTGCGCGCGTTCTTCAGCGAGTGCGCGAGCATCTCGGGTGAGGTGATCTTCATGATATCCCCTGTAGAGGATAAAAATACGTTTATCCGCTATAGAGGATATTAGCACAATATCCTCTATAGCGGATATTGTGGCGTCATCTCGACATGCGATGGCACTGAGCACTTTGCTAGGATGAGCGTTCTACTCACGCTGGCCAGGAGGTGTGCCATGACGGACCTTCACGACGATGCCGATTTCCAGGCCCTGATGGGCGATGTGAAACCCCTGTCGCGCGGCCAGGGCCGGGTGCATACCGGCCAGACTCGCCGCGTGCCCACCGAGGCACAGCTCGCCAAGCGTGAAAGCGCGGCCGGTGACGCCGCGGGCCGCGATATTCTCTCCGACGACTTCGTCGATCTGGTGCCGCCCTTCGATCCGCTGGACTTTCGCCGCGACGGCATCCAGCGCGCCGTGGCGGAGCGCCTGCGCCAGGGCGGCTACCCGATGCAGGCCAGCCTGCACCTGCTGCGGCGCCCGGTGGAGGAGGCCCGCCAGGCGCTGCCGGCCTTCCTGCGCGAGGCCGTGGAGCACGACCTGCGCTCGGTGATGATCGTCCACGGTCGCGGCCGCGAGATCGACAGCCCCGCCAACGTGCTGCGTTCCTACCTGGCCAAGTGGCTGCCGGCCTTCGACGAGGTCCAGGCCTTCGCCTCGGCGACGCAGGCCGACGGCGGCCTGGGCGCCACCTGGGTGATGCTGCGCAAGAGCGAGCGGGCGAGGGCGGCCAATCGGGAGCGCCAGCAGAAGCGCCGCGGCTGATAGCAACCTTGATGATCATCATGCGATGGGTACTCAGCCATCGCTCGATAAAAAACGACGAAGCCGGCCCATGGGCCGGCTTCGTGCGTTCTGGCGAGGCGATCCGTCAGGCGACTTCGCCCTTGTGGGCCTCGCGCAGGCGACGGCGGAACAGCGGCTCCGGATCGTCGGTGCCGGGCTGGTAGCTGCGGCTGAAGGTGCTCAGGGCGTTCAAGGCATCCTCGACGATCTGATCCTCGCGCAGCGAGAAGGCGTCGAAGCCGCAGCGCGACATGTAGAACAGCTGGTCGATCAGCACGTCGCCGATGGCGCGGATCTGGCCCTGGTAGCCGTGCCGCTCGCGCAGCAGGCGGGCGATGCTGTAGCCGCGGCCGTCGGTGAACTTCGGGAAGTCGATGGCCACCAGCGGGGCGGCCTCGAGTTCACGCGCCAGCTCGTCGGTCATCTCGGTGTCGCTGGCCAGCCAGGGGGCGACGTCGTCGCCCTTGTCGGAGGCCTGCCAGTCGGCCAGCGGCAGCAGGGCCGGCTGGCCGTCGGGGCGCTGGGTGGCGTCCTCGCAGAGGACCCACTCATCGGCCACGACGCGCCGGTCGGCGATCAGGGGGCGAGAGGTCTGCTCAGGCATAGACACGCTCCTTGAAGGGTTTGAGGCCGATGCGGCGATAGGTGTCGAGGAAGGTCTCGTCGGGGTGGCGCTCGCCGACATAGACCTGCAGCAGGGTGTCGATCACGCCCGGCACGTCCTCGCGGTAGAAGGAGGGGCCGAGGATCTTGCCGAGCGAGGACTCGTTGCCCTGGCTGCCGCCCAGCGAGATCTGATAGTACTCCTCGCCCTTCTTGTCGACGCCGAGGATGCCGATGTTGCCGACGTGGTGGTGGCCGCAGGCGTTCATGCAGCCGGAGATGTTGAGCTCCAGCGGGCCCAGGTCGTAGAGGAAGTCGAGGTCCTCGAAACGCTCCTGGATAGCATGGGCGACCGGGATCGACTTGGCGTTGGCCAGGCCGCAGTAGTCGCCGCCGGGGCAGCAGATCAGGTCGGCCAGGGTGCCCACGGTGGGGTTGGCCAGGCCGAGCTCGTCGAGGCGCTGCCACAGGGCTTCGATCCGGTCCACGGCCACGTCGGTGAGCACCAGGTTCTGCTCGTGGGTCACGCGCAGCTCGCCGTAGCTGAACTCGTCGGCGATGTCGGCGATGGCGGCCATCTGATCGGAGGTGACGTCGCCCGGCGAGTGCTCGCGGCGCTTCAGCGACAGGGTCACGGCCTTGTAGCCCGGCACCTTGTGATCGGTGACGTTGTTGGTCACGAAGCGGGCGAAGGCACGGTTGTCGGCGCGCAGTGCCTCATAGGCCTCGATCGCCTCCTGGCTGATCTCGCGACGCTCGGGATCGACGAAGTGCTCGGCCACGGACGCCACGGCCTCGTCGGTGAGGGTCTGGGGGCCGTCCTTGAGGTGCGCCCACTCTTGCTCGACGCGGCGACGGAACTCGTCGACGCCCAGGGCCTTGACCAGGATCTTGATGCGCGCCTTGAACTTGTTGTCGCGGCGGCCGAACTGGTTGTAGACCCGCAGGATCGCCTCGAGGTAGGTCAGCAGGTGCTGCCAGGGCAGGTCCTCGCAGACCGTGTTGCCGATCATCGGCGTGCGGCCCAGGCCACCACCGGCCAGCACCTTGACCCGCACCTCACCGTCGTCGTTGCGCCAGAAGCGCAGGCCCACGTCGTGGACCTGGATCGCCGCGCGATCCTCCTCGGCGCCGGTCACCGCGATCTTGAACTTGCGCGGCAGGTAGGCGAACTCGGGGTGGAAGGTGGACCACTGGCGGATCAGCTCGCACCACGGACGCGGATCGACGTCCTCGTCGGCGGCGATGCCGGAGAACTGGTCGGTGGAGGTGTTGCGGATATCGTTGCCGCTGGTCTGGATGGCGTGCATTTCCACGCTGGCCAGGTCGGCGAGGATGTCCGGCACGTCTTCCATCTTGGGCCAGTTCAGCTGCAGGTTGGTGCGCGTGGTGAAGTGGCCGTAGCCGCGGTCGTAGCGCGCGGCGATCTCGCCCAGCTTGCGCAACTGGTAGGACGCGAGCATGCCGTAGGGAATGGCGATGCGCAGCATCGGCGCGTAGCGCTGCACATAGAGGCCGTTCTGCACGCGCAGCGGCAGGAATTCCTCGTCGCTGATCTTGCCCTCGAGGTAGCGACGCATCTGGTCGCGGAACTGGGCGACGCGTTCGTCGACCAGGGTCTGATCATGGGTGTCGTAGCGATACATTCAGCGCTTACCTGAAACGGGGAAGTGGCGAAGCTTGGCGACTACCTTAACGGGTCGCAATTATTCTATAAAAGAATAAATCTTCATAGTTTATATTCGAAACGGAATGAGCACAGGGCCTGTTCGTCGACCCTTTACGCTCATACCGCCAACCGCTGCCAGCCTCGGCGCTGCCAGATCAGCATGAAACCGAGGGAGTTGAGGCAGCGATAGCCGAGCTGGACCCACCAGATACCGAGCAGCCCGGCCTCCTGATGCACGCCGACCCACCAGGCCAGCGGCAGGAATACCATCCATTGTAGCGTCAGGGTGAGGGTCATCACCGTACGCTGGGCACCGGCGCCGAGCAGCGCCTGGGCGAAGACCAGGGCCGCGGCGTCGAGCACGATCATGGCCGCCGTGAGCTGCAGCGGCAAGCGTCCGAGCGCGATCAGCGCCGCGTCGTGCAGGAACAGCCCCAGCACGAGATCGGGCAGCAGCACCATCGGCAGGGCGATCAGCGCCAGGCAGGGAAAGGCCAGGCGCACCACGTCCCAGCCCCAGCGATGGGCGTCGCGATGATCGTGACGCCCCAGCGACTCGCCGACCAGGCTCATCGCCGCCATGCCCAGCCCCACGCCGGGCAGGATCAGCAGCAGCGACAGGTTCACCAGCACGTGGCCGACCGCCACGCTGGCGGTGTCGATCCGCCCGAGTATCCAGAACAGTACCGCGTAGCCGGCGGCGAACCAGATCTGCTGGAAGGAGTGCGGCACGGTCAGGCGCAGCGTGGTGGCGAAGGTGCCGGCGCAGGGGTGCTGCGTCAGGAAGCCGTTCGCCCGGGCGTGACGCAGGCTATACCAGGCCCACAGGCCGAGTCCGGCGAACAGTGAGAGGGTGGTGCCGGCGCCGGCGCCGGCGCTGCCCATGGCGGGCAGGCCGGCCAGGCCGAAGATCAGCCCCACGCTCGCCACCACGTTGATCAGGTGCATGGCCAGGATGATGCGCAGATAGAGGCCGGTCTGCTGGATGCCGTTCCAGTAGCCGCGGAAGCAGAAGATCATCGCCACCGGCACCAGCGAGGCGACGCGCCACTGGAAGTAGCCGGCCGCCTCGGCGTTCACCGCCGGGTCCTGGTTGATCAGCGCCAGCAGCGCCGGCGCCTGCCACAGGCACACCAGGGTCAGCGGGCCGGCCACGGCCAGGGCGATGACGAGTCCCGCATTGAGCGCCACGGCACAGCGCCCCCAGTCCTGCTCGCCGTGCCGTCTCGCCGCTTGGGCCTGCACCGCGGACGACAGCCCGAAGACCACGGCGGTGATCAGGAAGATGGCATAGCCGCCGATGCCCACCGCGGCCAGCGGCACCTCGCCGAGCGATCCCACCAGGGCGGCATCGACGAGGTTGAGCAGGCTCTGGGTGAGCATGCCGCCGATGATCGGCAGGGCGAGGCGCAGGATGGTCTGGCGTCGGGAGGTCTCAGGCAGCATGCCGGCCTCCATGGATCGGCTGGACGAGGCGGTGGATGGTCTGACGACGAGAGGATTCAGGCTGCATGCCGACTTCCAGCAATGACGAAACCGGGCCCGCTGAGCGGGCCCGGGGCGAGCGAGACGACCATCAGCTCGGGTCGTAGGAGAGCACCGGCGACAGCCAGCGTTCCATCTCGGCCAGCGTCATGCCCTTGCGGCTGGCCAGCGCCTCGACCTGATCGCGGGTGATCTTGCCGGTCGAAAAGTACTTCGACTGTGGGTGGGCGAAATACCAGCCGGACACCGCGGCGGCGGGCCACATGGCGAAGCTGTCGGTGAGCTCAAGGCCGGCGTTGGCCTCGGCCTCGAGCAGCCGGAACAGGGTGGCCTTTTCGGTGTGGTCGGGACAGGCCGGATAGCCCGGCGCCGGGCGGATGCCCTGGTACTTCTCGGCGATCAGCGCCTCGTTGTCGAGGGTCTCGTCGGCGGCGTAGCCCCAGAACTCCTTGCGCACCCGCTCGTGCATGCGTTCGGCGAGGGCCTCGGCGAGGCGGTCGGCCAGCGCCTGGACCATGATAGCGTTGTAGTCGTCGCCGGCGGCCTTGTAGCGGTTGGCGAGCGCCTCGACGCCGTGGCCGGTGGTGACGGCGAAGCCGCCGATCCAGTCCGGCTTGCCGGTCTCCTTCGGTGCGATGAAGTCGGCCAGGCTGTAGCAGACGCCCTCGCGGTTCTTGGTGGTCTGCTGGCGGATGTGGTGCAGCCGCTCGATCACCTCGCGGCGCGACTCGTCGGCGTAGACCTCGATGACGTCGTCATCGACGACGTTGGCCGGCCACTGGCCGATCACGCCGCGGGCCTGGACCAGCCCCTCGTCGATCAGTTTGCCAAGCATCGCCTGGGCGTCGGCGAACAGGCTGCGCGCCGCCTCGCCGACCACCTCGTCATCGAGGATCTTCGGGTACTTGCCGGCCAGCTCCCAGCTCATGAAGAACGGTGTCCAGTCGATGCGCTCGACCAGCTCGCTCAGGTCGTAGTCCTCGAACACCTTGAGGCCGGTGAAGCCCGGTGCCGGCGGCGTGTAGCCGTCCCAGTCGAGGACCGGCTTGCGCGCACGGGCCTCGGCGTAGGACAGATCCGCCGCCTTGGGCCGACGCTTGGCGTTGCGCTCGCGCACGACCTCGTATTCGGCGCGGATCTCGGCCACGTACTCGGGCTTGAGCGCCGGGGAGAGCAGCTTGCCGGCCACGCCCACGGCCCGGGAGGCGTCGGTGACGTAGATCACCGGATGCTCGTAGCCCGGCTCGATCTTGACCGCGGTGTGGGCCTTGGAGGTGGTGGCGCCGCCGATCAGCAGCGGGGTGTCGAAGCCCTGGCGCTGCATCTCCTTGGCGACGTGGACCATCTCGTCCAGCGACGGCGTGATCAGGCCGGAGAGGCCGATGATGTCGGCGTTCTCTTCCTTCGCCGTCTGCAGGATCTTCTCCGCCGGCACCATCACGCCGAGGTCGATCACCTCGTAGTTGTTGCACTGCAGGACCACGCCGACGATGTTCTTGCCGATGTCATGGACGTCGCCCTTGACCGTGGCCATGACGATCTTGCCCTTGGTTTGAGTATCCTCGCTCTTTTCCGCCTCGATGTAAGGCAGCAGGTAGGCCACCGCCTGCTTCATGACCCGCGCCGACTTGACCACCTGGGGCAGGAACATCTTGCCGGCGCCGAACAGGTCGCCGACCACGTTCATGCCGTCCATCAGCGGCCCCTCGATCACCTCGATGGGGCGCGTGGCACGCTGGCGGGCGAGCTCGGTGTCTTCCTCGATGTAGGCGGTGATGCCCTTGACCAGGGCGTGCTCGATGCGCTTCTCGACCTCCTCGTTGCGCCACTCGAGGTCTTCCTTCTTGGCGCCGCCGGAACCGTCGCCCTTGTACTCGTCGGCGATCTCCAGCAGTCGCTCGGTGCTGTCGCTGCGGCGGTTGAGCACCACGTCCTCGACCGCCTCGCGCAGCGCCTCGGGCAGGTCGTCGTAGACCGCCAGCTGGCCGGCGTTGACGATGCCCATGGTCAGCCCGGCGCGGATGGCATGGTAGAGGAACACCGAGTGGATCGCCTCGCGCACCGGGTTGTTGCCGCGGAACGAGAACGACACGTTCGACACCCCGCCGGAGACCATGGCGTGGGGCAGGTGCTCGCGGATCCAGCGGGTGGCCTCGATGAAGTCTACGGCGTAGTTGTCGTGCTCCTCGATGCCGGTGGCGATGGCGAAGATGTTGGGGTCGAAGATGATGTCTTCGGCAGGGAAGCCGATCTCGTCGACCAGCAGGCGATAGGCGCGCTGGCAGATCTCGGTCTTGCGCGCGAAGGTGTCGGCCTGGCCTTGCTCGTCGAAGGCCATGACCACCACGGCGGCACCGTAGCGCATGCACTTGGTGGCCTGCTCTCGGAAGGCCGCTTCGCCTTCCTTCATCGAGATCGAGTTGACCACCGCCTTGCCCTGGATGCACTTGAGGCCGGCCTCGACGATCTCCCACTTGGAGGAGTCGACCATGATCGGCACCCGGGCGATGTCGGGCTCGCCGGCGATCAGGTTGAGGAAGCGCACCATGGCCTCCTCGGACTCCAGCATGCCCTCGTCCATGTTGACGTCGATGACCTGGGCGCCGTTCTCGACCTGCTCCAGGGCCACCTCCAGGGCGGTGGTGTAGTCCTCTTCCTTGATCAGGCGCTTGAAGCGCGCCGAGCCGGTAACGTTAGTGCGCTCGCCGACGTTCACGAACAGCGAGTCATGGGCGATGTTGAACGGCTCGAGGCCGGACAGCCGGCAGGCCAGCGCGCGCTCGGGCACCTCGCGCGGAGGCAGGTCCCGAATCGCCCGATGGATGGCGGCGATGTGCTCCGGCGTGGAGCCGCAGCAGCCGCCGATGATGTTGACCAGGCCGCTCTCGGCGAAATCGCCGACGATGGCGGCCATCTCCTCCGGCGTCTGGTCGTACTCGCCGAACTCGTTGGGCAGGCCGGCGTTGGGGTGCGCCGAGACGAAGGTGTCGGCCTTGTCGGAGAGCTCCTGCAAATAGGGGCGCAGCTCCTCGGCCCCCAGCGCGCAGTTCAGGCCCACCGAGATCGGCTTGGCATGGCGGACCGAGTTCCAGAACGCCTCGGTGGTCTGGCCCGAGAGCGTGCGGCCGGAGGCGTCGGTGATGGTGCCGGAGATCATCACCGGCAGGCGTTCGCCGCGATCCTCGAACAGCTCTTCCAGGGCGTAGATGGCGGCCTTGGCGTTGAGGGTGTCGAAGATGGTCTCGATCAGGATCAGGTCGCTGCCGCCCTCGATCAGCGCCTCGGCGGCCTCGCGATAGTTCTCGCGCAGCTGATCGAAGGTGACGTTGCGCTTGGCCGGGTCGTTGACGTCCGGTGACAGCGAGGCGGTGCGCGAGGTCGGACCCAGCACGCCGGCGACAAAGCGCGGTACGCCTGTTTCTTCGGCCACGGCGTCGCAGACCGCGCGGGCCAGGCGTGCCGACTCGCGGTTGAGCTCGGCCACCAGGTCTTCCATGCCGTAGTCGGCCTGGGACAGGCGAGTGCTGTTGAAGGTGTTGGTCTCGACGATGTCGGCGCCGGCTTCCAGATAGTCGCGATGGATGCGCGTCACCAGGTCCGGGCAGGTCAGCGCCAGCAGATCGTTGTTGCCCTTGAGGTCGGTGGGCCAGTCGGCGAAGCGCTCCCCGCGGAATTCTTCCTCCGACAGCGCGGCATTCTGCAGCATGGTCCCCATGCCTCCATCGAGCATCAGGATGCGGCGGCGAAGGCTGTCGGTCAGCGAAGCGGTGAGAGGAGTCGGAACGGCGGCCATGGGTCGAGTCTATCTCCAGCGATAAGGGCGTCGGGGCGCGACAACGGCGCGATGATATTGTGTCGTATGGCGTCCGTCGCGAGGCCGGACAAACGTCGCATCTTAGCAAAAGCCGGGGTCCCGCGGCAGGGGCGCGACGCGAGCGTCTTTCATGTCGTGCGTGACCGGGTTTCATGCAGCCGGCGGGCGTAAAACCCAGCGCGGCGGTCGGGATTGTCAGGGTTCGGGCAGTCGCTTACCATAGTGGCAGACCCTCATCCCGGCCCGACCGTGCCGGGCTCGACCAGCGAGAGAGCAATGAGCGAGAGCATTCAGATCACCGACAGCGCCCAGGATTACCTTGCCGAGCTGCTGACCAAGCAGAACGTCGAAGGGATCGCCGTGCGCATCTTCATCACCCAGCCGGGCACGCCCTATGCCGAGACCTGCCTGGCGTACTGCCGCCCCGGTGAGGAAGAGCTGACCGACGAGCGTCTGGAGCTCGACAAGATCATCGTCTACCTCGACAAGAACAGCATCGCCTTCCTCGAGGAAGCGGTGGTCGACTTCAACGCCGACCGCATGGGCGGCCAGCTGACCATCAAGGCGCCCAACGCCAAGATGCCCAAGGTCAACGAGGACAGCCCGCTGGCGGATCGCGTCAACTACGTGCTCTACAGCGAGATCAACCCCGGCCTCGCGGCCCACGGCGGCGAGATCAAGCTGGTCGAGCTGACCGAGGAGCAAGTGGCGGTGCTGGCCTTCGGCGGCGGCTGCCAGGGCTGCGCCGCGGTCGACCTGACACTCAAGGAAGGCGTCGAGAAGACCCTGCTCGAGCGTATCCCCGAGCTCGCCGGCATTCGCGACGTGACCGACCACACCGACACCACCAACGCCTACTATCAATAAGCGTTCCGCCGGGCCGGCTCAGTGGCCGGCCTGTGTGTCCTCCTCGGGCCCCGCATCGTCGGGGCCCGAGGCGTTTTCGGCTGCGGCCTCGAGCCGGTCCTGACTCGCCTGCATCTTCTCCAGCGATGACCACAGCCGCGCCTCGAGCTGCTGCTCCAGCGCTTCCACGCGGGCCTGGCGGCTGTCCAGGGCCGCCTGAGCATCCTCCAGCCGGGCGCCGAGGCGGGTGCGTTCCTCGTCGAGGCTGACTCGGGCAGCCTCGGCATCTCGTCGCGCCTGCTCCTCGGTACGCCGCTTCTTCTCTTCTTCCTTCAGGGCGTCCTGCAGCGCCTGCTGCTCTGCCTTGGCGGCCTCGCTGCGCTTCTCCAGGCGCTCGTAACGCGCGGCATGGGTCTTCTCGGCGGCCTGGCGTTCCTGGCGGGCCTCGTCGAGCAGCCCCATCAGCCGTGCCTCGGCGGCCTCGTGGCGCTGCTCCTCCTGGCTGAGTCGCGCCTGGTGCGCGGTTTCCATCTCTTCCTGCGTCTGACGGTGAGCCTGGGCCTGGCGCTCCAGCTCGCCCTGCAGCTCATCCAGTCGCGCTTCCAGCCGGCCACGGACCTCGCGCTGACGCGTGGCCTCGGCCTGCAGGGTGTCGTGTTCGGCCTGGAGTCGACTTAGCTCGGCGGTCTGCTCGTTGAGGCGCTCCTCGCTGCGGGTCAGGTGTGACGACAGGGCGCTCTCGCGCTGCTCGGCATCCTCGGCGCGGCGCTCGGCGGCGGCCACCGCCTGCTGCGCCTCGGCGACCTTGTCGTCGGCCTCGCGGCGGTAGTGGGCCAGCGCCTCGTTGGCGGCGTCCTGGGCCTGCTGCCACAGCGATTCGGCGAGCTCCTGCAGCGGCGCCGGCATACCGCGGGGCGGCGGCACGTCGCGGTTCTCCTCGCGGCGTTTTCGCCATTCGCGCAAATGCTCGCTGATGGTGGTGAAGCTGCCGGTGCCGAGCGTCTCGCGAATCCGCTGCACGCTGGGCGCCTGCCCGGCGGCCATCAGCTCGTCGATCGCCCGCTGCACGTCTTCGAAGCGTACGCCGCTGCGCGCCATGCCGTTCTCCTTGTCTCGTGAGTCCGCCCGTCGGGACCTTCAGGTCGCACTATACCCGTCCCGGTCGTCGGGATAAAGATAATTACATTAAACGTAATACGTAACTTACATTATCAAAAAGGACATAAAAGCAAGATTACGCGCATTATCTTGATTATTCGTGGCGTAACGTCGATACTGCGGCCGGGTGGAGCAGATGATTGAATTCAAAGGGCGAAGTGCGGATGAAAGCCGGCGGGAAGGGGGGGCAGGCGCCTGTTTCGACCGCCCGCTGTGACGCAATAGCCACGAGGGAGGTGTAAACGGCCGTGGAAAGGGATAGCGAGACGCCGGGCGCGCTGATGTCTCGGGCGGCGGCGCTGAACGAGACGATGGGCGAGGTGCTAGGCGATGTCGTGAGTCGGGGCGAGCCGTCGACGGCATCGACGGTGGCTCCGGCCGCCGGACACGCCCATATCGTTGCGACCAGCGATGCCGAGGCGGTGGCCCAGTGGCTCGGCGAGTATCGCGCCAGCCCCAACACCCAGCGGGCCTATCGGCGCGAAGCGGAGCGGCTGCTACTGTGGTTGGCCGAGCAGGAGCTCGCGCTCGGCGAGATGCGCCGCGATCATCTGGACGCCTTCGAGGCTTTCCTGGCCGATCCGCAGCCCCGCGAGCGCTGGGTCGGGCCGACCCGGCCGCGCCACGATCCGCGCTGGCGGCCGTTTCGCGGCCCGCTGTCGCCGGCCAGCCGCCGGCAGTGCCTGGTGATCCTGCAGGGGCTGTTCGCCTGGTTGGTGGAGGCGGGCTGGGTCGGGCACAACCCGTTCAGGCTGATGCGCGACAAGCGCCGCCGGCTGGATAATCGCCAGGGCAGGGTGGAGCGCCACCTGGAGAAGCCGCTGTGGGACTGGCTATGGCAGTGGCTGAGCGAGGCACCGGACGACGATGCGACGCCGCGGGCGCGCTTCGAGCACGAGCGCCGCCGCTTCGCGTTCGGTTTCGCCTACCTGCTGGCCCCACGGATCGGCGAGATGGCGGCGGCGAGGATGCAGGACGTGTTTCGCCGCGAGGGGCGCTGGTGGTGGCACACGGTGGGGAAGGGCGGCAAGGCGGCCAGCATCCCGGTGCCGCCGGACATGATACGCCTGCTCGGGCAGTGGCGAACGGCGCTCGGCCTCGCGCCCGAGCCCGCCCCGGACGAGGTCACGCCGATGCTGAGAGGGCTCGATGGTCAACGCGGGCTGGGCGAGAACCGGCTCTATCGACTGATGCGCGAGGCCTTCGCTCGGGCGGCGGATGACCTGGAGGCGCGCCAGGGCCGGGCAAGCGCCCGCGAGATCGCACTGCTGCGGCGCGCCACGCCGCACTGGCTGCGCCATACCGCGCTCACGCATCAGGCCCAGGCCGGCGTCGAGCTGCGCTATCTCGCCGAGACGGCCCGGCATTCGCGGCTCGACACCACCGCCCGCTACCTGCACGCCGAGGACGCCGAGTGGCATCGCCAGCAGTCGCGTCACGGACTGTCGTCGGGGGCGGACGACGACGGGGCCCAGCCGTTATAATGGCGACAATCGTTTCAAGGAGTGTTGCATGACCACGACCGCCGAACAGGCCCAGCAGGAACTCGTCGACGAGTTCGAGATGTTCGACAACTGGATGGACCGCTACCAGTACATCATCGACCTGGGCAAGCAGCTGCCGACCTTCCCCGAGGAGTGGAAGCGCGACGAGCTGAAGATCCAAGGCTGCCAGTCCAACGTCTGGATGCACCATGAGCGCGACGGCGAGCGGCTCCGCTTCCAGGCGATCTCCGACGCCGCCATCGTCTCCGGGCTGATCGCCGTGCTGATGCGTATCTACGACGACCGCCGCCCGGAGGACATCCGCGACACCAGCCCGCACTTCCTCAAGGATCTGGGCCTCGACAAGCATCTCTCGCCGACGCGCAGCAATGGCCTGAACGCCATGCTCGAGCGCATCTATCGGGTCGCCGAGCAGGAAGCCGCCTGACAGGCGCCGACCGCCGGCATGAAAAACCGCCCGCAGCGGATCCTCGTGGTATCCGATGGATCGCCTGCGGGCGGTTTTCGCTCAGGCATGGATACGCCGCGTGCTGCGGCTAGCGCGTGGTCTCGTCGTTTGACGATGCCTCGTCGCCATCGCGACAACGGAAATGCTCGTCGAGCTCGGGGTCTTCCCGGCACAGCGTCTCGCTCGGGCCACCCGGGACCGGGTCGATGCCGCCCTCGGCGCCGGGATGGCAGCGCAGGATGCGGCGCAGGCCGAGCCAGCCGCCCCGGAGCGGGCCGTGGACCTTCAGCGCCTCCGCCGTGTAGTGGGAGCAGCTCGGCCAGTAGCGACAGCGAGGCCCGAGCAGCGGGCTGAGGATCAGCTGGTAGGCCTTGACCAGGCCCAGCAGGGGCCAGGTCAGGAGGCGTCCGGCGAGGCGCCGGGCGCGGTGGAGCAGGGCGGTCATGACCTCAGCGCTTGCCGTAGAGGGTCTCGGGGTCGATCAGCGGCGCCGAGATGATGCGCGCCTCGTCGCCCTCGAGGGACACGTAGAAGCAGCTCCGGCGGCCGCTGTGACAGGCCGGACCGGTCTGGTCGACCTGCATCAGCAGGGTGTCGCCGTCGCAGTCGAGGGTGGCGCTGCGCAGATGCTGCTGCTGGCCGGAGGACTCGCCCTTGCGCCACAGCTTGCCCTTGGAGCGCGACCAGTAGCAGACGCGGCCGGTGGCCAGGGTTTCTTCCAGCGCCTCGCGGTTCATCCACGCCATCATCAGCACCTCGCCGCTGTCATGCTGCTGGGCGATGGCAGGAATCAGGCCGTCGTCATTGAAGCGGATGGCATCGAGGATCTCGCCGAGCGGGCGGCGGCTGTCGAGTGCCGCGCCTTCCAGGCGCTTGAAGGTGTCGGTCATGGGGGCTCCGTGCATCATGAGGTCGCGATGGCCGACCGGCAGGCCTCGCACTGGCCGAGCAGCTCGATGGTCTGGCGATGCACCACGAAGCCGAGCTCGCGGGCACGCTGGCCGAGCCGCTCGTTGATGTCATCGAGGTGAAGCTCCTCGACCCGGCCGCAGTCGCGGCAGATCAGCAGCTGGAAGCCGTGGGCGTGCTCCGGGCAGGGGCAGGCCACGTAGGCGTTGAGCGATTCGATGCGGTGCACCAGTCCCTGGTCGATGAGAAATTCCAGGGCGCGATACACGGTGGGCGGCCGCGCCGACGCGTGCTCGGTGGCGAGGCGGTCGAGCAGCTCGTAGGCCTTCAGGCCGCCGCGGGTGTCGGCGATGATCTGCAGCACCCGCTGGCGAATCGGAGTGAAGCGCACGCCACGCTGGTGGCACTGTCGCTCGGCCTGTTGTATCAGGTCGCTGGAATCGGTCATGCGGGCCATGCGGTCGAGGATTGAGGGGAACATTCTACGCGCCCGGCATGGCCCGAGCCAGCCGGGCGTTGGTGGCCACGATGAAGGTGGCGCTGGCTTCGAGAGGCGACGCGCAGGGCGGCCGCCTCAGGCCTCGGCCGCCTCCTGCGCCACGCGCTCCAGCTCGCTGCTGCGGGCGAAGTGATGCTGGGCGAAGGCCACGCGCTCCTCGGGCGAGACGCCCTCCGGCTGGCGTTCGATGAGGTCGAGCCGCTTGCGCAGCCCCTCGCCGTTGGCCATCTGGATCGCCAGCCCCGGGCGGGCGTTGAGCTCCAGCAGCATCGGCCCGTGCTGGCGGTCGATCACCATGTCGGTGCCGAGGTAGCCCAGCGCCGTCATCTCGTAGCAGCTGGCGGCCAGTTCGAGCAGCGTCTTCCAGCCGGGAATGCGCAGGCTGGCCAGCTCGTGGCCGGTGTCCGGGTGGTCGTGACGGGCCCGGTCGAACTGCACGCCGCGGATCGCCGTGCCGCTGGCGATGTCGATGCCCACGCCGACCGCGCCCTGGTGCAGGTTGGCCTTGCCGTCGGAGGCGGCGGTCGACAGCCGCATCATGGCCATCACCGGATAGCCCTGGAAGACGATCACGCGGATGTCCGGCACGCCCTCGTAGCTGTATTCGGCGAAGGATTCGTCGAAGTCGATCAGCGCCTCGATCACCGCCACGTCCGGTGAGCCGCCCAGCGAATAGAGCCCCGAGAGAATGTTCGACACGTGGCGTTCGACGTCCTCCAGGGTGAGGTGGGCGCCGCTGGGCTTCACGAAGTGCGCGCCGTCGCGCTGTTCGATGACCAGGATGCCCTTGCCGCCGCTGCCCTTGGCCGGCTTGATCACGAAGCCGCCGTGGGCGGCCAGCATCTCGTGGATGCGCTTGACGCCGAACTGGGTCGAGACGGTGCCGATCAGCGCCGGAGTGCTGATGTCGTACCGCTGGGCGAGCAGCTTGGTCTGGAGCTTGTCGTCGACCAGCGGATACAGCCGCCGGTCGTTGTAGCGGCCGATATAGCGGATGTTGCGCTGGTTCATGCCGATGATGCCCTTGGCGCGCAGCTTGCCCGGGGAGGTCCACATGCGATCAGTCCTCCGTGACCGGCTTGAAGCGACGCAGCTCCAGCAGCCGGTAGCCGGTGTAGTTGCCGAGCATCAGGATCAGCGCCATCAGGATCAGCTGCACCCCGAGGAAGTTGAAGGTGATGTGGCGGATCCAGGGGTTGTTCATCGCCAGGTAGGCCAGCACCGCGGTCAGCATGCTGCCGCCGCCCTGGATCAGCACTTCCTTGGGGCCTTCCTCTTCCCACAGGATCGACATGCGCTCGATGGTCCACGACAGGATGATCATCGGGAAGAAGGTGATCTGCAGTCCGGCGTTGAGGCCCATGCGGAACGACAGCACCGAGAACAGCGAGATGATGGCGATGACCGTGATGATCACCGCCGTCACCCTGGCCACCAGTAGCAAGTTCAAGTAGGACAGGTAGTTGCGGATCACCAGGCCCACGGCCACGACCAGCAGGAAGCCGACCAGTCCCGTCACCAGCGAGGTCTGGATGAAGGCCAGGGCGATCAGCACCGGCATGAAGGTGCCCGATGTCTTGATCCCTACCAGCACCCGCAGCAGCACCACGACCAGCGCGCCGATGGGAATCAGCAGGATGGTCTGGAACAGTGCCTGCTCCTCGAGCGGCAGGCTGTGGATCGAGAAGTTGAGCAGAGTGTCGGCGTCCCTGGCCACCTGGCTGCGCACCGCGGCGGCGGCGGGCTGGTTGCGCGAGATCATCGAGAAGCTGATCCGGGAGTTGGTCCCGCCCTGTACCTCCAGCACCGACTGGCCGGCGTTCTCCCACAGCAGCAGGTTGTCCGGGCGTCCGCGTTGGCCGGTGGCCGGATCGAACAAGGCGCTCTCGTTGCCGTCGTAGACCTCGAGCCAGGTGTTCAGGGCCTGGCGACGCCGGCCGTTCTCCAGCGTCAGGCCGCTGACCGCTCGCGCCTGGACGCCGGCCTGATGGAACAGTCGCAGCAGCAGCGGCGAGCGATCGAACTGGGTCAGCAGCAGGCGCACGTTCTCGCCACGCCGCTCGTCGCTGAAGTCGCTGATCAGCTGCTGGGCGAAGGTGAAGGGATCGGCGCTGCGCGACCAGGCATGGTCGATGACTTCCTGGGCCGCGGTGTCATAAGGCGGCTCCCAGACCACGTTCGGCACCGGGCGCGGCGGCGGCACGTCACCGGCCTCTGCGTTCGGCGCGACCAGGACCTGGGCGCTGTAATAGAGCTGCTGGTTGCCCTCGGCCTCGCGTACCGACCACAGGGCACGGCGCGCGCCGTTCTCCTCGAGGTAGTTCAGGCCATAGCCGGGCGAGGCGGTGTGCTCGGTGAGCACCCGGAAGCCGGGCTGGGTGGAAGGCAGGGCCATTTCGACCCTGGCCGGGCCGCCGTCGGCGCGGAAGTCGACCTGGGCTTCGATCTCCCAGACCTGGCGCTGTTCGCCCGGCGTCCAGGGGACCTCGAATTGGACATGGCGATGGACGCTCATGGCAATGCCGGTGACCAGCAGCAGGGCGACGATCAGATAAAAGGGCAGTCGGGACATGTCGGCTTCCTTGGGCGCGTGACGTGGGCTTCGCTGACGGGATCAGGGCGCCGTCGTCTCGTCTTGTGTCTCGGGCGCGTCGGCATCCGCTGCCGACGGCGAGGAAAATTCGGGGCGATCGTAGATATGCCGGCGGGCTACGTCGACGATGGCGATATCCATCAGGAAGCGACGGCCCAGCAGCGCCGGAGAGTCGAGATGGGTGCGGTCATCGAGGGTGAACTCCACGCTTTCGCGCAGCGGCCCCAGCGTCAGCAGCAGGCGAATCACCGGCCGCGGGGCCTCGCCGTTGGCCTGGGCGGCGCGGACCCGGTGCTCGACAGGCGCCTCGATCCACTCGTCGCGCTTCGTCTCGATCACGCTGTCCTCGTCGTTGAGGCCCAGCTTGAAGCGCACCCAGTCTTCGCCGTCACGCTCGAACGGCGTGATCTCGGTGGCCGACAGCGACGACATTTCGGCACCGGAATCGATACGAGCTTCCAGATAGGTGCCCACCTCGGGCAGGCCGATCCACTCGCTGCGACCGACCAGGGTCTTCTTGTCGAGCCGCTCGTCGACCACCGGGCAATTGCGGGACGTCGGCTCCTGGCGTGTCTCGCCGCGCAGCGTCTCGAGCTCGCCGCGCACGTTGCGCAGCAGGTATCCCAGCTCGCGCACGTCGGCGCGCAGGCCCAGCTGCTCCTCGCGGTGCGCCGACTGGGCCTGGAGCGTGGCGTCGCAGCGGTCGGCCAGGTCGGCCTGGAGCCGATCCATGCGATTCGCGAAGGCCTGCTGGGTGACGGGCTCGGGGGGCGCTTCGCGCTGGGGCACCATTCCGCAGCCACCGAGCGATAACAGGGCGGCGAGAGGGGCAATCAGCAGGGGGCGAATCGGCATGTCGTCGACATCCTTGGCTCTGGCGAGTTGAAGAGGCAAAGGCCTCGCGAACTGACGGGATGATAAGGAGCGGGGGGCAAGCTGTCCATGTCGTGGCGATGACGAATCCGTGGGTGACCTGGGCTTGCATGGCTCCGACACGACCATGATTTAACATAATATATATTATGCGAAATCCTGTCCGTGGCGGCTTGATGCCCTTGTGTCATCATCGCGACACCCAGACGCCGTCTCCGTCCACTACCTACGGTGACGGCCTCGACGGCCTGGCATGATGCCCAGTGTCGTCCAGCCGTCACGCTTTCGCCATGGGAACCCCCGTCACACTGCCGGCGGATGTCACGGCCGAGACGCCGGCGCCCGGAACGCCTCTCGAGGTTCCGGGCGCGCGGCCCCGCAGTCGATGATGTCAGGCCGTCTCGGCGTCCAGTCGCTGGCTGGGCGCGGCGCGCTCGAGCCGGATCGCGATGAACTTCGAGGTCGGCGTGAAGGTCTGCTCGCCGTAGCTGTCGAGCGGCACCAGCGGATTGGTTTCCGGATAGTAGGCCGCGGCCTGGCCGTCCGGCATGTCATAGGCCACCAGCTGGAAATCGCTGACCCGACGCTCGCGGCCGTCGTCCCACAGCGACACCAGGTCTACCCGGTCACCGGGGGCGAAGCCGAGCCGCCGGATTTCCGTCTCGCTGGCGAACACCGCCTCGCGCAGCCCGAAGACGCCACGGTAGCGATCGTCCAGCCCGTAGAGCGTGGTGTTGTACTGATCGTGGGAACGCAGCGTCTGCAGGATCAGGTCCGGCATCTCGCCGCGCGCCAGCACGCCGGCGTTGACCAGCGCCTCGGGCAGCGCGTGGGAGCGGAACCGGGCCTTGCCGCTGTTCGTGTGCCACACCCGCTCCGCGGCGGCGTTGCCCAGGTGGAAGCCGCCGGGCTGGTCCAGCCGTGCGTTGAAGTCCTCGAAGCCGGGAATGGTGACCGCGATCAGATCGCGGATGCGGCCATAGTCGGCGATCAGCGACATCCAGTCCACGGGATGCGGGCCCAGCGTCGCCTGGGCGATGCCGGCGATGATCGCGGGCTCCGAGCGTAAATGTGGAGATCGCGGTGTCAGCTGGCCATGGGAGATGTGCACCATGCTGAAGGTGTCCTCAACGGTGACGCCCTGAGGCCCCTCGGCCTGCATGTCGATCTCGGTGCGGCCCAGGCACGGCAGGATCAGGGCGTCCCGGCCGGTCACCAGGTGCGAGCGGTTCAGCTTGGTGGCGATGTGCACGGTCAGCTCGCAGTGTCGCAGCGCGGCGTGGGTGCGCTCGGTATCCGGCGTGGCCTGGGCGAAGTTGCCGCCCAGGCCGAGAAAGACCTTCGACCGCCCTTCTTCCATCGCCTGGATCGCCTGCACCGTGTTGTGACCATGGTCCCGCGGCGCCTCGAAGCGGAAGCGCCGCTCCAGGGCGTCGAGCAGCCTCGCCGGCGGCTTCTCGTCGATGCCCATGGTGCGATCGCCCTGCACGTTGCTGTGGCCGCGCACCGGCGACAGCCCGGCGCCCGGCTTGCCGACATTGCCGCGCAGCAGCTGAAGATTGACGATTTCCTGCACCGTTGCCACCGAATGGCGGTGCTGGGTGATGCCCATCGCCCAGCACATCACCACCCGTTCGGCACGGCGATACATCTGTGCGGCCAGCTCGATGTCGTCGAGCGAGAGCCCCGACTGCGCGCGAATATGCGCCCAGGGCGTGGCATCCACGGCGGCCAGGTAGTCGTCCAGGCCGTCGGTGTGGGGCTCGAGGAAGGCGTGATCGAACACCGGCGGCTCGCCGGCCGCCAGCGCTTCGCGCTCCCAGCCCAGCAGGTATTTCGCGATGCCGCGCATCAGCGCCATGTCGCCGCCGAGGGCCGGACGCAAATAGGCGGTGTGGGTGGGCTCTGAGGCGTTGCCGAGCATTTCCAGCGGTTTCTGGGGATGCTGGAAGCGCTCGAGGCCGCGCTCTTTCAGCGGATTGATGCAGACGACCTGGGCGCCGCGCTGAACTGCTTCGCGCAGCGGCTCGAGCATGCGCGGATGGTTGGTGCCGGGATTCTGGCCGATGACGAAGATCGCCTCGGCGTGCGCCAGGTCGTCGAACACCACGGTGCCCTTGCCCACGCCGAGGCTATCGGTCATGCCGATGCCGCTGGCCTCGTGACACATGTTCGAGCAGTCGGGAAAGTTGTTGGTGCCGAAGGCACGCACGAACAGCTGATAGAGGTAGGCGGCCTCGTTGCTGGCCCGGCCGGAGGTGTAGAACTCGGCCTGGTCGGGCGACTCGAGACGGTTCAGGTGCTCGGCGATCAGCGCGAAGGCGTCTTCCCAGCGGATCTCGACGTAGCGGTCACTGTCGGCGTCGTAGCGCATGGGATGCGACAGCCGGCCCTGATATTCGAGCCAGTAGTCGCTCTGCCTGAGCAGGTCCGAGACGCGGTGTTCGGCGAAGAACGCGGGGCCGACGGAGCGCCCGGTGGATTCCCAGTTCACCGCCTTGGCACCGTTCTCGCAGAACTTCACCAGCCCGCTCTCCGGCGCCTCGCCCCAGGCGCATCCCGGGCAGTCGAAGCCGTGATCCTGGTTGGTCTTGAGCATGGCACGGAGGTTCCTGACCGCGTTGTCGCTGCCGAGCCAGCTTTTGGTCACGCTCTTCAGCGCTCCCCAGCCGGCCGCTGCGCCCGAATACTCTCTGATATGCTCGTCCTGGCTCATTGCCTCTTCCCCAACTAATGAGCCCCCCTAACATATTCCTCTCGTCGCACCGCGTCCAATCGAATCCCGTGAGGCCTTGACCCTGCCGTCCGTGAAGGCGGTGCCGAGAAGATCGACACGTCCTGACCGAACAGCGCTTCGCCGAGATTCGCGCCCGGTGGCCCGAAGCGGATGACATGCCGATGTCCCGAAGCCCGACCTGCCCCGGCTCGCATGGCACCCGCGGCCTCACTCCTCTATATTATTATACAGCACGCATAAAGGATATGAGTCATGTATAGAAAATTACCGAGCCGGCGGGGCCGCCCGATCGTCTGGCTGGCCCTGGTGTTGATGCTCGCCGGCTGTGCCGGCATCGACGTGGGGCGCTACGCGGGAACCACGCCACGGCTCGACATCGCCGACTACTTCGAGGGGCAGACGCGGGCCTGGGGCATGGTGCAGGACTACAGCGGCGAGGTGCAGCGCCGCTTCACGGTGGACATCGACGGCAGCGTCGAGGGCGACACCCTGACCCTGGATGAGCGTTTCACCTACGCCGACGGCGAGACCGATCGCCGCGTCTGGACCTTCGAGCGTCGCGACGGCGGCCGCTGGGAGGGGCGCGCCAATGACGTCGAGGGCGTGGTGCAGGCTCGTCAGGCCGGGCACGTCTTCCATATGAGCTATCCACTCGAGGTCACGGTCGACGGGCGCGACCTCACCTTCCAGATGGACGACTGGATGTTCCTGCAGCCCGACGGCCGGCTGATCAATCGTACGTCCATGAAGAAGTTCGGCCTGACGCTGGCCGAGATCACCATCATCTTCGACCGCGATGCCCCACGCTAGGTAGTCACCCTGCCCTGTCTTCCCGTTCTTTCTTTACAGGAAACGACACGGCCCCGGTTCCTGATGGAACCGGGGCCGTTGGCGTCATGGCCTGATCGATGGTTGATCAGTCGTCGGCCGGCGCGTAGGAGCCATCCTCGCGGTGAACCTCTTTACCGGTCAGGCCCGGAGTGAACACGCAGGCCAGATGCATGGTCTTGGTCGCCCGCAGCAGGTGGTCGTCATGCTGATCGAGGATGTAGATGTCGCCCGGCTTGATCGGCCAGATCTTGCCGTCGGCCAGGGTCTCGACCTCGCCCTCGCCTTCGATGCAGTACACCGCCTCGAAGTGGTGCTTGTAGTGGATGTGGGTCTCGGTGCCCTCATAGATCCGGGTGATATGGAAGGAGCAGTTGCCGCCGTCCTCGGCCAGCGACAGGCGGGTGCTGTCCCAGTTGCCGTTCTCGGCGGTGACCATGCGGTCGGTCTGACGGGCTTCCTCGAGATTGCGAACGATCATTGGCGCTCTCCATGGGATGTCTGGTGTGACGGCCGGCCCGCTCGATGTGTCGAGGCACGGGCCGGCACCGATGACCACCCGCCTCGTCGGCGACGAGACGGGCCGGGTGAATCGATCAGCTCAGGGCCTGGCGGGCACTGGCCTCGAGGATGTCCAGGGCTTCGATCAGGTCCTCGTCGGGAATGGTCAGCGGGCACAGGCACTTCACCACTTCACCGTCCTGGCCGCTGGTCTCGATGATCAGGCCGTTCTCGAAGGCCTGGCCGGTGATCTTGTCGGCGATGTCACCGCTGCCGATGTCGATGCCGCGCATCAGGCCACGCCCGCGCTCGCTGGCCTCGATGCCGTGCTCCTCGGTGAGCCAGGCGGCGATCTTCTGGAAGCGCTCCTCGACGATGCGGCCCTTGCGCTGCACGTCACGCTCGAAGGTGTCGTCGCTCCAGTACTGGCGCAGCGCGGCGGCGGCGGTGGTGAAGGCCAGGTTGAAACCGCGGAAGGTACCGTTGTACTGGCCCGGCTTCCACTTGTCGAGCTCGGGGCGCATCAGCACGTGGGCGAACGGCAGGCCGAAGCCGGACAGCGACTTGGAGTTGGTGACGATGTCCGGCACCACGTCGGCGTGCTCGAAGCTGAAGAACTTGCCGGTACGGCCGCAGCCGGCCTGGATGTCGTCGACGATCAGCAGGATGTCGTGGGCACGGCAGATGCCTTCCAGACGCTTGAGCCAGTCGAGACCGGCCACGTTGATGCCGCCTTCGCCCTGCACGGTCTCGACGATCACGCCGGCCGGCACGTCCAGGCCGCCGGACTTGTCGCCGAGCAGCTTCTCGAAGTAGTCGAGGGTGTCGGTGGCCTCGCCCATGTAGCCGTCGAACGGCAGGAAGGAGGCGCCCTGGGTCGGGATGCCGCCGGTGGCCTCGCGGAACTTGCGGTTACCGGTGGTGGCAAGTGCCCCCATGGTCACGCCGTGGAAGCCGTTGGTGAAGGTCACGATGTTGTGACGGCCCTTGGCCACGCGGGCCAGGCGAATGGCCGCTTCGACGGCGTTGGTGCCGGTCGGCCCCGGGAAGTGCACTTTGTAGTCCAGGCCGCGCGGCTTGAAGATCACTTCCTCGAGGGTCTCGAGGTAGTCGCGCTTGGCGGCGGTCCAGAAGTCCAGGCCGTGGACGATGCCGTCGCTGGCCAGATAGTCGACCAGCGCCTGCTTGATCTTGGGGTTGTTGTGGCCGTAGTTCAGGGTGCCGGCGCCAGCCAGGAAATCGATGTACTCGCGGCCGGTCTCGTCGGTCAGGCGCGCATTCTGCGCTTTGGTAAAGACGACCGGAAAGGAGCGGGAATAGGTCCGGACGTCGGATTCCATGCGTTCGAGGGTCTGGGTCTGCATTGCGACCTCCTGTCGGAAAGAGCGGAAGAAAGGGAAATTCGGGCGTGACGATGCCGGCCGACGTGGCGCGCCGGCACCGTGGCAGCAGCGATCAGATGTCGGCGGTCTGGAAAGGCCCGATGCGCACGAGGTTTTCGGGGTCGTGCTCACCGCCCAGCTGATCGGTGGAAAAGTATTCACGGCTGTTCAGCGGCGCCTGCCAGCGGTCGGCCAGACGGCGGAACAGGCCCCAGGACGCCTGGTTGTCCGGCGTGATGGTGGTCTCGAGGTGGTGTACCTCGGCCAGCTCCGGGCGGCCCATCACGGCCTCCACCAGGCGGCGAGCCAGGCCGGTGCCGCGGGCCTTCTCGCCCACGGCGACCTGCCACAGGAAATAGGTGTCCGGGCAGTTGCTCTTCACGTAGCCGGAAACGAAGCCGACGATCTCGCCTTCCTCGTTGGTGGCCACGGCGCAGCTGTCGCGAAACTGGGTCGCCAGCAGCAGATAGGCGTAGGCGGAATTGATGTCCAGCGGCGGGCAGGACTTGACCAGTTCGTAGATGCCCCAGCCGTCGTCCGGGTTGGGCTTGCGGATGAACAGCGGGGTGGACTGATGGCCGACGACGGTGTCGGCAACGCTGGGCCGGGCGAGCTCGGCGGAGGGAATGAAGGGCTCTGTGGTCACGTTCATTATCATGTTCGCTTAGCGAATTCGGGAATTAGCATAACAGCTGCTTATCACCTTTTCAAAAACCCTGTTATCCGGGCGGCAAAAAACCATAAACCTGTATTATAGCTTATGTGGAAATGCCGCCATGACGGGCTTCTCACAGCATAGTCCCGTCTCGTTCCTCCGGCCTGTCGAGCCTTCAAACGCAGCGGGCCACCCATTCAGGGTGGCCCGCTCTTGTGGCGATGGTGTGACGGCGAGATGTCGCCGTCCGTGGCGTCAGCGACGCGTCGGCGTACGCATGGTCACGAATTCCTCGGCGCCGGTGGGATGGATGCCCACCGTCTGGTCGAACTGGGCCTTGGTCAGCCCGGCACGCACCGCGATGGCGATGCCCTGGATCAGCTCGCCGGCCTCGTCGCCGACCATGTGCGCCCCGACCACCACGTCGCTCTCGTCATCGACGATCAGCTTCATCAGGCAGCGTTCGCTGCTGCCGGACAGGGTGTGTTTCATGGGGCGAAAATCGGCGCTGTAGACGCGAATGGCGTCGAAACGCTCGCGCGCGGCCTCTTCGGAGAGGCCCACGGTGCCGATGTTGGGATGGCAGAACACCGCGGTGGCGATGCGCTCGTAGTCCAGCGGCTCGGGCGTGGTGTCGCCGAAGTGGTGCTCGACCAGCTTCATGGCCTCTTCCAGCGCCACCGGAGTGAGCTCGGGGCCGTCGGTGACGTCGCCCAGCGCCAGGATGGACGGCACCGAGGTCTCGAAGCGCTCGTTGACCTTGAGCTTGCCGTCGTCGCTGGTGGCGACATCGAGCTTGTCCAGGCCCAGCCCTTCGAGGTGCGGGCGACGGCCGGTGGCGGCCAGCACCGCATCCACTTCCAGCGTCTCGCCGCTGGTCAGGGTCACCTCGAGGCCGCCCTCGACCTGCTCGATGGTCTCGATGTTGGTGCCGAAGTGCAGGTTGACGCCCTTCTTGTCCATCTCGTCGCGGGTGAACTCGCGCACTTCCTGGTCGAAGCCTCGCAGGAACAGGTCACCGCGGTAGACCAGGTGGGTGTCGCTGCCCAGGCCGTTGAAGATGCTGGCGAACTCCACGGCGATATAGCCGCCGCCGAGCACCAGGAAGCGTTCCGGGAAGCGGTCGAGATCGAAGACGCGGTTGGAGTCCAGCGTCAGCTCATTGCCCGGGAAGTCCGGCACCCAGGGCCAGCCGCCCACGGCGACCAGGATCTTCTCGGCGCTGATGGTCTCGCCGCCGACGCTGACGTGATGCTCGTCGACCACCGTGGCCCGGCCGTTGATCAGGCGCACGCCGGCGCCGTCGAGCAGCCGGCCGTAGATGCCGTTGAGGCGCTTGATCTCGCCGATCTTGTTGTCACGCAGGGTCGCCCAGTCGAAGGTGGGCGCCTCGGGCAGGGTCCAGCCGAAGCCGCTGGCGTCCTCGAAGCTGTCGTGGAAGTGGGCGGCGTAGGAATACAGTTTCTTGGGCACGCAGCCGACGTTGACACAGGTGCCGCCCAGGTAGCGATCCTCGGCCACGGCAACGCGGGCCCCGGTGGCGGCGGCGGTGCGTGCGGCGCGAACGCCGCCGGATCCCGCCCCGATGACGAAGAGGTCGTAGTCATACTCGGTCACAGACACAGGCATCTCCTGTTGGGTGTGTATAGATGGGTGCGTGATAGAGGGGATGGGCGTGAGTGGCAGCGATCATACCAGCCGTCGGCAGCCCCCGGGAGGTCCGCGGCCATTGACCGCCGCTATGGTGGTAATAAAAAAAGCAACTTGTCAGCGATCCCGATCATAAGAGCCGCCTCCCTGCCCCATCAAAACGTCATGAACGCCCCGTCGGTGGGCCTCGGCCGGGTCGCCCTGCCGTATCCCAACGACCGCCTGGCACCGCCAGGCGAGCCTCATTCGCCGGGCGCATGACGCCTCTCGTTATTTCGATTGTCCTCCCGCCGCCGAACTCTCTATGTTGAAGGCCGGACCGGAACAAACGGTCGTTCGCCCCATCCCGAGGCGATACGCATAACAATCCATCCGGCATGGAATACAACATGACAATCAAGAAGACCCTTCTGGCCAGCGCCGTCGGCGCGGCCATGACCGCGGCTGCCATCGCACCGGCCGCCCAGGCCGAGACCACCCTCAGCATGGCCTACGACGCCGACCCGGTGTCGCTCGATATCCACGAGCAGCTCTCCGGCGGTATCCTGCAGCTGTCCCACATGACCTTCGACCCGCTGGTGCGCTGGAACAAGGACCTCGAGTTCGCCCCGCGCCTGGCCACCGACTGGGAGCAGGTCGACGACACCACCCTGCGCATGACGCTGCGTGAGGGCGTCGAATTCCACAGCGGCAACGCCTTCACCGCCGAGGACGTGGTGTGGACCGTGGAGCGTCTGAAGCGCAGCCCCGACTTCAAGGCGATCTTCGCGCCCATCGCCTCGGTGACCGCGGTCGATGAGCACACCGTGGAGTTCACCACCGAGAAGCCCTATCCGCTGCTGCTCAACCTGGCGACCTACATCTTCCCGATGGACAGCCAGTTCTACAGCGGTGAGGACGCCGACGGTGATCCCAAGGACGAGATCGTCAAGAACGGCAACTCCTACGCCTCGCGGCATCTGTCCGGCACCGGTCCCTTCGAGGTCAGCGAACGCCAGCAGGGCGTGCGCGTGGTGTTCGAACGCCACGACGACTACTGGGACGAGGATTCCCCCGGCAACGTCGACAAGATCGTGATGACGCCGATCAGCGAGAACGCCACCCGCGTGGCCGCCCTGCTCTCCGGCGACGTCGACTTCATCGCCCCGGTGCCGCCCAACGACCTGGAGCGCATCCGTAACGACGACGATACCCAGCTGGTCACCATGACCGGCACCCGGATCATCCTCTTCCACATGAATCAGGAGCGCGTCGAGGCCTTCCAGGATCCGCGGGTGCGCCAGGCCTTCGCCTATGCCATCAACCAGGAAGGCATCGCCGACCGGCTGATGAAGGGCTTCGCCACCCCGGCGGCCCAGATGTCGCCGGAAGGGTATGCGGGCCACGTCGAGGACCTCGCGCCACGCTACGACCTCGAGCGAGCCCAGGAACTCATGGCCGAGGCCGGCTATGAGGACGGCTTCGAGATCACCATGATGGCGCCCAACAACCGCTACGTGAACGACGCCAAGATCGCTCAGGCGGTGGCCGCCATGCTGGCGCGCATCAACGTCACGGTGGATCTCAAGACCCTGCCCAAGGCCCAGTACTGGGGCGAATACGACGACCGTGTCGCCGACATGATGATGATCGGCTGGCACGCCGACACCGAGGACTCGGCCAACCTGCACGAGTACCTCACCGCCTGCCCGGACGCCGACAGCGGGGCCGGTCAGTACAACGCCGGCAACTACTGCAACCCGGAGCTCGATGCCCTGGTCACCGAGGCCAACCTGGAGGTCGACCTCAAGGCCCGCGCCGAGATGCTGCAGCGGGTCGAGCAGACCCTGCATGACGAGGCCGCCTTCATTCCGCTGCACTGGCAGGACCTGGCCTGGGCATCCGCCGCCAACGTCGATATCGAGCCGGTCGTCAACGTGATGAACTTCCCCTATCTCGGGGACCTGGTCGTCGAGGAAGAGTGATTCCTCCCTCGCCGGCGTCATCGTCGGCGAGGACTTCCCCCCATCCTGACCCGGTGGCGCGCTCGACGCGAGCGTGCCACCCCGTATTGCCTACGGGACGCCACTCATGATCGCCTTTCTGATCAAGCGCCTTTTCCATGCGCTGCTGGTGATGTTCGTCATCAGCGTGATCGCCTTCGCCATCCAGGACAATCTGGGCGACCCCATCCAGCAGATGGTCGGCCAGTCGGTGCCGGAGAGCGAGCGCGCGGCGCTGCGCGAGGAACTGGGCCTGAACGACCCCTTCGCGGTGCAGTACCTGCGCTTCGCCGCCAACGCGGTGCAGTTCGACTTCGGTTATTCCTACGTCTTCAACGAGCCGACCACCGACGTCATCCTGCGCCACCTGCCCGCGACCCTGGAGCTGGTGGCCGCGTCCACCTTCCTGATCATCGCCCTGTCGATTCCCATCGGGGTCTACAGCGCCATCCGGCCGCGTGCCTGGCTGTCGCGGTTCTTCATGGGCGTGTCGATCATCGGTATCTCGATACCGGTGTTTTTGACCGCCATCGTGCTGATCCAGCTGTTCGCCATCGGCGTGTCCTGGTCGCCCTTCCCCGCCGATACCGGCTGGGGCGCCTGGCTCAATGACCTGATCAGTACCGACGGCGGCATGCCGGCCTACGGCCGCGGCGACCCGGTGCCGGTGTTCGGCACCTGGGAGACCAACTTCGCCTCCCTCGAGGGGCTGACCTACCTGGTGCTGCCCGCCATCTCGCTGGCCTCGATCATGCTGCCGCTGTTCATCCGCCTGATCCGCGCCGAGATGCTCGAGGTGATGCAGTCGGAGTACGTGAAGTTCGCCCGCGCCAAGGGCATCTCGCTGCGCCGCATCTACTTCCTGCACGCGCTGAAGAACACCATGCTGCCGGTGATCACCGTGGGCGGGGTACAGATCGGTACCCTGGTCGCCTACACCATCCTCACCGAGACGGTGTTCCAGTGGCCCGGCATGGGCCTGATGTTCCTCGACGCCATCGAACGCTCCGACATTCCGCTGATCGTCACCTACCTGATGATCGTGGGGCTGATCTTCGTGATCACCAACACCCTGGTCGACCTGATCTATGGCCTGGTCAACCCCACCGTCAAGCTGACAGGAAAGCCCGCATGACCACCTCGACCTCATCCGCTGCGAGCTCGTCCACGGCGAGCCGCTGGGAGCGCTTTCGCGACTCCTACCTGCTCTACAGTTTCCTGCGTGACCCGATCGCCCAGGTCAGCCTGGCGGTGTTCATCCTGATGGTGGCCTGCGCCGTCCTGGCACCCTGGCTGGCACCGATGAACCCCTACGACCTGGCACAGATCGATATCCTGGCCTCGGAGCTGCCGCCGTTCTGGGTCGACGGCAGCGATCCGGCCTATCTCATGGGCACCGATGCCCAGGGGCGTGACCTGCTCTCGACCATCCTCTACGGCCTCAGGGTCTCGCTGATCATCGGCTTCGGCGCGGTGGCGCTGCAGGCCACCCTCGGCGTGTGCTTCGGCCTGCTGGCCGGCTACCTGGGCGGGCGCGTCGATGCCTTCCTGATGCGCATGGCCGATATCCAGCTGTCGTTCTCCACCCTGATGGTGGCGATCGTGGTCGGCGCGCTGTTCAAGGCAATCTTCGGCGGCGCCACCTTCAGCACCTATGCGGTGCCGCTGCTGGTGCTGATCATCGGCCTGGCCGAGTGGCCCCAGTATGCGCGCACCGTGCGCGCCTCGGTGCTGGCCGAGAAGAGCAAGGAATATGTCGACGCCGCCCGCGTGATGGGGCTGCCGAGCCGGCGCATCATGTTTCGCCATATCCTGCCCAACACCCTGTCGCCGATCTTCGTCATCTCCACCGTGCAGGTGGCCAACGCCATCATCTCCGAGGCGGCGCTGTCCTTCCTCGGCCTCGGCATGCCCGAGACCCAGCCCTCGCTGGGCTCGCTGATCAAGTCCGGGTTCGACTACATCCAGTCCGGCTCCTGGTGGATCACCCTGATCCCGGGCCTGGTGCTGGTGGTGCTGGTGCTGGTCATCAACCTGCTCGGCGACTGGCTGCGCGACGTCCTCAATCCGCGTCTCTACAAGGGCTGAGGCCATGCTGAATATCGATACGTCCCCCATGTCCGACGGTCGCCGGCACGACGCGCTCGATCCGCGCCTCTTCATCCGGCACAAGGGCTGAGGCCAAGGAGTTCCCATGTCACTTCTCGAAGTCAACCACCTCGACGTGCGCTTCGCGCTGCGCCGCGGCGACGTCCAGGCCCTGCGCGACGTCTGCTTCAGCCTGGATCGCGGCGAACGCCTGGGCATCGTCGGCGAGTCCGGCGCCGGCAAGTCCGTGGCCGCCTTCAGCCTGCTCAACCTGATCGCCAAGCCCGGCTACATCGCCGGCGGCAGCATCGTGTTCGACGGCCAGGAGCTGATCGGCCTGTCCGACCGCGCCCTGCGCCGCATCCGCGGGCATCGCATCTCGATGATCTTCCAGGACCCGATGATGACGCTCAATCCGGTGCTGACCATCGGCGAGCAGATGATCGAGTGCCTGAAGGCCCACCGTCGCATCTCGACCAAGGACGCCCGGGCGATCTCGCTGCGCAAGCTCGAGCAGGTGCAGATCCCCTCGCCCGAGGCGCGCCTCGAGCAGTATCCCCACGAGCTCTCCGGCGGCATGCGTCAGCGCGTGATCATCGCCATCGCGCTGTTGCTCGACCCGGACATCATCATCGCCGACGAGCCCACCACGGCGCTGGACGTGACCATCCAGGCCGAGATCATGGCGCTGCTGCTGGAGCTGTGCGAGGAGCACAACGTCGGCCTGGTGCTGATCACCCACGACCTGGGCGTGGTCAGCCAGGTCACCCAGCGCATGCTGGTGATGTATGCCGGCCGCGTGATCGAGCAGGGCCCGACCCGCGAGATCATCAACGACCCGCAGCACCCTTACACCCAGGGCCTGCTCAACGCCCTGCCGCAGATGGCCACGCCCGGCGAGCGGCTCAACCAGATCCCCGGCAGCATGCCATCGCTCAGCCACCTGCCGAGCGGCTGCGCCTTCCATCCGCGCTGCGGCTTCGTCACCCGGCCCGACGGCTCGCGTCGCCAGGCCTGCGTCGACGAGGTGCCCGCCTTCGTCGCCTCGGGCAACTGCCAGGCGGCCTGCCACATGGTCGCCGAGATGATCGAACGCGAACGCATTCCGGCCGAGGAGCAAGATTCATGACCACCGCCTCTCTTTCTTCATCTACCGGCTCCTCCCCGGGCGCTTCGAAGGCGCCGGAGACGGCCGAGCCGCTGCTGTCGATCCGCGGGCTGGAGAAGCGCTTCTCGCTGTCCGGCGACTTCCTCGAGCAGCTCAAGTTCAAGGGCGGCAAGCTGGTGCGCGAGCAGAAGCACGTGCACGCCATCAACGGCGTCGACCTGGACATCCGGCGCGGCGAGGCGCTGTGCGTGGTCGGCGAGTCCGGCTGCGGCAAGTCCACGGTGGCGCGCACCGTGATGGGCCTGATCACCCCCAGCGCCGGGGAGATCCGCTACGACGGCGAGCGCATCGACGACCGCTCCACCAGGGAGCTGCTGCCCTACCGTCGGCGCATGCAGATGATCTTCCAGAATCCCTATGCGTCGCTGAACCCGCGCATGACCATCCAGCAGACGCTGGAGGAGCCGATTCGCCTGCATCATCCCGACTGGTCGCCGGCCAGGGTCCAGGACAAGGTCGCCGAGGTGATGAACGCGGTGGGCATCGCCCCGGACTGGGGGGCGCGCTACGGCCACGAATTCTCCGGCGGCCAGCGTCAGCGCATCGCCATCGCCCGGGCGCTGGCGGTGGACCCGGAGTTCATCGTCGCCGATGAACCGATCTCGGCCCTCGACGTCTCGATCCAGGCCCAGGTACTCAACCTGCTGATGGAGGCCCAGCAGCAGCGCAACCTGACCTACCTGTTCATCACCCATGACCTGGCCGTCGTCGAGCACTTCGGCACCCGGGTGGCGGTCATGTATCTGGGCCGGGTGTGCGAGGTGGCGCCCACGGCGACGCTGTTCGCCACCCCGCGCCATCCCTACACCCAGGCGCTGATGTCGGCGATTCCCCGGCTCGAGGATGACCGCCCGCAGCACATCCGCCTGCAGGGCGAGGTGCCGACGCCGGTGAACCTGCCGTCGGGCTGTGTGTTCCACGGCCGCTGCCCGCATGCCGACGCGCGCTGCCGGGAAGAAGTCCCGACCCTGATCGCCACCGACCAGGGCGGCCAGGTGGCCTGTCATGGGGTGGAGGAAGGCCGGATCTGAGGTATCGAAAAGTGCCTGCGCTCGGCTAGACGCGCGGAGAACCGCTGCCGTTGATCATCCGGCTGACCGGTTGGTCAACGCTGGCTAAGCTGAGTAGACTCACCGTCCCTGGCGCTCCGGCACAAGGAACACTATGGAATTACGCTGGCTGGAAGACTTCATCGCCCTGGCGCGTACGCGCCACTTCTCGCGGGCGGCGGAGACCCAGAACGTGACCCAGCCGACCTTCTCGCGCCGCATCAAGCTGCTCGAGGAGGAGATGGGGGCCACCCTGATCAATCGCCAGACCCTGCCGCTGTCGCTGACGCCGGCCGGCGAGGAGTTCCTGGCGCTGTGCGAGGACGTCACCCGACGGGTGACCACCGCCCGCGAGCGCCTCGGCCAGCTGGCCGAGGCGGACGCCAGCCGTCTGCGCCTGGCCGCACCCCAGAGCCTGCTGGCCAATTTCCTGCCGGAATGGCTGGCCGATTTCGATCCCGCCCCGCCGGTCACGCCTTACCTGCGCGCTACCGGCTGGCTGGCCGACGACTACTTCCGGGCCCTGGAGCGCCAGGAATGCGACCTGGTGCTCTGCTACTGGCCCGCCACGCCACGCACGTTGCCGCTGGAAACCGAGGGCCTGGAGGCTCGGGTGCTCGGCCGCGAGCGGCTGGTGCCGGTGTCGCTGCCCGACGCCGAGGGCAACCCGCGTTTCTCGCTCGAGGACAGCGGGCGTCGTCCGCTGCCGCTGATCGCCTATCACCCCCGGGGGGTGATCGACCAGTGCATTCGTGCGCATTTGCAGGCGCTCGGCCAGGTGCCGACCTTCAGCGTGCTCAACGAGAGCATCCAGAGCGGCAATATTCGCGAACTGGTGGGGCTCGGCTACGGACTCGGCTGGCTGCCGGCGCGCTCCATCCAGACCGCGCTGGCCTCCGGCGGTCTGGTGCCGGCCGGCGGCACGCGCTGGCAGGTGCCGCTGGAGATTCGCCTCTTTCGCCACCGTGACAACCCACACCCGGCGGTGGAGGCGCTGTGGCAGAGGCTCGTCGAACCCAGGGCCGACGCCATATGACGCCGGGCCGCCATGCGGCGGATTTCCGCGCCCCGACGGGCCTGGCCAATCGCCACCTGCAGACCCTGTTGCCGAGGATGCTGCCGGCGCCCTCGCCCGCGCTGGCCTGGGAGACGCTGGCGCTGCCCGACGGCGATGTGGTCGAACTCAGCTGGGTGACACCGGGCCCCGCCGACGACGACGCGCCGCTGTTCGTGCTGTTCCACGGGCTGGAAGGCTCGGTGCACTCGCCCTATGCCCGGCAGCTGCTGACGGCGGCCGGCGAACGTGGGCATCGCGCCGTGCTGATGCATTTCCGCGGCTGTGGCCGCCACCCCAACCGTCGCCCGCGGGCCTACCACAGCGGTGACACCGCCGATGCCCACTGGCTGCTGACCCAGCTGGCCCGCCGCCATCCCCGGGCGCCGCGCATCGCCTGCGGCGTGTCGCTGGGGGCCAACATGCTGCTCAAGCTGATGGCCGAGGACGCCGGCAGCGAATCCCCGGCGCTGCACGGCGCGATCGCCATTGCCCCGCCGGTGGATCTCGCGGCCAGCGCCGACTGCCTGGAACGCGGCTTCGCGCGGGTCTATCAGCGTCACCTGCTCGGTGCGTTGAAGGCCAAGGTGGCGCCGCGGCTCGAGGCCGGCGAGCTGCCGCTGGCACTGTCATCCCGGGCGCTTGCCGGCCTTGGCACCCTGCGCGAGTACGATGATGTGGTGACCGCGCCGCTGCATGGCTTCGACGGCGCCGCCGACTACTATCGCCGGGCCTCGGCCGGGCCACTGTTGCAGGAGATTCGCCGGCCGACGCTGATCCTCCACGCCGAGGACGATCCCTTCATGCCGCCGGGCCTGTTCGAGGACGTCGCACTGGGCCCGGGAATTCGCCTGGAAACGGCCCGCCACGGCGGTCACGTGGGCTTCGTCGAACGCCGTGACGGGCGGCTGGCGAGCTGGCTCGCGCGCCGGGTCGGCGCTCAGCTGGAGTGCCGGGCCGACACGGCGCCCTGCCTGCGCGAGCCGCTCAGCCGATCGGGCAGCTGACGCCGGTGCCCTTGAGGCCGCAGTAGCCGTCGGGTCTCTTGTCGAGGTACTGCTGGTGATAGTCCTCGGCGTAGTAGAAGGTCTCGAGCGGCTCGATGGCGGTGGTGATGGGGCCGCGTCCGACCCGGGCCAGGGCGTCGTCGTAGGCCGCGCGGCTGTGCTCGGCGATCTCGCGCTGGGCCTCGTCGGTGACCAGGATGATCGAGCGATACTGGGGCCCGATGTCGTTGCCCTGGCGATTGCCCTGGGTGGGATCGTGGGCCTCCCAGAAGTGGCGCAGCAGGGTCTCCAGATCGATCGTCGCCGGATCGAAAACCACCCGCACCACTTCGGCGTGGCCGGTGCGTCCGGTGCAGGTCTCCTCGTAGGTGGGGTTCGGCGTCACGCCGCCGGCATAGCCCACGGCGGTCACATGCACGCCGGGCAGCTGCCAGAACAGCCGCTCGGCGCCCCAGAAACAGCCCAGCCCGAGCACGATCTCCTGCAGGCCCGCCGGCCACGGCGGCGTCATGTCGCGGCCGCTGACGGTGTGGCGACCCAGAATCTGCAGCGGCGTGTCGCGGCCCTCGGGGGCGTACAGCGGCGAAGTGGTCATCGTGTGGCTCCTTGGTTCGTCTTGCGCATGTCGCTCATCGTGTCAGCGCCGGGGGATCGCCCGGCAGGCTGAAGGTATAGATCAGGTCGACCGCCTGGCTGGCGCCGGATACCGCCTCGAGGTAGAGGTCTCGCCACAGCTTGTAGCGCAGCGTCAGCTCGGCGATCGGCGAGAAGACGCCGACACCATATCCGACGCTCAGCCGGTCGGTCAGGTTCCCGGTCACGACCACCTGGCTATCGTCGCCGCTGCCGGCGGTGTCGAGGCTCAGGTCGTCGATGCCGAAGGCCTCGCCGATCGCGCCCACGGCGCCGCCGGCCTGGCCCAGGGTCACGCCGATCAGCGCCGAAGTCAGGGCGCTGCCGCCGCTGCTGTCGTCCGGCGCACGGCCGCGCAGCACGTAGGACAGCGCCCGGGACTCGTCCATGGACGGCTCGGAGAAGATCTCCAGGCTGGGATTGGCCGCGGGCCCGCTGACCCGCAGACCGGCCACCACGTCGTCCTGGGTATTGTCCGGATTGCGCACCGCCTCGAAGTCGAGCAGCGGCTGGCCCGGGGGGCCGCTGAAGTAGAGGATGCCCTCGCGGACGATCAGGTCCTGGCCGAAGGCCCGGAAGCGCCCGTCTTCCAGGTTGACGTTGCCGAACAGCTGCACGGGGCCGTCGGACTGGCGCACCTGCAGGTCGCCGCGCAGGTCGGTCTCGAGCCCGTAGGCCTCGAGACGCATGTCCGGCCCCAGCACCAGGTCCACCTGGACGTCCAGCGCCATGCCGGCCTGCTGCATGGCCTCGGCGGTGCTTGCCCCCGGCTCCTCGCTGGCGGCCTGGCGGTCGGCGGCCTCGGCCTCCTCGCGGGTGACGATGACCTCGTCGGGGCTCGGCGAGACCGCCGAGGCCGGGACCTTGCCGACCTCGAGCCGGGCCCAGGGAATGCCGACCTCGCCGCGCACCTGAAGCCGGTCCGGATCGGCGCGGATCGACAGGTCCGGGGCGATATGCAGCCGCCCGAACCCCGGCAGCGCGGCCAGCAGCGGCGCGTCGCGCCCTTCCAGGTCGAGGGCCGCCTGCCACGCGGCCGACGAGGGCCAGCGGGCATCGCCGGTGATGTTCATCCGGCCTTCCTCGCCTTCCAGGTAGCCGTCGATGTCGGCGCGGTCGCCGGACAGGTCGACCTCAAGCTCGCCGTCGGCCACCGACAGCGGCAGCCCGAGGCCCTCGGCACGCAGGCCGGCCAGCGCGAGGCGGCCGTTCAGCCGCGGCTGCTCGCGGTCGCCGGCGATGTCGATACCGGCGTCGAGCGCGCCTTCCAGGGTCTCCATGTCGGCGACCAGCGGCCGGTACGGCGCCAGTCGCAGGTTGTCGATCTCGAAGCGCCCGTCCAGGCGGCCGGCGCCCATGGGCTCGATGATGCCCAGGTCGAGGCGCATCGCGCCCTGTTCGCCGAAGGTCAGCCCCAGGTCGACGTCGGCACGCTCCTGATCGGCGTCGAGGGCGAGCGAGAGCCCGGTGCCGGGCACCGACCACGGCTGGCCATAGGCGTCCTGGCCGTTGATCTCGGCCTGGCTGTCGAGATTCGCGCTGGCCTGCCAGCGGGCGCCGCCGTTCGACCATTCGGCCACCAGGCCGCCCTCGGTGGCGCCGTCGATGGCCCATCCCGGCGGCATGGCGTCGTTGATCAGGTCCATCGGCAGCTCGCGGATCGCGAGCTCGGCTCGGCCGCTGTCCGACGACGCCGACAGCGGTGCCGTCAGGCACAGCCCGCCGCCCTCGGCGCGGGTCAGGCAGAACGGCTGGACCTCCACGGCGCTGGCGGTCAGGTCGGCATCGAAGGCCAGCGCCTGGTCGAGACCGAGGCTGCCGTAGGCGGTCTCGGCGTCAAGCGGCGTCAGCCGCCCGCGATAGTGCTTGCGGGCCTCGTCCAGCGCGCCCTCGAGGGCCAGGTTCAGCGCCGACAGCGGCCCGTCCGGGTCGCCTTCCACGTCGAGGGTCAGGCGATGCTCGGAGAGCCGGCCGTCGAGGCCCAGCGCGATAGACGGGAAGGCCTGGCCACCGGCGGCGACGTCGTCGGCGGCCAGGCTCAGGTCGAGGCTCGGGTCGTCGAGGCCGGCCACCTCGCCGTCCAGGCGCAGCCGGGCGAGGCGGTTGTCGCCGAAGGCCAGCCGATCGCCGCTCAGGGCCAGCGACAGCTGCGGCCGCTCGACGCTGCCGCGGGCCTCGATGTCGCCGTCGAGCGCCCCGTCGAGCTCGGGATGGAGGGTGTCCAGTCGCGGCATGTCGATGCGGGCGTCCAGGTCCAGCTCGCTCGGCGCGACCCGGCCAGAGGCGTCCAGGCGATTGTCGCCCTGGCGCAGGCTCAGCGAGGCGATGTCCCAGTTCATGTCGTGATCGCCGGACAGCTGCCCCGAGAGCGAGAACGGCTGCTCGGCGAGTTCGCCGTCCACGGCAAGCGTCGGCACGCCGAGCCGCCAGCCATCGGCGCTCTGGGAGAAGGCCACCTGCAGGCGGCCGTCGAGACGGCCGGCCAGTCCCTCGACGAAGGGCTCGGGGTCGAAGCCGTCGACGTCGAGCCGCGCCGACACCGAGAGTGCCTCGGACCAGTCGATCCGTCCCTCGCTGGTCAGCGTGCCCTCCGGCGGCGTCAGGCGCAGCGGCGCCCAGTCGAAGCGCTGCAGGTTGCCCTGCCCGTTCAGCGCGATGTCTGTGCGCGGCAGCGACGGGCCCTGGGCGGCGAGGCCCAGGCTGACCCGATAGTCGTCGAGCGTGCCTTCGGCGTCGAGATCGAGGTTCTCGACCCGCCACGGCTCGGCCGGCGTGTCTTGCGCCGTCTCGCTCGCGCCCTCGTCCTCGCCGTTATCCGAGTCCTCGGGCGCCGCCACGGCGCCGGGCAGCGGCCACTGCAGCTCGGGGCTGGTCAGGCGAGCGGAGAACGGCAGCGTCGGGTCCAGGGCGTCGAGGCGGGCCGTCAGGCTGGCTTCCATGGGGCCGCTGGCAGTCAGCGCCACGTCCAGGTCGCCGAGGTCCCCGCTCAGGGCCAGCTCGAGCCGCTGGCCGGCCAGGGCCGGCAGGCGTTCGGGCAGGTAGAAGTCGGCGCCCAGCCGTACGTCGAGGGGATAGTCATCGCGCAGGGTGACCTCGGCCTGGAGGGTGGCGTCGGCCTCCCGGGAGGCGACGGCGAGCGGGTGCACGGCGATGTGCTGGTCGCGGGCGGTGACGCGGAGATCGAGCCGGTCGATGACGTAGGCCTGCGCCCCCTCGAAGGCCGCGTCTTCCACGGTCAGACTCGGCACCTCCACCGCCAGCGGCAGGGTGACGTCCGGCAGCCGGAGGCGCTCCTCGGCCGGAGAGTCCGTCGACGGCGGCGAATCGCTCACGCCTGCGGCGGCTGCGGCGACGCTGGCCGGCAGCGGCGAGCGCACCGCCACGGCGGCGTCGATCGCCGCTGCCGTGAGCACGTCCTCGCGGCTTTCCGCCTCGCTCAGGGCGAGCCGGTTGCCCGGCGAGATCGACGGCGTCAGCCGCAGTCCGACCAGGCGCGTCGGCGACAGGGTCAGGGCGTTGCCTTCGGCCTCGGCCCCGCTCTCGAAGTGCCGCCAGCCAAGGCGGGTGCCGTCGGCGAGGCGCACCTCGACGTCATCCAGCAGCAGCTCGCGCAGCGCCACCGGCAGCGGCAGCTGGATCGGCCCGGGCGGGCCGCCGTCGCCCTCTTCCGCCACCGGCTCCTCGGCGGCGTCGCTCGCGCCGAGCCGAATGCGGGCGCCCTTCACGGCCAGGCGGTCGATGCACAGCCGCCCCTGGAGCAGGCAGTCATCGGCCCAGGCGAGCTCGACGTCGGACAGCGCGACGCTGGCCGGGCCGGCCGTCAGGCGCAGCCCCTCGATCCTGAGCGTGTCCAGGGGGGCGCCCTCGACGCGCTCGACCTCGAGCAGGCCGAGCCGCTCGGCCTGGGTGAACAGGGCGCTGGTGCCCCAGGGCGACAGGGCCAGGCCAAGCAGCAGCATGACCAGGCCGATCAGCCACAGCGGCAGCAGGATCAACAGCCGGATCAGGGCCCAGCTAAGGCGGCGCATTCTCACGATGATGACTCTCGCGGCAGCGTCGTCCGGGGCACGGTGCGCCACGGACGACGGGGGTGAACGGTGACGATGATCGGTGCCCGGCGCACGCTAGCACTCACGCTAGAACTCCGGGCCGATGGCGAAGTGGATGCGATAGGCGTCGTCGCTGTCGAAGGGATGGGCGACATCGAAGCGGATCGGCCCCACCGGCGAGATCCAGCGCACGCCGAGGCCGGCGCTGGTGTTCAGCTCCTGGGGCCACCAGTCGGTGAAGGCATCGCCTGCATCGACGAAGCTGGCCAGCCACCAGGGGCCGGTGATCCGGCGCTGGGCCTCGACGCTGCCGACCAGGCGCTGCTCGCCGCCCACCAGCTCGCCGTCGCTGTTCTCCGGCGACAGGGTCTCGTAGCCATAGCCGCGCACGCTGGTGTCGCCGCCGGTGAAGAAGCGCAGCGACGGCGGGATGTTCTCGAAGTCGTCGGTGACGATGCTGCCCGCGCCGACGCGACCCACGAAGCGATAGTCGTCGCCGAGGCTGCGGATCCACTGGGAATCGGCATCCAGGCGCAGGAACTCGGCGTCGGAGCCCCAGGCCTCGCTGGAGTACTGCACCGAGATCTGCTGGCGATCGCCCCAGCGCGGAAAGGTCGGATTGCGCGAGCGAGTGCGGGTCCAGCGCACGCCGGGATAGAGCAGCAGCACCTGGTTGTCGAGGTCGGCCTGGGTGAAGTCCTCGTAGGTGGCGCGCAGGTAGACGATCTGCTCCCAGGCATTCTCGAACTGCCAGCGGCGTCCGAACTCCACGCTGGCCTCGAGGGATTCGGTGTCCTCGTTGTCCTCGTTGCGCAGGCCGTATTGCAGGCGATAGCTGTCGCGCCGCGGGTCGTCGAGCGGCATGTCGTAGACGCCGCTGAACTCCTGCTCGGGCCCGGAGAGATAAAGGTTGTGCTCGAGGCTGTGGCCATAGCGGTTGACCCAGGGCTGGTCCCAGGAGAAGCGCATCCGGGGGCCGACGTCGGTGGCAAAGCCGATACCGACCTCGAACTGGTGACGATCGGCCGGCGTGACATTGACCTCGATGGGCACCTCGGGCACCGCCGGTGCCTGGAGCGACTCGGCCGCGGCGAGCGCCTCCGCGCTCAGGCGGGGCTCGGGCGGTGGCGCCTCTGGCAGGCCCTCCACGTCGAGGGCGTTGAGAAAGCCGATGGGCGCCGGCGGCAGCGCCAGTTCGCCGATGCCGGCATCCAGCAGCGGACGCACGCTGACCGAGCCGAACCACTCGGTCTGGCCGAGGCGCTGGTTGAAGGTAGCGATGTCGCTGGCGAGATAGGGCTTGCCCTCATGGAACGGCGCCAGGGCCTGCAGGCGTTCGGTCTCGATGTGCTGACCGTGGAAGCGCACCGGCCCGAAGCGATAGCGCGGGCCGCTGTCCAGGTCCAGCGACAGCCGGGCGCTATTGGCCCAGGGGCGGATCTCCATGCGCCGTTCGGTGAACCGCCAGTCGAAGTAGCCGCGCTCGAGGGCCAGGCCGGAGAGCTGGCTGCGCAGCGAATCGAAGGGGGCGTGGCGTAGCACATCGCCCTCTTCCTGGGGATAGGCGTCGATGGCGTCCTGGAAGGGCTGGTCGTCGGCGGCGCCACCGGCCAACCCGAAGGCGAGACGCTCGATTCGCACCGGTTCGCCGGGGTCGACGACGATGGTCACTTCTTCCGGTGCGTCGCGGTCGTCGAAGCGAAGCTCGAAGGTGGGCTCGTAGTAGCCATAGACCCTGAGCGACTCGCCGGCCAGGCGACGCACTTCGGATTCCAGCCGCTGCGGCGAGTACTGCTCGGCATCGAGGCCGTCGAGGTAGGTCTCGAGGTTCTCGGCCGGCTCGCCCTCGAGGCCTTCGATATTGGCGTCGAGGGCCAGGACGACGCCCGGTGAGACGAGGCCGGCGACCAGCAGGCCGGTCACGAGACGATTGACGAGACACTTGTCCATGATGTCGGGGTTCCCTGGCTGACGTCCTGTCACTGCCGCAGCGCTTCCAGCTGGGCGTTCATGGCCAGCTGTGACTGGCGCAGCTCCCGCAGTTCGGCCTGCAGATCCGCGAGGCGTTCCTCGAGGGCCGCGGTTTGCTCGCGCTCATCATCGCTCGACGAACTCAGGGCTTCAACGTCGTCGCTCAGCTCGGACAGGGCCTCGACGGCGCCATCGAGCCGCTCGTCCAGCGCCTGCTGACGCTCGGCCTCGCCCTGCTGAGTGCTCTCCAGCGCCGCGAGGCGCTCGGTGAGCGCGGACCGGCCCTCGCGGCTGGCGGTCTCGAGGGCATCCATGGAGTCGCGCACCGCCGCCAGGGTATCGGCGCGCACCTCGCCATCCTCGGCCAGGGTCGCGACCCGGCCTTCGAGCGCAGACTGGGCCTGTGCTTGCGGCGCCAGGTTTTCGTCCTGCCAGTCCGACAGACGCTCGGTGACGCGGTCGTCCAGCGTGTCTTGTAGCTGGTCCTCCAGCCCCACGAGCTCGTCGAGGCGTGTCTGGATCTCCGACAGCAGCTCGCCGCGACCCTCGGAGGCGTCGAAGCGGGCATGGACGTTGGAGATCTCACCGTTGAGACGGGTCAGCTGCTGCTCCAGGCGCTGACGTTCCATCCAGCCGGCGTAGGCCAGCCCGATCAGCGCCGCGGTGAGCAGCAGGATCAGCAGCCAAAGGGGCCAGACGGTCGTCCTGGGCGGGGCGTGTGACCGGTGGTGCCCGCCCAGGCTGGCATCCGGGTCCGGCACGATCGGTCGTGGCTGCCGGCTGTCTTCCGGGCGCTCTGCCATGGTGGTCTCCTTGCGCGTTGCGTGTCGGCGTCCCGCCGGCGATATCGCCGGCACGCGACCCAAGCCCGAGTCCCCTGATCGGAATTGGCGGACCCCAGGCCGGGTGATATGATGCCGTGACCGGACTGGCACAGCACACTGATAGTGTACGGTTTTTTATCGAGGGAGCGAACGGGGCACGGCCGAATCCGGGCCGACATCGACCTTGCACTCCCCCAGCGCACTGGCACACCATGGGTCGCCGACCCATGACTAGTAACGAGGAGAAACGATAATGGCATTCGAACTGCCCGCACTGCCGTACGAAAAGAACGCCCTGGAGCCGCACATCTCCGCCGAGACCCTGGAGTACCACTACGGCAAGCACCACCAGGCCTACGTCACCAAGCTCAACGAGCTGACCGAGGGCACCGAGAACGCCAACAAGTCCCTGGAGGAGATCATCCAGTCTGCTTCCGGTGGCCTGTTCAACCAGGCGGCTCAGGTCTGGAACCACACCTTCTACTGGCACTGCCTGTCCCCGAACGGAGGCGGTGAGCCGACCGGCGCGCTGGCCGAAGCCATCAACGCCAAGTTCGGTTCCTTCGAGGAATTCAAGAGCGCCTTCAACGCCAAGGCCGTCGGCAACTTCGGCTCCGGCTGGACCTGGCTGATCAAGACCGCCGACGGCGGCGTCGACATCGTCAACACCGACGACGCCGACACCCCGGTCGCTCACGGCCAGACCCCGCTGCTGACCATCGATGTGTGGGAACACGCCTACTACATCGACTACCGCAACGCGCGTCCGAAGTACCTCGAGAACGTCTGGAACGTGCTGAACTGGGACTTCGTCGCCCAGAACTTCGCCTGATCCCCAGCGGACTCGCGAACGACAACGGCCCCGCCATCTGGCGGGGCCGTTTTGTTTCTACTGCTTATTAGAGAGTCGGCCTCGATTTACGTCGCGAGCGAAGGCAGGCTGGTTGTCGCCGGAGCACAGCTATCGGAGCGTAGCCTGCTACATGAGGATAGCGAGCACCGCCGGCGGCCAGCCTGTCGAGCGCAGCAGCAAATCGAGTCGACTCAAGGATCGGCGCGGCGACCGATGCCCCGGTAGTGCAGCCCCATGTCGGCGACGTGGGCCGGGTCGTAGATATTGCGGCCGTCGAGCAGCAGCTTGCCCTTCAGCTTTGATGCCAGGCGCGGCCAGTCCGGGTTCCAGTAGGCCTTCCACTCGGTGACCAGCATCAGGGCGTCGGCGCCCTCGAGCGCCTCGTCCGGATCGCCGTCGAACAGTTCCAGCAGCGGATGCTCGCCCAGCCGTTCACGCAGCGCCTCGGTGGCGGCGGGATCGTGCAGCCGCACGCGCACGCCCTGGGCCCAGAGGGCACGCAGCAGCGTCAGCACCGGCGCATGGTCGATGCGCGCGGTACCGGGCTTGAAGGCCGCGCCCCAGATGGCCACGGTCAGGCCTTCCAGCCGGCCGTGGTAGTGGGCCCACAGCTTGCGGAACAGCGTCTCCTTCTTCTGCTCGTTGATGTCGAGCACCTGATCGAGCAGCGCCGAATGGCGGCCGCTGGCCGACTGGACGTCGGCCAGGCGCATCAGGTCGCGGGAGAAGCTGGGGCCGCCGAAGCCGCAGCCGGGATAGAGGTACTCGTAGCCGATGCGGCTGTCCGTCCCCATGCCCTCGCGCACGTCCTCGACGTCCACCCCCAGGGTGTCGGCGAGGCCGGCGATCTCGTTCATGTAGCTGATGCGAGTGGCCAGCATGCCGTTGATCGCCAGCTTGGTCAGCTCGGCGGCACGCCGCGGCATGCGCTGGAAGACCTCGCGGCGGCGATTGAAGGCGCGCAGCAGCTCGCGCACCTGTCGCTCGGCGTCGCGGTCGTCGCAGCCCAGCAGCCAGCGTGACGGCCGGGTGAAGGTCTCCCAGGCGCGGCCCTCCTCGAGCAGGTCGGCCAGCGCCACGGCGCGCCGGCCGTTGCCGAGGCCGGCGGCCAGGCGGTCGGTCTCGCCGACCGGGAAGGTCGAGTTGTTGACCAGCACGGCGTCCGCGGTCAGCCGCGACGACAGCTCGGCGACGGTGGCACGGCCTTCCTCGCGCTGCTCCGGCGACAGGGCCAGCCACAGCACCTCGAAGTCGTCGCCCTCGGGCTGTTCGCCTGCGCCGAGCACGCTCAGATGGCCCTGGGCGATGCCCTCGCCCAGGCGCGCCATCAGCTGCGGCTCGCTGGTCAGCCAGCCGCTCTCGGACAGGGTCGACCAGTCGGCGCTGGCGTGGGGCCACCAGCTCACCCGGTGGCCGACCGAGGCCAGCGCCGCCGCCGCGGTGGCGGCGGCCAGCTCACTGCCGTGGACCAGAACGCGCATGGCTTACTCCTCGCCGCTGTAGCGGGTCAGCAGCTCGCGGAAGCCCTCGCCGTAGCGGGCATGGCGGCGGCCGTAGGCGAGGATCGCCTCGAGGTAGCCGAGCTGATGGCCGCAGTCATAGGTGCGACCGCGCATGCGCCAGGCGTCGACGCCGCTCTGCTGACGCAGGGTCTCGATGGCATCGGTGAGCTGGATCTCGTTGCCGGCACCGGGCGGCGTCTCGGCGAGCAGCGGGAAGATGGCGCCGGGCAGCGCGTAGCGGCCGATGACCGCCAGGTCGGAGGGAGCCTCCTCGACCTTGGGCTTCTCGACCAGTCCGGCCAGGGCCCCGGCTTCGCCGGCCGCGGGCGGCTCGCCCTCGGGGGCGACGATGCCATATTTGTAGACCAGCTCGTGGGGCACTTCCTCCACCATCAGCTGAGTGCGGCCGGTGGCGTCGAAGGATTCGATCATGCCGGCCAGGTCGTTGCGCTCGAGGCCATCGCCGTCGACCAGCACGTCGGGCAGCAGCACGGCGAAGGGTTCGTCGTCGCCGATCACCGGGCGCGCGCAGAGCACCGCGTGGCCGAGGCCCAGCGGCTCCGGCTGGCGCACGCTGATGATGTTGACGTCCTCCGGCACGATCGAGCGCAGCTCCTCGAGCAGCTCGTGCTTGCCCTTGGCCTCGAGGCCGGCCTCGAGCTCGAAGTGCTTGTCGAAGTGGTTCTCGATGGCGCTCTTGCTGCCGTGAGTCACCAGCACGATGTCGCGAATGCCGGCCTCGACGGCCTCCTGGACCACGTACTGGATCACCGGGCGGTCGACGATGGTGATCATCTCCTTGGGGATCGCCTTGGAGGCGGGGAGGCAGCGGGTGCCGAAACCTGCAACGGGGAGAACGGCCTTGCGGATCATGGTGCGGTCCTTGTCTTGTTGCATGCAGCCCTACGCGGCCGGGCATGGGCCGGGCCGTCGGGAACGAGTAGAATGGCATCATACCGAATCATGCCGAGCTCGCCACAGTGGCCGGCCGGCGACACCTACGGAGAGGACAGATGACGGCAAGCCAGTCGCAAGCGGACAACGTCGACGCGGCGGAGATCGCCAAGTTCGAGGCCCTGGCCCATCGCTGGTGGGATACCGACGGCGAGTTCAAGCCGCTGCACGAGATCAATCCCCTGCGCCTCGACTTCATCGACGCCCGCGCCGGGCTGGCCGGCCATCGGGTGCTCGACGTCGGCTGCGGCGGCGGCATCCTCGCCGAGGCCATGGCCCATCGCGGCGCCGAGGTCACCGGCATCGACCTGGGCGAGGCGCCGCTGGCGGTGGCCCGGCTGCACGCCGAGGAGACCGGCGCGAGCGTCGACTACCGCCAGGTCAGCGTCGAGGCCATGGCCGAGGCCCATGCCGGCGAGTTCGACGTGGTCACCTGCCTGGAGATGCTCGAGCACGTGCCCGACCCCGCCTCGGTGATCCGCGCCTGCGCGCGGCTGGTCAAGCCCGGCGGCCAGGTGTTCTTCTCGACCATCAACCGCAATCCCAAGGCCTACGCCCTGGCCGTGGTCGGCGCCGAGTACCTGCTGCGCATGCTGCCGCGGGGCACCCACGACTACGCCAAGTTCATCCGCCCCTCGGAGCTCGCCGGCTGGTGCCGAGAGGCCGGTCTCGCGGTCTGTGAGCAGAGCGGCCTGACCTACCAGCCGCTGACCCGCCGCTATCGCCTGTCGGCCACCGACGTGTCGGTGAATTACCTGATGCACTGCCGTCGGGAGACGTCGTGAGTCGCGAATGGACGACACCCGAGGCGCTGCTGTTCGATCTCGACGGCACCCTGGTGGATACCGCGCCGGATCTGGCCCGTGCCACCAACGCCCTGCGTGACCACCACGGGCTGGCGCCCCTGCCCTACCCGACCATCCGCGCCCAGGTCTCCAACGGCGGCAGCGCCCTGGTGACCCTGGCGCTGGGCCTCGAGCGCGAGCACGACGGCCACGATGATGCCCGGGCCTTCCTGTTGGCCGCCTACGGCGAGGGGGTGGCGGTGGAGAGCCGCGTCTTTCCGCCGCTGGACCGGCTGCTGGACGAATGGCGTGGCGCCGGTCGCCCCTGGGGCATCGTCACCAACAAGCCGCGGGCCTACGCCGCGCCGCTGGTGGAGGCCCTGGGCCTCGAACCGGGCGCGCTGCTGTGCGCCGACGACCTGCCGGTGAAGAAGCCCGACCCGGCGCCGCTGCTCGAGGCGGCGCGGCGCCTCGCCGTGGCCCCCGGCGACTGCTGGTACCTCGGTGATCATCACCGCGACATGCAGGCCGCCAGGGCGGCGGGCATGCCGGCGGTGGCGGTGGGCTATGGCTATATCGTCGAGGACGACGACTACCGCCTGTGGCCGGCGGATCACTGGTTCGACACCGCCGAGGCGTTGACCGAGACCCTGCTGCCGGTCGATCCCAAGCGTTGATGTCCCGTCGGGGCGACACCCCTGTGCCGGCATGACGGCCCGGTCGTGACGGCTCCGGCAGGGGGGAAAACGCGATCAAGGCCATCGACAAAAAAAGCGGGCCTCCCAGTCGGGAGGCCCGCTTTCGAGAGGCCCGCTTTTTTCGGTAACCCTGGTCCGCGCCCATGCCGCGCCCTTGCCGTGCCGGCATGTTTCGCCGGTCCGGCCCTACTTGCGCGGCGGCTGAGCGTCGAACGCCTCGCCGCTGTGGCCGCGGCTATCCGGCCCCATCAGCCACAGATAGGTGGGCATGATGTCCTGCGGCGTGCGCAGCGTGCCCGGATCCTCCGCCGGATAGGCGGACTGGCGCATGGCGGTGCGGGTGGCGCCGGGGTTCAGGGTGTTGATGCGCAGCGTGCCGAGATGCTCCACCTCGTCGGCCAGCACCTCCATGAAGCCCTCGGTGGCGAACTTCGACACCGCATAGGCGCCCCAGTAGGCGCGCCCGCGGCGACCCACCGAGGAGGAGGTGAAGATCACCGAGGCATCCGGTGAGGCCTCCAGCAGCGGCAGCAGTGCCTGGGTCATCCAGATCGGGCCATTGATATTGACCTGCATCACCTGCTCCCACAGCGCCGGGTCATACTGGGCGAAGGGCGTGATGCTGCCCAGCAGGCCGGCGTTGTTCAGGATACCGTCCAGACGCCCGAACTCCTTGTTCAGGGCCTCTGCCATGTCGTGGAAGTCCTTGAGCGTCGCGCCCTCGAAGTTGAGCGGGAAGATCGCCGGCTGCGGCAGCCCCTCCGACTCGATGGCGTCGTACACCGCCTCCAGCTTGGCGATCGTCCGTCCCAGCAGGATCACCGTGGCGCCGTGGCGCGCATAGCTCAGGGCCGCGGCGCGGCCGATGCCATCGCCCGCGCCGGTGACCAGGATCACCCGGCCGTCGAGCAGCCCCTGCGGTGCCTCATAGTCGATCTTGCAGACCGTCATGATGTCCCTCCGGGGCTAGTTGCCCGACTGCCGCTGGAAGTCGGCGGCCAGATTGGCGGCGCTGCTGTCGGGATATTCCTGCTGAACCCGCTCGAGCAGTGCCTGGCTGGCCTCCGGCTCGCCCTGGCGGGCCTTGAGCAGGCCCAGCTTGTAGAGGGTGTCGGGCACCTTGTTGCTGTCGGAGAAGTCGTCGAGCACGCGCTGGAAGGAGGCCCCAGCGGCCTCGAGGTCGCCGCCGGCCGAATGCAGCTCACCGAGCCAGTAGTAGGCGTTGGCGGTCAGCCCGGCGTTCGGATACTGGTCGACGAAGGCCTCGAAGGCCTGGGTCGCGGCATCGAACTCGCGGGCCTGCACCTTGGCGAAGGCCGCCTGGTAGTCGGCCCGGGCGCCGGCGTCGTTGTCCGCCGAGCCCGACGCGCCGGCGGCCTGCCCGGTGGATGATGCCGACGGCTCGCCGGCATTGCCGCCATTGGCCACCTGCTCGGCCGCGGCGGCACCGGCCCCGCCTGCCGCACTGGCGGCGCCGGCGTTAGCCGACAGGCGCTCGTCCAGGTCCATGTACTGCTGACGGGTCTGGCGCTTGAGCCGGTCGAGCTGATAGCGCAGCTCCTCGACCTGGCCACGCAGCTGGCGGAGCTGCTCCTGGTTGCGCTGCAGCTCGTTGAACAGCTCCAGATTGCCACCCGCCGGCTCGCGGGCCGCGGTCTGGTCATAGAAACTGCCGGAGCCGGAGCGGGCGGTGAGATCCTCCACCACCGGCTGCTGGGCCAGCGCCGGGGCGGCCAGCAGGCTCAAGGCGCCGGCGGCGGTCCAGATTCTGAGACGCGGTCTCATCGCTTTCTCCCTTCGCTATCGTGGTGCCGTGCGTGGCGCGGGGCTCAGTAGGCGAAGACCACCCGGCGGTTCTGAGCGTAGGCTTCCTCGTTGCTGCCGCGGGCCGCCGGGCGCTCCTCGCCGTAGCTGACGACTTCGACCTGGGACGGCGACACGCCCTGCACGCTCAGGAAGCGCTTCACGGAGTCGGCGCGACGCTCGCCGAGGGCCAGGTTGTACTCGCGGGTGCCTCGCTCGTCGGTATGACCCTGCAGCACCACGCTGGCGTTGCCGTTGTTCTGCAGGAAACGGGCGTGCGCCTCCAGCACCGACTGGAACTCGGGGCGGATGGTGTCGCTGTCGTAGGCGAAGTAGATGGTACGGACCTCGGGAATGCGCGAGCCGGCCATCTGGCCGGCGCCCTCGCCGAGGCCGCTGCCGCTCGCCTGGCCGGCACCGGCGGTGCCGGTCCCCACGCCGCCGGCACCTGCGCCGGCGGTGCCATCCATGGAGCCTTCCTGGGTGCCACCGGTGCTGGAGCAGCCGGCCATGACGGCCATCGACATGGCGGCGATCAGAGTGCGGGCATAAGGCTTGAATTGCATCGTATGACTCCTTTCTTTGCGGGATACATTCAGTTCAGAAACGGGGACCAGGCAGGCTCGCGCACGTCGCCCTGGGCCGCGGGAAGACGGAACGAGGCACGACCGTCCGCGGAAACGCCCCCCAGCACCCCATTACCGCCCTGCTGGGTGGCGAAGATTACCATGGTGCCGTTGGGCGCGACACTGGGCGACTCCGCCTGGCGGGCGTCGCCGAGCTCGACCAGCCGGCCGCTCTCCAGATCCTGCTTGGCGACCCGATAGCCGTTGCCGCCGCGATGGATCAGGAAGATGGATTCGCCGTCCGGCGCGAAGCGCGCCCGGGCATTGTAGTTGCCGGTAAAGGTGATGCGCTCCGGCGAGCCGCCAAGCGACTGGCGATAGATCTGCGGGCCGCCGCTGCGGTCCGAGGTGTAGATCAGGCTGTTGCCGTCCGGTGACCAGGCCGGCTCGGTCTCGATGCTCTGGCTGTTGGTGACGCGCTGCAGGTTCTGCGAGGCGACGTCCATGACATAGATCTCCGGCTGGCCGTCGCGGGACAGCGCCATCGCCAGTCGGCGGCCGTCCGGCGACCAGGTCGGGGCGCTGTTGAGGCCCTCGAAGGAGGTCAGGCGCACTCGACGGCCGCTGGCGACTTCCTGCACGTAGATGCCCGGGCGGCCGGACTCGAACGACACGTAGGCCAGCTTGCCGCCGTCCGGCGACCAGGCCGGCGACATGATCGGCTCGTCGGAGCTCAGCACCTGCCGGCTGTTGCGTCCGTCGGCGTCGGCGACGAACAGCTGATAGGCGGTCTCGTCGCCGACGCCCTGAGAGGTGACGTAGGCGATGCGCGTGGAGAAGGCACCGCGAATGCCGGTGATCTCCTCGAAGATCTTGTCGCTGATGCGGTGGGCGGCGGCACGCATCTGATCCTGGCCGGCGGTGATCACCTCGCCCAGCATCCGCGATTCGCCGCTGACGTTCATCAGCTCGTACTGGATCTCGACGCCGCCGCCGGTGCGGCTGACCCGGCCGACCACCAGATAGCGGGTGTCCAGGGCCTGCCAGTCGCCGAAGCTGACGTCGTCGCCGCGGGTCGGCCTGGCGAACATCGCCTCGCGCTCGAGGGGCGCGAAGTAGCCGCTGCGTTCCAGGTCGTCGGAGATGATCCGAGCCACGTCCTGGGGCAGGTTCTCGCCTTCGGCGAACGGCACCACGGCGATCGGCGTGGCCTGCTCGTTGCCCTGGGTGATGTCGATGGTCAGGTCGGCCTGGGCCAGCGACGTGCACAGCAGCAGCACGGCCGCCAGCCAGGTGGTCATCAAGGCTCTCATCAGCGTATGTCCCCCGGTCGGAATCTGAGATTGAACTCACGGTACTGGCGCTGCACCGAAGCGGGCAGCTCGCGCAGTTCGGCGAAGGGCGCGGCGGTTTCCACCGCGCTCAGCGCCGAACGGTCGAAGGCACTGTTGCCACTGCTACGACCGATGTTGGCGGCGAATAGCTCCCCGGAGGGCCCCAGGCGAACCGATATCTCGGCCGCGGCGCCGTCGGGGACGTTGGGCGGAATCGACCAGGCCTGCTCCACCGCCTGGCGCACCAGGTTGATGAAGCCGTTGGCCGCCTCCTCTGCCTGTTGGGCGTTGGCCACGGCCTCGGACTCGCCGGCGATGGCCTGGTCGAGGCTGCTCTGGGCGGCTTCGGCGGCGCGCTGGGCGGCGGCCTCACGCTCGCGCTGCTCCTCGGCTTCGCGCTGGCGGCGGGCCTCTTCCTCGGCCTGGCGCTGGCGTTCGGCCTCCGCTTCACGCTCACGCTGCTCCTCGGCTTCGCGCTGACGACGGGCCTCTTCCTCGGCCTGGCGCTGGCGTTCGGCCTCCGCCTCGCGCTCACGCTGTTCCTCGGCTTCGCGCTGACGCCGGGCCTCTTCCTCGGCCTGGCGCTGGCGTTCGGCCTCCGCCTCGCGCTGTCGCTGTTCCTCGGCTTCGCGGCGTTGGCGCGCGGCCTCCTGCTGACGCTCCCGCTCGGCCGCCTGCTCCGCGGCCTCGCGCTCGCGGCGTTCGGCTTCGGCCGCCGCCTGTTCGGCGGCTTCGCGGGCCTGCTCCCGCTCGGCGGCCTGGACCGCCTCCTGTTCCTGGCGCTGGGCTTGCTGTGCCTGTCGCTCCGCTTCGGCGGCGGCCTGACGTTCCGCCTCCGCCTGCTCGGCGGCCTCGGCCTCTCGTCGCTGCTGCTCCGCCTTGGCCGCGGCCCGGGCCTGCTGCTGTGCCTGCTGGGCCTGATCGGTGGCGGTCTCGGCACGCACCAGGGTGGCATTGACGATGGCCTGGTTGGGCGGCTCCTGCTCGGCGCTCGGGAAGCGGATCACGCTGACCACCAGCAGCCCCAGATGCAGCCCGACGGCGAGGATCAATGGCAGACCGTAGCCGACATGGCGATGTTGTTTGGCCATGCGTCCTCCTCAGGCGTCCCCGGGCGGGGGCTCGGAGATCAGTCCGACGTTGGCCACGCCCGAGGTCTGCAGGGTGCTCATCAGGGTGACGATTTGGCCGTAGGCGACGTTGCGATCCCCGCGGACCAGGACGCGGGTGCCCGGCTCGCGCTCGAGCAGGATACCGACCCGCTGGCCGAGCTGATCGAGATCGACGGCGGTCTCGTCGCCGCTCAGGCTGACGTAGATCTGCCCCTCGCTGTCCACCGAGACGACGATCGGATCGCGATCCTCGCTGTCCTCGATCGGCTCGGAGGTCACCTGGGGCAGGTCCACCTTGACGCCCTGGGTCAGCATCGGCGCGGTGATCATGAAGATCACCAGCAGCACCAGCATCACGTCGATGAAGGGCACGACGTTGATCTCGTTCATCGGCTTGCGCCGGCCCATGCGATTGAAGGGTCCGTGCATGGCGTGGCCCTCCTCAGCCCGCGGCGGATTCGCCGCGACCCTGCAGGTTGCGGTGCAGGATGGAATGGAATTCCTCGGCGAAGTCCTCGTACTTGCCCAGCAGGCGGCTGGATTCCGCCGACAGCCGGTTGTAGAAGATCACCGCGGGGATAGCCGCGAACAGGCCCATGGCGGTGGCGATCAGCGCCTCGGCGATCCATGGCGCCACGGTACCGAGTGTGGCCTGCTGAGCCATGGACAGCGACTGGAAGGAGCCCATGATGCCCCACACGGTGCCGAACAGCCCGATGTAGGGGCTGGACGAGGCCACGGTGGCCAGGAACACCAGATGCAGGTTGAGGCGGTCTTCCTCGCGGGACCAGGCGACGCGCATGCTGCGCTGCACGCCGTCGAGGATCGCCTGGGGGCTCTGGGTCTTCGGCATCAGGCGATTGAACTCGCGAAAGCCGGCGCGAAAGATGTGCTCGGCGCCCAGGGTCTCCTGCTCGGCGGGCGTCTCGCGATACAGCTCGTTGAGGTCGACCCCGGACCAGAAGCGGTCCTCGAACTCACGGTGGGCCTTGCGCGCGCGGCGCATCACGAAGGTGCGCTGGAAGATCACCACCCAGGACAGCAGCGAGCCCAGCAGCAGCAGCAGCATCACCGCCTGGACCACGCCGCTGGCGTTCATGATCAGGTGGGGAATGGACATGGCGTCGTTCACGGGAATCCTCGTCTCGTCGAAGTCAGTCTTGGGAAGGTGTCGGCGCCGGGGCGCGGTCGTCCGGGGCCAGGCCGAAGTGCTGCCAGGCCTGGCGCGTTACCACCCGGCCGCGGGCGGTGCGCATCATCAGCCCCTGCTGGATCAGGTAGGGCTCGATGACGTCCTCGATGGTGTCGCGCTCCTCACCGATGGCCGCGGCCAGGGAGTCGACGCCCACCGGGCCGCCGTCGAACTTCTCGATCATCGCCAGCAACAGGCGGCGGTCCATGTGGTCCAGACCGTGATGATCGACGTGGAGCATGTTGAGCGCCTGGTCGGCGATCTCGGCGTCGATGCGCCCGCCGCCGCGGACCTCGGCGTAGTCGCGCACGCGGCGCAGCAGGCGGTTGGCGATGCGCGGGGTGCCGCGGGAACGGCGCGCCACTTCCCGGGCGCCGGCATCGTCGGCGGTCACGCCCAGCAGTCGCGCCGAGCGGGCGACGATCTCGCTGAGTTCCTCGATGGAGTAGAACTCCAGGCGCTGGACGATGCCGAAGCGGTCGCGCAGCGGTGAGGTCAGAAGGCCCGCCCGGGTGGTGGCACCGACCAGGGTGAAGGGCGGCAGGTCGAGCTTGATCGAGCGCGCCGCGGGCCCCTCGCCGATCACGATGTCGAGCTGGAAATCCTCCATGGCGGGATAGAGGATCTCTTCCACCACCGCCGACAGGCGATGGATCTCGTCGATGAACAGCACGTCGCCGGGCTGCAGGTTGGTGAGCATGGCGGCGAGATCGCCGGCCCGCTCGAGCACCGGGCCGGAGGTCGACTTCAGACCGACGCCCATCTCGGTGGCGATGATGTTGGCGAGCGTGGTCTTGCCGAGCCCCGGCGGGCCGAACACCAGGGTGTGGTCAAGGCTCTCGTCGCGACCGCGGGCGGCGTGGATGAAGATCTCCAGCTGCTCGCGGACCCGCGGCTGGCCGATGTAGTCGCCGAGCTGCTTGGGGCGGATGGCGTGATCGAGATGGCCCTCGCCCTCGCGGTTCTCGGCGGCGATCAGGCGGTCAGTTTCCAGCATGGGGGCCCTCCGCCGGCATCGGGATGAAAGGCTGCGAATCGCGCATGGTCATCAGCCTGCCATGCGACGCGCGAGCGCCGCCTTGATGATCGCCTCGGTGCTGCCCTCTTCCTCGAGGCCGGCGAGCATCCGCGCGGCCTCGGCGGGCTTGTAGCCGAGGCTGACCAGCGCCGCTTCGGCCTCGGCCAGCGGCTCCTGGCGCGGCTCGGGGGCGCTGCCGGTCGACGGCGCCGCGCCGTCCGCGGGCGCCTCGGCCTCCCAGTGCGGGAAGCGGTCGCGCATCTCGACGATCAGCCGCTCGGCGGTCTTCTTGCCGACGCCGGGCAGGCGCGTCAGCGACTTGACGTCGTCGTCCATCACGCAGCGGATGAAGGCGTCCTCGTCCATGCCGGAGAGGATGGCCAGGGCCAGCTTGGGGCCGACACCGTTGACCTTGATCAGGGCGCGGAACAGCGAACGCTCCTGCTCGCGGGCGAAGCCGTAGAGTAGATGGGCGTCGTCGCGCACGGTGAGATGGGTATGCAGCACCACGTCCTCGCCGACCCCGGGCAATGCCACCAGGGTGGTCATGGACGCCTCCAGCTCGTAGCCGACCCCGGCCACGTCCAGCAGCAGCCAAGGAGGCTGCTTGTCGACCAGGGTGCCTCGCAAGCGTCCGATCATGATATGTCACTGTCCTTGATGATGAATCCGCAGCGCGTCGCGCTCACTATACTGGTCCCCCCCGGGCCATGCCAGCCCGTGGAACGCTGTTCGACAACCGCTTCGGCGTCGCCGTCAGGCGACATCACTCGGGGCGAAAGTCGCGCCAGGACGCGCTCTTGCCGCGCCCTCGCCCGCCGCCGCCGTAGCTGCCCCGGCGGATCAGCCCGAGCCGGGCATAGGCGTGGGTCAGGGCGATGGCCAGGGCGTCGGCCGCATCGGCCTGGGGCGTGCCGGAGAGGCCCAGGATGGCGGTCACCATGTGCTGCACCTGGGCCTTGTCGGCCGCCCCGCCGCCGGTGACCGCCTGCTTGATCTGGCGCGGGCCGTACTCGCTCACCGGCAGGCCGTGATTGGCCGCGCAGACGATGGCGGTGCCCCGCGCCTGCCCGAGCTTGAGCGCCGAGTCGGCGTTCTTCGACATGAACACCTGCTCGATGGCGAACTCGCCGGGGCCGTGCAGGCCGATCACCTCGCTGACCCCGGCATAGACCTGAGCCAGGCGCTGGGCCAGGTCGTCGCCGCGAGTGCGGATGCAGCCGCTGGTCACGTACTTCGGTTTGGGCTCGGTGACGTCCAGCACGCCGTAACCGGTGATACGGGATCCCGGATCGATGCCCAGGATCAGCATGGGCGTTCTCTCGTCGTGAAATGATCAGTCATCATGCAGCTCTTCCAGCATCTCATCCGAGCCAGGTCGAGAGCGCATTGGTGTGCCGTCTCAATCATGCAGTTCATCGAGAATGGCATTATCGAAGTCGGCATTGGTGTAAACATTCTGCACATCGTCCAGGTCCTCGAGCCGGTCGACCAGCTTGACGATGCGCCGGCCGAGCTCGGCGTCGTCGATGCGGGTGTAATTATCGGGATACAGCCCCACGTCGCTGGCCTCGGGCGCGATGCCCGCCTCGACCAGGGCGTCCTTGACCGCGCCGAAGGTGTCGGGGGTGGTGACGACCTCCAGGCGACCGTCCTCGAGGGTCTCGATGTCCTCTGGCTCGGCGGCCAGGGTCGCCTCCATGGCCGTCTCCTCGTCGACGCCTGACGGCAGCGTCAGTCGCCCCTGCTTGTGGAACATGAAGGCCACCGAGCCGGAGGTGCCGAGGTTGCCGCCATGCTTGCCGAAGGCGTGTCGCACCTCGGAGACAGTTCGATTGCGGTTATCGGTCATGGCCTCGACCATCACCGCCACGCCTTCGGGGCCGTAGCCCTCGTAGACCACCTCCTCCATGGCATCGCCGTCGGTGTTGCCGGCGCCGCGATCCACCGCCCGCTGCACGGTGTCCTTGGGCATGTTGCTGCCGAGCGCCTTGTCCATGGCGGCGCGCAGGCGCGGGTTGTCCTCGGGATCGCCGCCGCCCTGTCGCGCGGCCACGGTCAGCTCGCGAATCAGCTTGTTGAAGATCTTGCCGCGCTTGGCGTCCTGAGCCGCCTTGCGATGCTTGATATTGGACCATTTGCTATGGCCGGCCATATTCCCTCCTTTCTTGGTGGCTCGTCAGTCGGGAAAACGCCCATGTCGCTGTACCCAGCGAGATGAGCGCCGAGGATAAGGGGGAGCGAGGTTCTTTTGACAAGGGTGAGGCGAACCTCGCCGAACGGGTTGGCCAAGGATGGCCAACACCGGTCCTGCAAGCGGTACAGGATGCACATTAGCGCGGCAGGTCAAAAGAAGCGCCCAGGGCTGGGTTTACCGCGTCCTCGCGACACCTTGTCGTCGGGAAAGCAAATCTGGGGATCGAAGCCCAGAAACGACACCGGCGCCACAAGGGGCGCCGGTGCGATCACGGGAGACTCGCCGATTATTCGGCGGCGCCTTCCGCCTTGGCCTTCTGGCGCAGGCGAATGTTGAGCTCCTTGAGCTGCTCGCCGCTGACCTCGCCCGGGGCGTCGGTCATCAGGCAGGCCGCGCTCTGGGTCTTCGGGAAGGCGATCACCTCACGGATGGTGCGGGCGCCGCTCATCAGCATCACCAGGCGGTCGAGGCCGAAGGCCAGGCCACCGTGGGGCGGCGCGCCGTACTGCAGGGCGTCGAGCAGGAAGCCGAACTTCTCGCGGGCCTCTTCCTCGCCGATGCCGAGCAGCTCAAGCACGCTCTGCTGCATAGCCTGATCGTGGATACGGATCGAGCCGCCACCCAGCTCGGTGCCGTTGAGCACCATGTCGTAGGCGCGGGACAGCGCCTCGGCCGGGTTGTTCTTGAGCGTTTCCACGTCGCAGGACGGTGCGGTGAACGGGTGGTGCAGCGCCTGCAGGCGGGCGTTGCCGTCGGCCTCGAACATCGGGAAGTCGACCACCCACAGCGGCGACCACTCGGCGGTGTAGAGCTCGAGGTCCTCACCCAGCTTGACGCGCAGCGCGCCCAGCGCCTCGTTGACGATGTTGGTCTTGTCCGCGCCGAAGAAGATGATGTCGCCGTCCTCGGCGCCGACGCGGTCCAGCAGCTGCTCGACCACGCCTTCCATGAACTTGACGATCGGCGACTGCAGGCCCTCGAGGCCCTTCGCGCGCTCGTTGACCTTGATCCAGGCCAGGCCGCGGGCGCCGTAGATGCCGACGAACTTGGTGTACTCGTCGATTTCCTTGCGCGTCAGGGTCGCGCCGCCCTTGACCTTGAGCGCGGCCACGCGGCCGTCATCGGCGTTGGCCGGGCCGGAGAAGACCTTGAAGTCCACGTCCTTCATCAGGTCGTCGACGTCGGTCAGCTCGAGCGGGATACGCAGGTCCGGCTTGTCGGAACCGAAGCGCTGCATGGCCTCGGCGTAGGGCATGCGCGGGAACTCCGGCAGCTCGACGTCCAGCACGTCCTTGAACAGGTTGCGCACCATGTTCTCGGTGATCGACATGATGTCTTCCTCCTCGACGAAGGAAGCCTCCAGATCGATCTGGGTGAACTCGGGCTGGCGGTCGGCGCGCAGGTCCTCGTCACGGAAGCACTTGGCGATCTGGTAGTAGCGATCGAAGCCGGACACCATCAGCAGCTGCTTGAACAGCTGCGGCGACTGCGGCAGCGCGAAGAAGCTGCCCGGATGGGTGCGGCTCGGCACCAGATAGTCGCGGGCGCCTTCCGGCGTGGCGCGGGTCAGGATCGGCGTCTCGATGTCGAGGAAGCCCTGCCCCTCGAGGTAGGCGCGCACGCTGTGGGAGATGCGCGAACGCAGGCGCAGCTTGTCGATCATCTCCGGACGACGCAGGTCGATGTAGCGATGCTTGAGGCGCACCTCCTCGCCGACCTTGCCGTGCTCGTCGAGCTGGAACGGCGGCGTGGCGGCGGTGTTGAGCACCTCCACGTCCTTGGCCAGCACCTCGATCAGGCCGGTGGGCATGTTCGGGTTCTGGGTGCCCTCGGGGCGCAGACGCACGCGGCCGCTGATGCGCAGCACGTATTCGCTGCGGGCGCGGTCGGCATTGGCGAAGGCCTCGGCGGTGTCGGGGTCGACCACGACCTGGGCGATACCGTCCCGGTCGCGCATGTCGAGGAAGATGACCCCGCCATGGTCACGGCGGCGATGGACCCAGCCGCACAGGGTGACCGTCTGATCCACCATGGTCTCGTTCAGCTGGCCGCTATAATGGCTGCGCATGTCGTATCCTGTTCTGTTGCGTGAAATGGTGTAAGGAGGCGACGACCGCGGTCAGGCCGCCGACCCGGACGTCTCGCCGCCGCCGGCCAGGTTCTTCTTGCTGCCGGACTTGAAGTCGGTCTCGTACCAGCCGCTGCCCGCCAGGCGGAAACCCGCCGCGGAGACCAGGCGATCGAGCTCGGCCTGTTCGCAGGCCGGGCAGTCGGTCAGCGGCGCCGCGCCGATCTTCTGCAGCTTCTCCAGGCGGTGGCCACAGGCCTTGCACTCGTATTCGTAGATGGGCATGGTTCGATATCTCCCGGTAACGACGTCCCAGAGGGCGATGCGGACCGAGCGGGCCCGCGACACGTTCTGCGATATAGGGTCGGGCGGCGAAGATTCCAACACTGGCCTGCCCTGAAAGCCCGACATTATAGCCTGCCGTCAGGCCCCAGGCCCAGCCCCGCGGTGACGTCTCTAACGACAAGGAAGACCGCCATGCATGCCGTGATTCTCGACGCCGCCAGCCTCGGCGATGATATCGATCTCACGCCGATCAGCGAGCGGGTGTCCCGCCTCGACGTCCATGCCTTCACCGAGCGCGACGAGGCCGTCGCCCGGCTCGCCGGTGCCCAGGTGGCCATCGTCAACAAGGTGGTGCTCGACGCCGACGTCCTGGCCGCCCTGCCCGACCTCAGGCTGATCTGCGTGCTGGCCACCGGCACCAACAACATCGCCATGGACGAAGCCGAGCGCCGCGGCATCGTGGTGCGCAACGTCTCCGCCTACGGCACGGCCAGCGTTGCGCAGCACACGATGATGCAGCTGCTGGCCCTGGCCGGCCGTCTGCGCCGTTATCAGCGCGACGTGGCCGAGGGCCGTTGGGGAGACAGCCCCTTCTTCTGCCTGATGGATCACACCACCCTGCAGCTCGAGGGCAAGCGGCTGGTCATCGTCGGCCAGGGCGAGCTCGGCACCCGGGTCGGCGAGCTCGCCGGTGCCTTCGGCATGGAGGTCATCTTCGCCGCGCGCCCCGGGGCCGAGCAGGATGCCCGCCCCACCCTCGCCGAGCTCGCCCCCACCGCCGATGCCATCAGCCTGCACTGCCCGCTCACCGAGGCCAGCCGGCACCTGGTCGACGCCGACCTGCTGGCGACGCTCAAGCCGTCGGCACTGCTGGTCAACTGTGCCCGCGGCGGGATGATCGACGAGATCGCGTCGCTCGAGGCCCTGCGCGAGGGCCGGCTCGGCGGTCTCGCCGTCGACGTGCTGCCCGAGGAGCCGCCGCGTGACGGTCATCCGCTGATCGATGCCCTGAGCGAGCCGCTCAACCTGATCGTGACGCCCCACAGCGCCTGGATCAGCCCCGAGGCCCGCCAGCGCATCGTCGCGCTCACCGCGGACAACCTCACGCGCCCCCTCCGAGACTGAAGACTCTTACACCGCCGGCCTTTGCTTGGCGGTTCAAGCAAGGAGGATAACGGTATAAATGTGGTATTGGGCCTCGGCCCGGCTTGCGAAGGTCGCTCTGGCCCCCGATACTCTCGCCGGTATCGTTTCCCCAAGCCCCTTCATCCGGACGACGGCATGCTGCACAACTTCGGGTCGATCAATCTCGACCATATCTATCGCGTTCCCCACCTGGTCACGCCCGGCGAAACCCTTACCAGCCACGGCTACCGCGTCGGGCTCGGCGGCAAGGGCGCCAACCAGTCGCTGGCCATGGCCCGTGCCGGCGGTCAGGTGCGCCACTGGGGCCGCCTGGGCCGGCAGGACGCCTGGGCACGCGACCTGCTCGAGGCCTCCGGGGTCGGCGTCGACAGCGTGGAACTGGTGGATGAGCCCAGCGGCCACGCCATCATCCAGGTCGACGACGCGGGCGAGAACGCCATCCTGCTCTTCCCCGGTGCCAATCACGGCTTCACCGAGGCGGCGCTGGACGCCCGTCTGGCCGAGGCCACGCCCGGCGACTGGCTGCTGGCCCAGAACGAATGCATCGCCCTGCCCTACCTGTTCAAGGCAGCGCGCGAGCGCGGGCTGCATATCGCCTTCAACCCGGCGCCGATGACCGCCGACGCCGCCGAGCTGCCGCTGGAGGCCTGCCGGCTGCTGTTCGTCAATCGCAGCGAGGCCGAGATGCTCACCGGCCTGCCCGCCGGCAGTGCCGCCTCGGCCCTGCTCGACGCCCTGGCCCAGCGCCTGCCGGCCACCGAGACCGTGCTGACCCTGGGCGGCGACGGCGCCTGGTACCAGGTCGGCGAGACGCGCCACTTCCAGCCGCCGATGCCGGTCACGCCGGTCGACACCACCGCCGCCGGCGACACCTTCATCGGCTACTATCTGGCGGCACTGCAGGAAGGCGAAGGCCCCGAGGCCTGCCTGGAACGGGCCGCCGCGGCCGCCGCCCTCGGCGTGCAGCGCTCCGGCGCGGCCGAGAGCATTCCCGAGGCCGCCGAGGTGGCTCAGTGGCAACGCCAGACTCAGACCCCGAACACTCCCTGAACCGACCGCCGAGGACGCCATGTCTGAACCGATCATCTTCGATACCGATCCGGGCGTCGACGACGCCCAGGCCATCGCCATCGCCCTGCGCCATCCCGACATCGAGCTGCTGGGCATGACCACCACCTTCGGCAACGTCGACGTGGAGACCGCCACCCACAACGCGCTGCTGCTGTCCGAGCTGGCCGGCCAGCGCATCCCGGTGGCCCAGGGCGCGGCGGTGCCGATGGTCAAGCCGCGTCATCCGGCGCCGGCGCATATCCACGGCGCCAACGGGCTCGGCGACATCGAACTGCCGGCGGTGACCGGCCAGGCCGACGCCCGCAGCGCGGCGCAGTTCATCGTCGATACCGTCAACGCCCGCCCCGGCGAGGTGTCGCTGGTGGCCGTGGGGCCGCTCGGCAACCTGGCCGCGGCGCTGCAGATCGACCCGAGCATCACCGAGCGGGTCAAGCGCGTGGTGGTGATGGGCGGCTCGATCAGGGAAGGCGGCAACGTCACCCCGGTGGCCGAGGCCAACATCTTCAACGACCCACACGCCGCCCAGCGGGTGCTGACCGCCGGCTGGCCGCTGACCCTGGTCGGCCTCGACGTCACCCATCGCTGCGTGCTGGCGCCGCAGCACATGGAACGCATCGCCGCCGGCCAAGGCACGCTGGGCGAGGTGCTGGCCGGCAGCTACGCCTTCTACCGCGAGTTCTACCAGGGCGCGCTGGGCATCGACGGCTGCTGCCCGCACGACAGCCTGGCCCTGGCCTGGCTGGTGCGTCCGGAGCTGTTCACCGTCGCCAGCGGCCATCTCAACGTGGCCACCGAAGGCCCGGCGGAGGGGCAGACCCTGTTCGCGTCCGAGGGCCGCGAGTTCATCGCCCCGCGCTGGTCGCAGACGCCGCTGGCCGACGTCTGCCTGGGGGTCGACGGCGAAGCCGTGGTCGAGTGGATCACCGAGACCCTCGCCTGATTCGCGGGCATCGCGAAGCCGTACGACACCGCCGGCCCACAGGGCCGGCGGTTTTCGTTGCGGCACCGCGTCTCGTTCGTGCCGCCGTCAGCCGGTGGTGAAGGCGCCCGGCGCCTCGCCCTCCGCCAGCGCGATCTGCTCGGACTCGACGCTTGTGACCTCGGCGTTCGGCGGCCCCTGCCACAGCCAGGCCGCCACGGCCTCGACGTCCTCCCGCGCCCCGCACAGCAGCACCTCCACGCGGCCGTCGGCCAGATTGATGGCGTAGCCGGTCACCCCGGCCTGCCTCGCGCGCTCCTGGGTGGAGCGGCGATACCAGACGCCCTGGACGCGTCCGCTGACGCGCGCCTTGATGGCATGAATCTGCATACGACGCCTCCTGTGGTGAGCGGTTGGCGATGATGATGTCCTAATCTACAGGGTGACATCGGCGTTTGCGCGGCCACAAGCCTCGCGGCGCCGCCTCGCTGCCCCGGTTTCCTCATAAGGGAGACGCCTCATGCCGGTCTTCGATCATCCCGACTTCGACCACCATCTGCAGGTCATCCACGGCTGCGACACGGCCAGCGGCCTGCGCGCCATCATCGCCATCCACGACATCACCCGCGGCCCCGCGCTGGGCGGGCTGCGCATCTATCCCTACGCCAGCGAGGCCGACGCCCTCACCGACGTGCTGCGGCTGTCCCGCGGCATGACCTACAAGTCGGCGCTGGCCGATCTGCCGCTGGGCGGCGGCAAGGCGGTGATCATTGCCGATCCACGGCGCGACAAGACGCCCGAGTTATTGCAGGCCATGGGCCGACTGATCGACTCGCTGGGCGGGCGCTACATCACCGCCGAGGACGCCGGCTCCGACGAGGCGGACATGCACGTCATCGCCGAGGCCACCGAGCACGTCGGCGGGCTCGGCCGCAACGGCGCCTCCGGCGATCCCTCGCCCTGGACCGCCCTCGGCGTCTTCCACGCCATGCAGAGCGCCGTCTACCACGGCCTCGGCCGGGCGGAATCCGAGCGCCAGTTCGACGGCCTTCGCATCGCCCTGCAGGGCGTCGGTCACGTCGGCAGCCACCTGGCCCGGCGGCTGCACGACGCCGGCGCGCGGCTGGTGCTGGCCGACATCGACCGTGACGCCGCGGCCCGGCTGGCCGGGGAACTCGACGCCGACACCGTAGCGCCCGAGGCCATCGTCGATGCCGAGGTGGACGTCTTCGCCCCCTGCGCCATGGGCGCGGCGCTGACGCCGGAGGTGGCGAGGCGCCTCAAGGCGCGGGTGGTGTGCGGTGCGGCCAACAATCAGCTGGCCAGCCCCGAGGTGGCGGACCAGCTGCTGGCCCGCGGCATTCTCTATACGCCCGACTACGTGGCCAATGCCGGCGGCGTGATCGAGATCGCCTGGCAGCGCCGCGACGACGCCCGCCCCGAGGCGGTGATGGCGCATATCGCCGGGATCGGCTCGACCCTGGACGAGATCTTCGCCAGGGCCGCGCAGGAGGGTCGCAGCCCGGCCCCGGTCGCCGACGACATGGCCCGGGAGCGCTTCGAGACCGGCGGCTGAGGCTCAGCGAGCCGAAGGGGGACGGGACTCCGAATCGCCGGTGGCGCCATCGGTGTCCTCCGTGCTCGCCTCGGCGCGGGATGATGCGCTGGCACGTTCGCCGGCGGGCGTGTCATCGGCCGCCTCGTGGGGCGACGCGTCGTCCCGGTGGCGACCGGGCCACCACCGATGGCCGTTGGTCGCGGCTTCGTCCCGGGATTCGTTCTCGACCAGCTCGTGATGCACCAGCACGGCGGTATTGCGCGGAATCACCTTGCCGCCCCGCGCCAGCAGCAGGCTCTTGGTGAAGGCGACACCGAACAGCAGGATCAGCGAGCTATAGTAGACCCACAGCAGCACGACCACCACCGAGCCCGCCGCGCCGTAGGTGGAGGCAGTGGCGGTGTAGGCCAGGTAGGTGGCGATGGCGCTGCGGCCCACGGCGAACAGCAGCGCGGTGACCACGGCCCCCACCAGCACGTCGCGCCAGCTCAGCAGCACGTCCGGCAGCACCCGGAAGATGGTCGCGAACAGGGCGCTGACCAGCGCCAGGGAGATCAGGAACTCGATGCCGGCGGTCAGGGCACCGACGAACGGCATCAGGTCATTGGCCGCGTGCAGCAGCGACTTGACCGCCACGCCCAGCACCAGCGACACCAGCAGGATGAAGCCGATGGCCAGTACCACCGTCATCGACAGGGTGCGCTTCTTCAGCAGCAGCAGCACGCTGTTGGCCTTGGGGTGAGCGGTGACGCCCCACAGGGTATTCAGCGAGTACTGCATCTGGCCGAATACGGTGGTCGCACCGACCAGCATGGCACCGATCCCCATCAGCGTCGGCCACAGCCCGGAGGCCTCGATACGCGACTGGGCCACGGCGCTCTGGATGGCCTCCGCGGCGCCGGTGCCCATGGTGCCCTCGAGCTGGGCGACGATCTGCCCCTGGGCGGCCTCCTCGCCCAGCACCACGCCGATGACGGTCACCGCGATGATGATGGTCGGCGCCAGCGAGAACAGCGTGTAGAAGGCCAGCGAGCCGGCATAGCTGAAGGCGTTGCGCTCGACCCACAGCTTGACGGCGTCGCGGGTCACGCCCCACCAGAAGAGTACGACCTGCTTGATACGGCTCCACATCACGATGTCTCCTTCACAGTCCCTTGCCGCTTCAGCATACCGGAGCCCACCGGTCGTCACGAGCATTCGCATTGCACGGCTTCATGGGGCTCACCATAATGGGCCCTTTTCACGCCGGAGCCCCGCCATGTGTCCGCCGCCGGACGCCGAGACGTCCTCTCCCGACTTCGACTGCCTGGTCTTCATCGGCCGCTTCCAGCCCCCGCACCTGGGGCATCTGGCGGTGATCCACGAGGCGCTCAAGCGGGCCCGGCAGGTGATCGTGCTGGTGGGATCCGCCTGGCAGGCACGCTCGCTTCGCAATCCCTGGCGCTTCGACGAGCGCCGCAGGATGCTGCGGAGCGCCTTCGACGCCGACGACAACGCCCGGCTCGAGATCGTGCCGCTGCTCGATGCGCTCTACAACAACGACGTCTGGGTCCGCGACGTGCAGCGCAAGGTCCGCGACATCGCCGCGCCGAGCCATGCCCGCCTGCCGCGCATCGGCCTGATCGGCGCCAGCCGGGGCCAGTCCAGCTACTACCTGTCGCTCTTCCCCCAGTGGGAATCGGTCAGCGTGCCGATGGTCGAGGGCATCTCGGCGAGCCAGATCCGCGAGCGGCTGTTTCGCTCGTCGATCGCCGCGGCAGACTACGCCAGCGCGGGCGCCTCGCATGATCTGCCGCCGGGCGTGGTGAACAGCCTCAAGGGGTTCCTCGAGACCGAAGCCTTCGAGCAGCTGGTGGAAGAACAGGGGCTGCTGGAGCAGTACCGCCAGGCCTGGGCCCAGGCGCCCTACCCGCCGGTGTTCGTCACCGCCTGCGCGGTGGTGGTCCAGTCGGGGCACGTGCTGCTGGTCAAGCGCACCGCGGCGCCCGGCAAGGGGCTCTATGCCCTGCCCGGCGGCTTCATCAGTCCTCAGGAGCGACTGCTGGATGCCTGCCTGCGCGAGCTGCGCGAACGGGTACGGCTCAAGGTGCCGGAGCCGGTGCTGAAGGGTTCACTGCGCGGGCAGCGGCTGTTCGACGAGCCGCATCGCAGCTGGCGGGGACGCACCCTGGCGGAAGCCTTCTACTTCGCCCTGCGCCCGGAACAGCAGCTGCCGCAGCTCAAGCCGGTCAAGGGCGGCGACCACGCCCGCTGGGTGCCGCTGGCCGACCTCGAACCCGACGCGCTGTTCGAGGATCACTTCTTCATCATCCAGAACTTCCTGGGCCTGCCCGCCGACTTCGGCGGGCCCTGACAGGCGCCGGCGACTCCCTGTCACCCCAGCAGTGATGCTGGAACGCTAACAAAGTCGAGATTTCCGTCACGAGCTATCGAGCGCAGCAGGAAATCCCGCCTTTTTCAGGCCTGGAGGAAATCCCGCGGCAGCTTCATCATCTGCCGCCACAGCTTCTCCACCCCCGGCTTGTGCACCAGCGAACAGCGATAGAGGCGGATCTCCAGCGGCACGTCATAGTTCTCGGGCCCCGCCCGCACCAGGCGCCCGCTGTTGAGCTCCTCGCGGATGCAGAAGTCGGGAATCCAGGCCATGCCCACGCCCTGCAGCACCATGCCCTTGAGGCCCTCGGCCATGGCCGTCTCGTAGACCACCCGCAGCCGCATGCGCAGCGGGTCGTTCTTGAGCAGCATGCGCACGCTGCGGCCGAGGAAGGCGCCCTGGGTGTAGGCGAGATACGGCACCTCCTGGCGCCCTTCCAGCGAGAAACGCGGCTTGCCCGCCTCGTCGGGCAGGCTCACCGGCACCATCTTGACCTGACCGATCGAGAACGACGGGAAGACCTCGGCATCGAGCTGCATGGTGGCGTAGGGATCGTAGTAGGCCAGCATCAGGTCGCAGTTGCCCTCCCGCAGCACGTGGATGGCGTCCCCCACGTTCATGGCGACCAGCCGCGTCGGCAGCTCGCCCACGCCCTTCTGCAGGCGCGAGATCCAGGGCGGAAAGAAGCTCAGCGCCAGGGAGTGGGCGGCGACGATGTCGAGCGCCTCGTTGGCCATCGACAGTCCACGCAGGTGCCCGAGGCTCTCGTTGAGCTGCTCGACCATGTTGCGCGCGGTGACCAGGAACAGCTGACCCTGGGGAGTGAGATCGACCGGCGTGGTGGAACGATCGACCAGGGTCACGCCGACGGCCTGCTCCAGGGAGCGGATGCGGCGACTGAAGGCCGGCTGCGTGACATGACGCTGGCGGGCCGAGGCGGAAAAGCTGCGGGTATTGGCCAGGGCAACGAAGTCCTCCAGCCACTTGGTCTCGAGATTCACCACGACTCCGAACGGAATGCATGAAGGCCGCTAATGTACCCCAGCCGGCCTGACGACCCAAGGCGATTCGCCGCTTTCCGCGTTCACTGCACCGGCGCGAACAGGTAGGCGCCCCGGGAGACCAACTTCTTCCATAGCGGGCGCGAGCGGATCTCCTCCAGCGAGACCTCGCGGCAGTTGGCGAAATCCCGCTCCAGCATGGTTTCCACTTCCGTGGCGAAGCCCTGATCCGGCACGAAGGCGGTGACCTCGAAGTTGAGCCGGAACGAGCGATTGTCGAGATTGACCGTGCCGACGCAGGCCGCGGCCTGGTCGATCAGGATCACCTTCTGGTGCAGGAAACCCGGCTGGTAGCGGTAGACCCTGACCCCGGCGCGCAGCATGTCCGGCAGGAAGGAGAAGGCCGACAGGAATACCAGCAGGTGATCGGGCCGCTCGGGCATCATGATGCGCACGTCCACCCCACGCATGGCCGCCAGGCGCAGGGCGTCCTGTACGCTGTGATCGGGCACGAAGTAGGGACTGGTGATCCACAGTCGCTCGTGGGCCCGATGGATGGCGTGCTGCACCAGCAGGCTGGCGGTCTCCTGGGGGTCCGCCGGCCCCGAGGGCACGATGACCACGTTACGACACGCCTGACCGCTCTCGCGCGGCACCCAGTCCAGGCGGATCACCTCGCCGGTGGCCCAGTGCCAGTCTTCCCAGAAGGCCTCCTGCAGGCCGAGCACGCTAGGCCCGACCAGCTTGAGATGGGTATCGCGCCAATGGCCGTGGCGGGCATGCTGGCCCAGGTACTCGACGCCGACGTTGTGCCCCCCGATCCAGCCCTGATAGCCGTCGACCACCACGATCTTGCGATGGTTACGGAAGTTGAGCTGGAAGCGATGACGCAGCCCACGTGACGAATGGAAGGCGCTGACCTCGATACCGGCTTCCCTCAGCGCCTTGAGGTAGCGCTCCGGCAGCGCGTGGCTGCCGATTTCGTCGTACAGGAAACGCACCCAGACGCCCCGCTCCGCCGCCGCCCGCAGATGCTCGCTGAGCCGATGACCCAGGTCATCGTCGCGGACGATGAAGAACTGGATCAGGATATAGTCCTCGGCGGCATCGATCCCGTCGAACAGGCTGTCGAAGGTGGCCGTACCATCGATCAGCAGCTCGGCGTCGTTGCCCCGGGTCATCGGCATCATCGCCAGCTTCTCCACGGCCCGCACGTCGGCCTCACGGGCGCCGGCCAGATAGGGCGCGACCCGCTCGCGATAGCCTTCCAGCACGCGGCGCAGCACGGTATCGCGCTCGCCCCTCGCGGAGACGTAGCCGTAGAAGCGCGGGCGCCCGAACACCCAGTAGGCCGGCACCGCCAGATAGGGCACCGTGACCAGCGACAGGATCCAGGCGATCGCCCCCTGGGAGGTGCGCGCCGACATCAGCGCCTTCACCGCCGACAGCATGCCGAGCAGATGAAGGGCGAGGATCAGCAGGCCGAACAGCCATGACGTCATGAGCAGACTCCCTTTCCGTGGGATGTGCGCGAGGGTCCCCAGCATACGCAAAACGACGACGGCCCCGCCAGATGGCGGGGCCGTCGATTCTCACGCTGGCGTCGGGGATCAGACGCGCTCGGCGATGATCTCCTTCCACTTGGCCGGACCGGTCTGGTGGACCGAGGTGCCCGCGCTGTCCACGGCCACGGTCACCGGCATGTCTTCCACCTCGAACTCGTAGATGGCTTCCATGCCCAGGTCCTCGAAGCCGACCACGCGGGCCTGCTTGATGGCCTGGGCCACCAGGTAGGCAGAACCGCCCACCGCCATCAGGTAGACGGCCTGGTTGTCGCGGATCGCCTCGATAGCCGCCTCGCCCCGCTCGGCCTTGCCGACCATGCCCTGCAGGCCGGTCTGTTCGAGCATGGTGCGAGTGAACTTGTCCATGCGGGTCGCGGTGGTGGGGCCGGCCGGACCGACCACCTCGTCGCCGACCGGATCGACGGGCCCGACGTAGTAGATGAAGCGGCCCTTGAGGTCCACCGGCAGGGTCTCGCCCCTGGCCAGCATGTCGACCATGCGCTTGTGGGCGGCATCGCGGCCGGTCAGCAGCTTGCCGTTGAGCAGCAGGGTGTCGCCGGGCTGCCAGCTCTGCACCTCTTCCGGAGTGATCGCGTCGAGGTTGACGCGCTTGACGTTGTCGCCCGCCTCGCGGGTGATCTCCGGCCAGTCCTCGAGCTTCGGCGCCGGCAGCGCCGCCGGGCCCGTGCCATCCAGCGTGAAGTGGGCGTGACGGGTGGCCGCGCAGTTGGGGATGATCGCCACCGGCTTGTTGGCCGCGTGGGTCGGGTAGTCCTTGACCTTGATGTCGAGCACCGTGGTCAGGCCACCCAGGCCCTGGGCGCCGATGCCGGTCTGGTTGACCTTGTCGTAGAGTTCGAGGCGCAGCTCCTCGGCGCGATCGGATGCCCCCCGGGCCTGCAGGTCCTGGATGTCGATCGGGTCGAGCAGCGACTCCTTGGCCAGCTCCATGGCCTTCTCGGCGGTACCGCCGATGCCGATGCCGAGCATGCCGGGCGGGCACCAGCCGGCGCCCATCTTGGGCAGCTGCTCGAGCACCCAGTCCACCACACTGTCGGAGGGGTTGAGCATGGCGAACTTGGACTTGGCCTCGCTGCCGCCGCCCTTGGCCGCCACGTGCACCTCGACTTTATCACCGGGCACCAGCTTGTGGTGGATGATCGCCGGGGTGTTGTCCTTGGTGTTCTGACGCTTGCCGTCCGGGTCGGCCAGCACCGAGGCGCGCAGGATGTTGTCGGGCAGCTTGTAGGCGCGGCGCACACCCTCGTTGACCATGTCGTCGAGACTCATGTCGGTCTCGAAGCGCACGTTCATGCCGACGTGGACGAAGACGGTGACGATGCCGGTGTCCTGACAGATCGGCCGATGGCCGGTGGCGCACATCCGCGAGTTGATCAGGATCTGGGCGATGGCGTCCTTGGCCGCGGGGTTCTCCTCGCGCTCGTAGGCCGCCGCCATGGCGTCGATGAAGTCCTTGGGATGGTAGTAGGAGATGTACTGCAGGGCATCGGCGACGCTCTGGATGAGGTCATCCTGGCGGATCACGGTCATGGGCAAGACGCTCCATTGGTGGGTCGACACGCCCGCTTCTCAAGACAGATGCCGGACTCAACGCTGATCCGACAGATGCCTGCGGCCTGAAACCGGTGGCGGGCTCGAACGGGGCGACATTATATCGCACTTGCCTTCCAGCGGCAGCGCCACCGAGGTTAGCGAGGTAAGCAAGATGCAAGATAACGGTATACTTTTCCAACGAGAGCCTTGTAGGGCTCAGTCCGGCTGGCAGGACGGGCAGCGATAGAGCCGCCGCGAGGCCACGCTGAGCTTCTCGATCGGCCGCCCGCAGCGATGGCAAGGCAGGCCCTCACGCTCGAAGGCGGCGAAGCGCCTGCGCCCCTCGCGCCGGTCGGCGGCGGCCCAGTCGTCGCGGTTGGTCACCCCGCCGGTCTCGTAGGAGCGCCGCGTCAGGGCCAGCATCTGCCCGGCAAGCTCGCGACGCTCGTCGTCGCTCAGGTTGACCGGCCGGGCCCGATGGGAGAGCGCGGCGAAGAACAGGATCTCCGAGCGCAGGTAGTTGCCGAGCCCCGCGACCAGCGACTGGTCCAGCAGCAGGCCGCCCAGGCGGCGCCCGCGCCAGCGCGGGTCCATCAGCCGCTCGACGAGGGTGTCGACCGTGACCTCATGGGTCAGCAGATCGGGACCGAGCCGCGACAGGAAGGGATGCTCGTGCAGGCGCCCGGCTTCCCACAGCGACACATCGGAGGCGCTGTAGAGGCTCGCCATGCGATCCCCGGCGGTCAGGCGCACGCGCAGCGAGCGCCGGGTGTCGGGCTCGCGCTCGGCGTCGTGGAGCTTCCACACACCATAGAGCTGGTTGTGGGAATAGAGCACCCGACCGTCGTCGAAGCGGGTCAACAGCGCCTTGCCCCAGCTGTCGACCGCCCTCACCTCGCGGCCGATCAGCGATCCTGACTGGCCCGCCAGCTCGGGAAACGCGAACCAGGCGTCGTCGAGACGACGCCCGGCGAGGTGGTCGTGCAGCGCATCCGCCGCACGACGAATCTCGGGGCCTTCCGGCATGCTTTATCCTTGCTGATACCGTCCCTGCTCAACCGCCGGTGACTAGCCCACGGCCAGCTGGCGCTCCTTGAGCTCCAGCAGCCGGTCGCGCAGCCGCGCGGCCTCCTCGAACTCGAGGTTCTGGGCCGCCTCGGACATGGCGTCCTCCAGCCGGGTGATCTCCTTCGCCAGCTCGGCCGGCCCCAGGTCGTTCGGATCGTAGACCGTCGAGCCCTCGGCCACCTTGCGCTCGCTCTTGCGGCCCTTGCCCTTGCGCCCCGGGGCCTCGGCGGCCTCGAGGATGTCGGCCACCGAGCGATGCACCGTCTCCGGCACGATGCCGTGCTCCTCGTTGTGGGCGATCTGCTTGCCCCGACGACGCTCGGTCTCGTCCATGGCGCGGCGCATGGAATCGGTGATGCGGTCGGCGTAGAGCACCGCCTTGCCGTGGGCGTTGCGTGCCGCCCGACCGATGGTCTGGATCAGCGAGCGCTCGTTGCGCAGGAAGCCTTCCTTGTCGGCGTCGAGGATCGCCACCAGCGACACCTCGGGAATGTCGAGGCCCTCGCGCAGCAGGTTGATGCCGACCAGCACGTCGAACTTGCCGAGGCGCAGGTCGCGGATGATCTCGACCCGCTCCACGGTGTCGATGTCGGAGTGCAGGTAGCGCACCCGCACGTCGTGCTCGTCGAGGTACTCGGTGAGGTCCTCGGCCATGCGCTTGGTCAGGGTGGTGACCAGCACGCGCTCCTCCACCGCGGTGCGCTCGCGGATCTCGGACAGCAGGTCATCGACCTGGGTGGAGGCCGGGCGTACCTCGAGCTCGGGGTCGAGCAGCCCGGTGGGCCGCACCACCTGCTCGACCACCTGACCGGCGTGCTCGGCCTCGTAGGGGCCGGGCGTGGCCGAGACGAAGACCGTCTGCGGGCTGATCCGCTCCCACTCCTCGAACTTCATCGGGCGGTTGTCCAGCGCCGAGGGCAGCCGGAAGCCATACTCGACCAGGGTCTCCTTGCGCGAGCGGTCGCCCTTGTACATGCCGCCCACCTGGGGAACGCTGACGTGGGACTCGTCGATGAACAGCAGCGCGTCGCTGGGCAGGTAGTCGAAGAAGGTCGGCGGCGCCTGGCCCGGCTCGCGGCCCGAGAGATAGCGCGAGTAGTTCTCGATGCCGTTGCAGTAGCCGAGCTCGAGCATCATCTCGATGTCATAGAGGGTGCGCTGCTCGAGGCGCTGGGCCTCCACCAGCTTGTCGTGCTGGCGCATGAAGGCCAGCCGCTCCGCGAGCTCCTCCTTGATGCGGTCGATAGCGCCCATGATGGTCTCGCGGGGCGTGACGTAGTGCGACTTCGGGTAGATCGTCATGCGCGGGACCTTGCCGCGCACCTCGCCGGTCAGCGGGTCGAACAGGCTGATGCCGTCGATCTCGTCGTCGAACAGCTCCACCCGCACCGCCTCGTCCTCGGCGTCGGCCGGGAAGATGTCGATCACGTCGCCGCGCACCCGGTAGGTGCCGCGCTTGAAGTCCAGGTCGTTGCGGGTGTACTGCAGCTCCGCCAGGCGGCGCAGGAAGGCCCGCTGGTCGATCAGCTCGCCGCGATTGAAGTGCAGGCGCATCTTCAGGTACTGATCGGGATCGCCGAGGCCGTAGATGGCCGACACCGAGACCACGATCAGGGCGTCGCGACGCTCGAGCAGCGCCTTGGTCGCCGACAGTCGCATCTGCTCGATGTGGTCGTTGATCGAGGCGTCCTTCTCGATGAAGGTGTCCGAGGACGGCACGTAGGCCTCGGGCTGGTAGTAGTCGTAGTAGGAGACGAAGTATTCCACGGCGTTGTCGGGGAAGAACGACTTGAACTCGCCGTAGAGCTGCGCCGCCAGCGTCTTGTTGGGCGCCATGACGATGGTCGGACGCTGCAGGCGCTCGACCACGTTGGCCATGGTGTAGGTCTTGCCCGAACCGGTCACGCCGAGCAGCGTCTGGTGGGCAAGCCCCGCATCGAGCCCGTTGACCAGGCCCTGGATGGCCGTGGGCTGGTCGCCGGCGGGCCGGTACTTGGACTCGAGTCGGAATGCCTTGCTCATCGGGTCTCCTGGTCTGGTGACGACGGGTCACATGAATCTGGGGGCTCAGTCGCACTGCCGGGTGGTGATCTCCACCGTGGCGGCGGTCATCAGGCGGTGGATCGGGCACTTGTCGCTGATTTCCTCGAGCCGCGCCCGCTGGGCGTCGTCGAGATCGCCACGGAAGGCCATGACGACCTCCAGACGATAGACGCCGTGGCGCTCCTCGCGTTCATCGCGATTGACCGTCACCTCGACGCCCTCCAGCGGCCATTCCTTGCGCCGCGCGTACATCTGGGCGGTGATCGCCTTGCAGGCGCCCAGCGAGAGGTCGAAGTAGTCGTGAGGATCGGGCGCGCTGCCCTCGCCGCCGAAGGCCTCGGGGACGTCGACGAACAGGTCCTCCGCGCCCTCGAGCTCGACCCGCTGACGGAGCACGCGATCGCGCTGGCTGGTGACACGGATCGGCGGCTTCATCACGACACCTCGATGCCGAGCCCCAGCTTCTTCACGGCCTGAATCAGCGCCTCGCGGCGCGCCCGGCCGTCGACCTCCGCCCCGTGACGGCCGACCTCGACACTCTCGACGCCGTCGAGCATCATCAGGGCGGTGGTGATGCGATTGACCTGATCGGCGTTCTCGACGCCCTTGAAGGTAAGGCTCTGCTGGGCCATGGGCTGGCTCTCCGGTCGGCTGGATGGGAATGGCACGAGTCTAGCATGCCGCCTCGGGGCCCGGCAGCGGTTGCAATGCCGCCCCGACGCCCTCATCTCGGGGGATCAAAGGCCTAAGGAAAGAGACGAGGAAGACCCCACATGATTGATTGGCTCGACCGCCTCGGCGGCCGCCGGGAAGACGACACGCGCCTCGTCTTCGACACGCCGGACCAGGCCCATCTGGCCATGGACGCCACCGTGATGACGCCGCTGGTCCACCTAGGCATCCTCGATGTCAGCGGCGCCGACGCCGAACGCTTCCTGCAGGGCCAGACCAGCGCCCAGGTGTCGCTGGCCGACGGCACCTTCGCGCCGCTTACCAGCTTCTGCACGCCCAAGGGGCGGATGCTGGCCAACGCCCAGCTGTGGCGCGTGGCCGAAGGACACTACCGGCTGCTGATGCATCGCAGCCTGGTGGCCCGCCTGCACGACCATCTCAAGAAGTTCGCGCCCTTCTACAAGGCCGAGCTTGCGGTCCGCGACGACCTGGCGCTGATCGGGCTGATCGGCCGCGAGGCGCCGGCGGTGGCCGAGGCGCGCCTGGACATGCGACCGCCCACGGCCTGGCATCAGGCCAACGGCGACGATCTTCAGCTGCTCGCCCATCCCGGGCCGCGCCCCCGCCTGCTGGCCTGCCTGCCCGCCGAGCGCGCCGAGGCCGTCTGGCAGTCGCTGGCCGATCAGGCCACCCCGGTCGACAACGCCATCTGGCGCCTGCACGACATCCAGGCCGGGCTGGCCTGGCTGAACGCCGACCAGGCCGACGCCCATCTGCCGCAGATGCTCAACTGGGAGGCCCTCGGCGGCATCAGCTTCAAGAAGGGCTGCTATACCGGCCAGGAAGTCGTGGCCCGCGCGCACTTCCGCGGTCAGGTGAAGAAGCGCCTGGTGCGCGGTCAGCTCGAGGGCGAGCGACTGCCCTCCGAGGGCAGCGCGGTGGAGGATGCCAACGGCAAGAGCCTGGGGGAGGTACTGTGCGCCGAGCTCGACGCCTACGGCCAGCCAGAGGTGCTCGCGGTGATGAGCACCAAGGAAGCCCCCGAACCGCTCAGCGTCGACGGCCAGCAGTTCAAGCGCCTGCAGCTGCCCTACCCGCTCGAACGTCTGGATCCGGAGAGCCTGGCCGCCAGGGCCTGAGCGAACGCCTCACGCACACACCGGCAGGCCGAACAGCCGCCGGGCGGTGGCGGTGCTGTCCGCCGCCACGCGCTCGGCGGACTGCACCCGCAGCGCGGCCACCCGGCGACACACCTCACTCACCCTGGCCGGCTCGTTGCGCTCCCCCTGATGACCGGCCGGTGGCATGTCCGGGCTGTCGGTCTCCAGCACGTAGCCATCGTCCGGCAGTGCCACCACGCTGCGCTGCAGGCGTCTCGCCCGCTCGTGGGTCAGCGCCCCGCCGAGCCCCACCGCGAAGCCGAGATCGAGAAACGCCTTCGCCTGCTGCGGCGAGCCGGCGAAGGCATGGATCAGCCCGCCGGCCTCGGGCGCCAGCTGACGCAGCCGCTTGGCCAGCCGGTCGTTGGCCCGCACGCAGTGGATCACCAGCGGCAGGTGGCGCTCCCTGGCGAGGCGGACCTGGGCGTCGAACAGCGCCCACTGGGCGTCCAGGGTGTCGGCGAAGCGCGCATCGATGCCGCACTCGCCCAGCGCCACCGCCTCGGGATGCGCGTCCAGCGCCGCCGCCAGGGCATCGATATCGCCCTCGCGGTGATCCTGCATGAAGTAAGGATGCAGCCCCAGGCAGACGCTGATGTCATGCCGTGCTCCCAGCGCCAGCACCCGTGGCCAGTCGCGACGCCGGGTGCCCGGCACCACGAAGTGCTCGACGCCCGCCGCATGGGCACGCGCCAGCACCGCCTCGCGGTCGGCGTCGAAGTCGGGAAAGTCCAGATGGCAGTGGGCGTCGATGAGCATGGGCTCAAGCTACAAGCTACAAGCTGCAAGCTGCAAGCTGCAAGCTGCAAGCTGCAAGCTGCAAGCTGCAAGCTGCAAGCTGCAAGCTGCAAGCTGCAAGCTGCAAGTCAGCAGCATGACACCGCCCGAAGCAAAAGAACCCCCCGAAGGCTCAACCTTCGGGGGTTTCTTGTCGCTCGGCGCTTGGCGCTTGTAGCTCCGGGCGCAGCCCGGTTCAGTGCTCGCGGGTCGGGCTGAAGCGAACGTCCGGCCAGCGCTCCTGGGTCATCTGCAGGTTGACCCGGGTCGGTGCGATATAGGTCAGGTAGCCACCGCCGTCGATGGCGAGGTTCTGGCTGGCCTTGCGCTTGAACTCCTCGAGCATCTTGGCGTCGTCGCAGTAGACCCAGCGGGCGGTCTGGACGTTGATGCCCTCGTAGATGCAGTCGACCTTGTACTCTTCCTTGAGGCGATGGGCGACCACGTCGAACTGCAGGGTGCCCACGGCGCCGAGGATCAGGTCGTTGTTGTCCATCGGCATGAACACCTGGGTGGCGCCCTCCTCGGACAGCTGCTGCAGGCCCTTCTGCAGCGCCTTCATCTTCAGCGGATCCTTGAGGCGCACGCGCTTGAAGAGCTCCGGGGCGAAGTGCGGGATGCCGGTGAATCGCATGTCCTCGCCCTGGGTGAAGGTGTCACCGATCTGGATGGTGCCGTGGTTGTGCAGGCCGATGATATCACCCGGCCAGGCCTCCTCGACATGGGAACGATCCGAGGCCATGAAGGTCAGGGCGTCGGCGATCTTGACGTCCTTGCCGATGCGCGTGTGGCGCATCTTCATGTTCTTCTCGTACTTGCCCGAGCAGACCCGCAGGAAGGCGATCCGATCGCGGTGGTTCGGGTCCATGTTGGCCTGGATCTTGAACACGAAGCCGGTGAACTTGCCGTCCTCGGACTCCACCGTGCGCAGGTTGGTCTCCCGCGACTGGGGCGCCGGCGCATATTCGACGAAGCCGTCCAGCATCTCGCGCACGCCGAAGTTGCCCATGGCGGTACCGAAGTACACCGGGGTCAGCTCGCCGCGACGATAGGCCTCGAGATCGAACTCGTGGGAGGCGCCACGCACCAGCTCCACCTCCATGCGCAGTTCCTCGGCGGCGTCCTCGCCCAGGATCTCGTCGACCTCGGGGCTGTCGAGGCCCTCGATGCGCTTGTCCTCGGGGATCCGGTTGCCCTGGCCCTGGGTGTAGAGATGGATCACGTCGTTGTAGAGGTGATAGACGCCCCTGAAGTGACGGCCCATGCCGATCGGCCAGGTCATGGGCGCGCACTGGATGTTGAGCACCTTCTCGACCTCGTCCATCACCTCGATGGGATCGCGGATGTCGCGGTCCATCTTGTTGATGAAGGTCAGGATCGGCGTGGTGCGCAGCCGGCAGACCTCCATCAGCTTGATGGTACGGTCCTCGACGCCCTTGGCGCCGTCGATCACCATCAGCGCCGAGTCCACCGCGGTCAGGGTGCGGTAGGTGTCCTCGGAGAAGTCCTCGTGGCCCGGGGTATCGAGCAGGTTGACGATACGCCCGCCGTAGGGGAACTGCATCACGGAGGTGGTCACCGAGATGCCGCGCTCCTGCTCCATCTTCATCCAGTCGGAGGTGGCATGGCGATCGTCGCGCTTGCTCTTCACCGAGCCCGCCATCTGGATGGCGTTTCCGAACAACAGCATCTTCTCGGTGATGGTGGTCTTACCGGCGTCCGGGTGCGAGATGATCGCGAAGGTGCGGCGCAGCGCGGCTTCTTGGGCGATAGGGTCGGTCGACATTGAGGCTCGTTGCTGATCTGTGCTCACCCGCGGACTCGGGCGTCCGAAGACCGCGGGCGATGATGGGTGTGAGAAATGCGGAGATTGTACCGCCAGGCCCGCCCGCTGTCTCGACAGCATGACGTCGGGCAGGCACTCGGCGGCGGGGCGATGGCTTACAAGGATGTCTGAGATCGCCGACAAGGCGCTGGCGCGCCGGCAGACTACTATCAGCGCTGACATCACCTAATAGAGAACAATCAAATGGACGATATCACGCTGATGCCTGAACCTCGCGGGGGATGGCTCATGATGTGTCCCTGCGGAGCCAGTGAGATTCGCCCATCGACGATGGACACCTGGCACGAATTCGGCGTTACCGCGGTCGAGGATCGCACCTACCTGCTGGTCTGCGGCCAGTGCCAGCAGCGCACCGTCTATCGACAGCCGGCGCCGGCCCAGGAGGACGACCGCTAGCCGGCCCCCTACACCACTGCTCCGAGCGCATCGCCCAGCGCCTCGATGATGAACGCCTTCACCTGCGGATCATCGGGCTCGGCCACTTCCACCGCCAGCAGGCGCATGGCCAGGATGTCGCTGCCGCGACTGACATCGTAGAGCGGATAACAGCGCGCGCCGGACTGCAGCATCAAAAAGAGCCCCTGCCGGGGGGCCCAGCCGACGCCGCGCAGCGGCTCACGGCGCGGGACGACGAAGACCACCTCGGGCGCCGCGCCGCCACGCTGGTGCAGTCGATGAAGGGGACGCCGCTCGACCTCGACATGACACATGTGACCGCCTCCGCGCTGACCGCTGGGACCTAAACAATAGTCCAAAGGAGGGAGGCCGGAGGCTCATGTGCGGATGAAAGTTTTGCGTCCTCGGCGTTGTCGAACAGCGGTCGATCTCCGACTCGGCGCTCAGTCCGCCCTCCCTCGCCTTCCTCCCTCAGACCTCCTCGTCCAGGCTCTCGGCCAGCGCCCGCTGCCAGCGGGGATCGCGCTCGCCGCAGGCGATGAAGGCCGGATTGAGCAGCGAGGCCTGTCGATTGCAGCGCAGCGGCGTCAGGGTCCGGGCATCCAGCACCTCGCCCCCGGCGGCGGTCACCACCGCCTGCGCCGCCGCCGTGTCCCACTCGCTGGTCGGCCCGAAGCGCGGATAGAGATCGGCGACGCCCTCGGCCACCAGGCACAGCTTCAGCGAACTGCCTCGCGAGACGAGTTCGTGCCGCGGCAGGCGTTCCAGAAAGCCCGCCAAGGCCGACAAGCCATGGGAGCGGCTGCCCATGACGTGCCAGGGCTCGCGGTCCGGATCCGGCAGCGTGCGCACGCCGATCGTCCGGGTCTCGCCGGCCTCGCGCCGCCAGGCGCCTTCCCCCAGCTGGCCGAACCAGCTCACGCCGAGCGTCGGCGCATGCACGATGCCGAAGGTCGGCACGCCGTCCTCGATCAGCGCCACGTTGAGCGTGAAGTCGCCGCTGCGCCGGATGAATTCCTTGGTGCCGTCCAGCGGATCGACCAGCCAGTAGCGTCGCCAGGTGCGGCGCGTGTCGTAGGATACGGCCTCCGACTCCTCGGAGAGCACCGGCAACGTCGGCGTCACCTCGCCGAGCAGCTCGACCAGCGCATGATGGGCGCAGAGATCGGCCTCGGTGACCGGGCTGTCGTCGGCCTTGATCGCCACGTCGAAGGGCCGCCGATAGATCGCCATCACCGCCTCGCCCGCCGCCTCGACGCCCGCCAGCAGACGCTCGCGCGCCTCGGGCGTGACGAAACCTATCCCCTCACCGGCACCGGACCTCACCATGGCAGGCGCTCGCCGTTGCAGTGCCAGAAGCCGCCGCTCGTCTCCAGCGTCAGTGCCTCGATGCGCTGGGCCAGCCCCGTGGCGGCCTCCTCGGGGTCGATCAGCCCGCCGAAGTTGACCATCCGCGTCTGCACATAGCCCGGATGCAGCTGGGCCACGGCGATGCCGCGCGGCGCCAGGTCCACCGCCAGCGACTTGCCGAAGGCGTTCAGTGCCGCCTTGGAGGCGCGATACCCGTAGCGTCCGCCGGAATCATTGTCGGCGATCGAGCCCATGCGGCTGGTGATGTTGGCGATCTTCGCCCCCTCGCCCAGGCACGGCAGCAGCGCCTCGACCACCCGCAGCGGCGCATAGGCGTTGATCTCCATCTGGGCACGGATCACATCGAAGTCGATCTCGCCCAGCACCTCGTCGTGCAGCATCCCGGCATTGTTGACCAGCAGCGCCAGCGACTGGCCCTCGAGCTCGGCCGCCAGGCGCGCGACGTCTTCCTCTCGCGTCACGTCGATGCCCTCGATGACGCGAGCCGCCACCTCGGCCAGCTCGAAGGACGCCTCCCGGCAGACGCCGATCACGGCCCAACCCGCCTCGTGATAATGACGCGCCAGCGCCAGCCCGACGCCGCGATTGGCGCCGGTGATCAGTACGGTGGATGTCATGTCGCCTCCTTGGATATTCAAAACACTAATGTGCAGAAAATTGCTCAGAAATTGTCGAAGCCGTTTTTTTTGAGAAGCACAGTTCTCAAAAAAAGCCTCCCTGCTCTATCCTGAGTAGCATATTGCTCAAAACAGATGCCTCTCATGCAGCTGACGATACAGATCCACCACCAGGCACGCTGGCAGGACGCCGCGCTGCTCGAGATTCCTGCGCCAGAACAGGGAACGCGTGGCCCCGCCAGGCTGGGATACTTCCAGGACTATGCCCTGGCATGGATGTTCCACGACGACGAACATGCGTGCAGTCTGACCCTGCCCGTCGAATTGATGATGACCCACCGCGGCAATCGCTGGTTCGGCTTTCTCGAGGACATCATGCCGGCCGGTGCCAGCCGCCGCTACTGGATCGACCATCTGGGCCTGCAGGATCTCGACGCCGGCCAGCAGGACAGCGAACTGCTCCGTCGCGGCACCATCGCACCGGTGGGCAATCTGCGCATCCGCGAGGCACTGCCCGAGCGCCCGCCCGGGGATGCACTGGCGTCCCTGCGCTTTCCGCTGGAAGACGTGCTGGAGCGCCACACCGACTTCCTCGAATACGCCCAGCAGATGGGCGCCGCCAGCGGCGGCGCCACGGGTGCCGGTGGCGAGGCACCCAAGCTGCTGATACGTCGCACCCCGGAGCGTCAGGTGTGGATCGATACCTGGCAGGACGACACCACCACGCCCGACGCCCATTACCTGGTCAAGTTTCCCCGCGGGAGCCGCAGCGACGACGACTGCGACATCCTGCGCGCCGAATATCACTATTACCGCGAGCTGCATGCCCTCGGCGTGGATACCGTGCCGCTCGAGGGCCTGGAGCTCCACGAGGGCACGCGCTATCCCTCTCTCTGGCTGCCGCGCTTCGACGTCGAATGGCGCCAGGGCCAGCTCCACCGCCACGGCCTGGAATCGGTGTACGCGCTGCTCGGCGCCGCACCGGGCACCCATCTGCGACATCCCAAGGTCATTCGCCGACTGGTGACGCTGCTGAAGGGCCAGCATCGGGTGCGCGAGGGTAACGAGCCCTTCGATACGGCCGCCTTCGTCGTCGAATGGGTCACGCGGGACCTGCTCAATCTGGCCTTCGGCAATTCTGACAACCACGGTCGCAATGCCGCCCTGCTCAAGCGCCCCGAAGGCATATGGCACGCGCCGGTCTATGACTTCGCTCCCATGAAGGCCGATCCCGAGGGCGTGACCCGGACGACACAGTGGGGCCCGGAATTCGAACGAGGCGGAGACGTCGACTGGCCGGCGGTCGCCGAGCACCTGGCGGATCTGGTCGAGCCGGAGCGCCTGATGGGTGAGCTGCGAGCCCTTGGCGAGCGCCTGACGGGCCTTCGCGATCGACTGGCGGATCGCGGCGTGCCGTCGCGCATCCTGGACATGTCGGCGGTGGGGCTGAACCATCTCGACGATCGCCTGACGCGCTGGGGGCTGACATGAAGCCACAGGCCCGAACTCCCGAAGCGCGCCAGGCGGCGCTGCTCGAACAGCTGCGGCTGCTGATGCGCGGCGAGACCACCGAAGGCCGCGTGCTGCGAACGCTGCGTCGCGAGGTCCTGGGCCTGACCCAGACGGCCTATGCCGAGCTGGTCGGCGTCAGCCGCCGCACCCTGTCAGACATCGAGCGGGATGCCGGCAACGCCTCCATGGCCAGCCTCGACCGGGCCTTCCGTCCGCTGGGGCTCAGGGTCGGCCTGATGCCGCGACAGCCCGAACTGCTGGCCGAACTGCTCGACGACGAGTCATGACCGAACCGTTCACGTTCCCCTGGCACCCGGCACCGCCTCGCGCCCGAAGCGCTCGCGCAGGTGCTCGAGATAGCTGAGCAGCGCCGGGATCACCGCCAGCACCAGCAGCGTCGAGAGTCCCAGCCCGAAGGCGATAGACACCGCCATCGGGATCAGGAACTGGGCCTGCAGCGAGGTCTCAAACAGCAGCGGCATCAGCCCGCCGATGGTGGTCAGCGAGGTCAGCAGCACCGCGCGGACCCGCTGCACCACCGCCTCGTTCAGTGCGGCATCGATGGCCAGCCCGCGGTGGCGCTGCTGGCGGTAGAAGGTCACCAGGATGATGGCGTTGTTGACCACGATGCCGGAGAGCCCGAACAGGCCGAACAGCGACAGCATGGTCAGGTCGAGCCCCATCAGCCAGTGGCCCAGCAGCGCGCCCACCAGCGCCAGCGGGATCGTCGCCATGACGATCAGCGGCAGGCTCCATGAGGCGAACACCCAGGCCAGCACCACGTACATCAGCGCCAGCCCGACCAGGAGCCCGACGCGCATGTCGGCGAAGGTCTCGCGCTGATCGGCGGCGCGGCCCTCGAAGCTGTAGCGCACGCCGTGTTCGCGCATCAGCGTCGGCAGTACCGTGGCGGCGAGATCGGCCAGGATACGGTCGGGCGTGTTGACCGCGGCGTCCACCTCGGCGGTGACCTCCACCGCCAGCCGCCCGTCGGCGTGGCGCAGCGTCTCGAAGCCCTGGCGATAGTCGAAGCGGGCCACCTGATCGAGGAGCACGAAGTCGCCGTCCGGGGTGCGAATCGACAGCCGCGACAGCGAGCTGAGCCGTTCGCGCTGCTCGCGGGGCAGCAGCACCCGCACCTCGACCTCGTCCGGCCCGTCCTGGTAGACCTGCACCAGCCTGCCGTCGTAGGCCGCGCGCAGCTGGCGCCCCAGCTCGCGGGTGGTCAGCCCCAGCGCCTCGCCGCGCGGGCTGACGCGGTAGATCAGCTGCTCCCGGCCCCAGGGCATGTCGTCCTCGGTGGCCAGCACCCCGGGCAGCTGGGAGAGCGAGCGCGACAGCGATGTCGCCGCCGCCTTCAGGGGCTCGGCGGCATCGCCGGTCAGGCGCACGTTGACGTCCTTGCCCGGCGGGCCGGCGCTGCGCTCGCTGATGGTCAGGTTCTCGATGCCCGCCGGCGGGTCGAGGCGCCCGCGCCAGTCGCGGATGATCTCGGCGTTACGCGCCGTGCGATCGTCGGAGGGAATCAGCTCGACCATGATCGAGCCCAGGTTGTCGCCGCTGCGCCCGGCCTGCCCCTCGGCGATCACCGCGCCGTGTCGCGTCACCGCCTGGGCCACCAGGCCACCGCCCAGCGCCTCGTCGGTGGCCTCGAGGGCGGCTTCCATGTCGCTCAGGAAGGCATCGACCCGAGCGCGATCGGTGCCGGCGACGAAGCTCGCGTTGGCATAGAGCACGTTGGGCTCGGGCGTGGGGAAGAAGTTGAAGGCCAGCCGCCCGCCGACCAGCAGCCCCACCGTGGCCAGCACCACGGCCACCGCCGCCGCCAGGGTCGCGGCCCGGTAGCGCAGCGTCAGCGACGAGAAGCGCCGGAAGGGGCCCTCGCGGAAGGCGTCGAAGGCGGCATCGAAGCGGGCGCGGGGGCGCGCCAGCGGCAAAGACCTCGGTGCCCTGGCGCCTTTCGACGCGGCGGGCACGAAGGCGTTGCGCAGATGGGCGGGCAGCACCACGAAACACTCGAGCAGTGAGGCGACCAGCACGCAGATCATCACCACCGGAATGTCGCCGAGGATGCTGCCGATCACGCCGCCCACCATCAGCAGCGGCATGAAGGCCGCCACCGTGGTCAGCGAGGAGGCCATCACCGGCCACAGCATGCGCCGCGCCGCGCCCTCCGAGGCGCGCTGCGAGGCCTCGCCCTGGCGGAAGTGGGCATCGGCATCCTCGCCGACCACGATGGCGTCATCGACGATCACCCCCAGTGCCATGATCAGCGCGAACAGCGAGATCATGTTGATCGAGCCGCCGATGATCCAGAACGTCGCCATGGCACCGAGGAAGGCGGTGGGAATGCCGACCGCCACCCAGAAGGCCACCCTCCCCGGCAGGAAGAAATACAAAAGCCCCAGCACCAGCAGCAGGCCGCCCAGGCCATTGCTGATCAACAGTCCGATGCGCTCGGCGATCAGCTGCCAGGTCTCGTCGTGGACCTCGAGCGTCACCGTGGGCGGCAGCAGCGGGCGCGTCTCGTCGAGCCAGGCCCGCAGCGTCTCGGCCGCCGCCAGGGAGTTGCCGTCCTCGCTGCGCTGCAGCAGCAGCTCCACCGCGCCCTGGCCGTCACGGCTCAGCGTCACCTCGCCCTGCCGGGGCTCCTGGCGGATGATGGCGATGTCGCCCAGGCGCAGCTGCACGCGGTCGCTGCCGAGAATCGGCAGCTCGCCGAAGCCGGCCGGCGAGCGGCGCTGCTCCACGGCACGCAGCTCGCGGGTGCTGTCGCGCTGGCCGATCAGCCCCGCCGGCAGGTCCCGGGACATGGCCTCGACGCGTTCGGCGATCTCGTCGAGGGACAGCTGCAGCCCCTCCAGGCGCCGGGCCGGCACCTCGATGCTGATCTGCTGCTCGGGCAGGCCCTCGATCTCCACCCGGTCGAGGCCCGCCTGCAGCAGCGAGTCCTCGAGCCGATTGGCCAGATGACGCAGCTCGTCGTCGGACAGCGCGCCGTGAATCAGCAGCCGCGCCACCGGCTCGAAGTGCGCCACCCGGCTGATGCGCGGCTCCTCGGCATCGACCGGCAGGTGGGTGAACTCGTCGACCCGCTGGCGCACGTCGTCCAGCGCCAGCACCGGATCGGTGCCCTCGCGGAATTCCAGGCTGATGCTGGACACGCCCTGGGCCGAGGTCGAGGTCATGCGCTTCAGCCCCTCGATGCTGCGCAGTCGCTGCTCCAGCGGCAGGGTGATGCCCTGCTCCACGTCCTCGGCGGCGGCCCCGCTCCACACCGTGCTCACGCTGACCACGTCGAGGGCGAAGTCGGGGAAGAACTGGACGTTCATGCGCGCAAGCCCGAGCGCGCCCCCCAGCAGCATGACCAGCATCACCAGATGCGCGGCGACGCGGTGGTGGACGAAGAAGCTCAACGGGCCGCGACGCCGGCTCATGGGCGCTCCCCGGTCCTGTCGTCTTTTTCCCCGGCGACCTCGACCCTGAGGCCCTCCGCGGCGTTGGGCAGATGGGTGACGATCACCTGCTGGCCGTCGGCCAGCCCCGCGCCGCTGACCAGCACCCAGCCGTCGCCGGGCGCCGTGGCGTCGTTCACCGGGCCATGACGCTCGACGCGCAGCCGACGCATGCGATCGTTCTCGTCGCGCAGGTAGAGCACCTCGTCGCCGTAGAGCGCGCTGGCCGGGACCGCCAGGCTATCCGCCACCGCCGGGCGACGCAGCGTCACGTCGACCAGGCTGCCCGGCCGCAGTCCCCGGGGCTCGCCCACCAGGCGCAGGATCGCCTCGGTGCCGCCCGGCGCGCTCTCGCCGACGAAGCCATCGAGGCGAAACCGCGCGCCCTCGCCCTGGGCGACGGGATGCTCGCCGTCGTCCAGCGCCGCCTGCAGCTCGCCGAGATGGGCGCTGGGCACCTGGGCGCGAAGTTCCAGGCCATCACGCGGGTAGATCGACAGCAGTTCGGCGCCCTCGCCGACCCGCTCCCCGGGCGCCACCGTCACGCCGCTGACGATGCCCTCGAAGGGCGCCAGGACCCTGGCTCGTTCGGCGTCGCGACGCGCCTCGGCGAGCCCGGCCCTGGCCTCGGCCAGCCCGGCCTCGAGCTGGGCCAGCCGGGCGGGGTGGCCGGCCAGGGCGCCTTCCCGGGCGTCGACGGTCACCCGCGCCTGGGCCAGGGCGTCGCGGGCATCGTCCAGCGACGAGGCCGAGGCCAGATTGCGATCGGACAGCGAGCGTACACGCGCGAGCCGGCGGCCGGCGTTGTCGAGCAGCTCGCGCTCCCGGGCCAGCGCGGTGCGATCGCTCTGCTGGCGCACGCGTTCGGCCTCGATCTGCGCCGCCAGGTCGGCGACCCGGGCCTCGGCTCGCGCCACCACCGGCGCCACGTCCGCCTCGTCCAGGACCACCAGCGGCTCGCCTTCGGCCACGCGCTGGCCGTCGCGCACCGGCCGTTCGGCGATGCGCGCGGGCAGCGGCGCGGTGAAGGTCACCGCCTCCGGGGCGACGATCTCGCCGTAGAGCGGCAGCAGCGGCGCATGGCTCGACAGCGCCACGGACAGCGTCTCGACGCGCCAGCTGCGCTCCTGGGGCGCCACCTCGGCGGGCTCCGGGCGCGTCGCCCGCAGGCCGAGAAAGGCGCCGGCGCCGAGCGCCAGGAACAGCACGGGGATCAGCAATCGTCGCATCGGCCATCCATCGGACAGGATTCGAAGACTCCAATATACCGTCTGAACCGCACGGAGAAACCCGAGATTCGTCGTCGACTTGCGCGCCGTCATGGTTCCGTCATCCCGCGCCCCCAGGGTCGTGCCCCGACTACCAAGGGAGACCATCGATGCGACAGGGACGCGACATCCTGGGTCTGGGCGTTCAGCCCCGGAGCAGCCGCCACGGGGCGGACACGACACCATCACGCCATCATCATCGCCGAAGCCCCGCCGGCCGGCGGTGACCTCCGGGGTGATGAGCGTGGACCTGCTGACCGGGCGCGCCATGCACTGGTCACGGGGCGGCGACCACGGCCGATCGGGGAGCGACGCCTGACCGCACCCCGCCGCGGGACGCGGTGCGGAGCGATCGGGTATCATCGCGAGCACGATTCTGCCGCGGAGCCCCCATGCCAGCCGCCCTGCCCCTGCCGCTGTCCACCCCCAACCGCAACATGGTGCGCCTGACCATCGTCCGAGGCATCACCTGGACCGGTTTCCTGTTCGGCATCGTGATCGGCGTGACGGGGCTCGGCTTCGAGCTCGACCTGCCCGCCGTGGGCGCGGTGATCGTGGTGATGGCGCTGATCAACATCGGCACCTGGTGGCGGCTGGGCCGTCCACGGGACGTCAGCCACCGCGAATACCTGGCGCACCTGCTGGCCGACATGGCGGGCCTGACGCTGCTGTTCTACTTCACCGGCGGGGCCACCAATCCCTTCATCAACTACTACCTGGTGCCGGTGACCATCGCCGCCGCCACGCTGCCGTGGCGCCATGCCTGGGGCGTGGCCGCCGCGGGCCTGGCCGGCACCAGCTTCCTGATGGTCTTCTATCATCCGGTGCCTCAACTCGGCATGCCGCACCTGCAGGACGGCATCAGCCTGCATATCCTCGGCGTGTGGCTGAACTTCGCGCTGTCCGCGGGGCTGGTGACCTTCTTCATCTTCAAGATGGCGCGCGCACTGCGCGGCCGCGAGCAGGCCCTGTCGCGCACCCGCGAGGCGGTACTGCGCAACGAGCAGGTGCTGGCCGTGGCCACCCAGGCCGCCGGCACCGCCCACGAACTCGGCACCCCGCTGTCGACCATGGCGGTGCTGCTCAACGAGATGCGCGAGGACGCCCGGGGCAACGAGCTGCTGGAGAAGGACATCGACCTGCTGCGCGAGCAGGTCGCCACCTGCAAGTCGCGGCTGCGCCACCTGGTGGACAACGCCGACCGGCGCCGTATGGCCAGCCCCGAGGTGCGCGAGGCCACCGAGTGGCTCGAGGAGGTCGTGCAGCGTTGGCTGGTGCTGCGCCCGGACGTCGGCTACCGCCTCGAGGTGACCGGCCGCCGCGGCTCGCCGCGCCTGACCGTCGACACCACCCTCGCCCAGGCGATGACCAACCTGCTCAACAACGCCGCCGATGCCAACCCGGACAACATCCTCATCCAGCTCGACTGGAAGGCCGACGAGGTGGTGATCGACATTCGCGACCACGGCCCCGGCGTGTCGCTGGACATCGCCGACCAGCTCGGCGAGACCTTCGTGTCCACCAAGAGCAAGGGCCTCGGCATTGGCCTGTTTCTGACCCATGCCACCATCAACCGTTTCGGCGGCGGCGTGCGGCTGTACAATCATCCCGAGGGCGGCACCCTGACCGAGGTGACCCTGCCTCGCAGTGCCCCCGCCGTCTGAGCGGCCCCGATTCCAGCGAGGATGCCATGCAAGAGACCGACGAACGCCTGCTGATCGTCGATGACGACGAGATGTTCTGCCATGTGCTGCACCGCGCCATGAGCCGGCGCGGCTTCGAGGTGCTGGTGGCCCACGACGCCGAGCACGCCCTGTCGCTGGCGCGCCAGCATGCGCCGACCATGGCCACCCTGGATCTGAAGCTGGAACAGGAGTCGGGGCTCAAGCTGCTGCCCGAGATGCTCGAGGTGGTGCCGGACTGCCGCGTGGTGGTGCTGACCGGCTACTCGAGCATCGCCACCGCGGTGCAGGCGATCAAGCTCGGCGCGGTGAACTACCTGTGCAAGCCCGCCGACGCCGAGGAGATTCTCGCCGCCCTGTCACAGGAAGAAGCCGACCCCGGGGCCGAGGTCGCCGAGCATCCGCCCTCGATCAACCGCCTGACCTGGGAGCATATCCAGAAGGTGCTGCAGGAGCACGACGGCAATATCTCCGCCACCGCCCGCGCGCTGGGCATGCATCGCCGCACCCTGCAGCGAAAGCTGCAGAAGCGCCCGGTCAGGCGCTGAGTCGGAAGCTGCAAGCTGCAAGCTGCAAGCTGCAAGCTGCAAGCTGCAAGCTGCAAGCTGCAAGCTGCAAGCTGCAAGTCGACAGCATGAAACCGCCCGAAGCAAAAGAAACCCCAAAGGCCCGGGCCCTCGGGGTTTCTTGTCGCTCGGCGCTTACTGCGCCGTCCAGCCCAGATCGATGTTCCAGCTGGCGCCGGTGACGGCCCCGGCCGCATCGGAGGCCAGGTAGCCCACCAGCGACGCCACCTCGCCGGGATCGATCAATCGCTTGACGGCGGCGTTCTTGAGCATGATCTGCTCGACCACCTCCTGCTCGTCCATCTGGTTCAGTCTCGCCTGGTCGGCGATCTGGTTCTCCACCAGCGGCGTCTTCACATAGGCCGGGCACAGGGCGTTGGCGGTGATGCCCTGCGGGCCGCCTTCCAGGGCCGCGGTCTTGGTCAGCCCGATCAGGCCGTGCTTGGCGCTGATGTAGGCGGCCTTGCCGGGGGACGCGACCTGGGCATGAATCGAGGCGACGTTGACGATGCGGCCCCAGCCGTTTTCGCGCATCGAGGGCCAGGCGGCCTGGGCCAGCCGGGCGGGGTGGCCGGCCAGGGCGCCTTCCCGGGCGTCGACGGTCACCCGCGCCTGGGCCAGGGCGTCGCGGGCATCGTCCAGCGACGAGGCCGAGGCCAGATTGCGATCGGACAGCGAGCGTACACGCGCGAGCCGGCGGCCGGCGTTGTCGAGCAGCTCGCGCTCCCGGGCCAGCGCGGTGCGATCGCTCTGCTGGCGCACGCGTTCGGCCTCGATCTGCGCCGCCAGGTCGGCGACCCGGGCCTCGGCTCGCGCCACCACCGGCGCCACGTCCGCCTCGTCCAGGACCACCAGCGGCTCGCCTTCGGCCACGCGCTGGCCGTCGCGCACCGGCCGTTCGGCGATGCGCGCGGGCAGCGGCGCGGTGAAGGTCACCGCCTCCGGGGCGACGATCTCGCCGTAGAGCGGCAGCAGCGGCGCATGGCTCGACAGCGCCACGGACAGCGTCTCGACGCGCCAGCTGCGCTCCTGGGGCGCCACCTCGGCGGGCTCCGGGCGCGTCGCCCGCAGGCCGAGAAAGGCGCCGGCGCCGAGCGCCAGGAACAGCACGGGGATCAGCAATCGTCGCATCGGCCATCCATCGGACAGGATTCGAAGACTCCAATATACCGTCTGAACCGCACGGAGAAACCCGAGATTCGTCGTCGACTTGCGCGCCGTCATGGTTCCGTCATCCCGCGCCCCCAGGGTCGTGCCCCGACTACCAAGGGAGACCATCGATGCGACAGGGACGCGACATCCTGGGTCTGGGCGTTCAGCCCCGGAGCAGCCGCCACGGGGCGGACACGACACCATCACGCCATCATCATCGCCGAAGCCCCGCCGGCCGGCGGTGACCTCCGGGGTGATGAGCGTGGACCTGCTGACCGGGCGCGCCATGCACTGGTCACGGGGCGGCGACCACGGCCGATCGGGGAGCGACGCCTGACCGCACCCCGCCGCGGGACGCGGTGCGGAGCGATCGGGTATCATCGCGAGCACGATTCTGCCGCGGAGCCCCCATGCCAGCCGCCCTGCCCCTGCCGCTGTCCACCCCCAACCGCAACATGGTGCGCCTGACCATCGTCCGAGGCATCACCTGGACCGGTTTCCTGTTCGGCATCGTGATCGGCGTGACGGGGCTCGGCTTCGAGCTCGACCTGCCCGCCGTGGGCGCGGTGATCGTGGTGATGGCGCTGATCAACATCGGCACCTGGTGGCGGCTGGGCCGTCCACGGGACGTCAGCCACCGCGAATACCTGGCGCACCTGCTGGCCGACATGGCGGGCCTGACGCTGCTGTTCTACTTCACCGGCGGGGCCACCAATCCCTTCATCAACTACTACCTGGTGCCGGTGACCATCGCCGCCGCCACGCTGCCGTGGCGCCATGCCTGGGGCGTGGCCGCCGCGGGCCTGGCCGGCACCAGCTTCCTGATGGTCTTCTATCATCCGGTGCCTCAACTCGGCATGCCGCACCTGCAGGACGGCATCAGCCTGCATATCCTCGGCGTGTGGCTGAACTTCGCGCTGTCCGCGGGGCTGGTGACCTTCTTCATCTTCAAGATGGCGCGCGCACTGCGCGGCCGCGAGCAGGCCCTGTCGCGCACCCGCGAGGCGGTACTGCGCAACGAGCAGGTGCTGGCCGTGGCCACCCAGGCCGCCGGCACCGCCCACGAACTCGGCACCCCGCTGTCGACCATGGCGGTGCTGCTCAACGAGATGCGCGAGGACGCCCGGGGCAACGAGCTGCTGGAGAAGGACATCGACCTGCTGCGCGAGCAGGTCGCCACCTGCAAGTCGCGGCTGCGCCACCTGGTGGACAACGCCGACCGGCGCCGTATGGCCAGCCCCGAGGTGCGCGAGGCCACCGAGTGGCTCGAGGAGGTCGTGCAGCGTTGGCTGGTGCTGCGCCCGGACGTCGGCTACCGCCTCGAGGTGACCGGCCGCCGCGGCTCGCCGCGCCTGACCGTCGACACCACCCTCGCCCAGGCGATGACCAACCTGCTCAACAACGCCGCCGATGCCAACCCGGACAACATCCTCATCCAGCTCGACTGGAAGGCCGACGAGGTGGTGATCGACATTCGCGACCACGGCCCCGGCGTGTCGCTGGACATCGCCGACCAGCTCGGCGAGACCTTCGTGTCCACCAAGAGCAAGGGCCTCGGCATTGGCCTGTTTCTGACCCATGCCACCATCAACCGTTTCGGCGGCGGCGTGCGGCTGTACAATCATCCCGAGGGCGGCACCCTGACCGAGGTGACCCTGCCTCGCAGTGCCCCCGCCGTCTGAGCGGCCCCGATTCCAGCGAGGATGCCATGCAAGAGACCGACGAACGCCTGCTGATCGTCGATGACGACGAGATGTTCTGCCATGTGCTGCACCGCGCCATGAGCCGGCGCGGCTTCGAGGTGCTGGTGGCCCACGACGCCGAGCACGCCCTGTCGCTGGCGCGCCAGCATGCGCCGACCATGGCCACCCTGGATCTGAAGCTGGAACAGGAGTCGGGGCTCAAGCTGCTGCCCGAGATGCTCGAGGTGGTGCCGGACTGCCGCGTGGTGGTGCTGACCGGCTACTCGAGCATCGCCACCGCGGTGCAGGCGATCAAGCTCGGCGCGGTGAACTACCTGTGCAAGCCCGCCGACGCCGAGGAGATTCTCGCCGCCCTGTCACAGGAAGAAGCCGACCCCGGGGCCGAGGTCGCCGAGCATCCGCCCTCGATCAACCGCCTGACCTGGGAGCATATCCAGAAGGTGCTGCAGGAGCACGACGGCAATATCTCCGCCACCGCCCGCGCGCTGGGCATGCATCGCCGCACCCTGCAGCGAAAGCTGCAGAAGCGCCCGGTCAGGCGCTGAGTCGGAAGCTGCAAGCTGCAAGCTGCAAGCTGCAAGCTGCAAGCTGCAAGCTGCAAGCTGCAAGCTGCAAGCTGCAAGTCGACAGCATGAAACCGCCCGAAGCAAAAGAAACCCCAAAGGCCCGGGCCCTCGGGGTTTCTTGTCGCTCGGCGCTTACTGCGCCGTCCAGCCCAGATCGATGTTCCAGCTGGCGCCGGTGACGGCCCCGGCCGCATCGGAGGCCAGGTAGCCCACCAGCGACGCCACCTCGCCGGGATCGATCAATCGCTTGACGGCGGCGTTCTTGAGCATGATCTGCTCGACCACCTCCTGCTCGTCCATCTGGTTCAGTCTCGCCTGGTCGGCGATCTGGTTCTCCACCAGCGGCGTCTTCACATAGGCCGGGCACAGGGCGTTGGCGGTGATGCCCTGCGGGCCGCCTTCCAGGGCCGCGGTCTTGGTCAGCCCGATCAGGCCGTGCTTGGCGCTGATGTAGGCGGCCTTGCCGGGGGACGCGACCTGGGCATGAATCGAGGCGACGTTGACGATGCGGCCCCAGCCGTTTTCGCGCATCGAGGGCCAGGCGGCCTGGGTCAGCAGGAAGGGCGCGGTCAGCATCAGATCGATGATCCGCCGCCACTGCGCCTCGGGGAATTCCTCGATCGACGACACATGCTGGATGCCGGCATTGTTGACCAGGATATCGAGCCGGCCGAAGCGGCTCAGGGCATCGGCGACCGCGGCCTTGCAGGCCTCTCCGTCGGTCAGGTCGGCCTGGAAGAAGGCGGCGCCGGCGCGCTCGGCGATCGCCTGGCCCTCGGGATTGAAGTCCACGGCCAGCACCTGATGGCCCTGCTCTCGGAAGTGGCGCACCACGGCCTCGCCGATGCCGCTGCTGGTGCCGGTGACGAGCGCCACGCGCGGCGTGGATGATTGAGCGGTCATGGAGTCTCCTCGTTCCAGTTCCATGGGAAAGCTGAAGATACGACGCTGCGCCACCAGCATATGAACCTTTGCCGCACTGCACCAGAGCGACCTTTCTCCTACTCGGCGGCAGCCGGCGCCATCACCTGCGCCATCAACCGCTGGGCCAGCCGGCTGCCGTCCTGCACCGAATCGAGATCGGAGAGATCGTCGAGCAGCGTGCACAGCCACAGCCACTCGCCGGCGCGGAGCGACACCGCCTGGAAGGGATAGCGCCCGGAGGGCAGCGCCAGCGTCAGGCGCGCCCCCTCGCCGGGACACGCCTCGTCGTCTTCCGGCACCAGCGCCAGCGACAGCGAACCCGGGGTGATCAGCGCGCCCAGCAGGCCGCGCCGACCGTCCGGCAGCGCCTGGGGCTGGAAGCACAGGGCATCCACGCCGAGCCGCGGGTTGTCGCCGGGGGCGCGGCGGGCGGCCTCCAGGAAGTCGCGCTCCCAGACCTGCGCCAGGCGGTTAAGGCGGTCGTACTGATCGGCGGACAGGGCCTGCATCACGGCGCTCCTGCGTTGAGATGACACGATGAGATGAACGGGCGGCCAGTATAGCCAGCCGACCGGGGGTTACTGCTAGCATGGTAAGCCTAACGACACCCCGAGGAGCCGCCATGACCCCCGAACAGCGCCTGGAGATCGCCGTCGACATCGCCACCCACGCCGGGCGGATGATCATCGAGGCCCGCGAACAGGGCGATTTCGACCATCGCTACAAGCAGGGCCAGGAACTGGTCACCGACATCGATCTGCAGGTGGACACCTACATCGGCGAGCGGCTGGAGGCGAGCTTCCCGGAGGAAGCGCGGCTCAGCGAGGAGCTCGCCCCGGACCGCGAGGTCCTCGAACGGCCCGATGCGCTGTGGGTGGTGGACCCGATCGACGGCACCGTCAACTTCGCCCACGGCCTTCACCATGTGGCGGTCTCGGTCGGCTGGGCCAGCGGCGGCAAGGTGAGGCTCGGCGTGGTCCACGCCCCCTTCCTCGGCGAGACCTACACGGCGCTGGCCGGACGCGGCGCCTGGTGCAACGGCGAGCCGATTCGCGCCAGCGGCAACAAGGAGATGGCCACCAGCCTGGTCGGCACCGGCTTCCCCTATCGCCGCGACAGCCGGCCGCCGCTGATGCGCCGGCTGATGGCCGTGCTCACTCACTGCCAGGACGTGCGCCGTGCCGGCTCCGCGGCCCTCGACCTGTGCGCCGTGGCCAGCGGCCGCCTGGACGCCTACTACGAGAGCGTCTCGCCCTGGGACCTGGCCGCCGGCCTGCTGATCGCCCGCGAGGCCGGGGCGCGCACCGGCCATCTCTATCCGGTCCCCGGCGGCTTGCCCGAGGATCTCTACGGCGAGAACCTGCTGGTATCGAGCCCGGCGCTGCACGAGCCACTCGGCGAGCTGCTGCGCCACGCCGACGCCAGCGACCAGGACGCCCTCTGAGCCCGGCCGCCGGGGCGCACGCCCCCGGCGGCAAGGCTCCCTATAGGGCGATGCAATCGCCGCCTCAGCCGATGCCTATTGGCCACACGCGCGTCGCTGGGGCAGAATGGCCCCCGATTTCGCCTTTATCCCCTTTCGATGCATCCGTGATGCAAGGAGTCATGTCATGTTCGTCGTCATCTTCGGCCGCCCCGGCTGCCCGTTCTGCGTTCGCGCCAAGGAGCTCGCCGAGAAGCTCGAGAGCGCCGGCGCCATCCAGGGGCATCGCTACGTGGACATCCACGAGGAAGGCATCACCAAGGCCGACATGGAGAAGACCATCGGCAAGCCGGTCGAGACCGTGCCGCAGATCTTCGCCGACCAGACCCACATCGGCGGCTTCACCGAGTTCGACCAGTACGTTCGCGAACAGGGGCTTCTGGAGAAAGCAGAAGCCGCCCAGTAAGCCGCACGACACGTGCCAGACGAAGGCCGCCCAAGGGCGGCCTTCTTGCGTCATGGCCGCGCCTGCTGCCTCGTTGAATCCGCCCACACCCGCGCGGCTTACACTGCCTGAGGGGACAACCACGCGGACAGAGGAAGAGGCAGGATGCAGCGGGAAGAATTCATCCAGCAGCTATGGCTGGATTACGTTCATCAGCACCCGGATCTCGGCGGGCTGCGGCTATGGCCGGTGGAGACCCCGCCGGAATACCTGACGCTGCTGACGCTCAACCACGGCCCCTGGGCCATGGAGGCGCTGCTGCCGACCCTGGTGCGTTTCGGCTATCGCCCGCTGCAGCGCTATGCCATGGCAGACCGCGGCCTGCTCGCCACCCTGCTGGCGGCTCCCGACGATGGCGCCTGGCTGGTGCTGGCCGAACTGCAGCTCGGCACCCTGTCGCGGCCGCCCCGCGAGGCCCTGCAGCAGCTGGTGAGCCAGGCCCATGCCGCCGACACCCGGGGCCAGAACCTGCTGTGCCGCGGTCGCCCCTGGCCGATGCCGGACTGGGCCACCTTCCAGGCACTGACGGCGGCACATCCGCTGGCCGGCTGGCTGGCCGCCATGGGGCCGCGACTGCATCATCCCGGCTTCGACTGCGCACGGCTCGGCCAGAGCCTCGATCACCTCGACGGCGCCCTCGCCCAGTCGGGCATCGACGGCAACGCCGACCGCCATCACGGCATCCTGCCCGTCTCGCCACTGCTCGACTACCGCTTCTATCCGGGGCCGGCCCGGCGGCTGATCTTCGCCGAGGGCGACGAGCACAGGGTCACCGCCGGCGGCCTGGCGCTGGTACAGAAGCAGGTCAGCGCCAATCAGGAGCGCTGCGCCGAGCTGCTGCTGCCCCACCACACCCGCTGCGAGCTCACCTAGGTTCTGTACGAAAACTGTCTGCGCTCGCCCATCCGGCGGGCGTTTTTTGCTGGCCAACCGAGCGCCAGCTCACCCGCCGTTTCTCGCCCCGGCCTCCGCCCGCGTCCCTTGACGATTCGGCCTCGAGGCGTCCCGGCTCGCGCCGCGCCGGCGCGACCATCCACAGTTTCTGTGGATAACGCTGTGTATCATCTCGTCACAGGCGGCGACGAGCCCCGTGACATGGCCGTGGCGCTTGTAATGGTCAGTTTTTCGGCACTCGCCGGCAACGAGATGGCCCGGGCAAGCCCGGGCCATGAAAGGAAAAAAATCCTTGACGCCGGAGACGTCAGTCGGCGAAGACCATCTCCGGCACGTGGTCCGGCACGATCAGCTTGCCGGCGGTCTTTTCCTTGATCTCCTCGACCGAGACGCCCGGCGCGCGCTCCTTGAGCACGAAGGCGCCGTTCTCGATCTCGAGGTAGGCCAGGTCCGTCAGCACGCGATTGATGCAGCCGGCGCCGGTCAGCGGCAGGTTGCAGGATTCCAGCAGCTTGGACTCACCGTGCTTGGAGGCGTGGGTCATGGTGCAGATGATGTTCTCGGCGCCGGCCACCAGATCCATGGCGCCGCCCATGCCCTTGATCAGCTTGCCGGGGATCATCCAGGAAGCGATGTTGCCGTTCTGGTCGACCTCGAAGGCGCCGAGCACGGTCAGGTCGACGTGGCCGCCGCGGATCATGGCGAAGGATTCCGCGGAGGAGAAGATCGCCGCGCCGGAACGGGCGGTGACGGTCTGCTTGCCGGCGTTGATCATGTCCGGATCCACTTCTTCCTCGGTGGGGAAGCGCCCCATGCCCAGCAGGCCGTTCTCCGACTGCAGCATGACGTCGATGTCGTCCGGCACGTAGTTGGCCACCAGGGTGGGAATGCCGATGCCCAGGTTGACGTAGAAACCGTCCTCGAGTTCGCGCGCCACGCGCATAGCCATCTGTTCGCGAGTCAGTGCCATCGTGATTGCCTCTTGTATGTCATGATTGACGACCGTCGGGAAAAGGCGAAGCGAGGGTTGTTGCCATGGATGGCAAAAGTAGCGCCCAAGAATGGGTTCACAGCGCCTCGCGCAGGCTTTCCCGGACAGGCTCGCCTCATCGTTGATCGTGTAATGACGCGCTTAGCCCTGGTGCACGGTGCGCTTCTCGATGCGCTTCTCGAAGGTGCCCTGGATGATGCGATCGACGTAGATGCCCGGGGTATGGATCTGGTCCGGCGGCAGCTCGCCGGGCTCGACGATCTCCTCGACCTCGACCACGGTGATCTTGCCCGCGGTGGCGGCCAGCGGATTGAAGTTCTGGGCGGTATCGCGGTAGATGACGTTGCCGTAGCGGTCGGCCTTCCAGCCCTTGACGATGGCGAAGTCGCCGACGACGGATTCCTCGAGGATGTAGTGGCGGCCGTTGAACTCGCGGACCTCCTTGCCCTCGCCGATCGGCGTGCCGTAGCCGGTGGCGGTGTAGAAGGCCGGAATGCCGGCACCGCCGGCGCGCATCTTCTCGGCCAGGGTCCCCTGCGGCGTCAGCACCACCTCGATGTCGCCATCGAGCATCTGCCGCTCGAACAGCGCGTTCTCGCCCACGTAGGAGGCATAGATGGTGCCGATCTGGCGATCCTCGAGCAGCAGGCCCAGGCCGAAGCCGTCCACGCCGCAGTTGTTGGAATAGACGGTCAGGTCCTTGACGCCACGGCGCTTGATCTCGCCGATCAGATTTTCGGGGATACCGCACAGCCCGAAGCCGCCGGCGATCACGGTCATGCCGCTCTCGATGCCGGCCATTGCCTCCTCATAGGAACCCACTCGCTTGTCGAATCCGGCCATATCTGCCTCGCCTGGTTGGAAAGTGGTTGTTGTTGCGGAGCCATATTCAAGACTCCTTGTTGCAGCCCCCCAGCAGTGTCGACGGGGAATATATATTTGTTAAGTTTGATTTTTTTATGGATTATTTTAGTTACCAAATAGACTAGCGTAGCGCCCATGACCGTCAAGCAACTCCGCGCCTTTCTCGCCGTGGCCCAGACGCTCAGCTTCACCCAGGCCTGCGAGCGGCTGCACCTATCCCAGCCGGCCCTCAGCCTGACCATCAAGAGTCTGGAGGAATCCCTCGGCGGCCGCCTGCTGACCCGCAGCACCCGCAGCGTGCGGCTGACGCCCGAGGGCGAGTCGCTGGTGCCGCTGGCCAAGCGCCTGCTGGCCGACTGGGACAACACCGAGGAGCTGCTGCGCCAGCGCTTCACCCTGCGCCTGGGCCGGGTGGCCGTGGCGGCCATGCCCTCCTTCGCTGGCAACCAGCTGCCCACCGTGCTCAGGGCCTTCCGCGCCCGCTATCCGCAGATCAATGTCACCGTGCACGACGTGATCAACGAGCAGGTCATCGAGATGGTACGCCAGGGCCGCGTAGAGCTGGGCATCGCCTTCGCCCCCGAGGCCACCGATACCCTGCACTTCACGCCGCTGTTCGAGGACCGCTTCGTGGCCGTGGTGCCGGCCGATTCGCCGCTGACCGAGCGCCAGCGGGTGGACTGGCCGACCCTGCTCTCCGAGGACTTCATCACCCTGCAGCGTCCCTCCATGGTCCGGCTGATGCTCGAGGAGCAGCTGCGCGCAGAGGCCATCGAGCTGCCGGTGGCCTTCGAGAGCTATCAGCTCTCCACCGTGGGCCGCATGGTGGCCGCCGGGCTAGGCGTCAGCGCGGTGCCGTCGCTGTGCATCGAGCAGATGCATGAGCTGGGCGCGCGCTGCCTGACCCTGGAGGCGCCGACCATCCAGCGCGCCGTGGGCGTGCTGTCCGCCAACGCCGAAGCGCTCTCGGTGGCCGCGCAGGCGCTGAGAGAGGTCATCCAGGAGACCATCACCGCCCCCGTCCTCGGCGCCGACTAATCTCAAGACAGGGGAATGCGACAGCCGTCGTCGATCAGGAGGGATGTCCCATGGCCGAACCGCTCTGGCAACCGTCTCCCGAGGCGATCGAGACGACTCGCCTGGCCGCCCTGATGCGCCGGCTCGAACGCCGGCACGGCATCGAGCTGCCCGACTACGCCGCCCTGCACGCCTGGAGCCTCGCCCATCCCGACGCCTTCTGGACCCAGCTGTGGGACGACGCCGATATCATCGCCGAGCGGCGCGGCGAGCGCGTGCTGGAACGGCCCGACGCCATGCCCGGCGCCCACTGGTTCCCGGACGCCCGGCTGAACGTTGCCGAGAACCTGCTGCGCCGCCGTGACGCGCATCCGGCGCTGATCGCCCGGGACGAGCGCGGCCGGCGCCGCGAGCTGAGCCATGCCCAGCTGTATCGGAGCGTGGCCGCCCTGGCCGCGGCGCTACAAGAGCTCGGCGTGGGCCCCGGCGACCGCGTCGCCGGCATCGTGCCCAACGGCGAGCATGCGGTGATCGCCATGCTCGCCGCCACCAGCCTCGGCGCCATCTGGTCATCCTGCTCGCCGGACTTCGGCGTCCAGGGCGTGCTCGACCGCTTCGGCCAGATCGGTCCTCGCGTGCTGATCGCCGCCGACGGCTACACCTGGCACGGCAAGGCGATCGACATCCGCCCACGGCTGGCCGAGATCGCCGGCGCCATCGACGGCCTGGCGCGCGTGGTGGTCTACCCCTTCCTGGACGACGCGCCCGAGCTCGGCGACATTCCCGGGGCCGTGGCCTGGGACGACGTCCTGGATCACGACGCCACCGAGATCGCCTTCGCCGCGCTGCCCTTCGATCACCCCCTCTACCTGCTCTACTCGTCCGGCACCACCGGCACGCCCAAGGCCATCCTGCACTCGGCCGGCGGCACCCTGCTGCAGCATCTCAAGGAGCACCGGCTGCACACCGACATCGGCCCCGGCGACGTGCTGTTCTACTACACCACCTGCGGCTGGATGATGTGGAACTGGCTGGTCTCGGGGCTCGCCTCGGGCGCCACCCTGGTGCTGTTCGACGGCGCCCCCTTCGCGCCCTCACCCGACGCGCTGTGGGCCATGGCCGAGCGCGAGGGCGTCACGGTGTTCGGCACCAGCGCCCGCTACCTGGCCGCCTGCGAGAAGCAGGGCCTGCGCCCCGGCCGCGACCACGACCTCTCGGCGCTGCGGGCGGTGCTGTCCACCGGCTCGGCGCTGTCGCACGCCTCCTTCGACTACGTCTACCGCGACATCAAGGCCGACCTGATGCTGGCCTCGATCTCCGGCGGCACCGATATCGTCTCCTGCTTCGCCCTCGGCTGCCCGATCCGCCCGGTCCATCGCGGCCAGATCCAGTGTCGCGGGCTGGCCATGGCGGTGGACGTGTTCGACGACGACGGCCGGCCGCTGCGCGGCGACAAGGGCGAACTGGTGTGCACGCGGCCGTTTCCCTCCATGCCGCTGGGGTTCTGGAACGATCCCGGCGGCGAGCGCTATCACGACGCCTACTTTTCCACCTTCCCCGGCGTCTGGGCCCACGGCGACTACGCCGAGATCACCCCGGAGGACGGCCTGATCATCCACGGCCGCTCCGATGCGGTGCTCAATCCGGGCGGGGTACGCATCGGCACCGCCGAGATCTACCGCCAGGTGGAGAAGGTCGAGGAGGTGCTGGAGTCGCTGTGCATCGGCCAGGAATGGCGCGATGACATCCGCGTGGTGCTGTTCGTGCGCCTGCGCCCGGGGCTGAGCCTCGACGACGCCCTGCGCGAGCGCATTCGAGAGACCATCCGCGCCAACGCCACGCCGCGCCACGTGCCGACGAAGATCCTCCAGGTGGAGGACCTGCCGCGCACCCTGTCAGGCAAGCTGGTGGAGCTCGCCGTGCGCCACGTGGTCCACGGCCGGCCGGTCAGGAACCGGGACGCACTGGCCAATCCCGAGGCGCTCTCGCTGTTCGAGGATCTTCCCGAGCTGAGAAAGTGATGCCTGACCATGCACGGGCCGATCCGTCGAGGGGTCCACGAGCGGGGCCGCCTCCTCGCCTTCCGGCACCGACGCCACCGAGTTGACGCGCAGCGCTGGGCACCCCCGCCACGATCCATTAGCATTGGCGCCTACATCTTTCTTCAAGGAGACCAACGGCATGTCGACCCTCAGGGGCATCGTCAGCCTGCTGCTGCTGACCCTCAATACCCTGTTCTGGGCGGTGCCGCTGATCGCGCTCACCCTGCTCAAGCTGATCACCCCGGGCCGCCCGCTGCGGCGCCGGGTGCTGCACTGGCTGAACGGCGTGGCCCTGGGCTGGGTCGACGTCAACCTGTGGTGGATCCGCCACTGGATCCGCCCCGATCTGCGCCTCGACCTGCCGGACGGCCTGAGCCGCGATGAATGGTGGCTGGTGCTGGCCAACCATCGCAGCTGGACCGATATCTTCGCGCTGTTCCTGGCCCTGCATCGCCGGCTGCCGATGCCGCACTTCTTCGTCAAGCGCCAGCTGATCTGGATTCCGGTGGTCGGGCTGGCCTTCTGGGCGCTGGAGTTCCCGATGCTGCGCCGGCTGACCCGGGAGCAGCGCGAGCGCCATCCGCACCTGGCCCGCCGCGACCGGGAGGCCACCGAGCGCATGTGCGCCCACGCCCGCGAGCGGCCGATCGCCATCTACAACTTCGTCGAGGGCACCCGCTTCACCCCGGCCAAGCACGCCGCCCGCCACAGCCCCTATCGCCACCTGCTGCCGCCGCGCGCCGGCGGCATCGCCCAGGTGCTGAACCTGCTCGGGGATCGGCTGAGCGGCATTCTCGACGTGACCCTGCGCTACTCGCGCCCCGAGCCCCGCTTCTGGGATTTCCTCTGCGGCCGCGAGGGGGCGATCCACCTGAGCGCCCGTCGCCTGACGGTGCCCGAGTGGATGACCCAGGGCGACTATCACCAGGACCCCGCCTACAAGGAACGCTTCCACACATGGCTCAACGCCCAGTGGCAGGCCAAGGACGCCGCCCTCGATACGCCCTGACCCTTCTCTCGCTGCTGCTGGTCGTCCTGCTGGCCGGCTGCGCCGGCCCCTCGGGGGTGATGCGCGGCGGCTCGCCGGCCGGCCACTGGGTGACCATCCAGCGAGGCGACACCCTGGGCGAGATCGCCCGGCGAGCCGACGTGCCGCTGGTGCGGCTGCGGCGCTTCAATCCCGGCGTGAATCCGCGCGGGCTGGCCGTGGGGCAGCGCATCCTGGTCCCCAGCCAGCGGGAGCGGGCGCCGTCCGGCGGCCCCTATCGCTACCAGATCCGATCCGGCGACACCTACAGCGCCATCGCCCGGCGCTTCGGCACCTCGCCGGTCAGCATCGCCGCGGCCAACACCGGCGTCAGCCCCACCGACCTCAAGGTCGGTCAGCTGGTGTCGGTGCCGCTGCACGGCTCCCGGGCGGCCTCGAGCCGCGGCAGCACGTCCAGCGCCCCGTCACGCGCGTCGTCACCAAGCCCGGCGCCCGATCCCGGTCCGGTGCCGAGCGACGCCCGCGACTGGCCCTGGCCGCTGGACAACTACCGGGTCGCCCGCGCCTTCGGCCAGGACAGCCGCGGCACCCTGCAACCCATGCTGCTGGCCACCGACCAGGGCGCCCGCGCCAAGGCCGTGGCCGACGGCGAGGTGCGCTTCGCCGACAGCATGCGCCAGCTCGGCCGGGTAGTGATCGTGCACCATGAGGACAACCTGCAGAGCGTCTATGCGCTGTGCGACACCCTGCTGGTGGACAGCGGTACCCGGGTCACCCAGGGCACACCGCTGTGCACCGTGAGCCGGCACGCCGCCACCGCACGCCATGACCTGCTGTTCGACATGCGCCACGGTGGCAAGCCCATCGATCCGCGCAGCGTGCTGCGCTGAGCCGAACCGCTCCGATATTGTCATCGCGGCGTCATGACGATGTCGCGATGCTGTCACCCCGCCCGGCCATCCTGAATCGGCAACGGGGCCACTCCGGCCACCGACGTCACGAGGATGGACATGCGCATCTGCCTGGTCAGCGAAACCTGGACGCCGGACATCAACGGCGTGGCCCACACCCTGGCCCAGCTCAGCGGCCAGCTGCGGGAACGCGGCTTCTCGTTGCAGCTGGTACGACCGCGCCCCGCCGACGGCGAGCATCGCGCCGAGGGCATGGACAGCGAACTCCAGGTGCGCGGCGCCTCCGTGCCGGGCTATCGCGAGGTGCGGCTCGGCTTTCCCGCCGGGGGCCGCATTCGTCGCCTGTGGCAGGCCGAGCGCCCCGACGTCGTCTACGTGGCCACCGAGGGCCCGCTCGGCTGGTCGGCGCTGGCCGCCGCCGAGAAGCTGAGCATCCCCGTGGTCAGTGGCTGGCACACCAACTTCGATCATTATTGTCGGGACTACGGCGTCGACTGGCTACGACCGCTGGTCACCCAGCGCCTGCGCCGGTTCCACAACCGCTGCGGCGCCACCCTGGTGCCGACCCATGCCCAGGCCCGCGACCTCGGCCAGCGCGGTTTCGAACGGGTCAAGGTGATGGCGCGCGGCATCGACGGCGAGCGTTTCTCGCCGGCCCATCGCGACCCGGTCCTGCGCGAGCAGTGGGGGGCCGACGAGCATCACCCGGTAGCGCTCTACGTGGGCCGCCTGGCGCCGGAGAAGAACCTCGACCTGCTGCGTGACACCTTCGCCGCCATGCTCGACGCCCATCCCGGCCTCACGCTGGTGGTGGTCGGCGACGGCCCAGGCCGCGCCAACCTCGAGCGCGCCCTGCCCCAGGCCCACTTCGCCGGCTTCGTCTCGCCGGACGACCTGATCCGCTACTACGCCAGCGCCGACCTGTTCGTGTTCCCGTCGATCTCCGAGACCTGGGGCAACGTGCTGCTCGAGGCCATGGCCAGCGGCCTGGCGACCGTCGCCTTCCGCCACGCCGCCGGCGCGGAACTGATCGAGGACGACGTCAACGGCGTACATCTGGCAGTCGGCGACGAGGCCGGCTTCCGCGACGCCGCGGTGGCGCTGTGTCAGCAGCCGGCCCGCTACGGCCGGATTGGCCGCGCCGCCCGCCAGCGCGCCCTCGGCTATCGCTGGCCCGCCATCACCGATGACTTTCTCGCCGCCCTGACCCACGCCCGGGAGATGTCCGATGAAACCTCGCGCCCCTGCCGTGTTTGACCGCCTGGATACACTCGAATGGCACCTCTGCCAGCGCCTGGCCGGGTTCAGCATTCACCGTCCCTGGCTGTGGTCGCTGCGCCTGGCCAGCAAGGCCGGCGACTGGCCGATCTGGGTGGCGCTGATCGCCGCCCAGCCCTGGCTGCACGGTGGCGAAGCGGGCTGGCGACTGACCCTCCACTATACCCTGACCGCCTTGGTGGCGATCGCCTTCTACCGGCTGGTGAAGACGCGACTGTGTCGCGAGCGTCCCTTCATCACCTTCACCACCATCGCTTGCCAGGAACCGGCCCGGGATCGCTACAGCTTCCCCAGCGGCCACACCATGCACGCGGTACTGTTCTGCACCCTGGCCGCCGCCCACACGCCCTGGCTGCTGCCGGCGCTGATTCCCGTCGCCGCCCTGATCGCGGTCTCGCGGGTCGGCCTCGGCCTGCACTACATCAGCGATGTGATCGCAGGCGCCGCCATCGGCTACGCCATGGCGCTGGCGAGCCTGGGGCTGGCGTCCTGACACTGGTGTCCACGCCCCGGGGCTGGCACCCTGCGGGCATGGACCTGTTTTCACCCTCTGCCGACGACGGCGAGCGGCTGCTCGACCATCCGCCGTTGCATCGCTTCGCGCCTCTGCTCGGTGCTGATAGCGCCGACCGGGCCCTGGCCCGTCTCGACGGCGAGCTGGACTGGCAGCGACCGACGCTGCGTCTCTACGGCCGCGACCACCCGATTCCCCGCCGCCAGGTGTGGATGGGCGACGCCGACTACCGCTACTCGGGCCGGCGCTTCGCGCCGACGCCCTGGCATCCCGCCGCGCTGGCGATTCGTGATGCCGCCGTGACGCGACTGGCGCGCGCCGGCATCGAGGCCCGCTTCAACAGCGTGCTGCTCAACCGTTACGCCGACGGCGACGAGCGCATGGGCTGGCACAGCGACGACGAGCCGGAACTCGGCGAGGCGCCGCTGATCGCCGCCGTCAGCCTGGGTGCCGACCGCCCGCTGCGCTTTCGCTGGAAGGATCGCAGTGCTCCGGCCTTCAACGTCAGCCAGCCCCACGACGGCCTGCTGCTGATGGGCTCGGGCGTTCAGGCCGACCTCGAGCACGCCCTGCTGCCGCGGCGCGGCCATGGGCTACGCATCAGCCTGACGTTTCGCTGGGTACAGCACGACTGACGCCCGCTCTCCCCGGCGGCTCACCCGACCCACCCCCCCCCTTCGCACGACGCACATAAAAAACGGCCACCCCTTTCGGGATGGCCGCCTCCGACTCGATGCACCTGCGACATTCGATGTCGCCGATGCGCTCTGTCATGAAGACCGAGATAACGGTATAACATCAGCCACGATGGTAGCCCGGCGCAACGAAAGGCATCTTGCTGACCACCATCGGTAGGCGCTTGCCGCGCACCTCGGCGAAGACCGTGGCGCCGACTTCGGCCCGCTCGATGGTCACATAGCCCATCGCCACCGGCTTGCCGACGGCGGGGCCGAAGCCACCGGACGTCACCACGCCGATGACATGGCCCTCGTCGTCGAACAGCTCGGCGCCCTCGCGCACCGGGGCGCGCCCCTCGCCGAGCAGGCCCACGCGCTTGCGACGATGATCCTTCTCGGCCACCTGATGCAGGATCAGATCGGCGCCGGGGAAACCGCCGGGCCGCTCGCCGCCACGGCGACGCGGCTTGCCGATGGCCCAGATCAGCCCGCCTTCCACCGGCGTGGTGGCGGTGTCGATATCGTGACCGTAGAGGCACAGCCCGGCCTCGAGACGCAGCGAATCGCGCGCCCCAAGACCGATCGGCTCGACCTCCTGCTCGGTCAGCAGGCGACGCGCCAGGGTCTCGGTGTCCTGGGCGGCCACCGAGATCTCGAAGCCGTCCTCGCCGGTATAGCCACTGCGGCTGACCCAGACCTCGATGCCGTCGATGGAGAAGCGGCCGTGCTGCATGAACACCATCGTGCAGGCCTCGGGGCACAGCCGTGACATGACGTCGGCGGCCTTCGGTCCCTGCAGCGCCAGCAGGCCGCGATCGAGCACCTCGACCTCGTGACCGGACAGGCCACGACGCAGGTGGGCGATATCCTGCTCCTTGCAGGCCGCATTGACGACCAGATAGAGGTGATCCCCCCCGTTGACGATCATCAGGTCATCGAGGATGCCGCCTTCCTCGGAGGTGAACAGGCCGTAGCGCTGCTGCCCCTCGGCCAGGCCGACCAAGTCGGCGGGCACCAGGGTCTCCAGCGCCTCGGCCGGCTCGGGGCCGCGCACCAGCACCTGGCCCATGTGCGAGACATCGAACAGGCCGCAGGCCTGGCGGGTATGCTCGTGCTCCTTCTTGACCCCCAGCGCGTACTGCACCGGCATGCTGTAGCCGGCGAAGGGCACCATCCTGGCGCCCAGTTCGAGATGGAGATCGTGAAGCGGCGTCTGGCGTTGTTCGTTCATCGCGGTCGTATCACTCCCATGAAAACGGGGGCGCGGGGCGGTATCCGACCCGCGCCGGGTGTTGTTTACTTGTTGAGGTCTTCGCCCGGCAGCACGTCCTTGCCGTCGAAGTAGTCGCGGGTCAGCTTGAACACCACCGGCGACAGCAGCGCCAGGGCGATCAGGTTCGGGATCGCCATCATGGCGTTGAACACGCTGGCCAGCAGCCACACGAAGCCAAGCGGCAGCACCGAGCCGACGAAGATCGCCAGGATGTAGATCACGCGGTAGTACTTGATGGCGCCCACGCCGAACAGGTACTCGAAGCACTTCTCACCGTAGAAGGCCCAGCCGAGGATGGTGGTGAAGGCGAACACCGACAGCGCGAAGGACACCACGTACTGGCCGATCCCCGGCAGCGCCTCGTTGAACGACAGCGTGGTCAGGGCCGCGCCGGTCTCGCCGGAGGTCCAGGCGGTGGTGAGGATCGCCAGCGCGGTGATCGAGCACACCACGATGGTGTCGATGAAGGTGCCGAGCATCGCGATCAGGCCCTGGCGGACCGGGTTCTTGGTCTGCGCGGCGGCATGGGCGATCGGCGCGCTGCCGAGGCCGGCCTCGTTGGAGAACACGCCGCGGGCGACGCCGAACTGGATCGCCTTGGCCACGGCCGCACCGGCGAAGCCGCCCGCCGCTGAGATCGGCGTGAAGGCGTGGCCGAAGATCAGGCCCAGTGCATGGCCGATCTGGTCGGCGTTGATGATCAGCACCAGCAGGCCGCAGAGGATGTAGGCCACGGCCATGATCGGCACCAGCTTGCCCGCCACCTTGGCGATGCGCTTGATGCCACCGAGGATGACCGCGCCGGCCAGCAGCATGATCACCAGGCCGGTGATCCAGTGCGGCAGGCCGAGGGATTCGCCCAGGCCGTCGGCCACCGAGTTGGACTGCACGGTGTTGCCGATGCCGAAGGCGGCCACGGCACCGAACAGCGCGAAGGCGCCGCCCATCCAGGCCCACTTCTGGCCCAGGCCGTTGCGGATGTAGTACATCGGACCGCCGACGTGATCGCCGGCCTCGTCGACCTGGCGATAGCGCACGGCCAGCACCGCCTCGGAGAACTTGGTGGCCATGCCCACCAGGGCGGTGATCCACATCCAGAACACCGCGCCCGGGCCGCCAAGGAAGATGGCGGTCGCCACGCCGGCGATGTTACCGGTCCCGATGGTCGCGGACAGTGAGGTCATCAGCGCGTTGAACGGCGAGACCTCGCCTTCGCCCTCATCGCCCTTCTCGGTGCTGCGCCCCTTCCACAGCAGCTTGAAGCCCATGCCCAGCTTGCGAATGGGCATCACCTTCAGGCCGACCTGCAGATAGAGGCCGACCCCGAGCAGCAGCACCAGCATCAGCGGGCCCCATACGACCCCCTCGATGGCCGACAGAAAATTGGTCAAGGTTTCCACGTCTTGTCTCCCTAAAGCTTGTTGTTATGCACCAACGTGCATTTGTCTTGCGGGCGAGTGATACCAACGATGATACGAACTCGCGTACCATAGCGGATCCTTCCGTTGGCGCTCCAGTCTCCTATAGGAAAATACGGCGATTTCCCCGCGTCACAGCATGAAGCATAGCCGAGATCGCATTTGACGCGGCGCGTCCCCATTCCTGTGCCGCCACCTCGGCCGGAGCCGGAGAAATATGTTTCTTATCGGAAACAGGCATCACTCTAGCCGCCCGCCACGAGGGTAGCAAGTCCGACATCACCGCCCCGGTGCCCTCGCCACGCGGCGCCGAACGGGTTCGTCACGGGGCAGGCGAGCAGGAATCTCCTCGGCGGCCTACGCTGGGAGAGGCGTTCACGCATCGCCCCGTGATGTCCCGTTGCGTCCGGGGCTCGCCAAACGCCTCCGGGGGCGTTAGGATGCCCCCACACCAGAAACCTTTTTCGTATAGGAAAACGTCATGAGTGCTATCCCCGCCAACCTGCGCTACGCCGAAAGCCACGAGTGGATCCTCGACAACGGCGACGGCACGGTAACCATCGGCATCACCGACCACGCCCAGCAGTCCCTCGGCGATGTGGTCTTCGTCGAGCTGCCCGAGGTCGGTGCCGCCCTGGCCAAGGGCGACGAGTTCGGCGTGGTCGAGTCGGTCAAGGCCGCCTCCGATCTCTACGCCCCGCTGTCCGGCGAGGTCGTCGCGGTCAACGAGGAACTCGAGGACGCGCCCGAGACCCTGAACGAATCGCCCTACGAGGACGGCTGGATCCTGAAGCTTCGCCTCGAGGAAACCAGCGCTCTCGACGACCTGCTCGATGCCGACGCCTACCAGGCGCTGGCCGACGCCGAGGACTGATCCGACCCCGTCGGTCCCGGCGGCGGGGCATGGCGCCAATCCCCCTGACGCCATGCCCCGCGCCCCTTTCCCCTTTCCCTGCCCGCATCGGGCGCGACCGCAATAGGGTATCCCATGGCTTTCGAACAACGCCGCCTGGCCGAACTGGCCAACCATGACGCCTTCCTCCGCCGCCACAACGGCCCGGAGGCCTCCGACGTGGCCACCATGCTGGACACTCTGGGCATGGACAGCCTGGACAGCCTGCTCGAGCGCACCCTCCCCGCCGGCATCCGCCTGGGGCGCGAGCTGGAGCTGGACCCGCCGCGTAGCGAAGCCGAAGCCCTGGACTACCTTCATCGCCTGGCCCGCCAGAATCGCGTGGCCAGGAGCTACATCGGGCAGGGTTACTACGACACCCATCTGCCGGCGGTCATCCAGCGCAACGTGCTGGAAAACCCGGGTTGGTACACCGCCTATACCCCCTATCAGCCGGAGATCTCCCAGGGTCGCCTGGAAGGCCTGCTGAACTTCCAGCAGATGGTCATGGACCTCACCGGCATGAGCCTGGCCAACGCCTCGCTGCTGGATGAGGCCACCGCCGCCGCCGAGGCCATGGCGCTGTGCCGTCGCGCCAACAAGAAGGCCAAGACCAACGCCTTCTTCGTCGCCGACGACGTCTTCCCGCAGACCCTGGATGTGGTGCGCACCCGCGCCCACTACTTCGACTTCGAGCTGATCGTCGCCCCGGCCGCGGAAGTGGCCGAGCACGACGTCTTCGGCGCCCTGCTGCAGTACCCGGGCGACGGCGGCCGCGTCCACGACCTGGCACCGCTGCTGGAAGCCGCCAAGGCCAAGGGCATCATGACCTGCGTGGCCGCCGACATCCTGTCGCTGGTGCTGCTCAAGGAACCGGGCGCCATGGGCGCCGACATGGTGGTCGGCTCCGCTCAGCGCTTCGGCGTTCCGATGGGCTTCGGCGGCCCGCATGCCGCCTTCTTCGCCACCACCGACAAGCTCAAGCGCTCGATCCCGGGCCGCATCATCGGCGTCTCCCAGGACAGCCGAGGCGAGACCGCACTGCGCATGGCCATGCAGACCCGCGAGCAGCATATCCGCCGCGAGAAGGCCACCTCCAACATCTGCACCGCCCAGGCGCTGCTGGCCAACATCGCCGGCTTCTATGCCGTCTATCACGGCGCCGAGGGCTTGCGCACCATCGCCGGCCGCGTGCATCGCCTGACCACCATCCTCGCCGAGGGCCTGGCCCGCGGCGGCGTGAGCCTGGCCCACGACAGCTGGTTCGACACCCTGCGCCTGACCGGCATCGACCCGCGCAGGATCCACGGCCGTGCCATGGCCCATGACGTCAACCTGCGCTACTTCGACAACGGCGACATCGGCGTCAGCCTCGACGAGACCACCACCGCCCACGATCTCGACCTGCTGTTCGACGTGCTGCTCGACGCCGAGCACGGCCAGTCCGTGGCCGCCCTCGACGCCGAGATCGTCGAGGCCGGCAAGAGCGGCATCCCGGCGGGCAGCGAGCGCGAGTCCGACTTCCTGACCCATCCGACCTTCCGCCGCTACCACAGCGAGACGGAGATGCTGCGCTACCTCAAGCGCCTGGAGAACAAGGACCTGTCGCTGGCCCACGCCATGATCCCGCTGGGCTCGTGCACCATGAAGCTCAACGCCACCAGCGAGATGATCCCCATCACCTGGCCGGAACTGGCGCGCATCCACCCCTTCGCGCCCAAGGACCAGGTGGCCGGCTACCAGCAGATCATCGACGAGCTGGCCGACTTCCTGGTGGAGATCACCGGCTACGACCACATCTCCATGCAGCCGAACTCCGGCGCCCAGGGCGAGTACGCCGGCCTGGTGGCGATCCGTCGCTATCAGCAGGCCGAAGGCCAGGGCCATCGCGACGTCTGCCTGATCCCGAGTTCCGCCCACGGCACCAATCCGGCGTCCGCGGCCATGGCCCACATGAAGGTCGTGGTGGTGGAGTGCGACGACGACGGCAACATCGATCTCGCCGACCTGCGTGACAAGGCCGAGCAGCACGCCGCGTCGCTGTCGGCGATCATGCTCACCTACCCGTCCACCCACGGCGTGTTCGAGGAAGGTGTGCGCGAGGCCTGCGACATCGTCCACGGCCACGGCGGCCAGGTGTACATCGACGGCGCCAACATGAACGCCCAGGTCGGCCTGGCCCGCCCCGGCGACTTCGGCGGCGACGTCAGCCACCTGAACCTGCACAAGACCTTCTGCATCCCCCACGGCGGCGGCGGCCCGGGCATGGGCCCGATCGGCGTCAAGTCGCACCTGGCGCCCTATGTGTCCAACCACGTGGTGCGCCCGCTGGACGGCGTCGAGGCCGGCAGCGGCGCGGTGGCGGCGGCGCCCTTCGGCAGCGCCTCGATCCTTCCGATCTCCTGGGCCTACATCAAGATGATGGGCGCCCGCGGACTGCGCGAGGCCACGGAGCTCGCCATCCTCGGCGCCAACTACATCGCCGCCCGCCTCGGCGAGCACTATCCGGTGCTCTACAAGGGCGCCAACGGCACCGTGGCCCACGAGTGCATCATCGACATCCGCCCGCTCAAGGCCGACTCCGGCATCAGCGAGGAGGACATCGCCAAGCGCCTGATGGACTACGGCTTCCACGCGCCGACCATGTCCTTCCCGGTGCCCGGCACGCTGATGATCGAGCCCACGGAATCCGAGTCGCTGTACGAGCTCGACCGCTTCTGCGACGCCATGATCGCGATCCGCGAGGAAGTGGCCAGGGTCGAGGCCGGCGAATGGCCCGCCGACAACAACCCGCTGGTCAATGCGCCGCACACCATGGCCGACCTGATGGACGCCGGCTGGGAGCGCCCCTACTCCCGCGAGCTGGGCGCCTTCCCCTCCGAGGCGGTCAAGACGGCCAAGTACTGGCCGACCGTCAACCGTGTCGACAATGTACTCGGCGACCGCCAGCTGATCTGCTCCTGTCCTAGCATCGACGCCTATCGCGAGTGATCCCGGGCGGCTGACGGCACCACGCGAAGCGCCCCGCCATTCGGCGGGGCGCTTGTCGTTTGTGGGGATGTCACATCAGGGGACGGGGCCGTCGATGGGAAGCGGCGCCGCGGCGGCCGAGCGGCTACCCGGCGCCCTCGTCCGGCACCTCGCCGAGATCGGCAAGGCCGGGCTCGCCGTGGCCATAGCGTTCGTGGTGGCGATGCTCGCGGAACGCCTCGAGCAGGCGGGTATAGCGCCGGGGCATGCGCATGCCGCGCCGGGTGACCAGGTAGAGCGTTTCCTGCACCGGGTGCGGCAGCGTCAGCTCGCGTACCTGGCGCTGCCAGGGTGAGGTCTCGAGCACCAGCCGCGACACCACGGTGAAGCCCAGCCCCCGTGCCACGGCGTCGAGCACCATGCTGGATTCGTTGGTAAAGCCCTGGCGCGGGAAGTGGCTCATCGAGCGGAACTCCCCGGGGAAGTTCTGGCGCAGCACGCCGCCGGCGCGATTGACCCCATCGGCATAGCCGATGAAGCCCAGCGCCATCAGGTCGGCCAGGCCGGTGCCGGTGAAGTCCGCCGGCACCACCAGGCACAGCGGCTCCTGATGCCAGGCCTCGCAGTCGATCTCGGGGTGGCGAACCGCCTCGGTGACGATGCCGAGATCATGCCGGCCGGCCTGCACGTCCGTGACGATCTCGTGGTTGAAGGCGAAGCTGTAGCTCACCGTCAGCCCAGGATGCATCTGCTGCTGGCCGAGGATGAAGGGATAGAACATCAGCCCCACGCTGCCCGGCGAGGCGATGCGACATTCGCCGCTGTCGAGGCTCTCGTCGTCCAGCGAATGCCGGAACTGCTCGTGCTCGGCGAACAGCTTGAGCGCGTAGTCATAGGCCCGGCGGCCGGCCTCGGTCAGCGCGAAGCGCCGCCCCTGGCGGTCGAGCAGCGACTTGTCCAGATAGCGCTCCAGCTTGCGGATATGCTGGCTGACCCCGGGCTGGGTCATCTCCAGACGCTGGGCGGTCCGGGTGAAGCTGCCGGTCTCGACGAGGGTGATGAAGGTACGGAAATACAGGGCATTGAACATGGCGGAAGACATCTTGACCACAGGGACCGGACATCGACATTCTACCAGCTCGCCCGGAAGCGCGCAGCGCTGCGCCTTGCGCGGGGGCGTGTTAGCATCGAAGCAGGCGGCCGCGAGCCGCCCTCCAGGCGCGATCCGACGCGCCGGCAAGCGAAGGCCAGGCACGATCGGACACCGCCGCTCCCTTTCCAGTGACACGGACGCGCTGCATGGCCAATACCATTTCCAGCATCATCTCCCCGGAAGGCAGCCTCGAGATCCTCTCTCAGCATGAGGTCAACCGGCTGCACGATACCTCCCGCAGCGGGCTGCATGGACTCCTGCGCAGCTGCGCCCTGGCCGTGCTGAACTCCGGCAACCCGACCGACGACGGCCTGGCGCTGATGGAGACCTACTCCGATTTCGACATCGAGGTCATCCAGCAGGACCGCGGGGTTCGCCTCAAGCTGACCAATGCCCCGGCGGAGGCCTTCGTCGATGGCAAGATGATCCGCGGCATCCGCGAGCACCTCTCCTCGGTGCTGCGCGACATCGTCTACGTCTACAACGAGATCCAGACCCACCAGCGGTTCGACCTGACCACCGGCGAAGGCACCACCAACGCCGTCTTTCACATCCTGCGCAAGGCCGGCACCCTGCACCCCAGCCGCGACCCGAGCATGGTGGTGTGCTGGGGCGGTCACTCGATCTCCCGCGAGGAATACGACTACACCAAGCACGTCGGCTATCACCTGGGGCTGCGCGAGCTGGACATCTGCACCGGCTGCGGCCCCGGCGCCATGAAGGGGCCGATGAAGGGCGCCAACGTGGCCCACGCCAAGCAGCGCCGCACCGAGGGCCGCTACCTGGGCGTGTCCGAACCCGGCATCATCGCCGCCGAGGCGCCCAACCCCATCGTCAACGAACTGGTGGTGATGCCGGACATCGAGAAGCGCCTCGAGGCCTTCGTGCGCTTGGGCCACGGCATCATCGTGTTCCCCGGCGGGGTCGGCACCGCCGAGGAGATCCTCTATCTGCTCGGCATCCTGCTGCACCCGGACAACGCCGACATGGAGCTCCCGGTGATCCTCACCGGCCCCGCCGGTTCCGCCGACTACTTCAGGCGCATCGACGAGTTCCTGGTCTACACCCTCGGCGAATCCGTGCGCCGGCTCTACACCATCATCATCGACGACCCGATCGAGGTGGCGCGAACCATGCGCAAGGGCATCGACGGCGTCGCCGAGTATCGCCGCCAGCGCCAGGACGCCTTCTACTACAACTGGCGCCTCACCGTGGCCCGCGACTTCCAGGCGCCGTTCGACCCGACCCACGAGAGCATGGCCGGCCTGGCCCTGCATCGCGAGCAGCCGGTGCACGAGCTGGCCGCCAACCTGCGCCGGGCCTTCTCCGGCATCGTCGCCGGCAACGTCAAGGAACGCGGCATCCGGCTGATCGAGGCCCACGGCCCCTTCCGCCTCAACGCCGAGCCCGAACTGATGGCCAGGCTCGACGAGCTGCTGAACTCCTTCGTCGCCCAGGGCCGCATGAAGCTGGCCGGCGAATACAAGCCCTGCTACACGCTGAGCTGACCCAGCGAAGCGTCCAACGAAAAGCCCCGCCGGCATCCGCCGGCGGGGCTCTTTCGTCTGACGTGGCAGGCGTTCAGTCTCGCAGCGGCCTGAGCCAGATGCCGAGCGCATGCAGCAGCAGCCCCAGGGTGGTGCCGTGGGAGGCCAGCAGCGCCCAGCCGCTCCAGCCGGCAACGAGCCCCTGCCAGGCCGCCATCGCCACCAGCCCCACCACCAGGAAGACCACCAGCCGGCGCAGCAGCGCCGGCAGCCTGGCGCGGGCCTCGGCGGCCAGCAGCCGCCACTGGGCCAGCGCCACGCCGAGCACCGCGACGATGGCGAATGCCAACAGGATCAGGCGCGTCTGATGACCACCGATCAGATAGCGCGGCAGGGTCGCCGCCATCATCACCGCCAGCCCGACCAGAAGGCTGAGCCGCTCCGGGCTAGAGGTCGCGCCCATCAGGCCACCTTCAGCTGCTGGGTGGTGATCCACTCCTCGACCCAGGGAATCGCCGCGTCGTCGGCCATGAAGGTCTCCATGGCGTCGATCTCGAGGCGCTCGCCCAGCCGCGTGGCCCCCTGCCCCTGCAGCTGTTCGTCGAGGGAGCGGCCGGCGCCGCAGAAGGAGTCGACGTAGGAGCCGTCACCGAGCGCGATCATGCCGTAGCGCAGCTCGGTGAGCCCGGGGCTCTGGGCGTCCAGTTCGCGCACGAAGGGCACCAGGTTGCCCGGCACGTCGCCGCTGCCGGTGGTGGACACGCAGAACAGCGCCAGATCGGTGGGGGTATCGGTCAGATCGGCCAGGGTCGGCTGGTCGAAGATCTCGACCTCGTAGCCGGCGTCCTCGAACAGCGGCTGGACCTGCTCGGCCACATCCAGGGCACCGCCGTACATGGTGCCGACGAAAATCTTGAGCTTGGGCATGTCGTGGATTTGCCTGAAAAATTTGATGGGATTTTAACACGGCCGCCGGCAAGGCCGCACCCTTGCGCCCCCTGCGGGTCAGGGAGCCAGGCCGTATAATGACCCTACCGTCACCCTCTCTCCGGGAGCCCTCATGACCCACACCTTCGAAGCCTGGATCACCCCCCTGATGATCGGCGGCCTGATGCTGTTCATGTGCTTCATCATCTGGGATCTGGCCAGACAGTCGAAGGCCGGGCGCTTCGGCACCCTGATGCTGTTCGTGGTGCTCGGCGCCGGCATGCTGGGCTACGTGCTCAAGGTGGTGATCACCTGGTGGCTGGAACGCGGCGCCCTCTAGCGACCGTCCCGACAGGCACAAGAAAGCCGACGCCACCCCGGAGGGTGGCGTCGGCGTATCGCATGAAGGAGGCGGGGTCAGCCCTCCTCGGGATGGTACTCCTCGACCTGCGTCTTGAGCTTCTGCCCCGGCCGGAAGGTCACCACCCGCCGGGCGGAGATCGGAATCTCCTCGCCCGTCTTGGGGTTCCGGCCCGGCCGCTCGCTCTTGTCCCTGAGGTCGAAGTTCCCGAAGCCCGACAGCTTGACCTGCTCGTTCTCACGCAGGCAGGCGCGGATCTCCTCGAAGAAGGCTTCCACCATGGACTTGGCCTCACGCTTGGAGAGACCGAGGTCGGCGTGCAGATGTTCGGCCAGTTCGGCCTTGGTCAACGCCCCCATGTCGCTTCCCTCTCGCTGCTGGTCGAGCCCGGAATCCCTCATGCGCGAAGCTCGGCGCCCAGATGCAGCCGCGACTCCTCGACGATGGCATCGACCAAGTGGTTGATTTCCTCGTCATTTAGCGTGCGCGAAGGATGCTGCCAGGTCAAGCCCAGGGCGACGCTCTTGTGACCCTCGGCCACGCCCTTGCCCTGATAGACGTCGAACAGGCGCACATCCACCAGCCATTCGCCGGCCTGGGCGTGCACGGTATCGAGCAGCGCCTGGACCGGACGCTCGGCGTCGACCAGGAAGGCCAGGTCGCGACGCACCTCGGGATAGCGCGACAGCGGCGCGAAGGCCGGCACCTGGCCCTGGGTCAGCGCCTCGAGGCGAACCTCGAACATCACCGCATCGACCTTCAGCCCCAGCTCGGCGCGCACCGCCGGGTGCAGGGTGCCGATCCAGCCGGCCTCCTCGCCGCGGTACAGCACCCGCGCGCACTGGCCGGGATGCAGGGCCGGATGCTCGGCCGGCTCGAAGCGCCAGGCCTCGGGCTCGCCCCCCATGGCCAGCAGGGTCTCCAGGTCGCCCTTCAGATCGAAGAAGTCGACCTTGTCCTTGCCGCCGTTCCAGCCTTCCGGATCGCGGGCGCCGCAGACCAGGGCGCCGAGCATCGGCACCTGATGCAGGCCGTCCAGCTCGCCGCGGAACACCAGGCCGGTCTCGAACAGACGCACCCGTGTCTGCTGGCGATTGAGGTTGTGCTGCAGCGCACGCACCAGGCCCGGGAACAGGCTCGCCCGCATCACCGACAGGTCGCTGGAGATCGGGTTGGCCAGCGTCGGAGAGACGGCTTCCGGCAGCAGCGTGGACTGCAGCTCCGGCGCCACGAAGCTGTAGGTCACCGCCTCGAAGTAGCCGCGCGCGACCATCTGGTTACGCAGGCGGGACAGCGGCGTGCGGGCCTCGACATCGGGCTCGAGGCCCAGGCGGGCCTGGGGACGACGCACCGGCAGGCGGTTGTAGCCGTGGATGCGCGCCACTTCCTCGATCAGGTCTTCCTCGATGGCCAGATCGAAGCGCCAGCTCGGCATGCGCGCCTGCCAGCCCGCCTCGACGCTCTCGACCGCGAGGCCGAGGCGCTCGAGGATCTCGCCGACTTCCTCGCCGTCGAGCACCTTGTCCAGGGCCTGGTCCAGGCGCTCGCGACACAGCAGCACCTCACGGTCGCCGGGCAGGCGCTCGGCGTCGGCCACCTCGACCAGCGGGCCGGGCTCGCCGCCGACGATCTCCAGCAGCAGCGCGGTGGCGCGCTCGGCGGCCTCGCGGGCCAGCACCGGGTCCACGCCGCGCTCGAAGCGGTGGGAGGCGTCGGTGTGCAGGCCATAGGAACGGGCCTGTCCGGCCACCGCCAGCGGCGAGAAGTGCGCCGACTCGAGGAAGATGTCGCGGGTCTCGGCGCCGACGCCGGAGTGTTCGCCGCCCATCACGCCGGCGATGGCCAGCGGGCCGCGCTCGTCGGCGATCACCAGGGTGCTGGCGCTCAGGGTGATCTCCTGGCCGTCGAGCAGCACCAGCCGCTCGCCCTCGCGGGCGCGACGCACCACCACGGCCTCGCTGAGGTTGGCGAGGTCGAAGGCATGCAGCGGCTGACCGAGCTCGAGCATCACGTAGTTGGTGACGTCGACCACCGGGTCGATGGCACGAATGCCGCTGCGACGCAGGCGCTCGACCATCCACAGCGGCGTCTCGGCGGTCACGTCGACGCCCTTGATCACCCGGCCCAGGTAGCGCGGGCAGCCGTCGGCGTCCTCGACGCGCACCGGGAAGGTCTCATCGTGGCTCGCCGCCACCGGCGCGATGGCCGGGCCTTCGACCGGCAGGCGATTGAGCACGCCGACCTCTCGGGCCATGCCCTTGACGCTCAGGCAGTCGCCGCGGTTGGGGGTCAGGTCGACCTCGATGGTGTGGTCGTCCAGGCCCAGGTAGTCGCGCACGCCCTCGCCCACCGGCGCGTCGGCCGGCAGCACCAGGATGCCCGGCGAGGCATCTTCCTCGAGACCGAGCTCGGAGGAGGCGCAGATCATGCCGCGTGACTCGACGCCGCGCAGCTTGGCCTTCTTGATCTTGAAGTCGCCGGGCAGCACCGCGCCGACCCGGGCGAAGGGCACCTTCTGGCCGACGTCGACGTTGGGCGCGCCGCACACGACCTGGACGCGCTCGCCGCTGCCGTCCTCGACCTGGCAGACATTGAGCTTGTCGGCATCGGGGTGCTGCTCGCGGGCGACGACCTCGGCCACCACCACGTCGGTGAACTCGGCCGCCACCGGCTCGATGGCATCGACCTCGAGGCCGGCCATGGTGACCTGGTCGGCCAGTGCCTGGGTCGCCAGCGCCGGGGAGACCCATTCACGCAGCCACTGTTCGGAAAATTTCATGTCAGTTCCTGTTTCCGCGTAGTCGGTGGTCGATCAGGCGAACTGCTTGAGGAAGCGCAGGTCGTTGTCGAAGAACAGCCGCAGGTCGTTGACGCCGTAGCGCAGCATGGCCAGGCGCTCGGCGCCCATGCCGAAGGCGAAGCCCTTGTAGCGCTCGCTGTCGATGCCGGCGTGGCGGAACACCTCGGGGTGCACCATGCCGCAACCCATCACCTCGAGCCAGCCGGTGTGCGAGCACACGCGGCAGCCGTCGCCGCTGCACATCACGCACTCGATGTCGACCTCGGCGGAGGGCTCGGTGAACGGGAAGTAGGACGGGCGGAAACGGACCGAGAGGTCGTCACGCTCGAAGAAGGCGTGCAGGAAGTCCTCGACGGTGCCCTTGAGGTCGGAGAAGCGCACGTCCTCGTCGACCAGCAGCCCTTCCACCTGGTGGAACATCGGGGTGTGGGTCAGGTCCGAGTCGCTGCGATAGACGCGGCCCGGGCAGACGATGCGGATCGGCGGCTCCTGATCCTTCATGGTGCGCACCTGGACCGGCGAGGTATGGGTGCGCAGCAGCCGGGTGGCGTCGAAGTAGAAGGTATCGGCCATGCCCCGCGCCGGGTGATGGGCGGGAATGTTGAGGGCCTCGAAGTTGTGGTAGTCGTCCTCGATCTCCGGGCCGACCGCCACGTCGAAGCCGACGCGGGTGAACAGTCCCTCGATGCGCTCCAGGGTGCGGGTCACCGGGTGCAGGCCGCCGCTGGGCTGGCCGCGGCCGGGCAGGGTCACGTCGAGGCGCTCGGCGGCCAGACGCGCTTCCAGGTCGGCCTTCTCCAGGGCCTGGCGGCGAGCGTCGATCTCCTGGGACAGCGCCTGCTTGGCCTCGTTGATGCGCTCGCCGGCGGCCGGGCGCTCCTCGGGGGGCAGCTTGCCGAGGCCCTTGAGCAGCGCGGTGATCTCGCCCTTCTTGCCGAGGTAACGCACCCGCAGCTCGTCCAGGGCGGCCATGCTCTCGGCGGCCTGAACGGCGTCGCGGGCCTCGGCGACCAGAGTGGGAAGGTGGTCCATCCGTTGTGCTCCGATGTCTTGATCAGGGGGTCACATGCCAAAAAAACAGGGGAAGAGCGGCTGCTCTTCCCCTGCGACGATCCGTGGCATGGCGCGCCCACGGAGAGCCCACCATGCCATCACGAGATCACTTACTGGGCAGCCTTGGCCTTCTCGACGATAGCGGCAAAGGCAGCCTTTTCGTTGACGGCCAGATCGGCCAGGACCTTGCGGTCGATCTCGATGCCGGCCTTCTTCAGGCCACCGACGAAGCGGCTGTAGGACAGACCGTGCTGACGGGCACCGGCGTTGATGCGCTGGATCCACAGGGCGCGGAACTGACGCTTGCGCTGGCGACGGTCACGGTAGGCGTACTGACCGGCCTTGATGACGGCCTGCTTGGCAACGCGGAAGACGCGTGAACGGGCACCGTAGTAACCCTTGGCCTGGCTGAGAATCTTCTTGTGACGACGACGTGCGACGACACCACGCTTGACGCGAGTCATGGCTTACTCCTGACGTTTAAAATGGTCTACCAAGGATTACAGGTTCGGCAGCATGCGCTGCACGAGCTGCTTGTCGGCGTCGTGGATCTGCTTCATACCACGCAGCTGACGCTTACGCTTGGTGGACTTCTTGGTCAGGATGTGGCTGCGGAACGACTGCTTGTGCTTGAAGCCGTTGGCCGTCTTCTTGAAGCGCTTGGCAGCGCCGCTGTTGCTCTTGATTTTCGGCATGAGAATACACTCCGCTCGAGGTTTTTGAGAAAATCCGGGGCCAATGGCCGGCTAGACGCCGGCCATCCGTTTGACGGGCCGTCGGATCACTTCTTCTTGGGGGCAATGATCATGATCATCTGCCGCCCTTCCATCTTCGGGAAGGACTCCACGGTACCGAGATCTTCGAGATCGGCGGCGATCCGTTCCATCAGTTTACGACCGAGGTCCTGATGGGCCATTTCGCGTCCGCGGAAGCGCAGCGTGACCTTGCCCTTGTCGCCACCTTCGAGGAAACGCGTCAGGTTCTTCATCTTGACCTGATAGTCGCCCTCGTCGGTGCCAGGCCGGAATTTGACTTCCTTGACCTGAATCTGCTTCTGCTTCTTCTTTTGAGCCGCCTTCTGCTTCTTCTGCTCGAAGACGAACTTGCCGTAATCCATGATCTTGCAGACGATCGGATCGGCATTGGAAATCTGGACCAGGTCCATACCGGCGGTTTCCGCGCGCTCCAGGGCATCGCGAGTCGGCATGACGCCGAGCTGCTCGCCGTCGCTGTCGATCAGGCGAACCTCATCTACGGTAATCCGCTCGTTCATCGGGGGCCGCTTGTCCTGCGGACGCCCTCTGGGGTTGCTTCTCTTGATGGTTCCGTCTCCACTTCAGTCTTGGAAGATGTCGTTATAACCGTTCGGCCAGCACCTTGTCGATGAAGGTCTCCACCGTCATGGTGCCGAGATCTTCGCCGGTGCGGGTGCGCACGGCGATGGAATCGGCTTCGACTTCCTTATCTCCCACCACCAGGAGATAGGGGACCTTCTGCAACGTATGCTCGCGAATTTTAAAGCCGATCTTCTCGTTCCTCAAGTCCGCCTTGACGCGCATGCCAATTTTCTGCAAGCGGCGTTCGAGATTTTCGACGAAATCCCGCTGCGAATCGGTGATGTTGAGGATCACGGCCTGCTCCGGCGCGAGCCACAGCGGCATGGCCCCGGCGTAGTGCTCGATGAGGATGCCGAGGAAGCGCTCGAAGGAGCCCAGGATAGCACGATGCAGCATGACCGGCGTCTTGCGCTCGCCGTGCTCGTCGACGAACTGGGCGCCCAGGCGGCCCGGCAGGTTGAAGTCGAGCTGCAGGGTGCCACACTGCCAGACGCGGTTCAGGCAGTCACGCAGCGAGAACTCGATCTTGGGCCCGTAGAAGGCGCCCTCGCCCGGCTGCAGATCCCAGTCCAGGCCGGTGCTGTTCAGCGCGGCCTCGAGCCCGGCCTCGGCGCGATCCCACAGCTCGGCCTCGCCCATGAAGTCATCCGGGCGGGTGGACAGCTTGAGCTCGACGTCCTCGAAGCCCAGCTCCTTGTAGACCTGCAGCGTCAGCGCGATGAAGGCCTCGGCCTCGGACTGGATCTGCCCCTCGGTGCAGAAGATGTGCGCGTCGTCCTGGGTGAAGCCGCGCACGCGCATCAGGCCGTGCAGCGAGCCGGAGGGCTCGTTGCGGTGGCAGCTGCCGAACTCGGCCAGGCGCAGCGGCAGATCACGGTAGCTCTTCAGCCCCTGGTTGAACACCTGCACGTGGCAGGGGCAGTTCATCGGCTTGACCGCGTATTCGCGCTTCTCCGACTCGGTGGTGAACATCAGGTCGCTGTAGTGCCCCCAGTGACCGGACGCCTTCCACAGCGAGAGATCGACCACCTGGGGCGTCTTGATCTCCTGATAGCCGTGCTCGATCTGCACCCGGCGCATGTACTGCTCCAGCGCCTGGTACATGGTCCAGCCGTTGGGGTGCCAGAAGACCATGCCCGGCGCCTCTTCCTGCAGGTGGAAGAGGTCCATCTTCTTGGCCAGCTTGCGGTGATCGCGCTTCTCGGCTTCCTCAAGGCGCTTGAGATAGGCCTTGAGCTGCTTCTTGTCGCCCCAGGCCGTGCCGTAGATGCGGGTCAGCATCGGGCGTTCAGCGTCGCCGCGCCAGTAGGCACCGGCCAGCTTGGTGAGTTTGAAGGCCTTGAGGTGGCGCGTGTTCGGCACGTGCGGACCGCGGCACATGTCGGTGTATTCCTGGTGATGGTAGAGACGAATGGTCTCGCCATCGGGAATCTCACGCACGATCTCCTGCTTGTAGGGCTCGTCGCGATGCAGGAAGGTCAGCATGGCCTTGTCGCGGTCGACGTACTCGCGCACCACGTCGTAGCCGGTGTCGATCAGCGCCTTCATGCGCTGCTCGATGGCCTCGAGGTCCTCGGGGGTCGCAGAACGACCGAAGTCGACGTCGTAGTAGAAGCCGTCGTCGATCACCGGACCGATCGCCATCTTGGCGTCGGGATAGAGCTGCTTCACCGCGTGGCCGATCAGGTGGGCGCAGGAGTGGCGAATGATCTCCAGGCCGGCCTCGTCACGCGCGGTGATGATGGCCACCTCGGCGTCCTGGTCGATGACGTCCGCGGCATCCACCAGCTCGCCGTCGATGCGGCCGGCCACGCAGGCCTTGGCCAGGCCGGTGCCGATGCTCTCGGCCACCTGCATCACGGTGAGCGGTTCGTCGTAAGTTCTCTGGCTGCCGTCCGGCAGGGTCACGATGGGCATGATGAAGAAGTTCCTTGTGCGCAGTGGTGATCCATACCAGGGATCACATGCCGCCAGAAGAAGAATGGTCGTCGGAAGCGCTTACGAAAGCGCGCCTAGCCTAGCAGACGGCGCCGGCACGAGGCCATGCCGTCGCGGCGAAACATGCCGCCACAACGAAAAGAGGCGCCCGAAGGCGCCTCTTTCACTCTCGAGATGCCCCGGCAGGCCGGGGCGAGGGCTCAGTAGGAGATCACTCCCACTCGCCCAGCTCGACGCGACGGTTCTCGGCACGGCCGGCGTCGGTCTCGTTGCTGGCGACCGGCTGGGCTTCGCCGTAACCGATGGTACGCATGCGGTTACGCTCGACACCCTGGGAGGCCAGGTAGTCGGCCACGGAGTCGGCACGACGCTGGGACAGATCTTCGTTGTAGCTGTCGCTACCCACGGCGTCGGTGTGGCCTTCGATGCGAACGCGGACGTTCTCGTTGGCCACCAGCTTGTCGGCGACGTCGTCGAGGATACCCTCGGCACCCATGGTCAGGGTCGCGGAGTCGAACTCGAAGTTGACGTCACGCAGCACCAGGTCCTCGACGCAGCCCAGGGCGTTGACCTCGGCACCGGCCGGGGTACCCGGGCACTGATCCTGGTAATCCGGCACGCCGTCGTTGTCGGAGTCCAGCGGGCAGCCCACGGCATCGACGGCCACGCCGGCCGGGGTACCCGGGCACTGGTCGTTGGCGTCGATCACGCCATCGCCGTCGGTGTCTCGCGGAGCAGGCTCGGCCTTCTTGTTGGGCTCGGCACACAGCAGGGCACCGATGGTGGCACCGGCGGTACCGCCAACGGCTGCACCGGTGTCCTCGTCGGACTCGCTGGAAGAGGCATAGCCGATGCCGCTGCCGATCAGGCCACCGGCCAGACCGCAAACCGCCGGATGCTGATACCAGGCACGATCGGAAGAGGCGCTATCGCCCATGCCGGAGGATTGAGAGGCCGAGCTCGCGCAGCCGGAGAGGCCGACGACGAGAGCGGAACCGAGCAGCAAGCCAGTCGTTGATTTTTTCATGTAAGACTCCTTCTTCACACAAATCCGAATGGACATCTCAGGGACGCCATTCGTGAGGTCCGATGGTGTTAGCCAGCGGCGGCGAACAGCGTTCGCCTACACCGATCAAGAAAGCACGAAAATGTGATTTAAGCCAGCAAGCACCGCAAGATGGCACCGGCATCCTTCCACATATCAGCCATCTACGATACCTGTACAAGGTTGCCGGAGGTGATCGTCAGATGCAATCGCTGTCTGCCCGATCGATCTTCCACGCGGACGGAGTTCAGTACCTCATCATCAATGCAGGGACGCCGGCCATTCACGACGGAATCGCAGCACCGCGCCCGCCGCCTCGATCACGGCGTCGCGCATTTCGTCCTCCACGGCCAGGCGCTCACGATCCTCCTGAAAACGCGCCTTCGGCGTCAGCGCCTGACGCGCGGAGTGCGTATGCAGGTGGCGAGTGCGACCATGCACCTCGCCGAAGGCGCGAAATTCTGGGCGCTCGACCAGGCTCGGGTCGAGGATGTCGAGCAGCGTCTTGCAGCGCCAGGCACCTTCGGTGATGTCGACCTGCTCCTGCTGCAGGGCCGAGGCCACCAGCTCCAGGTTCTCCAGACAGTTCTCATGGGCGCGACGCAGCTCCTCCTCGCGGAAGGCCTTGCGGCGGCGCACCTCGCGCCACAGCGTCACGGCATAGGCTGCCAGGCCGGCCACGATAGCCAGGGCAATGCCCAGCAGGATCAACGCGGTAGTAAGGGACATGCAGGCTCCCGAAGACATCGAAGGGTAGGGATACGCATTTTATACTCTGCCCCGCAACGCCCCAATCCCCCTCAGGACCTTCACGGCAAGGAGCCAGGCATGAGCGATTCGGAGAGTCATCCCACCACCGCGGCCCGCATCGGGCTGATACTCGGCCCGCTGTGGCTACTGATGACGCTGACGCTGACGCCGCCCGGCGGCATGAGCGAGAGCGCCTGGGCCTGCGCCGGACTGGCCCTGCTGATGGCGACCTGGTGGTCGACCGAGGCGATCCCGATTCCCGCCACCTCGCTGGTGCCGCTGGTGCTGATCCCGGCACTGGGCCTCGGCGACATCAAGCAGGCCGCCACGAGCTACGCCAACCCGATCATCTATCTGTTCCTGGGCGGCTTCCTGCTCGGCATTGCCATGCAGCGCTGGAACCTGCACCGCCGCATCGCACTGCACGTGCTGCGCGTGGTCGGCCACGAGCCACGCCGCCAGATCGGCGGCTTCATGCTGGCCACCGGCTTTCTCAGCATGTGGGTCTCCAACACCGCCACGGCGATCATGATGCTGCCCATCGGCATGTCGGTGATCAGCCTGCTGGACGACAGCGATCCCGATGAGCTGGCCCGCTACGCCACCGCCCTGCTGCTGGCCATCGCCTATTCCGCCAGCATCGGCGGTATCGCCACCCTGATCGGCACGCCGCCCAACGCGCTGCTGGCCGGCTACCTGGCCGACAGCCGCGGTATCGATCTCGGCTTCGCCCAGTGGATGCTGGTCGGTCTGCCGGTCAGCGTGACGATGATGATCTGCGCCTGGTGGTGGCTGACACGCCGCCGCTTTCATCTGGCGGGCGGCGACGACAGTGCCGACATGGTACGCCGCGAACTGGCGTCGCTCGGGCGCAGCAGCGCCGCCGAGCGCCGCGTCGGCCTGATCTTCCTGCTGGCCGCCCTCGCCTGGGTGTGTCGTCCGCTGCTCAACCAGGCCGGCCTCGACTGGCTGTCGGACACCGGCATCGCCATCGCCGCCGGCATCGCACTGTTTTTGGCGCCCTCGGGTGACGGCAGCGGCGAGCGCCTGATCACCTGGGACACGGCCCAGTCGCTCCCCTGGGGCATCCTGCTGCTGTTCGGCGGCGGCCTGACCCTGGCCGGCGCCATCAGCCGCTCGGGACTCGCCGAATGGATCGCCCAGCGACTCGAGATCTTCGGCGCCTTCCCGCTGCTGGCCCTGATCGGCGTGGTGGTGCTGGTGATCATCTTCCTCACCGAGGTGACCTCCAACACCGCCACCGCGGCGGCGTTCCTGCCCCTGCTCGGGGCGCTGGCCGTGTCGCTGGATATCTCGCCGCTGCTGATCACCGTGCCCGCGGCCATCGCCGCCAGCTGCGCCTTCATGATGCCGGTCGCCACGCCACCCAACGCCATCGTGTTCGCCACCGGCCATCTGCGTATCCGACCGATGATACGCGCCGGGTTCGCCCTCAACCTGATCGGTACCCTGCTGGTCAGCCTGCTGGCCTATCCGCTGGTGACGCTGTTCTGGTAAGCCGAGGGAGCGCTGGCCGACGCCACCTGCGGCACCGGCCAGCGCCATCGCCACCCCGCCAGCAACAGGCTGACCACCAGACACAGGGCGCCCGCCGTGTGCAGCATCGCCAGCCACAGCGGCAGCCACAGCAGGACGTTGGCCACGCCCAGGGCCGCCTGGGCCAGGCCGGTGCCCACCGCCAGCGCCAGCCAGGGGCGCATCGCGCGATCGCGGCCATGACGCCAGCCCAGCACCAGCAGGCACGCCAGCAGCGCCGCGCCGCCAAGACGATGACCCACCTGGATGGCGCTGCGCGCCTCGGCGTGCAGCTGGCCATAGAGATAGCTGGGCCCCACCGCCTGAGTCAGATGGAAGCCCTCGCCCCAGTCCAGCGCCTCGACCCAGCGCCCGTTGCAGGTGGGAAAGCCCTGGCAGGCAATGCCGGCATAATTGCTCGAGGTCCAGCCGCCCAGCGCCAGCTGCAGCACCAGCGCCAGCAGCGTCGCCCGCCACAGCGGTGTCATGCGCCGTGGCCGCATCACTGCAGGAGCCCCGAACGCCAGCCGGCGCAGCCGCAGGTGCAGCCACAGGAACATCGCCATCACCGACAGCCCGCCGAGCAGGTGCAGAGTCACCACCTGCGGCCACAGCTTGAAGGTCACGGTGAGGGCACCGAAGGCGCCCTGCACCGCCAGCGCGACCAGCAACCCCAGGGTCAGCCGCCAGGGATAGTCGTCACGACCGCGACGCAGGCGCAGACCGCGTGCCGCCAGCAGCAGCGCCACGGCGATCAGCCCTGCCGCCAGATAGCGATGCAGCATTTCCATCCAGGCCTTGGTCGCCTCGAGCGGCCAATGGGGGCTATGCGCCAGGGCCCGCTCGGCATCGGGCACCAGCGGCGCACCGTAGCAGCCCGGCCAGTCGGGACAGCCGAGTCCCGCATCCATCAGCCGGGTCGCTGCCCCGACCAGCACCACCAGGGCACAGAGCCCGGTACCGGCCAGGCTGAGCCGCATCACGCTTCGCCATGCCGGAGACGCCTGGAAGAGTCGCATCGCCTTCCTCCTTTCTCGCTGACCGCTCGCTCACCGCCATCACTCGGGCTGGAGACGCGCCATGGGCGGCTCGGGATTGCGCTCGAGCAGCAGCTCGATGTCCTCGAGCACCCTTGCCGTCTCGATGTCCGGAGCATAGGCCAGCACCGCGCGGCCGTCGGGGTCGAACACCCACAGCCGGCCCGGCGAGCGCCAGGATGCCGCCTCCGTCCAGCTGGCCGCCGAGGCGCCGGGCAGCGTCTCGCCGCTGCCGCCGAGGCGCAGCCGGCTGATGCGATGGGCGTCTCGTCCCAGCGCCCGATGCAATCGCCACCAGCGATCGGCCTGGGCGTCGCACGACGCCGGACAGTCGAAGGCCAGCACCCAGTCGTCGGCGCCCTGCCTGGCCATGCCGTCGAGCGGCCAGGCCTCGAGCGGCGGCAGGTCCGGCGTCAGCTGGCCGTGGGCGGTGCGGCCCTCGGGAATGCCCAGCCGCCACTCGACCATGCCCCAGGCCACCGCCATGGGCAGCAGGAACACCGCAAACAGCGCCAGCAGCTTGAGTCGCGACGAGACGGGAGACACACGGGCGTCGGCGGGCATCGGCTTACTCCTCTGGGGCGGGCGTGGAGAGAGAGGAAGGGGAGCGATCTCGCACCAGGCGACGGCCTCCCAGCCACATGACCGTCAGCGCGGCGAGCGCCAGACCCCACCATTGGAAGGCATAGGCCCGGTGACGCTCCGGCGGCAGCACCGCGGGCGTCCACCAGGACTCGAGGTGGCCGGGGCCTTGTTCCAGATGCAGCCAGCCGGCATGGGCGAAGCCCTCCAGCGCCGACCAGGCGGAGAGCGTGATACGCTGCAGTCGCCGACCCTCGCGATTCGGCCCGAACAGCGGTGCGCTGTCGCCGGCGACCTGCCAGCGTCCGCTGAGCGTCACCGAGCCCTCGGGCGTGGCCACCGACGGCGTCTCCCGGCGGGTGCCGGTAGCCAGGAAGCCGCGCTGCACCAGCCACAGTCGCCCCTCCTCGTCACGCAGCGGTGTGAGGGCGGCCACGCCAAGACGGTTGCCATGGGTGCGATTGTCGAGAAACAGCGTCTCCGCGCCGAGGTACTCGCCGCGCAATGTCAGCCGGGCGCCGTCCGGCGGCGCTGCGACGGGGGCCTCCAGCCGCGGCGCCGTCTCGTAGCGAAGCAGCAGCTCGCGCTTGTCGGCGGCCCGCTGCCACTGCCATAGTCCCAGTGCCAGCCCGAGCGCGACGACCAGGCTCCAGCACAGGATCCAGAGCCCCAGCCGACGGCCGTTCCCGCCCCGCGCGACGGCGTCTTTCACGGAGTGTGAGATGCTACTCAAGACCCTGATCGCCCTCGTTTTCCTGGCCATGGTGACGAGCCTCGTCGCTGGCGCCGGGTTTCTGATCAAGGACGGCGGCCGCTCGCGGCGCGTCCTCGTCTCCCTCAAGCTGCGCGTCGCCCTGGCGACGCTGCTGCTGGCCCTGCTCTTCTACGGCTTCCATGTCGGCCGCCTCGGCTGACGCACTCGGCGCAAACGTGCTCGGCACACACGCACTCAGAACACACACACACTCAGAACACACACACACTCAGAACACATAGACGAAGATGAACAACCCGATCCACACCACGTCGACGAAGTGCCAGTACCAGGCCGCGGCCTCGAAACCGAAGTGATCGTCACGGCTGAAGTGGCCGCGCACCACCCGCGCCAGGATGGCGATCAGGATGATGGTGCCGATGATCACGTGCAGGCCATGGAAGCCGGTCATCAGGAAGAAGGTGGCGCCGTAGATGCCGGCCTGTAGGGTGAGGCCGTAGTGGGCGTAAGCCTCGTAGTATTCGACGCCCTGGACGACGATGAAACACAGCCCGAGCAGCACGGTGCCGGCCAGCCAGTGTCGCGCCGTGGTGCGATAGCCTTCCTTGAGCGCTTCGTGAGCCACCGTCAGGGTGATGCTGGAACCGACCAGGATCAGGGTATTCACCAGTGGCAACTGCCAGGGCGACAGCACATTACGGGGCCCTTCGATGCCCTCCCCCGGCGGCTCGAGCAGCGGCCAGGAGGCGGTGAAGTCGGGCCACAGCAGGGCCGCCACGCCCTTGGCGCCCTCCCCGTCCAGCCACGGCAGCGCGAAGGTGCGCACATAGAACAGCGTGCCGAAGAAGGCCGCGAAGAACATCACCTCCGAGAAGATGAACCAGCCCATGCCCCAGCGGAAGGAGCGGTCCATCTGGGCATCGTAGAGTCCACCGCGCGACTCGTGGATGACGTCCCGAAACCACAGCGTCATCACCGCCAGCACGGCCAGCAGGCCGACCACCATCACCGGCATGCCGACCACCCCGAAGACCAGCAGCGTGCCGGTGCCGACCATCATCGCCCCCAGCGCCAGCGACGCCAGCACCGGCCACTTGCTGGAAGGGGGAACGTAGTAGCTTCCACCGCTCATGTGCGATCTCCTCCGCCGAGAGACGGCTCAGTGCTGCCGGGGCACGAACTCCGGCGGCGTCTCGAAGGTGTGCAGGGGCGCCGGGCTCGGCACCGTCCACTCCAGGTCCTCGGCGCCATCCCAGGCACGGGCCGGCGCCTTCTCGCCGCCGCGCACGCACATCACCACCACCACCACGAACAGCAGCTGGGACAGCCCGAACAGGAAGGCGCCGATGCTGGTGATCATGTTGAAGTCGGCGAACTGCAGCGCGTAGTCGGGGATCCGTCTCGGCATGCCGGCCAACCCGGCGAAATGCATGGGGAAGAAGGTCAGATTGACGCCAATCACCGAGAGCCAGAAGTGCCACTGGGACAGTCGCAGGTGCGGGTAGTGGCCGGTCCACTTGGGCAGCCAGTAATAGACGCCGGCCATGATCGCGAAGACCGCGCCGGGCACCAGCACGTAGTGGAAATGCGCGACCACGAAGTAGGTGTCGTGGTACTGGAAGTCCGCCGGCGAGATGGCCAGCATCAGCCCGGAGAAGCCGCCGATGGTGAACAGCACCACGAAGGCCAGGGCGAACAGCATCGGCGGCTCGAAGGTGATGGAGCCGCGAAACAGCGTGGTCACCCAGTTGAAGACCTTTACCCCGGTCGGCACCGCGATCAGCATGGTGCTGTACATGAAGAACAGCTCGGCCACCAGCGGCAGGCCCACCGTGAACATGTGATGCGCCCAGACCAGGAACGACAGGATGGCGATGGACGCCGTCGCGTAGACCATGGAGGCGTAGCCGAACAGCGGCTTGCGCGCGAAGGTCGGGATGATCACCGAGACGATGCCGAAGGCCGGGAGGATCATGATGTAGACCTCCGGATGGCCGAAGAACCAGAAAAGATGCTGGAACAGCACCGGGTCGCCGCCGCCGGCGGCGTTGAAGAAGCTGGTGCCGAAGTTGATGTCCATCAGCATCATGGTGATCACCCCGGCCAGCACCGGCATCACCGCGATCAGCAGGAAGGCGGTGATCAGCCAGGTCCACACGAACAGCGGCATGTCCATCAGCCGCATGCCCGGCGCCCGCAGGTTGAGAATGGTGGCGATGATGTTGATCGCCCCGAGGATCGAACTGATGCCGGCCAGGTGCAGCGAGAGAATGAAGAAGGTGGTGGACGGTGGCGAATAGGTGGTGGACAGCGGCGCGTAGGACGTCCAACCGAAGTTGGGCGCCCCGCCGGGCATGAAGAAGGTCGACAGCAGCAGCGTGAAGGCCACCGGCAGCAGCCAGAAGCTGAAGTTGTTGAGCCGGGGCAGCGCCATGTCCGGTGCCCCGATCTGCAGCGGCACCATCCAGTTGGCGAGCCCGACGAAGGCCGGCATCACCGCGCCGAAGATCATGATCAGCCCGTGCATGGTCGTCATCTGGTTGAAGAATTCGGGCTCGACCAGCTGCAGACCCGGCTGAAACAGCTCGGCGCGGACGACCATGGCGAACAGGCCACCGATGAAGAACATCGCCAGCGACAACAGCATGTAGAGCGTGCCGATGTCCTTGTGGTTGGTGGTCAGCAGCCAGCGCTTGAGTCCACCCGATGGCGAGTGCGGCTCGGCGGCCACCCCCGCGGAACTGGGCTGGCTGTGCTGCGTGGTCGACTTGGGAGGCAGGTGCGAAGCCATCGTGGTTCCCCCTGGTTGGCGCCTCGGGGAGGCGCCCGTCGAAAGAAGGACCGCCAGCGTGCCTAGTCGGCGAGTCGCTCGGCGATCACCGAGGGCTGGACAGTGTCGCCCGCCTCGTTGCCCCAGGCGTTTCGCTCGTAGGTAATCACGGCGGCGATCTCCGCCGGATCCAGCGTGTTGGCAAAGCCCGGCATGGCGCTGCCCGCAATGCCATCGATCACCGTCTCGATGTGCCGCTCGCGGTCATCCAGCAGCGCCTGGTTGCCGGCCAGGGCCGGGAACACCGGCGGGTTGCCGCTGCCATCGGGCTGGTGACAGGAGGCGCAGATGGTGCCGTAGACCTGCTCGCCACGCGCCATCAGCTCGTCCATGGACCATTCCCTATCGAGCCCCATGGCGGCCTCGGCGGCCTCGGCCTGGCGTTCGGCCAGCCAGACATCGAAACGTTCGGGCTCCACCGCCTCGACGACGACCGGCATGAAACCGTGGTCGCGACCGCACAGCTCGGCGCACTGGCCGCGATAGATGCCCGGCTCGTTGATGCGCACCCAGTTCTCGTTGACGAAACCCGGGATGGCATCCTGCTTGACGCCGAGTTCCGGCACCCACCAGGAATGGATCACATCGTCGGAGGTCAGCAGCAAGCGCACCTTGCGGTCGACCGGCAGCACCAGCGACCGGTCGACCTCGAGCAGGTAGTGCTCGCCCTTTTCCTGCTGGCCGGCGATCTGCTCGCGAGGGGTCGCCAGACTGGAGATGAAGGACACCTCTTCGCCACGATACTCATAACGCCAGCGCCATTGCTGCCCGGTGATCATCACCTCCATATCGGCGTCGGAGGCGTCGTACATCGACTTGAGCGTCGCCGTGGCAGGGATCGCGATCACGACCAGAATCAGCAGCGGCACGATCGTCCAGATCACCTCGACCGTGGTGTGCTCATGAAAGGCCGATGGTTTGGCGCCTCGGGAGCGGCGATAGCGGAAAAGCGAATAGAAGAGTGCACCGAAGACCACGATGCCGATGACCACACAGATCCAGAAGATGGCCATGTGAAGGCCATGGATGTCCCGGCTGAGATCGGTGACACCGACCGGCATGTTCCAGCCGCTGGCCAGGGCCCCCGACACCGGAACGCCCATGGCCGTTCCGCTCGCCGTCCATACGAGCCGCTTGCGCATCCGCATCGCCCCCTCCTGAACGTCGACGTGTATCCACCACGCCTGGATCGAGTATAGGACTCCGTTGTCGCATGACCCGCGGGCGCCATCTCCCGTACCCAACGCCCCCTTCAACGCAGTCCGGATTCCTCAGCGAGCCGCCAGCATCGCCACCAGGGCGATCAGAACCACCAGCACGATCGCCAGCACCACGCCCGCCACGATGAAGGGCCCCGCCCCGCCTCTGGAGAAATCCTCCTGGCGCCGCGCCTCCTTCTGAACCCCGAAGAAGGCCGCCAGCACCGACGCGATGACCCGCCACATGAACATGCTCCCACTGACCGACTCACTCCTAGACCGTAGACCAGGGATCGCCGATATGCGCACTCCCTGACCTGCATCAGGGAAAAAGGGAAAGCCCGCTCGGCGCACGCGAGGGCGCTGCGAGGGCCTATACTTCGGGGGTGACAGCGACGACAGCGGATGGCGTTGCACCATCCTTCAGCGCACAGATCGGGAGGTTCGAGATGACCCAGTCAACGGGAGAGACCACCAGCGCCCTCCCTCCCGCCAGCGATGCCATGCTCCAATGGTGGACCCAGCAGCTGACGCAAGGCACGACGCCCCTGGCCCGGAAGCGGATGGCGTTGCACCACCCTTCAGCGCACAGATCGGGAGGTTCGAGATGACCCAGTCAACGGGAGAGACCACCAGCGCCCTCCCTCCCGCCAGCGATGCCATGCTCCAATGGTGGACCCAGCAGCTGACGCAAGGCACGACGCCCCTGGCCCGGATGCAGTTCGCCTGGCTGGAGAGCCTGGCCGAGGCCATGCAGTTCGAGGCCGAGTGCCTGCGCGCGCTGGCGGAGAGCGGCGAGCGCATGGCCGGCTGCTACAGTGGCGAAGCGCATCCGCACGAGCTCCACGAGTGCTACCAGCGGCTCATGCAGGATGTCGCCCAGGTCCACTGGCAGCGGCTCGAGAAGGTCGCCGAGCTCTCCGAGGACTTCCGCCAGCGGATCTGGGAAGAGATCTGATCGGCCAGCGCGCGGAACTCCTTGACCCCTGCGGCGCCCTCGCCTCGGCGATCAGCTCAGTCCCAGCAGATGCACCAGCGGCGGCAGCAGGAAGGCCGTCAACAGTCCCGTGATGCCCATCGCCAGCCCCGAGAAGGCACCGGCCACCGCGCCCAGCCGTGCAAACGACTGAGCCGTGCCGAAGCCATGGGCCGCCAGCCCCATGGTGAAACCCTGCACCGCGGGATCCTGGATACGCAGCAGCCGGAAGATGACCGGCCCCAGCGCGCAGCCGATAGCCCCGGTCAGCAACACCAGTCCCGCCGCCAGAGACGGAATGCCGCCGATCTGTTCGGCGATGCCCATGGCGATCGGTGACGTCACCGATCTCGGCGCCAGCGACATCAGCGTCTCGTGACGCGCCCCCAGCACCAGCGCCAGCCCCAGCGTGCTGGCCACGGCCGTCACGATCCCGGTCACACAGGCCAGCAGCAGCGGCACCAGCAGGCGCCGCACCCGTTCGCGGTGATCGTACAGCGGAATGGCCAGCGCCACCGTGGCCGGCCCCAGCAGGAAGTGGATGAACTGGGCGCCCTCGAAATAGGTGGCGTAATCCATGTCCAGCAGCAGCAGGCTGCCGATCAGCAGGGCAATCGCCAGCATCACGGGATGCAACAGCGGCGTGCCGCCCAGCATCTTGTTGATCCGCACCGCCAGAGTGAAGGCCACCAGCGTCAACAATAGCGACAGCAGCGGATTGCCCGACAGGTAGACCCAAAGCTGGTCGAGGCGAGCGACGTTCATCGGCGGCCTCCCTGGCCCAGGCGGCCCTGAAGTCGCGACAGCACCCAGGCCGTGACGCCCAGCGTCAGCGCGGTGGAGACCACCAGCGTCACCAGGATCGGCAGAATATCGCGGCCGATCAGCGCCCCGTGCACCATCACCCCGACGCCGGCCGGCACGAACAGCAGCGTCAGATAGCGCAGCAGCCCCTCGCCCGAGGCCCTCAGGCTATCCGGCACCTTGCCTCGCACCAGCAGGGCCACCAGCAGAATCACCATGCCGATCACCGGCCCCGGTATCGGCACCGCCAACCCCCTGGCCAGCAGTTCCCCCAACATCTGACACGCCAGCAGCATGCTCATTCCCAAGATCAGCGGCATCGTCGTTCTCCCTATCCGTGTGCTCCTATTCTACTAAGCGGGGAGCACGACGGCAGTTCTCGACGGGGCTAGCCAACCTTTTGAAAAAAAGCGCAAAAAGGACTTTTCATTTGCGGAGGAGCGAGGTAATATACGCCTCGTTCTCGGGGGACACGCCCAACGGCAACAAGCCCAAAAGAGAACGTCGGAGCGTGGCGCAGCTTGGTAGCGCGTTGCAATGGGGTTGCAAAGGTCGCTGGTTCGAATCCAGTCGCTCCGACCATCAAACATCTGAAAAACGGCCACTTAGCTCATCAGAGCGGTGGCCGTTTTTCTTTGGCTGGATATTTTCGACAGACCCACCTTTTCCAACTGCGCTGCTCGCCGCCCGACGCCCTTGGTTTGCCAGTACGACGGGGCATGCAGGACAGCGCTTGTGCCGAGGGACACCGCTAGATGCTGGGAACACACTCGGATGGCTCACCGCAACAGACTTGGGCGGCCGTGACAGGGCTTGATCTCACCCACTGACGCATCCATAACTGTCGCACAGGCCATCTATCCTAGGAGCGCATGCCATGAAGAAAGCCATTGGGGCCGCGATTGCGAACTGGTTTCGCAAGCCCGAGAACCGTGAAAAGGCCAGGCAGGCGGCGAAGCAGGCCTATAGCCAGTACCGGAAGCGCAAGAATTCCGGCAAGTAGCCGAATACGCACAAGCTAATGGCGCGAATGCTCGTCGACCATAGCCCCGACCGCCATGTGTCGTCAGCCCGGTGAAGCAACCGCGAGAAGCCGCCGAGACCGGCAGGAACGACGAAATAATCGAATGCCCAAACGCTAACCGGGAGCCCTGAGGGGCTCCCGGTTAGCATGCTCGATGGCACCCTTCGGCCTGGATGATCTCTCCTGGCCGATGCCGCCTCAGCCCATATAGTGGGCGATGGCCTTTTCGGCTTCGTTCTTGGCGGCCGCCACGGCGGTCCAGTGATCGAGCACTTCGGGGGTCAGGGAAGTGGGCATGACAGACTCCTGTTTCAAACGTATGACTCGAGCGCAAGATTACCACGGCGGCCGCACGCCGCCATTCGCCTTTCGGCTACCCGGCGGCAATACTGCAGACGAGTCCATCCAGCGAGGACACGACATGCGCCACCACGAACAGACCCACATCGGCTTCGACGAGCACGGCAACGAATACGTCATCGACGAGTTCCACGACCGGCCGCACCTCGAGGGCCTTCAGCACGGCGGCGCCATCAGCCGGGAGCTGCCGACCTTCAGGACCCGCGACGGTCATGAGGTGGAGTGTCGGGGCCCGGGCGAGTTCTGCGTCCGCGTGCCCGGCGAGGAAAGCGGCGTCCCGGTGTGGACCCACGATCCCGAGCATGTCTAATAGGCTGGGCGCTCCCCAGAAGGAGCCCGACATGCCACGACTCGCGCCGACCGCCCTGCTCTGCCTCGCCCTGATGGCCCCTCTCAGCGGCTGCACCACCTACACCTGGCCCGATGGCCACCGTGAGACGGTCTGGGGCGTGCCCACCCAGGACGAGACCAAGACCGATCAGCAGAGGCGCGCCGAGGGCGTGCAGTATCGCGAGCCGGGCGAGCTGCCCGAGTGACGCCTCGGGCCTTCGATCAGGCGCCGTGCTTGCGAAAGACCAGGCACAGGTTGTTGGCCGGCATCTCCACCAGCCGCTCGAGGCCGAGCGCGTGACGCTCGGCCTCGGCGCTCACGTCCGCCAGATCGCGAATGCCCCAGCGCGGATCCCGCGCCCGCAGGTCGGCGTCGAACGCCAGGTTGCTGGAGGCCGTCGGGTGATCCGCCCGCAGGTAGGGACCATAGAGCAGCAGCATGCCGCCGGCCTCGAGCCGCTCCCCCGCCCGTGCCATCAGCGCCTCGGTCACCGCCCAGGGCGAGATATGGATCAGGTTGATGGCGACGATCGCCTCGAAGCGGCCCTCGGGCCAGTCGGCGGTGGCGTCCAGCGCCAGCGGCGCCCTCAGGTTGGGCAGCGCCACGGCCTCACGCCAGGCGGCGATGGAGGCCCGGGCCTCCGGCGTCGGGTCGCTCGGCTGCCAGTCCCAGTCCGGCCGCGCCGCGGCGAAGTGGCAGGCATGCTCGCCGCTGCCGGAGGCCAGCTCGAGCACGCGCGCCGGGCCGGGCAGCGCCTCGGCCAGCACCTCGAGAATCGGCTGGCGGTTGCGGGCCGCGGCGGGGCTGTACAGTCGGGCATCGGTCATAATGGCCTCTGACGATCGGGTAAAGGAGAGTAAACGGCCGATGATAGCCGCATCGGCCCTCGCCTCTCCAGCGCCAGCCTCTCTGCCGCGCCACCCTCCTTCCCCCGTTTGGCCGCCGGCGGTGTCCGCCTCAGGACACCGTGTCCCGCGTCATCGGCGAGGCGTTCAGCAGGCGGTGCAGCACCGCCATCACCACCAGGGTGGTGACCATGGCCACGCTCATCGAGCTGAAGCGGTAGAGTGCGGCGTAGAAGACATCCTGGTTCGGCCCCAGGTACTGGCCAAAGAGAATCCCGAGCGTCGTCAGGGCCCCGAAGCCGACCCCCGAGCCGCCGCCCTCGAGCAGATGGATGCGGGCGAACAGCATCAGGCCGATCCAGTAGCTGAGCATCACCAGCAGCAGATGATCGCTCTGGGTGAACAGCAGCAGCTGTATCAGGATCGCCAGGTTGCAGCCCAGCAGCGCGCCGACCGACCGCTTGACCGCCGAGACCCTGGCATTGGGATAGCCCAGCGCGAACAGGATCAGGATGGTGGCCATCTGCGCCGACAGCGAGTCCTTCAGGTCCAGGGTCTGGAAGACCGCGAACGACAGCGTGGCGGTGATGGCGCCGATCAGTGTCTGGTGGCGCACCAGCGAGGCCGGCTTGTCGACCGTCGGCGGCGGCTTGCGCCCATCGGCGTCGGGAAACAGCAGGTACATCAGCGCCGCGATGCACACCGCCAGCACGCTGGCCACCACGTTGTTGGTCAGCAGGTCGAACAGGTTCCGGCTCGGATAGCTGGCGAAGTGCAGCAATATGCTGAGCGTCAGCACGCCGTTGGCGCCGAACAGGAACAGCGGCCCCTTCGCCATCAGCCGGAAGCGCGAATAGAACAGCAGGAACGCCAGCCCGGTCATCACTACCGGCATGTGCTGGGTGAACCCGACCACCAGCGACACCTCGACCACGTTGATGCAGGCGTTGCCCAGGAACTGGCGCACCACATGGGGTTTGAAGACCGGCACCAGGCCCAGCAGGAACATCGGATAGACGGTATAGAAGACGCCGTAGTTCCAGTCCATCAGGTGGCTGATGGCGAAACCGATCATGCCGGCGAAGGCGATGCGCAGGCACTGGCGCATGTCGTTGACCGAGAAGCGCGACTCGCCGGCTTCCTGCTCCTCCGGGGCATGGCCGCGGTGCGGCAGCACCAGCCCCGCCAAGCGCAGCAGCAGTCGCCTCAGGCCATGCACCAGCCCGACCTGCGAACCCGCCGGCGAGGCCCGCTCGCCGGCCCCCGGCGCCGCCTCGGTCGCGGTATCCGGCCGTGCTTCGTCCCCGCCGGGACGATCAGTAGACATAGTGCAGCCAGGACATCAGGCGGATCTGCAAGCCCCCGAACAGCGCCGACAGCGGATTGGCCTCGGGCAGCAGCTGCACGGTGGCCCGCGCGCCGCTGACGGGCAGCGGCTCGGGCGGATGTTCCAGTTCGAGATGCAGACGCACGCGCTGGGCGTCGCGCACCCAGCGATCGGTGGTCGGGATGTCCGCCAGGGTCCCGTCCGCGGCCAGCTGGCCGTCCTGGACGCCGGCATCCCGCGAGGCCACGCGCGCCTCGAACACCCGTCCCGGCAGCGCGTCGAACACCACCCGGGCCGCCTCGCCCTCGCGCACATGGCGCAGGCTCTTCTCGCGCAGATCGGCCACCAGGTCGAGCCCGTCGCCCACCACCGCCAGGGCCGGCTGGCCGCGGGTCACGTAGTCGCCCTCGCGCAACTGAAGGTTGGTCACCACACCATCGCGGTCGGCGCGCACCAGGGTGTGCGTCAGGTCGAGTTCGGCCTGGTCGATGGCGTTGTCCGCCTGGCGCAGCTGCAGGTTGTTGTCGCCACGATCGCCGAGCTGCACCTCAAGCTGACGAATACGGGCCTGAGCCGCCGCCACCGAGGAGCGCGCCTGGCGCTCCTCGGCCACGATGCTGTCGACCTGCTGCTGGGAGATGCTGTGGCGACTGAGCATCGTCTCGGCCCGACGACGCTCGCCGGCCAGCTCCTCGGCGGAGGCCCGGGCCGCATCGAGATCGGCCCGGGCCTCGGCGAGATCGGCCTCGAGCAGGGTGTTGTCGCGTTCCACCGCCTCCCGATCCAGCCGCGCCTGATGCAGCGCCAGCTCGAACGGCGCGCGATCGAGCGAGAACAGCACGTCGCCGCGCTCGACCCGCTGGTTGTTGGACACGGCCACCGTCTCGACCCGGGCCGATACCTCCGGCGCCACCCGCACCACGGGCCGCAGCACCCGCGCCTGCGGCGTCATCGGCATGTAGGTATCGGCAACCACGAAATAGACGAACAGCACGCAGAAGGCCGCCAGCGCGACTCGAACCCAGCGCGCGAAACTCTGATCTGGAGACATTGACCCCTTCCCGTCGATGAGGCCGGCCGAGACGGCCGGCGACGCAAAAGGGAAAGATGATAGCAACCCTTTTAGCAAGCTAAAAGATGAATCGAGATTGTATTGCCAACTACTTTCATGCTCGCTATCGATAGCGCCGCTTGCTGGCTCCCAGACGAGCATCGATGCCCCGTTCTGCGCGGCATGCCTGGCATCGCGAGTCGAGATGACTACAATGGACGGCTGCTTTTTTCGCCCATCCCCGACCTCCCCCGCAAGGAATCCTCATGAACGCCATCGTGCTTGCCATCCTGGTCATGGTCATTCTCAGCCTGATGCGAGTGTCCGTGGTCTTCGCGCTCATCGCCGCCACCCTGGTCGGCGGTCTCTACGCCGGCATGCCGATCGGCGAGATCATGGACGCCTTCAACGACGGCCTGGGCGGCGGCGCCACCGTGGCCATCTCCTACGCCGTGCTCGGCGCCTTCGCCGTGGCCCTGTCACGCTCGGGCATCACCCAGCTGCTGTCGCAGAAGGCCATCGCCGGGCTCCACCTGGACCAGGGCATTCCCCGCCGCCGCACCATCGTCTACGTGCTGCTCGGCGTGCTGCTGGCGTTCTCGGTCAGCTCCCAGAACCTGATCCCGGTCCATATCGCCTTCATCCCGGTGCTGGTGCCGCCGCTGCTCAAGCTGATGAATCACCTCGAGCTCGACCGCCGCGCCGTGGCCTGCGTGATCACCTTCGGCATCACCGCGCCCTACATGCTGCTGCCGGTAGGCTTCGGCTCGATCTTCCTGCACGACATCCTGCTGACCAACCTCAACGACAACGGCCTCGACGTGAGCGCCGCCATGGTGCCCACGGCGATGATCGTGCCGATCGGCGGCATGGCGATCGGCCTCGTGGTCGCGATCCTGTTCAGCTATCGCGGCAAGCGCAGCTACGAGGACCGCGACCTGGCCCACGGCGACGAGACCCCGGCAGAGGCCGCCGGCCACCTCAAGCCCTGGCAGATGGCGGTGCTCGGCCTGTCGCTGGTCGGCACCGTGGCGGTGCAGCTGGTCAGCGGCTCCATGGTGCTCGGCGGCCTGTTCGGCTTCGCCGTGCTCTCCGTCAGCGGGGTGTTCCACTGGCACGAACAGGACGACATCTTCACCGAAGGCATGCGCATGATGGCGCTGGTCGGCTTCATCATGATCGCGGCGGCCGGCTTCGCCAGCGTGATGCAGGAAAGCGGCCAGGTGGAGACCCTGGTGACGAGTTCCACCGAACTGATCGGCGACCACAAGGGCCTGGCCGCGCTGGTCATGCTGCTGGTGGGCCTGTTCATCACCATGGGCATCGGCTCGTCGTTCTCGACCATCCCGATCATCGCCTCGATCTATGTGCCGCTGGCGATCGGCTTCGGCTTCTCGCCGATGGCCACCATCGCCCTGGTCGGCACCGCCGCCGCCCTGGGCGACGCCGGCTCGCCCGCCTCGGACTCCACCCTCGGCCCGACCGCCGGCCTCAACGCCGACGGCCAGCATGACCATATCTGGGACAGCGTGGTGCCGACCTTCCTGCACTACAACATCCCGCTGATCGGCTTCGGCTGGCTCGCCGCCATGACGCTGTAAGCCAGTCAGTCGCGTCACCATGCAAGAGGCCCCGCCGGGCGATACCGGCGGGGCCTCCTGCTTTCAGGAGAAGGGCTCGGCAACGCGGGACTCAGCCGCGCACGCAGCAGGCCTTGCCCTTCTTCCCGCTCCCGCACGGGCAGGGATCGTTGCGCCCCGGCTTGAGCCGCGCCACCGAGGGCTCGCCGTCCACGTAGACCCAGCGGCCCGCCTCGCGGCGAAAGCGCGAGCGCTCGTCCAATGCGCCCCAGCGACGACCCTCGCGGAAGGTGGCGCGAAAGTGCACCGTGCCGGTATCGCCCGCCTCGTCGTGATCGAGGATCTCGAGGCGCACCCACTGGGTCGGATCGTCGTCCGGCAGCGACGCCGGTCGCGTCTCGGGCGCCCAGCTCTGCAGCAGATAGTCACTCAGGCCCAGGGCGAAGGCGCTGTAGCGCGAGCGCATCAGCGCCTCCGGGGTCGGTGCCGGCTCGCCGTGATGATAGCGGCCGCAGCAGGCGGCGAGCGGCAGGCCGCTGCCGCAGGGGCAGTCGTTCGAAGTCGTCATCGGGGTCTCGTATCCCTCTTGAAAGCGTCTTCAGCGAAACGCGCTCAGGCGTTACGCCGCTTGGTGCGCGCCGTGGCTTGGGCCGACCACGGATCCTCCGGCCAGGGATGCTTGGGGTAGCGACCGCGCATGTCCTTGCGCACCTCGGGGTAGCCATTGGCCCAGAAGCTCGCCAGGTCCGCGGTGACCTGCAGCGGGCGCCGCGCCGGCGACAGCAGGTGCAAAAGCGGCGCCACCCGGCCGTCGACCAGCCGCGGCGCGGCCTCCCAGCCGAACACCTCCTGCAGTTTCACCGCCAGCACCGGCGTCTCGCCGCGATAGTCCAGCGCCACCCGCGAGCCGCTGGGCACCGTCAGGTGGGTCGGCACCAGGGCGTCGAGCCGGGACGACTGGCCGCCGGCCAGGCCGTCTCTGAGGATGCGCGCGAACGGCAGCGCCTCGACCTCGTCGAGGCGAGTCAGCCCGGCCAGGTAGGGCCCAAGCCAGGCGTCCAGGTCCTCTAGCAGGGCCTCGTCGGACCAATCCGGCCAGTCGTCGCCCAGGGTGCGGCGCAGCAGCAGGACCCGGGCTCGCAGCTGCTCGGTGGCCTCGTCGAACGGCAGCCCGCGCCGGCGCACCGCCTCGAGCAGCGCCTGCCGGGCGGCCTCCGGCGGCAGCCTCGTCAGCGGCCGGCGCTCGAGCACCACGGCGCCGAGCCCGCGCCGCCGCTCGCCGACCAGCCGCCCGCGCTCGTCGGACCATTCGAGATGATCGCGCCACTGGCCGGCCTCGGGATGCAGCGCGGTCAGCCGCGCCTCGTCGAGGGCCGCGGCGCGGAAGATCCGCCCGCCGCCGCCCTCGCCGTCCAGGGCTACCGCCACCAGCAGCTCGGCGTGGGCCAGCGGGTGAGACTCGGGCAGCGTGGCCTGCCCGCCGCCGGCCAGCCGGAAGCGCCCCGTCGAGAGCCGCTGGGCGATGCGCTCGGGCCAGGCCAGCGCCAGCAGCTCGCCGAGCGCCTCCATCCGCGGCGACGACAGCCGGCAGCCCATCAGGCTCGCCAGGCGTTTCGCATCGCGCTGCCAGGCGCGATCCTCCCCGGGGCTGGCGAAGCGCTTCTCCAGTGCCGCGGCCAGGTCGCGCTCGTCGTCGGCACCGCGCCCTTCGAGCAGCGCCGCCAGGCCGCAGGCCAGGGCCGCCGCGTCGAGCTCGGACGCGCGCTGAAGCATCACCGCCAGCCGCGGTTGGGTCGGCCAGCGCGTCGAGGCGCGGCCCAGCGCCGTCAGCCGATGGGCGTCGTCCAGCACGCCGAGGCCGCGCAGCAACTCGCGCCCGGCAGCGAGCGCCCCTGAAGGCGGCGGCGTGATCCAGGTCAGCGACTGGGGCTCGGTGATCCCCCAGCGCGACAGCTCGAAGGCCAGCGGCGCCAGGTCGGCCTGACGCATCTCCGGCTCGCGGTCCGGCACCAGCGGCTGCTCCTCGGCCCACAGCCGATAGCAGACGCCGGGGCCCTGGCGACCGGCGCGGCCGCGGCGCTGGTCGGCGCTGGCCCGGTTGACCCGCCGGGTCTCGAGGCGCGTCAGGCCGGTGCGCGGCTGGAACACCGGCAGCCGTTCCTGGCCGGCGTCGATCACCAGCCGCACGCCGGGCACCGTGACGCTCGACTCGGCGATGGCGGTGGCCAGCACCACCCGGCGACGGCCCGCAGGATCGGGTGCCAGCGCCTGTCGCTGGGCGTCCAGCGGCAGCCGGCCGTGAAGCTCGTGGATCGCGGCATCGGGCAGCCGATCGGCCAGCGCCCGCGCCAGGCGGCGGATCTCGCCGACGCCCGGCAGGATCACCAGGGCGTCGCCGTCGTCGGCCGCCAGCGCCTCGGCCACTACCGCCGCCTGATGGCGCGAGGCCTCGCCACGACGCTTCGGAGGACGGTGATGGGTGGCGACCGGAAACTGGCGCCCCTCGCACTCGATCACCGGCGTGTCCTCGCCGAGCACCGCGGTCAGCGAGGCCACGTCCAGGGTCGCCGACATCACCAGCAGGCGCAGGTCATCGCGCACCGACTGGGCGTCGAGGGTCAGCGCCAGGCCGAGGTCGGCCTCGAGGCTGCGCTCGTGGAACTCGTCGAAGATCACCCCGGCCACGCCCTCGAGCAGCGGGTCCTCCTGGAGCATGCGCGTCAGCACGCCCTGGGTGACCACCTCGAGGCGCGTCTCGGGCCCTACGCGAGACTCGCCGCGCATCCGGTAGCCCACCGTCTGGCCGACGCTCTCGCCCAGGGAATCGGCCATGTGTCCCGCCGCCAGCCGGGCGGCCACGCGGCGCGGCTCGAGCAGCAAGAGGCGCTGTCCGCGGCACCAGTCGGCCTCGAGCAGGGCGAGCGGCACGCGGGTGGTCTTGCCGGCGCCGGGCTCGGCCACCAGCAGGGCACGGGCGTGCCCGGCCAGCGAGCCCTGGATGTCGGCCAGCCTCGCCTCGATGGGCAGGCCGGTCGGAGTCGCGTCATTCACGCCTGTGGTCATGCGGATCTCGTGTCGTATTCCCGGAGAGAAAGGGGGTTCCAGGCGCCATTTTGTCGAGCCTGGGGCGTCATGGACAGGTCAAGAGCCAGTTTTCGTCGACGGGTCCCTCTCGGCGACATCGACCGCCGAGCCCGATACTCGCCTCGCTTGCACGCCGGCGGGCCAGCGGCTAGCCTTGATTTTCGCTGATCTTGACCAAAAGGTCAGAAAAATTGCCTCACATCACCCACAACAACAACAGGGTACCGGCATGCAACAGACCTCTCCCCGCGCCGACGGGGCGCTCAACGCGGACGCACCCTCGCGGCAGGCCAGCCTGCCTCTCCTCGATCGGTGGTTCGGCGTCACCCGCCGCGGCTCGACGCTGAAGACCGAGCTGCTGGCCGGCATCGCCACCTTCCTGGCCGGGATGTACATCATCGTGGTCAATCCCGCCGTGCTCTCGGACGCCGGCATCCCCTTCTCCGCGGCGTTGTCCGCCACCGTGCTGATCAGCTTCATGAGCAGCCTGGCGATGGGCCTCTACGCCCGCAACCCCATCCTGGTCGCCCCGGGCATGGGCATGAACGCGCTGTTCACCTACACCCTGGTGCTGGGCGCCGGCCTCAGCTGGGAAGTCGCGCTGGGCTGCGTGTTCTGGTCGGGGGTGCTGTTCGCCCTGCTGGCGGTGTTCAACGTGCGCCGCGCCATCATCGAGGCCATCCCCGCCTCGCTGCGCTACGCCATCACCTGCGGCATCGGGCTCTTCATCACCTTCATCGGGCTGCAGAACGCCGGCTTCATCGTCGGCAGTGACGCCACCCTGGTATCGCTCGGCACCATGGACGCCCCTCTCGCCACCTTCTTCCTCGGGCTGGTGGCCACCGCGGTGTTCGTGATCCTGCGCTTCAACGGCGCGCTGATCATGGGCATCGCCCTGACCACGCTGATGGCCGCGCCCATGGGTCGGCTGTGGGGCGACGAGGTGATGGTGGCCTGGAACGGCCTGGCCGCCTGGCCGGACTTCGGCGCCGTGATGCAGGTCGACATCCTCGGCGCGCTGAAGGTGGCCTACCTGCCGTTCATCTTCGTGATGCTGTTCACCAACTTCTTCGACGCCCTGTCGTGCTTCATGGCGCTGTCTGAGTCGGCGGACCTCAAGGACGAGGACGGCAATCCGCGCCACCTGAAGCGCTCGATGACGGTGGACGCCTTCGCCTCGATGATCGCCGCGCCGCTCGGCACCAGCGCCGCCCAGACCTTCATCGAGTCGGGCGCCGGCGTCGCCCAGGGCGGCCGCACCGGCCTGGTGGCGGTGGTCATCGCGCTGCTGTTCCTGCCCTTCCTGTTCCTCTCGCCGCTGCTGTCGCTGGTGCCCGGCATCGCCACCGCCCCGGCGCTGGTGCTGGTCGGCCTGTTCATGATGGCGCCGGTGGCGAAGATCGACTGGCAGCGCTTCGACCAGGCCTTTCCCGCCTTCCTGGCCATCATCCTGATGCCGCTCACCTACTCGATCACCCTCGGCATCGCCTTCGGCTTCATGAGCTTCGTGCTGATCAAGGTGGCCACCGGGCGCCTCGAGGACATCCGGCCGGCGATGTGGGTGTCGGCGGCGCTGTCGGTGCTGCTGCTGGTCACCGCTCAGTAAGCGACGCCTCGTCGGCCGGCGCGCGGTCGGCGGGGTGCTTCACCCCGCAGCCCTTGATCACCACCCGGGTCAGGAACTCGGTGATGCGCTCGATATCCTCGTCGGAGAGTGCCTCGTGGCCGGTGATACCCCGCACCTGGGCCTCGAAGTCGGCGTAGTGCTGGGTCGAGGACCAGATCAGAAAGATCAGCCACACCGGGTCGACCGGGTCCATCAGGCCCCGCTCGGCCCACTGGCGAAACACCGCCGCGCGGCTGTGCACCCAGTCGCGCAGCTCGCCGCTCAGGAACTCCTGCAGGAAGGGCGCGCCGCCGATGATCTCGCTGGCGAACAGCCGTGAGCCCTCGGGATACCGGCGCGACATCCACATCTTCGAGCGAATGAAGGCCGACAGCACCTCGGCCGGGTCGTCGTCGGCCGAGATGTCGTCGAGCATGGCGTTCCAGCGCTCCATCACCTGCTCCAGCAGGCGCACATAGAGCCTGCGCTTGCTGCCCATGTAGTAGAGGACATTGGACTTGGGCAGTCCCGCCTGCTCGGCGATCTCCTGCACGCTGGCCCCGCGATAGCCGTGGCGGGCGAAGACCCGCTCCGCCGCCGCCAGGATCGCCTGCTCGTTGCGCCGGCGGATGGCACCGCCTTCCTGTTCACTGCCGTTGTCTGCCTTGGCCATGGGCCCTCGCTGTCGGTACCGATCCTGGGGGCAAAGAGTGCCTCAGGGCCCGGCATCAAGGCAATTCGGCATCACCGCCGACGCCCGATCGGGGGATAAAACGGCACCGGGAGGCGCCGGACACTTGCCAAAGCTGACCACACGGTCAAGAATTAGATCATCCCCTGATTCCCGGCCACTACAACCACAATCGGAGCCGACACCCATGATCGACTTCTACCTCAACGGCAGGCGTCAGCGCTGTCGCGACGTCAGTGCCGACACCAGCACCCTCGAGCTGCTGCGCGAAGGCCTCGGCCAGACCGGCACCAAGGAAGGCTGCGCCTCCGGCGACTGCGGCGCCTGCACCGTGGCGATCGGCGAACCCGGTGAGGACGGCGAGCTGGTCTATCACAACGCCAACGCCTGCCTGACTCCGGCCCACCAGCTCGACGGCTGCCACCTGGTCACCGTCGAGGGACTGGCCAGCGGCGAGCGGCTGCACCCCGCCCAGGCGGCGATGGTCGACTGCCACGGCAGCCAGTGCGGCTTCTGCACCCCGGGGATCGTGATGTCGCTGTTCACCCTCTACGAGGATCAGCGGCGCCGACCTGCCCCGCTGAACCAGGCGCGCCTCGAGGAGGCCCTGGGCGGCAACCTGTGCCGCTGCACCGGCTACCGGCCGATCCGCGACGCCGCCCTCGCCATGGGCGACTATCCGGCGGCCGACCCCGCCTGGGCCGAGGACGCGGGCCTCGCCGGCCACGTCGCCTGCCTGCGCCAGCCCCGCGACGGCGAGCCCGCCGCGGCGGGCCACGACGTCAGCCACTACGTCACGCCCCGGGACCTCGAGGCCCTGCGCGCGCTGAAAGCCGAGCGCCCCAACGCCCGGCTGGTGGCCGGCGGCACCGACCTGTGGCTCGAGGCCACCCAGCAGCTCAAGGCGCTGGATGATCTGATCGACGTGCGCCGCGTCGCCGAGCTGAACGCCATCGAGGAGGTGGAGGCCGGCTGGTGGATCGGCGCCTCGGTCACCCTGGCCCGGCTGGCGCCGCTGCTCGCCGAGCCCTACCCGGCCTTCGCGCACCTGATGCACCGCTTCGCCTCCTCGCAGATCCGCCACCGCGCCACGCTCGGCGGCAATATCGCCAACGCCTCGCCGATCGGCGACACCCCGCCGGTGCTGCTGGCCCTCGATGCCATACTGCGTCTCGACGGCCCCGGCGGCCCGCGCGAGCTGCCGCTGGCCGATTTCTTCCTCGACTACCGCCAGACGGCGCTGGCCGACGACGAGTTCATCGCCGCCGTCTTCCTGCCGCGCCCGAGTGCGGCGCAGAATCTCAAGGTCTGGAAGCTGTCGAAACGCCGAGAGGACGACATCTCCGCGGTGCTCGCCGCCTTCGCCTGGCGCCTGGAGGACGGTGTGATGCGCGACGTCCACCTGGCCTTCGGCGGCATGGCGGCCGTGCCGCGCCGCGCCCCCGCCGCCGAGGCCGCGCTGGAGGGCCGCGCTCCGGACGCCGAGGCCTTCGCCGCCGCCCGGGCGGCGCTCGCCGAGGAGCTCGCGCCGATGACCGACGTACGCGGCAGCGCCGAGTACCGGCGCCTGGCCGCCGGCAACCTGCTCGAGCGACTGCGGCTGATGATCGCCACCGAACATGGCCCCATCGACGACAACGGCGCCAACGACAACAACGATTCCGCGACCAAGGTGACTCTCGATGCGTACGCTCACTGACATTCCCCAAGACACCTCACGGCGGAACCAGGGCGACGCGCCGCTGGCCCGGGAGACCGCCGCGGCCCGGGGTAGCGCCGGCAGCGCCCGCGCCCACGAGAGCGCCGTCAAGCACGTGACCGGCCGCGCGCCCTATATCGACGATATCGCCACCCCGGCCAACGCCCTGCACGTGGCGGTGGGCTTCTCCCCGGTGGCCCACGGCCGGCTGACCCGGCTCGACCTGGACAGGGTGCGCAACGCGCCGGGCGTGGTGGACGTAATCACCCTGGCCGACGTGCCCGGCCATACCGACATCGGCCCGGTGTTCCCGGGCGACCCGATCTTCGCCAGTGAGGAGATCAGCTACCTCGGCCAGAGCCTGTTCGCGGTGGCGGCGGAGAGCCACCGCGCGGCGCGGCTGGCGGTCAGGGAGGCGATCGTCGAGATCGACGAGCAGCCGGCGTCGCTGGACCCGGTGGCCGCCGCCGAGCGCGAGGAGTTCGTGCGCCCCACCCACGTGCACCAGCGCGGCGACTGGCAGCACGCCCTGAACGAGGCGCCCCATGTGCTGGAGGGCGAGCAGTTCGTCGGCGGCCAGGAGCACTTCTACCTCGAGGGCCAGGCCTGCCTGGTGGTGCCCTCCGAGGACGAGGGCGTGATGGTCTACACCTCCAACCAGCACCCCAGCGAGAGCCAGAAGCTGGTCGCCGAGGTGCTCGGCGTGCCCTTCCACGCGGTGACCATGGAGATGCGACGCATGGGCGGCGGCTTCGGCGGCAAGGAGACCCAGGCCTCGCCCTGGGCCTGCATCGCCGCGCTGATCGCCCGGCGCACGAACCGCCCGGCCAAGCTGCGCCTGCCCCGGGCCGAGGACCTGCGCGCCACCGGCAAGCGCCACCCCTTCCATAACCGCTATCGGCTCGGCTTCGACGAGCGCGGCGTGCTGGCCGGCGGCGACATCACCGTGATCGGCGACTGCGGCTACTCGCCGGACCTGTCCGAGGCGATCGTCGACCGCGCCATGTTCCACGCCGACAACGCCTACTCGCTGGGCGAGGCCCGCGTGACCGGCCAGCGCGCCCGCACCCACAAGGCCTCCAACACCGCCTTCCGCGGCTTCGGCGGCCCCCAGGGCATGATGATCATCGAGCGCGCCATGGACGACATCGCCCGCCACCTCGGCGAGGACCCGCTGACCGTGCGCAAGCGCAACCTGTATCGGGCCAAGGGCGAAGACGGCGCGCCGCTGGACGTCACCCGCGATATCACCCACTACGGCCAGCGCGTCGAGCAGCTCACCCTGCTGCACGACCTGATCAATCAGCTCGAGCGGAGCAGCGACTACTGGGCGCGGCGCCGAGAGATCGCCGCCTTCAACGCGGCAAGCCCGGTCGTGAAGCGCGGCCTGGCGCTGACGCCGGTGAAGTTCGGCATCTCCTTCACCGCCCAGCACCTCAACCAGGCCGGCGCGCTGCTGCACGTCTATACGGACGGCAGCGTGCTGATCAATCACGGCGGCACCGAGATGGGCCAGGGCCTGCACACCAAGGTGTGCCAGGTGGTGGCCCGGGAACTGGGCCTCGATCTGGAGCGCGTGCGCATCAGCGCCACCCGCACCGACAAGGTACCCAACACCTCGCCCACCGCCGCCTCCAGCGGCGCCGACCTCAACGGCCAGGCGGCCCGCGACGCGGCGAGCAAGCTCCGCGAGCGGCTGTTCGACTTCGCCGCCGCTCACTTCGACCGGGAAGCGGGCGGACTCGACCGCGAGACCATGCGCCTGGAGGACGGCCAGCTGGTGGCCGGGCTCGGCGAGGCCGAGACGCGCATCCCCTGGGGCGAGCTGGTGCAGGCCGCCTATATCGGCCGCGTCTCGCTGTCCGAGAAGGGCTTCTACGCCACGCCCCTGATCCACTACGACCGCGCCACCGGCCGCGGCCGGCCCTTCTACTACTATGCCTTTGGGGCCGCCGTGGCCGAGGTCGAGGTCGACACCCTGTCCGGCGAGTACCGCGTCAGCCGCGCCGATATCCTTCACGACGTGGGCGATTCGCTGAACCCGGCCATCGACATCGGCCAGATCGAGGGCGGCTTCATCCAGGGCATGGGCTGGCTGACCAGCGAGGAGCTGGTCTGGAACGAGGCCGGCCGGCTGGTCTCCGACGGCCCGGCCACCTACAAGATTCCGGCCTTCGGCGACCTGCCCGAGACCTTCAACGTCGCGCTGATGCAGGGCCATCCCAACTCCCAGGCCAGCATCTATCGCTCCAAGGCCGTGGGCGAGCCGCCCTTCATGCTCGGCATCTCGGTGTGGTCGGCGCTGCGCGATGCCCTCTCGAGTCTCGCCGACTATCGCGTCAGCCCGGCGCTGGACACGCCCGCCACCCCGGAGCGTGTACTGATGGCCGCCGAGTCCCTCAGAAGGACCCCCACCGGCGCCGATGCCGAGCGTGGCGCCGCCCATGACGAGGGGGCTGACCATGCACCCGCCTGAGCCCTGGTACGCGGCGCTCGCCCGCCTGCAGCGCGAGGCGCGCCCCCACGCCCTGGCCAGCGTGGTGGGCGTGGCCGGCTCCACCCCGCGGGAGCCCGGCGCCAAGATGGTGGTCACCGCCGACGATGTCCACGACACCCTGGGCGGCGGCCACTTCGAGCAGCAGGTGATCGAGTCCGCCCGCGAGGCGCTGGCCAGCGGCCGCCGCGACACCCGGCTCGAGGCCTTCCCGCTGGGCGGGCGCTCCGGTCAGTGCTGCGGCGGCTACGTGCACGTGCTGATCGAACCGTTCGCCGGCGCCGAGATGGAGATCGCGCTGTTCGGTGCCGGCCACGTCGGCCGGGCGCTGGTCCAGGCGCTGGCCCCGCTGCCCTGGCGCATCCGCTGGTTCGACAGCCGCGACCACGCCTTCCCGGATGACGTCGCCGACCGCGACCGGCTGCAGCATGTCCGACTGGCGGCCGGCGCCGAGGGCGCGGAGGCCGCGGTGGCCGCACTGCCGGCCGGCTGCCACGCCCTGGTGATGACCCACGATCACGCCGAGGATCGCGCCCTGGTCGACGCCCTGCTGCGGCGCGGCGACTGCGCCTCGATCGGCCTGATCGGCTCCGACAGCAAGTGGGCGAGCTTCAGGAGCCGGCTGCGCGACGCCGGCCACGACGAGGCCACACTGGCAACGGTGCGCTGCCCGATCGGCGTGCCCGGCGCCCACGGCAAGCGGCCCTGCGAGATCGCCCTGGCGGTGGCCGCCGAGCTCTTGACGCTCAAGCCCGACACCGAGCGCGACGACCGCCGCGGCGTCGCCCCGGAGGCGCTGCGCCAGGCGTTTCCATCAAGAACTTAGAGCCACACCGATGAGCACCGGGGATAAGGCGCAGCGAGGGTTTTTGCCATGGATGGCAAAAGTAGCGCCCAGGGAAGGGTTCACAGCGCCTCGCGATGGTCCGGCACCCCGGGGCTTGTCGCCGGGTAAGCTCATCTCCTGAACATTCGCCAAGACCCAACAGAATCCGACTTTTCCATGCGCCGGCCAAGCGGCGTTCAGCGGAGAGATTGATGACCGACCCCCAACCCCACATGCGCCTGCTGCGCGGCCCGCTGCTGAGCTTCGACGCCGACCCGGGCGAGGACGACGCCCCGGCCGCGGGCAGCGTGCGCCATCTGGAAGACGGCGCCGTCTGGCTGGTCGACGGCCGCATCCACGCCGTGGCCGACTTCGCCGAGCTGGCCCCGCACCTGCCGGCGGACATCGAGACCGTGGACTACGGCGACAAGCTGATGATGCCGGGCTTCATCGACAGCCACGTGCACTACGCCCAGCTCGACATCATGGCCTCCTACGGCCGCCAGCTGCTCGACTGGCTCAACGACTACACCTTCCCGGAGGAGTGTCGCTTCGCCGAGCGCGCCCACGCCGAGGCGGTGGCCGAGGCCTTCCTCGACGAGACCCTGCGCGCCGGCACCACCACCGCCCAGGTGTTCTGCACCTCGCATCCCGGCTCGGTGGACGCCTTCTTCACCGCCGCCCGGGCCCGCGGCCTGCGCATGCTGGCCGGCAAGGTGCTGATGGATCGCCACGCCCCCGAGGCGCTGGTCGACGATCCCCTCGGCGGGCTGGCCGACAGCGAGCGGCTGATCGGCGACTGGCACGGCCGGGACCGCCTCGGCTACAGCCTGACCCCGCGCTTCGCGCCCACCTCCAGCCGCGAGCAGCTCGAGGCCACCGGCGCGGTGCTGCGCAACGCCCCGGATCTTCACCTGCAGACCCACCTCTCGGAGAACGAGGGCGAGATCGCCTGGGTCGGCGAGCTGTTCCCCGAATGCGAAGACTATCTGGGGGTCTACGAGCGCTACGGCCTGGTGGGGCCGCGCAGCACCTTCGCCCACGGCATCCACCTCGACCAGCCGATGCGCCGCCGGCTGGCCGGGGCCGGCGCCAACGTCGCCTTCTGCCCGACCTCCAACCTGTTCCTCGGCAGCGGGCTGTTCGACCGCCTGGCCTGCCGCGAGGCGGGGCTCGCCACCACGCTCGCCAGCGACGTGGGCGCCGGCACCGATCTCTCGGGGCTCGCCACCCTCAAGGCCGCCTATCAGGTCGGCCAGCTGCGCGGCCAGCCGCTCACCGCCTGGCAGGGCTTCTACCGGCTGACGCTGGGCAACGCCCGGGCCCTGCACCTGGACGAGCGCATCGGCCGCCTGCGCGAGGGCCATGATGCCGACCTCGTGGTCCTCGACCCACAGGCCACGCCGCTGCTGGCCCGACGCACCGCCCGCTGCCGCACGCTCGCCGAGACGCTGTTCGCGCTGATGATGCTGGGCGACGACCGCACCGTGTACGCCACCTGGGCCAACGGCCGGCGAGTGCATCAGCGAGACGCCTGATCTCCCCCTGCACACGCCAGGCATGAATGACCGGCACGAACCGGCACGAAAAAAGGGCGGCGCCGAAGCGCCGCCCTTTTTTCATCGATTCCCGCCGACATCAGCCGCAGGCCGCGAGCCTGGCGCGAAGTTCCGAGCGGCGCTCCTCGCTCATGAAGGCCGCCTCGATCGCGTTGCCGGCGAGCCGGCTGAAGGTCTCCCGGGACCAGCCGAAGGCGCGCTGGCAGGCGAGGAAGTTCTCCAGCATACCGCCGCCGAAGTAGGCGGGGTCGTCGGAATTGAGCGTCAGGTTGAGGCCGGCCTCGAGCATCGCCGGCAGCGGATGCGCCTCCATGCGCTCGACCACCTTGAGCCGCAGGTTCGAGAGCGGGCAGACGGTCAGCACCATGGCCTCGTCGCGCAGCCGCGCGACCAGCGCCTCGTCCTCCAGGCAGCGCACGCCGTGATCGATGCGGCAGACGTCGAGCACGTCCAGCGCCTCATGGATATAGGCGGGTGGCCCCTCCTCGCCGGCGTGGGCGACCCGGGCCAGGCCCAGCTCACCGGCGCGGCGGAACGCCTCGGTGAACTTGCCCGGCGGATGGCCGACCTCGGCGCTGTCGAGGCCCACGGCGTCGATCCGGTCGAGATAGGGCGCGGCCTGCTCCAGCAGCGCCTCGGCCTCCTCGGCGGGCCGGTCGCGCAGGAAGGCGAGGATCATCGCCGTGGACAGGTCCAGCTCGTCCTCGGCGCGACGGCGGGCGCGCTCGAGCCCCGCCATCACCGCCTCCAGCGCCACGCCCCGCGACAGATGCGCCTGGGGGTCGACGTGCATCTCCACGTGCACCACGCCCTCGGCGGCGGCGCGCCGGAAGTAGTCCATGGCCAGGTCCTCGAAGTCCCGGGCGGTGAGCAGCACGCTCATGCCCTGGAAATAGAGGTCCAGGAAGGACTGCAGGTCGTCGAAATCGTAGGCGGCGCGCACCTCCTCCACCGAGGCGTAGGGCAGCGTCACGCCGTTGCGCTCGGCGAGCGCCATCATCAGTTCGGGTTCCAGGGTGCCCTCGATGTGCAGATGCAGCTCGGCCTTGGGCAGGGCCTTCAGGAAATCCCGCATGAATCACCTCGTATCAATGCTTTGCCCTATCCTGAAAGATTCCGCGCGGCGGCGCAAAGTCCTTCTCCGGCAGCAGGCTCAGGGCCTGCCAGCGGTCGACCCCGGGCAGCGCCGTCTGTTCGGCCCGTTCGTGCACCAGATAGAGCACGCTGCGCCCGGCGAGCCAGCCGTCGAGGCGCTCGGCGATGCGGGCGGCCAGCGCCGGATCGAGGCCGGCGAAGGGCTCGTCGAGGATGACCAGCCCCGGATCGCGCAGCAGCAGCCTCGCCAGCGCCACCCGACGCGCCTGGCCGCCGGAGAGTCGCCGACCGCCCTCGCCCACCCGCGTATCGAGCCCGCGCGGCAGCGATTCCGCCCAGTCGGCCAGTTCCACCGTCTCGAGCACGGCCCACAGCCGCGCGTCATCGGCCTCGGGGGCGGCCAGCAGCAGGTTGGCCGCCAGGCTGTCGTCGAACAGCTCGCTGTGCTGGGTCAGACAGGCGACCCGCTCGGCCAGAACGTCGGCGGCGATCTCGCCGACCGGCGCCTCGTTCAGCCGCACCCGGCCCGCGTCCGGCACCCGCTGGCCGGTGACCAGCGCCGCCAGGCTCGACTTGCCGCTGCCCGACACCCCGTGCACGGCCAGCCGCTCGCCGGGCGACAGCGCCAGCGAGAAGCCGTCGAACACCGTCATCAGGGCGCCGGGATAGCGCAGCGCGACCTCCTCGAGGGCGAGCGCCAGCGCACCGGGGCGCAGCGACGCCGCGCCCCGGTCGGCGTCGTCGCGACGGGCGTCCTCCAGCGCATTGAGCCGCTCGGCGGCGGCCAGGGTGGCCCCGAACTGGGTGAAGGCCATGGGCAGCGCGGTCAGCGCCTCGCTCATCGCCATCACCGCCAGCGGCATCATCACCATCAGCGGGCCGGACAGCGCCCCGGCCTGCCAGGCGAGGGCCGCGAGCCACAGCGCCGAGAGCCAGCCGAGCCCGACGGCCAGCCCGGCCACCGCCGTGCCCAGCGCCGAGAACCGCCCCAGGCGGCGCTGATCGGCGTAGAGCCGATCCTCGATGACCTCGAGGCGCCGCCGCTGGCCGGCCAGGGTGCCGTAGGTCTCGAGCTCCGCGAGCCCTTGGAGCTGTTCGATCAGCCGGCCGCGCAGGCGCTCCAGCTCATCGACCCGTTGCCGGCTGGCGGCGAGCCCGAGGCGCGCCTGGCCCAGCGTCAGCCAGCCCCAGGCGGCGCCGAGCAGCCCCGCCACCGCCAGGGCCGCCGCCGGCGACCAGATCGCCAGGAAGCCAACCAGGGCGAGGATCGCCAGCAGCGCCACCGCCGCCGGCGCCAGCAGGCGCAGGAACAGGCTGTCCAGGGTGTCGATGTCGGCGGTCAGGCGGTTCAACCAGTCGCTGGCCCGGCGCCGCGACAGCGTCTGGGCGTCGAGGCCGGCCAGCACCGCGAACATCCGCCCGCGCAGGTCGGCCAGCAGGCGCAGCACCGTGTCGTGGTTGTAGAGCCGTTCGACGTAGCGCGTCGCGGTGCGCGTCACGGCGAAACCGCGGATACCGCTGCCCGGCACGTAGACGTCCAGGGTCATGGCCCCCCCGGCGGCCAGGGCGATGCCGGCCAGCCCGGTCGCGGTGATGAACCAGCCGGACAGCGCCAGCAGTCCGATCGCCGAGGCCAGCGCCAGCGCCATCAGCGCGCCGCCGGCCAGCAGGCGGCCGCGGCGCCGGCCGAGCAGGCGCAGCCAGGGCGCGAGGGTCGCGATCGTGGCGCGTCGCTCAGTCATGGATCACCTCCTCGAGGCGGCCGTCACGCAGCGTCAAGTGCCGGTCGGCGCAGGCCAGCGGCGCGGCCCGGTGGCTGGCGATGACGAGGCTGCGGCCCTCGGCGGCCAGCGCCATCAGCGCCTCGATCACCACCGCCTCGCTCTCGGCGTCGAGGCTCTCGGTGGGCTCGTCGAGCAGCACCAGCCGCGCCTCGGAGAGAAACACCCGGGCCAGCGCCAGACGCTGGGCCTGGCCGCCGGAGAGCCCGACCCCGCGCTCGCCGAGCCGGGTGTCGAGCCCGTCGGGCAGCCCCGCCACCAGCTCGCCCAGGCCGGCGGCGACCAGCGCCCGGTGCAGCGCGGCGTCATCGGCGGCGGGCGCGGCGAGGCGCAGGTTGTCGGCCAGGCGGCCATGGATCAGCAGCGGACGCTGGTCCATCCAGGCCACCTCGAGTTGGGTGCGCAGGCGACGATGGCCGCTGTCCGGATCGACAAAGCCCGCCAGGAGCTGCAGCAGGGTCGACTTGCCGACGCCGGAGGGCCCGCTGATCGCCAGCACCTCGCCCGGCGCCAGCGTCAGGTCCAGCGGCCCCAGCACGCGGCCGCGCTCGGGGTGCGACACCGTGACCGCCTCCAGCTCGGCCACCGCCCGAGCGGCATGGGGCGCGGGTGGCGTCAGGCCGCTGCGGCGTGGCGTCTCGTCGAGCAGTGCCACCATGCCCTCGGCGGCGCCCAGGGCCGAGGCCCGGTCGTGATAGTGCTGGGCCAGGCTTCTCAGCGGCTGGAAGAATTCCGGCGCCAGCAGCAGCGCCAGCAGCCCGGAGAACAGCGTCAGCTGGTCGGCCGGCCCGTAGCTGATGTAGCCGAGCAGGCCGAAGCCCACGTAGATCGCCACCACGGCGATCGACACGGCGGCGAAGAATTCCAGCACCGCCGAGGAGAGAAAGGCCAGGCGCAGCGGGCGCAGGGTCCGGCGCCGGTAGTCGTCGGCGGCGGCGTGCACCTCCTCGGTGGCCGCGGCGGTGCGGCCGAACAGCTGCAGCGTGGTGATGCCGCGCACCCGGTCGATGAAGTGGCGCGACAGCCGTGCCACGGCATCGAACTGCTCCTCGTTGAGCCGCTCGGCGCCCATGCCCACCAGCGCCATGAACAGCGGGATCAGCGGGGCCGCCAGCAGCAGGAACACCGCCGCCAGCCAGTCGAGCCAGGCCACGACGGCCAGGATGACCAGCGGCAGCAGCACGGCGAGATAGCGCTGGGGCAGGAAGCGGGCCACGTAGCCGTCCAGCGCCTCGACCTGGTCCACCGCCCGCTGGGCCAGGCTGGCGCTGTGATGGCCGGTGAGGCCCACCGGCCCGAGCCGTTCCAGATGATCGAGCAGCTCGCCCCGGGCCCGGCGGCGCAGCCGCAGGCTGGCGGCGAGGCCCAGGGTCTCCTGGCCCCACTGGGCCAGGGCCCGCAGCCCCATCAGCGCCGCCAGGGCGATGAAGACCAGAAACAGCGTGGAGGGCGCACGGCCCTCCACCAGGAGTGATGTCACCAGCCAGGCCAGCAGCACCAGCTGTGCCACGGTGGCGATGCCGGCGACCAGGCCACAGCCCACGGCCAGGCCCAGTCGCCCTCGTTCGGCGCGCGCCAGGCCGGCGAGCCAGGCGCGCGATGTCGATGCCTGCGTCATCGTCTCAGTGGTACCCCTCGCCCACGCGGACCTTGCCGCGGAACACCCAGTAGCTCCAGGCGGTGTAGGCCAGCACGATCGGGATCACGAACAGCACCCCGAGCAGCAGGAACAGCTGGGACTCCGGCGCCGAGGCCACGTCCCACAGGGTGTAGTTCGGCGGCACGATCACCGGCCACTTGCTGACCACCAGCCCCAGATAGGTGAAGACGAACACCCCCAGGGTGGCGATGAACGGCTGGCCCTCGCGGCGCGCCTGCACCGAGCGCCACAGCCAGAAGGCACACAGCAGGGCCAGCGCCGGGAACACCCACAGCAGGTGCAGGTGACCGAACCAGCGCTCGCGCACCGCGTCATCCACGAAGGGGGTCCACAGGCTGATGATGGCGAACACCGCCAGCACCGCGACCAGCAGACGCGGTGCCAGCCGGTAGGCCCAGGCCTGGATGTGGCCCTCGGTCTTCATGATCAGCCAGGTGGCGCCGAGCAGCGCATAGCCGGCCACCAGGCCGAGGCCGGTCAGCACGGTGAAGGGCGTCAGCCAGTCCAGGGCGCCGCCGACGTAGACGAAGTCCTCCACCGGGAAGCCCTGGATGTAGGCGCCCACCACGGCCCCCTGGGCGAAGGCCGCCACGGTGGAGCCGCCGAAGAAGGCACGGTTCCACCAGCGACGATTGCGATGCGACTTGAAGCGGAACTCGAAGGCGATGCCGCGGAAGATCAGCCCGGCCAGCATCAGGAAGACCCCGATGTAGAGCGCCGGCAGGAACACCGAGTAGACCACCGGGAAGGCCGCCAGCAGCCCGGCCCCGCCGAGCACCAGCCAGGTCTCGTTACCGTCCCAGATCGGGGCCACGGAGTTCATCAGCACATCGCGGCTGTCCTCGTCCGGGGCGAAGGGAAAGAGGATACCCACGCCCAGGTCGAAGCCGTCCATCAGCACGTACATGATCACGCCGAAACCGATGATGCCGGCCCAGATCAGCGTCAGATCCAACATTTCCATGGTTCAGCTCCTTCCCGGCTGGTTGGCGGCGTCTTCGAACGGCACATGGGAGGCGGACAGCGGCCGCTTGGGACGCTCCACCTCGTCGTCATGGGGTGGCTCGGGCAGCATGCCCTGACGCACGACCCGGGTCAGGTAGAGCGTGCCGGCGTAGAACACCACGGCGTAGACCAGGATGTAGCCGATCAGGGTGAACAGCGCCATGCCGCCGGTCAGCGACGGCGTCACCGCCTCGGCCTGGGTCATGATGCCGTACACCAGCCAGGGCGCGCGGCCGATCTCGGTGACGAACCAGCCGGCGAGCACCGCCAGGAACGGCGTGATGGTCATGACCCGCATGAACTGCAGGAAGCCGCGATGATCGTAAAGCCGCCCCTTGGCACGCAGCCCGGCGCCGATCAGCACCGCGACGATCATCGCCAGGCCCATGGCCACCATGATGCGGAACGACCAGAACACCAGCCACACCGGCGGCTGCTCTTCCGGCGGCACCTCGCTGATGCCCGGGACCTCGCCGTCGATGTCATGGGTGAGGATCAGGCTGGCCACGCCGGGCAGACCGACTTCCAGCGCGTTCTCCTGGGCCTTTTGATCGGGCCAGGCGAACAGCAACAGCGGCGTGCGCGACTGGGTCTCCCAGTTGCCTTCCATGGCCGCCACCTTGGTCGGCTGGTGCTCCAGGGTGTTAAGGCCATGCTCGTCGCCGACGATCGCCTGGGCCGGCGCCAGCACCAGCAGCAGCCACAGGCACATGGAGAACGCCTTGCGGTTGGCCTCGACGTCACGGCCGATCAGCAGGTACCAGGCGCTGACGCCGGCCACCACGAAGCCGCCGGTCAGGAACGACGCCATCACGAAGTGCACGAAGCGATACGGGAAGGAAGCGGTGAAGATCGCCTCGCTCCAGTCGGTGACGTGGAAGCGCCCATCGATCAGCTCGGTGCCGGCCGGCGTCTGCATCCAGCTGTTGGAGACCAGGATCCAGAACGCCGAGATGAAGGTGCCCAGCGCCACCATGACCGAGGCGAACAGGTGCACGCCCTGGGGCACCTTGCCGCGTCCGAACAGCAGCACACCGAGGAAGGCCGCCTCGAGGAAGAAGGCGGTGACCACCTCATAGCTCAGCAGCGGACCGAGAATGTTGGAGGCCGCCAGCGAGAAGTTGCTCCAGTTGGTGCCGAACTGGAAGGCCATGACGATGCCCGAGACCACGCCCATGCCGAACACCACGGCGAAGACGCGCGCCCAGAAGATCGCCAGGCGTTCCCAGGCGGGGTTGCCGGTGCGATAGAACAGGCCGTTGAGCACGGCGAGATAGGATGCCAGCCCGATCGTGAAGACCGGGAAGATGGCATGAAAGGAAACCACGAAGGCGAACTGCAGCCGCGACAGCAGCAGAGGATCCAGTTCCATGGGTGACACCTCGTTCCTGCGGATCGATGAACGTGATGCGAAGGCACTCTCCGTGCTCTTGGTCGTCGGGCGCCGGGGGCGCCCTGCCGCATTTCTCCCTTGCCTGCCCAGCCTAGCCGAAGTGGCCACGGCAGGAACAGGCAACGAAATCATCTTACCCCGGGAAGGCTTCCCCCATGTGTGTCGGGATGTCGCAGTGCATCATGCGGCGCCGGCGTCTATCACCAGGTGCACCATGAAGCCGAGATAGGCCACGTACATGGCCAGCAGGGCGCCGCCCTCGAGGCGATTGATGCGGCCCTGTCGACCGCGCCAGCCCAGCGCGAAGACCACCATCAGCACCGTCATCGCCGCCATCAGGCTCCAGTCGCGCAGCAGCACCTCGCGGCCAGCGTCGATCGGCGAAATCACCGCGGCCAGCCCCACCACACCGAGGGTGTTGAACAGGTTGGACCCCACCACGTTGCCCAGCACCAGGTCGTGCTCGCGGCGGCGCAACGCGCTGATCGAGGACGCCAGCTCCGGCAGCGAGGTGCCCACCGCCACCACGGTCAGGCCGATCACCAGATCGCTGACGCCGAGGCTCTGGGCGATGTCCACCGCGCCCCACACCAACAGCCGGGAACTGGCTACCAGCAGCACCAGCCCGAGCGCCGTCCAGCCCAGGGCGGCCTTCATCGACATCGGATGCGAGGCCAGCTCGGTCTCGGTGTCCGACGACAGCGGATCGCTGCCGTCCTTGAGCCCCCGGAACACGCTGTAGCCCATGAAGGCCACCAGTACTACCAGCAGCAGCGCGCCCTCCAGGCGCACCACGCCGCCCAGCAGCAGCACCGCCGACAGCAGCGTCGCGCCGCCCAGCACCGGCAGCTCGCGGCGGATCACCCCGGAGTGCACCGCCAGCGGCGCGATCAGCGCCACCAGGCCCAGGATCAGGCCGATGTTGGCGATGTTGGAGCCATAGGCATTGCCCAGCGCCAGGCCCGGATTGCCCTGGCTGGCGGCAATGGCCGAGACCACCATTTCCGGTGCCGAGGTGCCGAAGCCGATCACCAGCATGCCGATCAACAAGGGCGATAAGCCGAGTCGCGCGGACGTCGCCGCCGCGCCGTCGACGAAGCGCTCGGCGCTCCAGACCAGCAGGATCAGGCCTGCCACCACCGCCAGGGCGGGAAGCATCATGGTGTCTCCATCGGAACAAATGAGACGCGCATGGTTGACTATGGTGCCCCCCGCGTCAACGTGACACACTTCCCTTAAGCCGTTGATCGTCAGGAGGACATCATCGCCGTGCCAAGGCCGGCCTTTCGCCACATCGCCCTGCCCGCCCAGGTGCCCTATGTCGACCGCATGCCGCCGGAGGCCCGCGCCACCCGGCGACGCCTGCGTGCCTGCCACGAATGCGACTGGCTGATGGCCCTGCCGCCGCTGCATTCCGGCGAGCAGGCGGTATGCCCGCGCTGCGGCCACGCCGAGGTGCGGCGCCATCGCTATCCGGCCCAGCGCAGCCTGGCGCTGGCGATCGCCGCGCTGGCGAGCCTGGCGATCGCCGCGGCCTTTCCATTCCTGGCCTTCAGCGTGCGCGGCGTGGGCAACCGCATCGAACTGACCCAGACCGCCACCGACCTGATCGGCCATCACGCGCCGTTGGTGGCGATCGTCGTGCTGCTGACCATCCTGGTGCTGCCGACCCTCTATCTGCTGGCGGTGGTGTGGCTGCAGATCGGCCTGCTGAGCGGCCATCCGCTGCCGGCCAGCCGCAGCGCCGCCCGCGCCCTCGCCCACCTGCAGCCCTGGATGATGGCCGACGTCTTCCTGATCGGCACCCTGGTCAGCCTGATCAAGATCGTCGGTCTCGCCCAGATCGAGCTCGGCCCGGCCTTCTGGGCCTTCGGCGCCTTCGCGGTGCTGCTGCTGGCCACCACCCAGTCGGTGGACCGCGACTGGCTGTGGTTCGCCCTGGCCGGCGAGCCCCCGGCACCGGAGGGCAGCCAGACCGGACGCCCCGCCGCCCCCCAGGGCCTCACCGGCTGCCACACCTGCGGCCTGGTGGGCCGCCTCGATGCCGGCGGCCACGGCCAGTGCCAGCGCTGCGGCGAGCCGCTCCACGCCCGCCGCCCCCACAGCCTTCAACGCACCTGGGCCCTGCTGGCCGCGGCGGCGGTGCTCTACATACCGGCCAACGTCTATCCGATCATGACCACCGTCAGCCTGGGTCGGGCCAGCCCCAGCACCATCGTCGGCGGCATCGTCGAACTGATCGAGATGGGTTCCTTGCCGGTGGCGCTGGTGATCCTGGTGGCCAGCGTGATCGTGCCGATCGGCAAGCTGCTGGCCCTGGCCTGGCTGTGTCTGATGGCGCCCAGGGCCCACGCGCTGAAGGCCCCGGTGCGCACCCGGCTGTATCGCATCACCGAGTTCATCGGCCGCTGGTCGATGGTCGACATCTTCGTGGTCGCGATCCTGGTGGCACTGATCCGCGCCGGCAACCTGATGGCCGTCGAGCCGGGCCCCGCGGCCGTGGCCTTCGGCAGCGTGGTGGTGCTCACCATGCTCGCCGCCATGACCTTCGATCCCCGATTGATCTGGGATGGCACCACTTCCACAGCGGACGAGGAAGCCCCGCATGAACGACACGCCCCCTGACGCCGCGCCCGACAACGAGCAGCAGCGCGCCCGGGCCACCCGCCAGGCGCCGCTGTCGCCGATCTGGATCGTGCCCATCGTGGCGCTGCTGATCGGCGCCTGGCTGGTCTACGACAGCTACCTGAGCCGCGGCCCGACGATCACCCTGATCATGGAGAGCGCCGACGGCATCGAGGCCGGCAGCACCCTGATCAAGACCCGCAACGTCGAGATCGGCCGGGTGGAGTCGGTGGACCTGTCCGACGACCTCTCCCAGGTGGTGCTGACCGCCCGCATGAAGCCCGAGGCCGCGCCGATGCTGGTCGAGGACAGCACCTTCTGGGTGGTCAAGCCGCGGATCGGCCGCGAGGGCATCAGCGGGCTCAACACCGTGTTGTCCGGGGCCTACCTGCAGCTCGAACCCGGCCAGAGCGACGAGGAGGCCGAGCGCTTCACGGTCACCGAGCAGCCGCCGGTGGCGCCCCCCGGCGCCGAGGGCCTGCGCATCAACCTGCTCAGCGAGGTCGGCAACGGCCTCAGCGTCGGCGACCCGGTCACCTACCAGGGCTTCACCGTGGGCCGCGTCGAGGAATCCGAATTCGACGTCGAGACCCGGCGCATGCGCCACCGCATCTTCATCGAGAGCCCCTACCATCGCCTGGTCACCGTCAACACCCGCTTCTGGGGTTCCAGCGGCGTCGACCTGCGGCTCGACTCCGAGGGCGTGCGCGTCAGGCTCGACTCGCTGGAGACCATGGTCAGCGGCGGCGTCACCTTCGGCGTCCCCGAGGACCTGCCCCGCGGCGTGCAGGCCGATCCCGACAGCACCTTCACCCTCTACGCCGACGAGGACAGCGCCCGGGAGGGCACTTTCGACCGCTATCTGGAATACGTGCTGCTGATCGAGGACACCGTGCGCGGCCTGTCCCGCGGCGCGCCGGTGGAGTTCCGCGGCGTACGGGTCGGCACCGTGGCCAGCGTGCCGTGGAACTTCACCTCGCCCCAGCCCGAGAGCGACGCGCGCCTGGCCATCCCGGTGCTGATCCGCATCGAGCCCCAGCGACTCGGCATCGACAGCCAGACCCTGGACCTCGACGAGTGGCGGGCACGCTTCGAGCGGCTGTTCCAGCGCGGCCTGCGCGCCTCGCTGAAGAGCGGCAACCTGCTCACCGGGGCGCTGTTCGTCGACCTCAGCCTGGACCCCGAGCGCAGCGACGACTACGCGCCCGAGCTGTTCGCCGAGCGCACCGTCTTCCCGACCACCTCCGGCGGTCTGGCGCAGATCCAGGGCCAGGTCACCGCACTGCTCGACAAGCTCAACGACCTGGAGCTCGAGCCGATCCTCGACGGCCTGCAGAGCAACCTGGCCACCTCGGAGGCCACCTTGGAACAGGTGCGCCAGCTCACCGCCGGCGTCCAGTCGCTGCTCGACGATCCCGAGACCCGCGCCCTGCCCGGCGAACTCAACAGCACCCTGTCATCGCTGCGTGACACCCTCGAGGGCGTGTCGCCGGGCGCGCCGGCCTACCGCGACCTCACCGAGACTCTGGACCAGCTCGAGCGCCTGCTGCGCGACCTCCAGCCGACCGCCCGCCGCCTCGGCGACAACCCCGGTGCCCTGCTGTTCGACAGCCTCGACGCCGATGACCCCATGCCCCGCGCCCCCGACAGGAGTTCGCCATGACCGCGCTGCGCGCCCTGCTGCCCTTCCTGGCCCTGCTGTGGCTCACCGGCTGCGCCCTTAACGGCACGCCGGCGACCCGCTACACCCTGCCCGACGCCGAAGCGCCGGCCAGGGCCGATGCCTCCGCCGGGCACACCCTGCTGCTGCGCCCGCTGCGCCTGGCCCCGCTGCTCGATGCCGAAGGCATCGTCGTGCAGCTCGACGACATCACCCTGCGCGAGGCCAGCGGCCATCGCTGGGCCGAGCCGCTGGGCCGCCAGCTCGAGCGCGGCCTGCGTGACCGGCTCACCGCGGCGCTGCCCGACACCCGGGTGCTGTTCGACGCCGAGGCCGGCGCCGGGGACGATCCCTTCCAGCTGAGGGTCACGGTGGAGCGCTTCCAGGGCCTGCCCGACGGCCAGGCCCTGGCGGCCGGACGCTGGCAGCTGCTCGACGCCGACCAGACGCTGGTCGACGCCGCTACCTTCCGCGTCGCCACGCCCCTGGCCGAGGACGGCTATCCTGCCCTGGTACGGGCACTGGGCCACAGCTGGGACGCCGCCGCCGACCAGGTCGCGGCGGCGGTCGCGCGTCATCAGCGGCGCGCGACACCCTGACGCGGCCCACGGTCGGCTGCGACTTTTCCGGCGCTATGGCATAATGCGCGCCACTCGCGGCCGCCTCCCGCCGTCGCGATTCACCTCATTCCCTCGTTCCGCCACGATCCGCGCGCCCCGCGCGATGGATCGGGCGTGACGTTGCCGCGGAGACTGCATGACCTTTTCCGATCTTGGCCTGTGCCCCGAGCTGCTGCGCGCCATCGACGCCCAGGGCTATACCACCCCGACGCCCATTCAGAGCCAGGCCATCCCCGCCGTCCTCGGCGGCGGCGATCTGCTGGGCAGCGCCCAGACCGGCACCGGCAAGACCGCCGGCTTCACCCTGCCCATGCTGCAACGCCTCAAGGACGGCCGCCGCCCGGCCAAGCGCGGCGTGCGCGCCCTGGTGCTGACCCCGACCCGCGAGCTCGCCGCCCAGGTGGGCGACAGCGTGCGCGACTACGGCAAGCATCTGCCGCTGACCTCCCACGTCATCTTCGGCGGCGTCGGCCAGCAGCCCCAGGTGGACGCCATCCGTCCCGGCCTCGACATCCTGGTCGCCACCCCCGGCCGCCTGCTCGACCTGCAGCAGCAGGGCCACGTCGACCTGTCCGGCGTCGAGATCCTGGTGCTGGACGAAGCCGACCGCATGCTCGACATGGGCTTCATCCACGACATCAAGAAGGTGCTGAAGCTGCTGCCCGACAGCCGCCAGAACCTGCTGTTCTCGGCGACCTTCTCCAAGGAGATCCAGGCGCTGGCCAACAAGCTGCTCGACGATCCGACGCTGATCGAGGTGGCGCGCCGCAACACCCCCGCCGAGACCGTGGACCAGGCCGTCTACCGGGTCGACCGCGAGCGCAAGCGCGATCTGCTCACCCACCTGATCAGCAGCCGCCAGTGGTTCCAGGTGCTGGTCTTCACCCGCACCAAGCACGGCGCCAACCGCCTGGCGGAGCATCTCGACAAGCGCGACATCTCGGCCATGGCGATCCACGGCAACAAGAGCCAGTCGGCCCGGACCCGCGCGCTGAGCGCCTTCAAGTCCGGTGACCTGCAGGTGCTGGTGGCCACCGACATCGCCGCCCGCGGCCTGGACATCGACGAGCTGCCCCACGTGGTCAACTTCGAGCTGCCCAACGTCGCCGAGGACTATGTGCACCGCATCGGCCGCACCGGACGCGCCGGCCACGACGGCCAGGCGGTATCGCTGGTCTGCGTCGACGAGCACGGCCTGCTCGGCAACATCGAGAAGCTGATGAAGCGCGACCTGGCCAAGCACATCGAGCCCGGCTTCGAGCCCGACCCCAACGCCAAGCCCGAGCCGATCGAGAACGGTCGCAACCGCGGTCGCGGCGGCAACGGTCGCGGCAACGGCGGCGGCCGCAACGGTAACGGCGGCAACCGCAGCAGCGCCGGCGGCAACGGCGGCAACGGCGGAAACGGCGACGGCCAGGCCCCGGCGCGCCGTCGCCGTCGTCGTCGCAGCGGTGGCGGCCAGGATCGCCAGCGCTCTGGCAATTAACATCCGACAATGCGAATGTACTATCCGCATTGGCTGACACGACACGTGCAAGGAAGCCCATGGACTCTTCAGAGCTGATCCACGACTACCGCCGCTGGCAGCGCTTCCAGCGCCAGGCCCAGCTCGATCGCGAACATCGCGCGGCCTGGCAGCAGCTGGAATCGGCCGGCGTCTCGGCGCAGCGCACCACCGAGGCCTACCGCAGCATGGCCGACAAGGCCGCCACCCAGGGTGCCTGCTACCGCACCCTGTTCCAGCGCGAATTCGAGGCCGGCGAGCGGCTGGCCTGCGAGGGCTGGCTGTTCGTGCGCCGGGTGATCGCCGAGAACGGCGCCACCCGCGTGCGCGCCACCCTGCTGCCGAGCTTCACGCTGACCGGCGGCACCCTGTCGCCGGCCGAGGCCGCCGCCGAATCCGTCACGCTGGAGATCTTCGACCAGCTGCTGGTCGACCGCGGCCTGGCCAGCGTCGCTCGGGTCGATCGCGTCGACGCGTCCGGCGACAGCCACTTCATCACCCTGATCGACAGCGTGCGAGGCGATCTGCGTCAACATATGAGTTGAGCGAGCCATGTGGAAGAAACTGTTCGGCAAGCCCCCGATCCGCGTCTGGGTCATCAAACAGGTCGACGACGGCCTGCTGCACCTGTGCGGCGAGGGGCACATCGAGCCCGGCAGCAAGCGGGCGCGCGAGAGCGTGCTCACCGGCCTGCAGGACGGCACCTACCGCGGCGCGGTGGCGCTGGCCGACAACGGCCTGGTGCTCAACGCCCGGTTGTTCGCGGCCCTGGTGCCGCATGACGGCCTGCATCTCGATGCCGACGGTCTCGCCCACTGGCAGGGAGGAGTGTGGCGCACGTCCCAGGTGCCCCAGCGCTGCTGGACCTACGAGGGCGCGCTGATCGCTCGCGCCACGACCCAGGGCCCGCTCGACCTGGTCAGCAGCGAGGACGTCAGCGGCATCCGCCGGCGCGCGTCCGGCGAGGGCCAGATCGCGTCGAGCCACCTGCAGTTCGGCGCCGCCGACGAACTCGAGGGCGAGGCCGAATTCGCCGAACGCTGGCGCCGCCGCCAGGAAGGGCCCTCCCTGGAGGCGCCTCCCCCTGACGCCAGCGACAGCGAACGCCAGACGGAACGCCTGCATGGCGACCAATGATCCCGGACAACGGCGCGGCACCCCGTCACCCGGGGTCTTCATTGCCCTGATGGTGCTGGTCGGGCTCAACCTGCGCCCGGCCCTGTCGTCGCTGGCGCCCCTGCTGCCACGCATCGAGGCCGACAGCGGCCTGCCGATGCTGGCCATCGGCGCCCTCACCACCCTGCCCGTGCTCTGCCTGGGTCTCTTCGCCCCCTCCGCGCCCTGGCTGTCTCGACGCCTGGGCACCGAACGCACCCTCTCGCTGGCGCTGGTGATACTGGCAGCCGGGCTCGGCCTGAGGGGGCTGGCGGCGCCGTTGTGGCTGTTCGCCGGCACCCTGCTGGTGGGCGCCGGCATCGGCATCGCCGGCACCCTGCTGCCCGCCCTGGTCAAGCGCGAGCTGCCCGACAGCGCCGACCTGATGACCGGGGTCTACACCATGGCCCTGTGCCTGGGCGGCGCGCTGGGCGCCGGACTCAGCATTCCCCTGGCCGAGGCGCTGGGCGGCTGGGCCGCGGCGTTGACCAGCTGGGCGGCGCTGGCGGTGGTCAGCCTGATCGCCTGGCAGACCCTGATGCCGACGCCGACGCAGCCGCCGACAACGGCACCGGCCCGTGGCGATACTGGCGCGCTGCTGCGCCAGCCGCTGGCCTGGCAGGTCACGCTCTACATGGGCTGCCAGTCCTCGCTGGCCTATATCGTCTTCGGCTGGCTGCCGGCCCTGCTGGTGGAGCGCGGCTACGACGAGGTCGAGGCCGGCTGGATGACCGGCGCCTCGGTGATGCTGCAGCTGGGCGCGGCGCTGTCCGCGCCCTGGCTGGCCCGCCTCGGCCGCGATCAGCGCCCGGCCCTGGTGCTGGTACTGAGCCTGATCGCCGGCGGCTTCTGGATCCTGCTGCAGGGCCCGACCGAATGGCGCTGGGCCGGGGTGGCGCTGCTCGGCTTCGGCCAGGGCGGCGGCTTCAGCATGGCGCTGTCGCTGATCGTGCTGCGCACCGCCGATGCCCGCCTGGCGGGCAAGCTCTCGGGCATGGTGCAGGGAATGGGCTATGCCCTGGCCTCGCTGGGCCCGCTGGGCGTCGGTGTGATGCTGGAGCTCGACCTGGGCCTCGCCAGCATCACCGCGGCGCTGCTGGCCTTGGCCGCCGCCGCCACCGGCTTCGCCCTGCTCGCCGGCCGCGATCGCCGTCTGGCCAGCGATGACGCGGGCCGGCTCGTCGTTCGTTGAACGAGTGCGCTGAGTCAGGAGCTCGCTGGCGTCTTGCGCCTCTTGCCTGCCGGCGCCGGCGCTCTATCATGAGCCCCAACCTCAGCCTGGAGCTTCCATGACGTCACCCGCTTCTTCCCTGCTGGTCATCTACACCGGCGGCACCCTCGGCATGGTGGACAGCCCCGACGGGCTGATCCCCGGTCATGACATCGAGCCCCGACTGCGCGCCGCGCTGGCCACGCTGCCGCCGGGCCGCCAGGCCGGACTGGCCGATTTCCGGGTCATCGCCACGCCGACGCCCATCGACTCCAGCGCCGCCACCCCCGAGGACTGGCAGCGTCTCGCCGGGCTGATCGCCGAACACTACGCCGACCATGCCGGCATCGTGGTGATCCACGGCACCGACACCCTGGCCTGGACCGCCTCCAGCCTGGCCTATCAGCTGCAGGGCCTGGACCGGCCGGTGGTCATCACCGGCTCCATGCAGCCGCTGGAAGCCCAGGGCAGCGATGCGCTGGCCAACGTCGAGGCGGCGCTGCGCTTCGCCGCCGATTCGCGGCTGCAGGAAGTGGCGATCTGCTTCGCCGGACGCCTGCTGCGCGGCGCGTGCAGCCGCAAGTGGCAGACCCGCGAGGCCGATGCCTTCGTCAGCCCCAATCATCCGCCGCTCGGCGAATGGGTGGATGACGACGCCGTGCTCTACCCCAGCCGCGGCCTGGAGCGAGCGCAGCGCGGCGCCCCTCGCTTCGAGCTGCCCGACTACACGCCACTGGCCGAGGGTGCGGTACCGCGCCTCGTGCTGTGGCCGGGGCTCGCCGCCTGGCAGCTGGAGGCCTGGCTGCTGGACGATCGCGTCAGGGGCGCGCTACTGGAGGTCTGGGGCGGCGGCAACCTCCCGGACGACCCACGCCTGGCGGGCGTGCTGGCCCAGGCCGTCGGCGAGGGCAAGCTGATCGCCGCCATCAGCCAGTGCCCCCACGGTGCGGTGGCCATCGGCCACTACGCCGCCGGCCAGACGCTGGCCGAGGCCGGCGTGCTGTCCGGCGACGACATGACGCCGGAGGCCGCCGTCGCCAAGCTGGTGCACCTGCTGGCCCAGCCGCTGCCGGAAGCGGAGCGCCGTCGACGCTTCCTGACCCCGCTGGTCGGCGAGCGCGCCGCGCCCTGAACAGGGCGCCCTGCCGGAGGGACGGTCAAGCGTTGAACACGCCGGGGCCGCCCCATCGCCATGACGGGGCCCGAGAGGCTAGAGTGGAGTCACACGTCCGCTTGCACAGGTAGCCCGTCATGGAACATCCCGATCATCCCTTCACCGAACTCTTCGAACAGCTCGGCCTGGCCTCGGAGCCGAGCGCCATCCAGCGCTTCATCGAGCGCAACTCGCCGATCCCCGAGAACATGGAGCTGCCCGACGCGCCCTGCTGGAACGAGGGCCAGGCGGAGTTCCTGCGCGAGGCCATCGAGGCCGACGCCGACTGGGCCGAAGTCGTCGATCACCTCGATGCCTCGCTACGAAAAGCCTGAGTGGCCTGAGACGGCCATCCGCCTCAGAACGAGAACGCCGCCCGGGTGGGCGGCGTTCTCGTTGGGTCAACGCTACAATCTGGCCGCGACGCGATCCAGGATCTGCTGGCTGACCCGATTGACCAGCGGCGTCACCGCGCGCTTGACGGCCTTCTCCACCAGCCGGCTCTGGATCTCGTAGTCCAGCGTCAGCGCCACCTCGGTGCCCTCGGGCACCGGCGTCAGCCGGTAACGTCCGCGGTTCTTGACGCCGCTGCGCGACTCCCAGGCCAGCGCCTCCGGCGGGCGGTGTTCGGTGATCTCCACCTCGAAGGTCCAATCCATGCGCACGGCATGCACGTGCCAGCGGTAGCGCCCCTCGCCCAGCGGCTCGATGCGCTCGATCAGGTCCGAATAGTCGACGAAGTCCTCGACCCGCTCGAGCAGGGCGAAGACGCGTTCGGGCGGCGCCTCGAGAATGGCGCGATGTTCGATGGTGGCCATGCCGTTTCCTTGTGCTGGGGGCCTTCGGTGCCGTGCCAGCTTCCCCGAAGGGCCCGGCCGATGTCCAGTCCGCGGCGATTCCGCTCGAGGCGGCTCGTCGACGTCTGGCACCTGTCTTCCTGGTCAAGTACACTCCCGGACCGCCGGACCGGACCCCGGTAAAGAAAATTCTCCGACCAAAGGTTCTCCCATGTCCGATTCTCCCCGTCCGGCCACCGTGGTGATCTACTCCGGTGGCATGGACTCCTATACCGTGCTGCATCGCGCCCTGCGCGAGGGCCGCGAGGTGCACGCCCTGTCCTTCGACTACGGCCAGCGCCATGCCCGCGAGCTCGAGGTCGCCCGCGAGGTCTGCCGTGACCTCGGCGTGCCCCACCAGGTGGTCGACATCACCGCCATCCATGGCCTGATCGACGCCTCGGCGCTCACCGACTCCAGCCAGGAACTGCCCGACGCCGACTACGCCGAGGCCAACCTCAAGGCCACCGTAGTCCCCAACCGCAACATGATCCTGCTGTCGCTGGCCATCGCCAAGGCGGTCAACATCGGCGCCGACCGGGTCGACTACGGTGCCCACGGCGGCGATCACGTGCTCTATCCGGACTGCCGCCCGGAGTTCGTCGAGGCCATGAACGACGTGGCCGGCATCGCCAACTTCGAGCCGGTGACCCTGCACGCGCCCTACCTGCGCACCGGCAAGGACGAGATCCTCGCCGAGGGCCTGGCCATGGGGCTCGACTACGCCATGACCTGGACCTGCTACCGCGGCGAGGCACTGGCCTGCGGCCGCTGCGGCAGCTGCCGCGAACGGCTTTCGGCCTTCGCCGCCAACGGCGCCGTCGATCCCCTCGCGTATGACACCATCGGCGACGAGGCCGAAGGGACCGACCATGTATAGCGTCAAGGAAGCCTTCTACTCGCTGCAGGGCGAAGGCGGCCAGGCCGGCCGCGCCAGCGTGTTCTGCCGCTTCAGCGGCTGCAATTTATGGTCCGGGCGCGAGGCCGATCGGGCCGCCGCGGCCTGCCGCTTCTGCGATACCGACATCCGCGGCACCGACGGCCAGCACGGCGGGCGCTTCCATGATGCCGAGGCGCTGGCCGAGCACCTGACCGCGCTGTGGCCGGACGCCCCGGGCACCGCCACGCCCCAGGTGATCTTCACCGGCGGCGAGCCTCTGCTGCAGCTCGACGAGGCGCTGATCGAGGCCATGCACGAGTGCGGCTTCGACGTCGCCGTGGAGACCAACGGCACCCTGCCGGCGCCACCGGGCATCGACTGGCTGTGCGTCAGCCCCAAGGGCGAGACCGAGCTGGCCCAGACCTCCGGCGACGAGCTCAAGCTGGTCTACCCGCAGAGCGACGCCCCGCCCGAGCGTTTCACCGCCCTGGACTTCCATCACTTCTTCCTGCAGCCGATGGACACCGCGGCGGTCGGCGGCGGCGATGTCACGGCCGAGACCGTGACCTACTGCCTGAGCCATCCCCAGTGGCGGCTCTCGCTGCAGACCCACAAGATCACGGGGATCGACTGATGACACTGTTCGTCAACCGCCTCACCCATCTCGACGCCTCGCTGTGGTGCCCCGAACGCGGGCTGATCGGTGCCAGCTGGCGGGTCGACGCCGAACTCGACGGCGAGCTCGGCGAGGACGGCATGCTGTTCGACTTCGGCGAGGTCAAGCCGTGGATCAAGTCGCGCATCGACCGGGGGCCCGATCACACCCTGCTGGTGCCCACCGAGGCCCCCGGCGTCAGCATCCACGACTGCGCCGAGGGGCTGTGCGTGCGCGCCGAGTCGCCCTATCCGTTCGAGGTCCGCGGCCCGCGCCAGGCCTTCGCCCTGCTGCCCTGGCCGGCCATCACTGCCGAGCGCCTGGCCGAGCACCTGTCGACCTCGCTGACCCGCCAGCCGCCGGCCCGGGTCGAGGCGATCCGCCTGACGCTGACCGACGAGGCCATCGACGGCGCCGCCTACACCTACAGCCACGGCCTCAAGCGCCACGCCGGCAACTGCCAGCGCATCGCCCACGGCCATCGCTCGCGGCTGCACGTGTGGCAGGACGGCGAGCGCCGCCCGGCGCTCGAGGCCGAGTGGGCCGAGCGCCTCGCGGATCGCTACCTGGTGGACGAGGCCGACGTGATCGAGGGCCTCGATGCCGCCTTCACCGGCCGGCTGACCACCCGCTACACGGCCGAACAGGGCCGCTTCGCCCTGACCCTGCCGCGGGAGCGCTGCATCCCGATGCCGACGCCGACCACGGTGGAGCATATCGCCGCCTGGCTGGCCGGCGAGATCGCCCGCGAGACCGGCCGCACCACCCGCGTCCAGGCCTTCGAGGGCATCGACAAGGGGGCGCTGGCGGAGGCCGAGGCGTGAGTTCGAACCCGACCATGAGCGCCGCCCCGGACGGCGGCTGCCGTCCCGGCTGCGGCGCCTGCTGCATCGCGCCCTCGATCAGCTCGCCGATCCCCGGCATGCCGGATGGCAAGCCGGCCGGCGAGCGCTGCGCCCAGCTCGACGACGACAACCTGTGCCGGCTGTTCGGCCGGCCCGAGCGGCCGGCGGTCTGCGCCCGGTTCGATTACGACCGTGAACTGTGCGGCGATCACCGCGATCAGGCGCTGGAGCGGATCGCCGCGCTGGAAGTCGCGACCTGAGCCGGCGCCTCGCGCTCCGCCCCATCACCTCTCCCGAGACGCAAGACGCCCGGCGACGCTCGTCTCACGAGCCTCGCCGGGCGTCTCGCCGTTTACCATGGCGCCGAGGGCGCGTGCGCCGTCAGTCTTCCAGGTCGGCGGTATGCGGCAGCCGCTTGTCGAGCAGGGTCCGCCAACGCACCAGCACCGGCGCATCGCTGTGGCTGACCTCGCCCAGCAAGCCGCGGAACGCCATCCGCGCGTCCTCGTCCTCCGGATCGACTCTCGTCAGCCAGGCCTCCAGGGCGCAGAGCTGCTGGTGCAGGTTGCCATCGCCGCGGGCCTGCTCGAGGGCCTGCTCGATCAGCGCGCGCACCTCCTCGGCGGGATGCCCCAGGCGGTGACGCACCCCGGCCAGATGCACCGCCAGTTCGGCGACGAACAGCGTGGCGCGCTCGCGGGCGATCAGCAGGCACTGGTCGAGGTAGTCCTCGGCCCGGGCCAGCTCGCCCAGCGAGGTGCAGGCGTCCACCCACCACAGCGAGGGCCGCTGGTAGGGATCGCGCCCGGTGACCTCGACGAACTCCTCCTGGGCCGCCTCGATGCGCTTGAGCCCTTCGCGATCGCCGGACAGCGCCCGCTGCCAGCCCAGCACCTGCCGCGCCGAGACCTGCCACAGCTGCAGATCCGGCGTGCCGGTGATCTCGTAGGCGCGCTCGGCACGCTGGGACGCCAGATGTTCGTGCCCCACCTGGCGATAGAGCGCCGCGGCATACATCAGCGCCATGGCCAGGCTGCCCGGGTGATTGATGCGCTCGGCCAGACGGATCGCCGATTCGATCTGCTGCTGGGCGCGATGGTAGTCGCCGCGCAGGCACAGCGCCCAGCTCTGGAAGCAGGTCGCGGCCACCTGAGGGTGGTCGGAGAACGGCAGCCACTCGATCATCATCGGCGAGTTGAGCGGGTCGATCTCCTCAAGATGCTCGTAGGCCTGCTGGATGCGGCCGGCCCAGTACTCGCAGCTGGCCCGCGCGAAGTCGGCCAGGCGCCGGTAGCGCGGATCCTCGAGCCGCGAGGCCAGATCCGCCAGCCGCGAGGCCAGCAGGAAGGCATCGGCGTGGGCGTTGCGCTGGCTGCAGCCGACCCACAGCCCCCACTTGACCAGAAACGCCTGCTCCAGGTCCTCGCTGTCCTCCGGCACCTCGTCGCTGCAGACCAGCAGCTCGCGGGCGCGGACGAAGCTCTCGTGGGCGGTGGGCGAACCGTGTCCCTCGAGGGCGAAGGCCGCCTGGCCGCGCACGGTGTGCAGGCTGACCTCGCGCTCCTCTTGGCCCTCCACGTGGCGCAGGCTGGCCAGGCCGAAGTCGGCCATGCGCAGCGCGGTGCGGTTGGCACTGACCTTGAGCGCCTCGCGGGCCGCCAGCTCGAAGTAGCGGGCGCCGCGGGCGTAGTGGCCGCTGCGCCGCAGATGGGTGGCGAAGTCGCCGGGATGGCGGCTGATCCAGACCGGGAAGCGCTCCTCGATCAGCGTTACGACCTGACTGTGCAGGGCCACGCGCACGTCCCGCGGACAGGACAGGTAGGCCGCCTCCTGCAGCAGCTGATGGGTGAACTGGTATTCGCGGCCCTCTTCCGTCTCGTCGACCGACTCGATGATCTCCAGCCGCACCATCTGCTCCAGCGCCGCGGTCAGCTTCGGCATCTCGCGGTCGATGCACTCGGCGAGGAAGTCGAGCCGGAATCGCCGTCCCAGCACCGCCGCCACGTGGGCCACGCCGCGGTCGCCGTCGAGCTGGTCGATGCGGCTGGCCAACAGGCCGAGCAGGCCCTGGGGCAGCTCGTCGAGGTCGATGTGACGCCCTTCGCGACGGTCCATGTCGACGCGGCGGCAGATCTCCTGGAGATACAGCGGCACGCCGTCGCAGCGCTCGACGATCTGGCTGCGCAGGCGCGGACTGAGCTGCAGCCGGTAGCGCCGCGCCAGCTGGGTGAGCAGACGCGACGACTGCATGGGATCGAGCCGCCCGAGGGTGATCTGCTGATCCCAGTCGAGCCGGGTCGGCAGCGCCTCGCGGCCATGGTGGCTGGCCACCATCAGGAAGGGGCAGGTGATCGGCAGGCGTGCCTGCAGGCGGCCCAACACCTTGAAGGAGGGCTCGTCGAGCCATTGCAGGTCGTCGACCATCAGCACCAGGGTGCGGGTCTCGGTGAGCTGCTCGATCAGCCGCTGCAGCACGCCGACCACCAGCTCCACGGCCTCGCCGCTCTGGGTAAGCATGGCCACCTCGCGGGGAAGGCAGACGCCCAGCGCCTCTTCCAGCAGCAGCCGAGGCTCGTCGCCGAGATCGTCCGGCGTCAGCGAGGCCAGCGCCTCGGCATCGAACGCGTCGCCGAAGTGCCAGTGCAGCAGCTGCCGGGCCACGCCGTAGGGTTCCTGGATCGACAGCCGGGTGGTGGGCTGCCAGCAGATCGCCGCCTCGCGGCTCTGCTCGAGGTGGCGGAAGCCGACCAGCAGCGCCGACTTGCCGAGCCCCGACGGGCCGCGCACCAGCACGCTCTGACGCAGCCCGATGCCGGCCCGGGCCAGGGCGTCACGCAGCGTGCGCAGCGCCCCTTCGCGGCCGATCAGGCTCGGCGGCATGGCCTCGCGGCCGCCTTCATTCGCGCCGAGCACCAGCGCTCGCAGCCACACGCGACCGTCGCTGGCCACCAGCCGTGACGAGAGCCGCGGCTGCAGGTCGAGCGCCGGCGGCATGTGCTGACTGGCCTCCTGGGAGATCACCAGCTCGCTGCCCTGGGAGGCCGCCATCAGCTCCAGCGCGCCCCGGGTGACCTCGCCCAGCGGATCGACCAGGTGGCGCTCCGGCAGGTAGACCACCTGGCCGCTGTTGAGACCGGCGGCCAGGCAGATGCCCGGCGGCTCGCCTTCGCCGCTCCAGTGGCGAGCGCACTCGTCGGCGAGTGCGCGCTGACAGTGTTCGTAGAGCGCCACCAGCTCGGCGAGCTGGTGGGCCGGCCCGTGGGTGCCGAAGCAGGCCAGGCCGATGCCACCGGCGGCGCCGGGCAGCCAGAAGCCGCCCAGATGATGACACTGTTGCTCGAGCCAGCGCATCAGCTCCGACTGCAGGGTCAGACTGGCCCGGGTTTCGCCGCGGGTGGAGAGATCGGCGTGCAGGTCCAGGCGGATCGCCATGACCGACAGCTGACGCATCTCGATCTCGTCGTCGCGCAGCGGCGCGCTATCCGCGGCCAGGGTGCGCGAGAAGCCGGCACCGGGGCCGACCGACTCGTCGCCGGCGCCATCGGACCAGTAGCGTGCCAGCTGCAGGAAGGCGGGGTCCGGCTGCTGGCCGGTCAGCGCCAGCAGCTGCAGGTAGGCGTTGTACTGTTCATGGGCGGCGGCCAGCTGGCCCTGCTCGGCGAGCTGGCGCACCAGCCGCTCGTGGAAGGGACCGTAGCCGGAGAAGCGGCTGACCAGGGTCTCCAGCAGCGCGTCGGGCAGCGGCTCCGCCTGCTCGAGCACCGACTCGGCATAGCGGATCACCCGCTGACGCCACTCGTTGCGCACCTGGACCAGCCAGCGCTGGAACTCGGCGCAGGTGGCGAGCTGCAGCTCCTCGACCAGATCGCCCTGGTAGCACTCCAGGATCTCTTCCAGGGTCGCCACCTCGGCGGGCGCCTCGAGCATCGACTGCAACTCGTGGAGATCGAACTGCCACGCCTCGGGGAGCTCGAAGGCGATGGTCTGGCGGGATACCGACAGCACCTCCTCGGCCTGCTCGCCCAGCGACTGCCGCAGGCAGTGCAGGGCGTGACGCAGATTGGTCCGCCCCGAGGAGAGGCCCTGGTCGGGCCACAGCAGTTCGGCGAGGGTCGCGCGGTTGACCGGCTGCTCGTGAAGCAGCAGGTAGACCAGCAGCGCCTTGACCTTGTCGTAACTGAAATGGGTCAGCGCATCGTCGCCCAGGGTCAGCGAAAAATGACCGAATAACGCCAGGCGATCTTGTTCTTCACGGGTTACGGCGTCGGAAGCATCCCGCATGATTATTAGGCCCTGCTGGGCGGCGCCCCGAACGTCAGGCGGGAACACCGCTGTGAAAACGAAATGCCGTATCCGGCATGGTGATCAGCTCGGCTTCTCGCGCGGCGAGGAAGGCGATGCGATCGTCGATGGCCTCCGGGGCGGCCCGGCGTGCCAGCATCAGGTAATCCTCATAATGACGCCCTTCCGACTTAACCAGACTGCGATAGAACTTTGCAAGCTCATCGTCAAGCTGGGGGATCAAACGGGCGAAACGCTCGCAGCTGCGCGCCTCGATCAGCGCCCCCACGATCAGGATATCGACCAGCCGCTGCGGCTCTTCGCCGCGCACGTGCCGGCGCAGCCCCTCGGCGTAGCGCGAGGCCGACAGGTGGCGATAGACGATGCCCCGCTGCTCCATCAGCGTGACCACCTGCTCGAAGTGCAGCAGCTCCTCGCGGGCCAGCTGACACATCTTGGTCAGCAGCAGCGGCCGGTCGACATAGCGATAGAGCAGGCTCATGGCCGTGGAGGCGGCCTTCTTCTCGCACTGGGCGTGATCGATCAGCAGCAGCTCGGGGTTATCGAGGGCCCAGTCGACCCAGGCATCGGGCGTCGGGCAGTGGAGAAACGCGAGCAGCCCCTCGGGCAGCAGGTCGACGGGGGCAGGGGCATCGGCAATGGCGGTCATCGAAGAGTCCGGCGGTACATGGTCTGGGAAATCAGGAGAGCGAGGCCCGGGCCTCGCGGCGCGCCTCGGCGGCGTCCAGCAGGTCGGCGGCGAGGCGGGCGTGCAGGGTCGCGGCGTCGAGCGGCTCGACGGGCGCCAGGCCATAGCGCGACAGGTCGCGGATACGATCGCGGCCGACCCGCAGCAGCTCCACCGCCCGGGACAGCGGCGGCTGATCGGCGCGAAAGCGAATCCGGTGGCGCACCAGCTGGGCCTCCAGGGCCGCGGCGTCCACCACGCTCAGGTGACGGCCGGCCACCTCGACGCGCAGGGCGTCCAGCTCGGTCATGCGCCGATCACGCGCCTCGCCGTCCAGGGCCGGCCAGTCGCGGATCTCGTCGTCGATACGCTGACAACCGCGGCAGACGCGATCGCCTACCGTCGTCGAACACAGGCCCACACAGGGGGAGGCGATACGCCCCGCCATCGGCCACTCCTCTCCGTTGATGAAAGTCGCACCATGGTAACGCGACGACCGCACACTGGCACCCCGCCGGGCCTCGAACACGACCAGAGACCAAAGTTCGAAGCCCGTCATGGCCGGGATTCTTAACATTGTCGACAGTTTCTCCTAGAATACCGCCACCGTTGACCGTGCCAGGAGCCAGCCAGGCGTCACGCCGATCGGCGACGAATCCCGGGATTCCCGCCACGATCGGTCACCTGTGGCTGGCGACTGTGCGTCGTGCCAAGCGGCTCGTTGCGGCCTCATCGCCGCCGCAGGACGCTCGGCCACTACCAACCAATGAGGGCCACCACGTGCTTGAAGCCTATCGCCAACATGTCGAGGAGCGCGCCCAGGCGGGCGTTCCGCCGAAGCCGCTGAACGCCGAGCAGACGGCTGCCCTGGTCGAACTGCTGAAGAATCCGCCCGCCGGCGAGGAAGAGGCCATCCTCGACCTGCTGACCAACCGCGTGCCGCCAGGCGTCGACGAGGCCGCCTACGTCAAGGCCGGCTTCCTGACCGCCATCGCCCAAGGCGAGGCCGAGTCTCCGCTGATCGACCGCGTCCACGCCGTCAAGCTGCTGGGCACCATGCAGGGCGGCTACAACATCGCCTCGCTGGTCGAGCTGCTTGACGACGACTCGCTGGCCAAGGAAGTGGGCGAGCAGCTCAAGCACACCCTGCTGATGTTCGACGCCTTCCACGACGTGGAAGAGCGCGCCAAGGCCGGTAACGCCGTGGCCAAGGAGATCATCGAGTCCTGGGCCGAGGCCGAGTGGTTCCTGTCCAAGCCGGCACTCGCCGACAAGATCACCCTGACCGTGTTCAAGGTGCCCGGCGAGACCAACACCGATGACCTGTCCCCGGCCCCGGATGCCTGGTCGCGCCCGGACATTCCGCTGCATGCCAACGCCATGCTCAAGAACCCGCGCGACGGCATCGAGCCGGAAGAGCCGGGGGTCACCGGTCCGCTCAAGCAGATCGAGGAAGTGAAGGCCAAGGGTCACCAGGTCGTCTACGTCGGCGACGTGGTCGGCACCGGCTCCTCGCGCAAGTCCGCCACCAACTCCGTGCTGTGGTTCTTCGGCGACGACATCCCCCACGTGCCGAACAAGCGCGCCGGCGGCTTCTGCTTCGGCGGCAAGATCGCCCCGATCTTCTTCAACACCATGGAAGATTCCGGCGCCCTGCCGGTCGAGATGGACGTCGAGAAGCTCGAGATGGGCGACGTCATCGACGTCTACCCGTATGAAGGCAAGGTCTGCAAGCACGGCACCGACGAAGTGCTGACCACCTTCGAGCTCAAGACCCAGCTGCTGCTCGACGAGGCCCGCGCCGGCGGCCGTATCCCGCTGATCATCGGCCGCGGCCTGACCACCAAGGCCCGCGAGTCCCTCGGCCTGGCCCCGTCCGACGTCTTCCGCCTGTCCGAGCAGCCGGCCGACACCGGCAAGGGCTTCACCCTGGCCCAGAAGATGGTCGGCAAGGCCTGCGGCATGGAAGGCGTGCGCCCGGGCATGTACTGCGAGCCGAAGATGACCACCGTGGGTTCCCAGGACACCACCGGTCCGATGACCCGCGACGAGCTCAAGGACCTCGCCTGCCTCGGCTTCCAGGCCGACCTGGTGATGCAGTCCTTCTGCCACACCAGCGCCTATCCGAAGCCGGTCGACGTGGAGACCCACCACACCCTGCCCGACTTCATCATGAACCGCGGCGGCGTCTCGCTGCGTCCGGGCGACGGCATCATCCACAGCTGGCTGAACCGCATGCTGCTGCCCGACACCGTGGGCACCGGCGGCGACTCCCACACCCGCTTCCCGATGGGCATCTCCTTCCCGGCGGGCTCCGGCCTGGTGGCCTTCGCCGCCGCCACCGGCGTGATGCCGCTGGACATGCCGGAATCCGTGCTGGTGCGCTTCAAGGGTCAGCGTCAGCCCGGCGTCACCCTGCGTGACCTGGTCCACGCCATCCCCTACTACGCCATCCAGCAAGGGCTGCTGACCGTCGAGAAGTCCGGCAAGAAGAACGCCTTCTCCGGCCGCGTGCTGGAAATCGAAGGCCTCGAGGACCTCACCGTCGAGCAGGCCTTCGAACTCTCCGACGCCTCCGCCGAGCGCTCCGCCGCCGGCTGCACCATCACCCTCTCCGAGGACAGCGTCAGCGAGTACCTGAAGTCCAACATCACCCTGCTCAAGTGGATGATCGCCAACGGCTACGGCGATGCCCGTACCATCGAGCGCCGCATCCAGGGCATGGAAGAGTGGCTCGAGAACCCGAGCCTGATGCGCGCCGACAAGGACGCCGAGTATGCCGAGGTCATCGAGATCGATCTCGACCAGCTCGACCAGCCGGTGCTGTGCGCCCCGAACGACCCGGACGACGCCCGCCTGCTGTCCGACGTCGCCGGCCAGGACATCGACGAGGTATTCATCGGCTCGTGCATGACCAACATCGGCCACTTCCGTGCCGCCGGCAAGCTGCTCGAGAAGCAGCCCGCGGGCAGCCTGAAGACCAAGCTGTGGCTGGCGCCGCCGACCAAGATGGACCAGCACCAGCTGACCGCCGAAGGCTACTACGGCATCTACGGCCGCGCCGGCGCACGCATGGAAATGCCGGGCTGCTCGCTGTGCATGGGCAACCAGGCCCGCGTCGCCGCCAAGAGCACCGTGGTCTCCACCTCCACGCGCAACTTCCCCAACCGCCTGGGTGACGGCGCCGACGTCTTCCTGGCGTCCGCCGAGCTCGCCGCCGTGGCCGCGGTCGAGGGTCGCCTGCCGAGCGTCAGCGAATATCGCCGCTATATGAGCGAGTTCGACGCCATGGCCGGCGAGATCTATCGTTACATGAACTTCCACGAGATCGAGGAATTCCAGAACGCCGCCTCGAACGTGATCCCGGTGAGCCAGGAAGCCTGATCACCGCCATCGTCACCGATGCTCGCAACATCGCGGGCCCGCCGTAAGGCGGGCCGTCGACGACCGAAGCGCCCCGCCCCGTGCGGGGCGCTTTTTTTGTTGCCCCGTCCGTTCTGCCCCCCCAAGGGGGGACTTTCCTCATCGTCTGGCTGTGGCATCATCGATGGGTTCATCGACCGAGGAGACACCCCGTCATGCCTGCCATCGTCACCCCCGATCTGTGCGATTCCTATCCCGAAGTGGCCGTGCTGGAGCCCATGTTCGTCAACTTCGGCGGCCATGAGACCTTCTTCGGCCCGGTGCGCACCGTCAAGTGCTTCGAGGACAACTCGCTGGTGCGCCAGGCCGTCAACGAGCCCGGCGACGGCGCCGTGCTGGTGGTCGATGCCGGCGGCTCGACCCGCTGCGCCATGCTCGGCGACCGACTGGCCGAACAGGCCGCCGGCAACGGCTGGGCGGGCGTGGTGATGTACGGCTGCGTGCGCGACGTGGACGAGCTGGCCGAGACCGAACTCGGCATCCAGGCCCTGGCCGCCCACCCGCGCAAGAGCGAGAAGCACGGCGAGGGCCAGCGCGACGTGCCGGTCAGCTTCGGCGGTGCGACCATCGAACCCGGCCAGTGGCTCTACGCCGACAACAACGGCATCCTGATCGCCGATGACCGCCTCGCACTGGACTGATCCCCCGCCAGACACGGCGCAGCGGCTTGCCGCCCGAGGGACTCGGCTGGCAGGCTGAGAGCATGCCCCACACGATGCCGACCACGCCTCGCCTGAGCGGCGATGTCCTGCGCAGCCTCAAGCACCATCTGCGCCCGCTGATCGCCTTTCACGCCTTCTTCACCCTGCTCGCCTCGAGCCTGCTGCTGCCGGCGGCGGGCTGGGGCCTGGCCAGCATGCTGGGGCGTCTCGACCGCCCGCTGATCACTCTCCAGGCCCTGCTCGAGGCGCTGTGGACACCGGGCGGGATGGCCTGGCTGCTGGCCACGCTGGCCGTCACCTTCCTGATCCTCTACCTGCAGCAGGCCGGCATGACCCTGGTCGCGGTGCGTCCCCGTGACAACCATCTTCGCCTGGCCGCCGAGGCACTCTGGCACAGCCTGCGCCGGCTGCCTGCGCTGTCCGGCCTGGCGCTGCTCCAGGTCGGCACGCAGCTGCTGCTGATGCTGCCCGTGGCCGGCATCGTGGTGACGCTGCACGGCCGCCTGCTTGGCGACCTCGACCCCTACTATGTCCAGCAGGTGCGCCCCCCGGCCCTGTGGGCCTTCCTCGCCACGATCGCCCCGGTGATACTGGGCTGGGGCGCCCTGGCCGCCGCCCTCTACACCCGCTGGCATCTGGCCCTGCCGGCGCTGATCCTGGAGGGCCTCGGCCCGCTCCACGCCCTGAAGCGCAGCGCGCGCCTGACCCACGGCTGCCGCTCCGGCATCGCGGCATCGATCCTGGTGCTGCTGGCGACGATCCTGGTGCTGCCGCTCGGGGTGGGGGCCCTCTTCGACGCCCTCTTCACCCCGCTGCTGGGCCATCTGCCCGAGCATCGCGAGATCCTGCTGCCCGCCATGCTCGGCTATGTCACCGCCTACGGCCTGGTGACCCTGGCCGCGGTCTTCGTCGGCATCGCCGCCAACGCCTTGCTGGGAAGCTGCCTCTACCTGCGCCTGGCCCATCGTGAACCCCGGCCGCCGGCGCCGCCGTCGGCACACCCCGGGCGCCTGGCCTGGGGCGTGGAGCTGGGCGTTCTCGCCTTCGCCATCGCCCAGGCCTGGTGGGTCGTCCAAGGCAGCACGATCCGCGAGGAGGTCGACAACATCGCCCACCGCGGCAGCTCGATGGTCGCCCCGGAGAACACCCTGCCGGCCATCGAACAGGCCATCCATGACGGCGCCGATCTGATCGAGGTCGATGCCCGGCTCACCGCCGAGGACAAGGTCGTGCTCTACCACGACACCACCCTGTCCCGCCTGGCCGGCGATGATCGTCGCATCGCCGACCTCGAGCACGACGTCCTCGACGGCGTGGACGTGGGCAGCTGGTTCGGCGATCCCTTCGTGGGCACCCGGATTCCCGAGCTCGAGGAGGCCCTGAGGAAGGTCAGGGGGCGAGCCGGACTGGTGATCGAGCTCAAGCCAGATCCCGGCCATGGTCAGCGGCTCGTGGACCGGGTAGTGACGATACTGGAGGCCGAGGCCCGGGCACGGCGAGTCTGTCGCGACCGCGCGTCGGACGGCGTCGGTCGCGCGGCCTGCGGCGAGCCCGATCTGAGCGCGGGAATATGGCTGGCCGCCCAGTCCTACGAGCTGCTCGACGAGGTCGCTCGACGGGCCCCCGGGGTGCGCCGCGTGCTGCTGGCCCAGCTGACGCTACGGGGCGCCCTGCCCCGGCATGGCTACGATGTCCTGGCGCTGCGCCATAACCGCATCGACCAGCGCGAGGTACGGCTCGCCCAGCACCACGGCTATGCCCTGATGGCCTGGACCGTCAACAACCCGACCCGCATGTCGCGGCTGATCGACCTCGGGGTGGACGGCATCATCACCGACCGCCCGGCTTCACTGCGCCGACTGCTGGCCGAGCGGCGGTCGCTGGGCGACGGCGCCCTGCTGCTGCTGAAGCTGCGTCACTGGCTGCGCGACTGATCAGCTAGGCATGACGCCGGCAGCGCCAGCTTGCCAACAGGCCGACCAGCGCCACACCGACCAACGCCATCGCGCCCCAGCCCACGGCCTCCACCAGCTGGCGAAAGGCGTCGGGGGCGTGCTGGGGCCGGGCCACCATGCCATGGTCAACCAGCCGTCCGCCGCCGTACAGGGCGCCGAGCAGCACGGCCAGCGGCCAGGCGCCGCGCAGCGGCGCCAGCGCCACGGTCAGCCGCCAGGGCGGCGATGGCTCCGCCTTCTTGTCGCGGCGCGCGGCATCACGGCGCGATGGCGCCTTCTCCTTTTCCCTGGACGGTGCCCTGCTCGGTGCCTTGGCGGCCACCTGTCTACCCTTCGACGCCCTGGCGGCCGTCTTCTTCCTTCCCCCGGACGGCGTGCGGCGCCCCACATGCGCGCAGGCCCAGCGCAACATCCGCCAGACGGCCCACCCGGAGGTGAAACATACGGTCAGGACCAGCCCGCCCATTACCAGAAAATACGCCATCGGGCGGCTCCTCGAGACAATCAACCGCCCATGATGCCAAAAGGCGCGCCCTCTGTGGGAAACCAGGACAGCTCAGGGGGCCACGATGACCGGTATCGTGGCCCGCGACAGGCCGCCCACCTCCTGCACCTCGCCGTGCTGCCGGTCGGGGCGAAGTCGAAGGGCTCGCTCGGGCGGCACCGGAACACCGCCTCCACCTCGAGGGGATCCACCATGGTCCGTCTCCGTCGTCGTCGGAAACAGCATGGTGGATCCCCGCGAAGGCGGCTCGATGCGGATCAGTCGAGCACGTCGCGGATCACGTCATGGATGATGTCGTTGGTGATGTCGACCAGCACGGCATCGGTGCCGACGCGGCGCCATTCATAGCCATCGTAGTGCGGCAGGTCGCGGCGGATGTCGTCATCGAACCGCTTGGCGATGCCCGGGGGCATGGGCTTGCCGCGGGCCAGATTCTGGCGCACGCCGGGGGGAATCGAGGCGCGGTCCTGATGGGCATAGCGGTCGCGATGACCGTGGAAGATATCGCGGATCAGCGCTTCCTCGAGGCGTGGGGCGTCGCGGCCATCGCGGTCGCGATCCCGACCATCGAAGCCGCGCTCCTCGTGACGCTCGTCATAACGGTCTTCATGGCGTTCCTCGCGGCGCTCCGTACGCTCGCGACCGTGAGCGTTATCGCGCAGCCGCTCGGACTGACCCTGGCCGCCCTGCCCCCCCTTGGCATGCTCCGGCGGCCCGTTACCGTTGCCGGGATTGGCCAGCGCCGGCAGCGCCAAGAGGCCGAGGATCAGGGCGCCGGCCGGCGCCAGGCGATGGAATCGACGCTTCTGTGAGGCCATGACGGGCATCCTCCTTTTGCCTGAATGATGCCCGCAGTCTAACCCCTCTCGCCCCGCCAAGCGTGCAAGGGGCGTGCAGAAACGACGACACCCGGGCCGAGGCCCGGGTGTCGTGTCGTTCACGGTCGCGATCGCGGGACGATCAGCCCAGCGTTTCGCCGGCCAGCATGAACCAGGTCTCCAGTACCGCGTCCGGGTTCAGGGATACGGAGTCGATGCCCTGCTCCATCAGCCACTTGGCGAGGTCCGGGTGGTCGGACGGGCCCTGGCCGCAGATGCCGACGTACTTGCCCTGGGCCTTGCAGGCCTGGATAGCCATGGACAGCAGCTTCTTGACCGCCGGGTTACGCTCCTCGAACAGCCCGGCGACGATGCCGGAGTCGCGGTCGAGACCCAAGGTCAGCTGGGTCAGGTCGTTGGAGCCGATGGAGAAACCGTCGAAGTACTCGAGGAACTCGTCGGCCAGCAGCGCATTGGCCGGCAACTCGCACATCATGATGACCTTGAGGCCGTTGTCGCCACGCTTCAGGCCGTTGGCGGCCAGCAGGTCGATGACGCCACTCGCTTCCTCGGTGGTGCGAACGAAGGGCACCATGATCTCGACATTGTCGAGGCCCATCTCGTCGCGCACGCGCTTGATCGCCCGGCACTCCAGCTCGAAGCAGGCCTGGAAGTCCTCGGAGAGGTAGCGCGAGGCGCCGCGGAAGCCCAGCATCGGGTTTTCTTCGCCCGGCTCGTAGAGTTTGCCGCCGATCAGGTTCTCGTACTCGTTGGACTTGAAGTCCGACAGGCGCACGATGACCCGCTGCGGGTAGAAGGATGCCGCCAGAGTGGAGACGCCTTCGACCAGCTTGTCGACGTAGAAGCTGACCGGATCGTCGTAGCCGGCGGTGCGCAGGTCGATGGTCTGCTGCAGATCCGGCGACAGGGTTTCGTAGTCGAGCAGTGCCTTGGGGTGCACGCCGATCATGCGGTTGATGATGAACTCCAGGCGCGCCAGGCCGACGCCGGCGTTGGGCAGGCTGGCGAAGCTGAAGGCGCGGTCCGGGTTGCCAACGTTCATCATGATCTTGAACGGGATGTCCGGCATCGCATCGACGCTGGTGACGTTGCGATCGAAGGCCAGCAGGCCGTCGTAGACGTGGCCGGTATCGCCCTCGGCGCAGGACACGGTGACATCGCGGCCGTCTTCCAGCACCTCGGTGGCGTCGCCGCAGCCGACCACGGCCGGGATGCCCAGCTCACGGGCAATGATCGCCGCGTGGCAGGTACGACCGCCACGGTTGGTGACGATGGCGGAGGCCCGCTTCATCACCGGCTCCCAGTCGGGGTCGGTCATGTCGGTGACCAGCACGTCGCCGGCATGGATCTTGTCCATGTCCTCGGGGGTCTCGACGACCTTGACCGCGCCGCTGCCGATGCGTTGGCCGATGGCCCGGCCGGTCACCAGGGTGCGGCCCTTTTCCTTGAGCTGGAAGCGCTCGAGCTTGCCGCCCTCCTGCTGGGAGACCACGGTCTCGGGACGCGCCTGGACGATGTAGAGTTTGCCGTCGTCGCCGTCCATCGCCCACTCGATGTCCATCGGGCGGCCGTAGTGCTGCTCGATGATCACCGCCTGGCGGGCCAGGGCCATGACCTGTTCGTCGTCGACGCAGAAGCGCGCGCGGTCGGCCAGCGGCACGTCCACGGTCTCGACCGACTTGCCGGCGCTGGCATCCTCGGTGTAGACCATCTTGATCAGCTTGGAGCCCAGGTTGCGACGCAGCACGGCCGGGCGGCCGGCGGCCAGGGTCGACTTGTGGACGTAGAACTCGTCGGGGTTCACCGCCCCCTGGACCACGGTCTCGCCCAGGCCCCAGGAGGCGGTGACGAAGACCGCATCGCGGTAGCCGGACTCGGTGTCCAGGGTGAACATCACACCGGAGGCGCCGGTCTCGGAGCGCACCATCTTCTGGATGCCGGCGGACAGCGCCACGTTCTCGTGGGCGTAGCCGCGGTGCACGCGGTAGGAGATGGCGCGGTCGTTGAACAGCGAGGCGAACACCTCGTGCACGGCCCGCTTGATGTTGTCGAAGCCTTCGATGTTGAGGAAGGTCTCCTGCTGGCCGGCGAAGGACGCGTCCGGCAGGTCCTCGGCGGTGGCGGAGCTGCGTACCGCGACCTTGAGGTTCGGATGCATGGCGGCGAGCTTCTCGTAGCTCTCGCGCAGGGCGGCCTCGAAGGTCGGCGGCAGCGGGGTGTCGATCACCCACTGGCGGATCTGGGCGCCGACGCGGGCCAGCTCGGCGACGTCATCGACGTCCAGCGTGGACAGCGCCTCGTTGATGCGCTCGTTGAGGCCTTCGTGGGACAGGAACTCGCGGTAGGCGTGGGCGGTGGTGGCGAAGCCGCCGGGCACGGTGACACCGGCCTCGGCCAGGTTGGAGATCATCTCGCCGAGCGAGGCGTTCTTGCCGCCGACGCGCTCGACGTCGTTCATGCCCAGCTTCTCGAACCACTGAATGTAATCGTCCACGAAACCCCCTTAGGATTGGAAACCGACACCGGAAAGTGCATGACGCACCGTCATGAGTGGATGCGAGCGACTCTATCAACGGCCTGCCATATTCGCCATTGGTCTAACAGCTAAGTCACTGAAGGTTTTTTACAACAATTCGCCGATCCGGGCATTTCCTGTAGTCGGCTTGTCTGGCCCCGCGCGAGACTCGACAATGAGGCCATTCCTTCTCCCGCCCGAGCGAGCCCCATGACACGCACCGCCTTCTTCATTTCCGATGGCACCGGCATCACCGCCGAGAGCCTGGGTCGCAGCCTGCTGGCGCAGTTCGAGAACGTCGAGATGCGCATGCTGACCAAGCCCTACATCGACAGCGTCGACAAGGCCAAGCGCCTGGTCGAGGTGATCCAGGCCACCGCGGTCAAGGACGGGAACACCCCGATCATCATCGACACCATCGTCGACCAGGACGTGCGCGACGTGATTCGCACCGCGCCGGGCTTCACGGTCGACATCTTCTCGACCTTCCTCAAGCCCCTGGAGCAGGAGCTGGCCACCCACTCCTCCTACAGCGTGGGCCGCACCCACGCCATCGGCAGCGACGACGTCTACATGGATCGCATCCATTCGGTGCACTTCGCGCTGGACAACGACGACGGCGCCCGCACCCATCAGTACGACCAGGCGGACATCATCCTGGTCGGGGTGTCGCGATGCGGCAAGACGCCGAGCTCGCTGTACCTGGCACTGCAGTTCGGCGTCCGTGCGGCCAACTACCCGCTGACCGAGGACGACCAGGACGAGAACGGCAGCCTCAAGCTGCCGCCGGTGCTGGCCAAGCATCGCCACAAGCTGTTCGGGCTGACCATCGACCCGCGCCGGCTGGCGGCGATCCGCCACGAACGGCGCCCCAACAGCCGCTACAGCTCCATGGACCAGTGCGTGCAGGAGGTGGCCGAGGCCGAGGCACTGTATCGTCGCATGCACATCCCCTACATCGATACCACGCGCTTCTCGGTGGAGGAGATCTCGACCCGGATGATCGCCGAGACCGGCATCAACCGACGCTTCTCGCCACGCTGAACTGGTCTCAGGGAACACCGGGCTGGAGGTCACGGACGCTTCAGCGCACGATATTCAGACGCCGCAGCCGCGCGATCGCCTCGGCGTCCAGGCCCAGCTCGGCGAGCACGGCGTCGCTGTCCTGGCCGAGGCTCGGCGGCGCGCCATTGGAGGTGGCACTCTCGCCGTCGAAGCGCAGCGGGTTGGCCATCTGCGGTACCGACCGCCCATCGGCGAGCGCCAGGGTGCGGCACAGGCCGCGATGGCGCACCTGAGGATCGTCGAAGGCCTCGGTCAGGGTATTGATCGGCCCGGCGGGAATGCCGAGGGCCTCGAGATCGGCCAGCCAGGCATCGCGCCGCCGGGTCAGCAACGCCTCGGCGATCCACGGCACCAGCGTCTCGCGGTGCGCGACCCGAGCGGCATTGGTGGCGAAGGCGGGATCGTCGGCCCATTCCGCCTGCCCGAGCAGCTCGGCCAGGCGTGCGAACTGGGCGTCGTTGCCCACCGTCAGCACCAGGTAGCCGTCGGCGCAGGCGAAGGCCTGGTAGGGCACGATGTTGGGGTGGGCGTTGCCGTGGCGGGCGGGGCTCTCACCCGTCACCCAGGCGTTGAGCGCCTGGTTGGCCAGGGTCGCCAGCTGGACGTCGAGCAGCGCCACATCGATATGACGCCCCTCGGTCCTCGCCTCGCCCTGTTCGCCCTCCTCGCCCCGCTGTCGCTCATGGAGGGCCGCCAGCACGCCGACCGCGGCGTAGAGCCCGGTCATCACATCGGTGATCGCGACCCCGGTCTTCATCGGCATGCCATCGGGCTCGCCGGTCAGGCTCATCAGCCCGCCCAGGGCCTGGATCATGAAGTCGTAGCCGGCGCGGTGGGCGTAGGGGCCGTCCTGGCCGAAGCCGGTGATCGAGCAGCCGATCAGGCCCGGATTCACCGCCTTCAGGCTCTGATGGTCGAGGCCATAACGGGCCAGGCCGCCGACCTTGAAGTTCTCCAGCAGCACGTCGGCGCCGGCGGCGAGCCGACGCACCAGCGCCTGGCCCGCCTCGGTGGCGATATCCACGGCCAGCGACTGCTTGCCGCGATTGGCGCAGAGGTAATAGGCGGCCAGACGCTCGGCGCTCTCCTCGCGGCCTTCCTTACCCTTCTCTTCGCCTTCCAGCCAGGGCGGTCCCCAGCCGCGGGTATCGTCACCGCGCACGGGATGCTCGATCTTGATCACCCGGGCGCCCAGGTCGGCCAGCAGCTGCCCCGCCCAGGGCCCGGCCAGCACCCGGGACAGATCCAGCACCACCACGCCGTCCAGCGGTCCGCTCATTGCGTCCTCCCTCCTCTCGAAGCTGCTCCGGCGTCAAGCCATCGAGGAGTCCTGTATTAGCCGGTGAAGGCCTGAATGCCGGTCTGCGCCCGCCCGAGTATCAGCGCATGGATATCGTGGGTGCCCTCGTAGGTGTTGACCGCCTCGAGATTCATGACGTGGCGGATCACCGGATACTCGTCGCTGATGCCGTTGCCGCCGTGCATGTCCCGCGACTGACGGGCGATGTCCAGGGCCTTGCCGCAGTTGTTGCGCTTGATCAGCGAGATGGTCTCGGGCACCAGCTGGCCGTCGTCGATCATCCGCCCCACCCGCAGCGCGGCCTGCAGCCCCAGCGCGATCTCGGTCTGCATGTCGGCAAGCTTCTTCTGGATCAGCTGATTGGCGGCCAGCGGGCGGCCGAACTGCCGGCGGTCCAGCGTGTACTGGCGGGCGGCGTGCCAGCAGGCCTCGGCGGCGCCCATGCTGCCCCAGGCGATGCCGAAGCGGGCGCGATTGAGGCACGAGAAGGGCCCCTTGAGGCCGGTGACGCCGGGCAGGCAGGCGTCGTCCGAGACCTCCACGTCCTGCATCACGATCTGACCGGTGGTCGAGGCGCGCAGGCTGAACTTGCCATCGATCCTGGGGGCCGAGAGTCCCGCCATGCCCCGCTCCAGCACGAAGCCACGGATCGTGTCCTCCTCGTCCCGGGCCCAGACCACGAAGACGTCGGCGATCGGCGCGTTGGTGATCCAGGTCTTGGTGCCGTTGAGCCGCCAGCCGCCCTCGGTGCGCCGGGCACGGGTCGACATGGCGCCGGGATCGGAGCCGTGATCCGGTTCGGTGAGACCGAAGGCACCGACCCACTCGCCGCTGGCGAGCTTCGGCAGGTAGCGATCCTTCTGGGCCTCGCTGCCGAAGGCGTGAATCGGGTACATGACCAGGCTCGACTGCACGCTCATGGCGCTGCGATAGCCGGAGTCGACCCGCTCGACCTCGCGGGCGATCAGCCCATAGCTGACATAGTTCATCCCGGCGCAGCCGTAGCCGTCGAGGGTCGCCCCGAGCAGGCCGAGCTCGCCCATCTCGGTCATGATCTCGCGATCGAAGCGCTCCAGGCGGTTGGCCTCGCGCACCCGGGGCAGCAGCTGCTCCTGGCAGTAGTCGTGGGCGGTCTGCTGGACCAGTCGCTCGTCGCCGTCCAGCTGATCGATGAGGCGGAAGGGGTCGTCCCAGGTCATGGGAGTGATCTGGCTCATGAGGGCGCTCCGATGAATATCTACATTTTATTAAAATGTAGACCTGAGGAGCACCCTTGCCAAGCCAGACCAAGGGAGATGAAGGGAGGCAACAGGAAGGCGGAAAGCGAGACCGGCCGCCGGCACTGTCGGCCATTCGACAGCGCCGGCGGCGAGGCCCTATTCCTCTTCGGCGCGCGGCAGGATGGCGTTGAGCAGGATACCCACCAGCGCGGCGAGGCCGACGCCCTGAAGGGTGAACTGGCCGCCGCCGAGCTGCATGCCGCCGATGCCGAAGACCAGGATCAGCGACACTACCACCAGGTTGCGCGGCGCGGTCAGCGGCTTGCCGGCGCGGACCAAGGTATTCATGCCGACCACCGCGATGGAACCGAACAGCAGCGTCATGATGCCGCCCATCACCGGGCCGGGAATGGTCTGCAGCACGGCGCCGAGCTTGCCGAGGAACGACAGCAGCACGGCGATCACCGCGGTGACCACCATGATCCGTGGGTTGAAGGCGCGGGTCAGGGTCACGGCGCCGGTGACCTCGGAATAGGTGGTGTTGGGCGGGCCGCCGAACAGCGAGGCCGTGCAGGTCGCCAGGCCGTCGCCCAGCAGGGTGCGGTGCAGGCCGGGCTTGTCCAGGTAGTTGCGGCGCGTCACCGAGCCGATGGCGATCATGTCGCCGATATGCTCGACCGCCGGGGCGATGGCCACCGGGATCATGAACAGCACCGCCGCCCAGTGGAAGCTCGGCGCCACGAACTCGGGCATCGCCAGCCAGGCCGCCTCGCGCACCGGGGTGTAGTCGACCACGCCCATCAGTGCGGCCAGCAGATAGCCGGTGACGATGCCGCCGAGGATCGGGATCAGGCGAATCAGGCCGCGGCCGAACACCGCCAGCACCAGGGTCACCAGCAGGCTGGCCATGGACAGCACCATCGCCCGGCCGTAGCCGATGGCGTCGGTGGTGCCGCCGGTGGCCATGTCCACCGCGACCGGCGCCAGGGCCAGGCCGATCACCATGATCACCGGACCCACCACCACCGGCGGCAGCAGGTGGTGCAGCCAGACGGTGCCCTTGAGGCGCACGATCTGCGAGATCACGATGTAGACCACGCCGGCGGCCAGCAGCCCGCCGAGGGTCGCGGAGACGCCGAAGCTCGCCACCGAGCCCTGGATCGGCGCGATGAAAGCGAACGACGAGGCCAGGAACACCGGCACGCTGTTGCGGGTCACGGCGTGGAACACCAGGGTGCCGATGCCGGCGGTGAACAGCGCCACGTTGGGATCGAGACCGGTGAGCAGCGGCACCAACACCAGCGAGCCGAAGGCCACGAACAGCATCTGGGCGCCGACGATCAGTGTACGCAGGGGGGATTCGGCCGTCGGGGCGGTCGAGGAAGCGGTACTTTCCGTCATCCGAAGTCTCCGTAAGAGCCTGGCAGAAAAACGCCCCTGATCAGGGGCGTTGAAGCAAAGAGTCTATTGTTGAGCGGGCACCACGGCGAGCGACGACCAGACAAGGCAAGAAGCGAGGAAAGAGCGGAGTTTACTGAAGTAAATGAGCATAGTGAGTCGCTTCTTAACGCCGTATGGTCGAGCGCAGCCAGGTGCCGGCCAACAATCAGCGGGTGCCGAAGATCTTGTCCCCGGCATCCCCCAGTCCGGGGACGATGTAGCCGTGCTCGTCCAGGCGCTCGTCCACCGAGGCGGTGTAGATCTCGATGTCCGGGTAGGACGCCTGGACGCGCTCGATGCCCTCGGGCGACGCCACCAGCACGATCACCTTCATGTGCTGGCAGCCGCGCTCGCGCAGCATGTCCAGGGTGGCGACCATGGTGCCGCCGGTGGCCAGCATCGGATCGATGACAATGGCCATGCGCTCGTCCAGCTCGCCGGCGAACTTCGAGAAGTACGGCACCGGCTCGAGGGTCTCCTCGTCGCGGTAGAGGCCGACCACGCTGATCCGCGCGCTGGGAATCAGGTCGGTGACGCCGTCGAGCATGCCGAGGCCGGCACGCAGGATCGGCACGATGGTGGTCTTCTTGCCCTTGAGCTGCTGAACGGGAATCTTGTTGCCGCTCCAGCCGTCGATCTCCTGGATCTCCAGCTCGAGATCCTGGGTCGCCTCGTAGGTCAGCAGCTTGGCCACCTCACCGGCCAGTTCACGGAAACTCTTGGTGCTGATACCGGCTTCGCGCATCAGTCCCAGCTTGTGCTGGACCAGGGGATGCTGGATGGCGTGAACACTCATGGGGCGGACCTCTTCGGGGCGTGGGGATTCGTCGGCAAGCTTAGACGCACGCGGGGCGTGCGCAAATCGCGCGCCATTCTACCCGCAAGCCGCCTCGAGGTTAAGGCGGCCGTTGAACCGCGCCCGTAAAGTCACGATCGTCGAGGAAAAGGCGCGATACAGGGCGACAACATCGTGGGGAAAGGCCGTTTCCGGGCAATGCCTCCCCCCCGGAAACGGTACGGCTTCACTCCGCCGCGGCCGGCAGCTGCCAGTCGATCGGCTCGCGGCCGTGCTCGGCCAGGAAGGCGTTGGCACGCGAGAAGTGGTGATTGCCGAAGAAGCCGCGGTGCGCCGACAGCGGGGACGGGTGCGGCGACTCCAGCACCAGGTGGCGCGAGGTGTCGATCAGCGCCTTCTTCTGGCGGGCGTGGCTGCCCCACAGCAGGAACACCGTGGGGCCGGCCTGTTCGTTGACCGTGGCGATGGCGCGGTCGGTGAACGTCTCCCAGCCCTTGCCGCGGTGGGAGCCGGCGTTGCCCTGCTCCACCGTCAGCGAGGTGTTGAGCAGCAGCACGCCCTGGCGCGCCCAGTGCTCCAGATTGCCGTGGTCGACGGGCTCGAAGCCGACGTCGGCGGCCAGCTCCTTGTAGACGTTGACCAGCGACGGCGGAATGCGCACGCCGGGGCGCACCGAAAAGCACAGGCCGTGGGCCTGGCCCGGACCGTGGTACGGGTCCTGCCCCAGGATCACCACCTTGACCCGATCCAGCGGGGTCAGCTCGAAGGCGCGGAACCAGTGCGAGGAGTGCGGGTAGATGACCTTGTGGGCGGCCTTTTCGGCCGCCAGGAAATCACGCAGCGCCTGCATGTAGGGCGCGGCGAACTCGTCGCCGAGCCAGCGCTGCCAGCTGTCGGGTAGCGGGCCATTCATGGTCAGCGCTTGACCCGATCGGCCAGGGGTTCGACATAGGTCACCCCCATGTCCCAGGGGAACTGGATCCAGCAGTCCTGGCCCACCTCGGTGAGGTACTGGTCGACCAGCGGGCGGCCCTCCGGCTTGGCGTAGACGGTGACGAAGTGTGCCTTGGGCAGCAGCTCGCGCACCTTGCGCGCGGTCTTGCCGGTATCGACGAGATCGTCCACCAGCAGCCAGCCGTCGCCGTCGTGGTCGACGCCCTTCATCACCTCGAGCGCTCCCTGGTCCTGACCCTCGTAGCTCTTGATGCAGATGGTGTCGATCAATCGCACGTTGAGCTCGCGGGCGATCAGCGCCGCTGGAATCAGGCCGCCGCGGGTGATGGCGACGATGCCTTGAAAGTCGCGTTCGACCAGTCGATGGCAAAGCTCGCGCACGTCCCGGTGGAGCTGGTCCCAGGACACGGTGAAGTGCTGGTGATAGCGATGACTCATGATGGCGTCACTCGTCCTCGGTGAAGGAACAGACCGCGAAGACGTTGAAGCCGGCCTCGCGGATACGATCGGCGCCGCCCAGATCCGGGAGGTCGACGATGGTGGACGTCTCTACCACATGGCCGCCGCTGCGGGTGATCAGCTTGGCCGCGGCCAGCATGGTGCCGCCGGTGGCGATCAGGTCGTCGACCACCAGGATGCGGTCGCCCTCGCGGAAGGCGTCGCTGTGCAGTTCGACCTCGGCCTCACCGTATTCCAGCGTGTAGGTCTCGCTGATGGTCTTGAACGGCAGCTTGCCCTTCTTGCGCACCGGCACGAAGCTGCAACCCAGCTCGTAGGCCAGCGGCGCACCGACGATGAAGCCGCGGGCATCGATGGCGGCGATGGCGTCGAGCTCCAGGTCCTGATAGCGGTGCACGAAGCTGTCGATCAGCTTGCGGAAGGCCGAGCTGTTCTGCAGCAGCGGCGTGATGTCACGGAAGTTGACGCCCGGCTGCGGCCAGTCGGGGACGGTGCGGATGACGGACTTGATGTAGTCGCCGTAGATGCTCATCGCGATTCTCGTCGGTCGGTGTCAGTCGAGGAACAGCAGCTTGGCGCTGAAGACCAGCGCCAGCACCACCACGGCCGGGTTCAGATCGCGGAAGCGACCGGACAGGGCCTTGATGGCGGCATAGCTGACGAAGCCCAGGGCGATGCCCTCGGCGATGGAAAAGGTCAGCGGCATGGCCAGCGCCGCGATCAGCACCGGCGCCGCCTCGGTGGCGTCATCCCAGTCGGCGTGCGCCAGGCTGCCCGCCATCAGCACCGCCACATAGAGCAGCGCCCCGGCGGTGGCGTAGGCCGGGATGGAGCCGGCCAGCGGCGAGAAGAACAGGCTGATCAGGAACAGCACGCCGACCACCACGGCGGTCAGGCCGGTACGCCCGCCGGAGATGATGCCGGCGGTGGATTCGATGTAGCTGGTGGTGGTCGAGGTGCCGAGCGCCGCGCCGGCCATGGAGGCCCCGCTGTCGGCCATCATGGCGCGACCGATGCGCGGCAGCTTGCCGTTCTCGTCGAGCAGGCCACCACGGTGGGCGACGCCGATCAGGGTGCCTGAGGTGTCGAACAGGTCGACGAAAAGGAAGGCAAACACCACGCTGATCATGGCCACGTCGAAGGCGCCGGCCACGTCGAGCTGCATCAGCGTCGGCGCAACGGAGGGCGGCATGGAGACGATGCCGCCGAACTCGTTGTGGCCGAGCAGCATCGACAGCACGGTGACGCCGAGGATGCCGATCATCACCGCGCCGGTGACGCGCAGATGCGACAGCGCGGTGATCACGAAGAAGCCGAGCAGCGCATAGAGGGCGGCGGGTTCGGAGAGATCGCCCAGCGCCACGTAGGTGGCCGGATTGGCGACCACGATACCGGCGTTCTTCAGCGCGATCATGGCCAGGAACAGGCCGATGCCGGCGGCGATCCCCAGGCGCAGCGACATGGGAATCGCGTTGATGATCCACTCGCGGATGCGGAACACGCTGAGCAGGAAGAAGGTGAAGCCGGACAGGAAGACCGCCCCCAGCGCCGTCTCCCAGGCATAGCCCATGCCCATTACCACGCCATAGGTGAAGAAGGCATTGAGGCCCATGCCGGGCGCCATGGCGATGGGATAGTTGGCCCACAGGCCCATGATGAGACAGCCCACCGCGGAGGCCACGCAGGTGGCGACGAATACCGCGCCGTAGTCCATGCCGGACTCGGAAAGGATGCTCGGGTTGACGAAGATGATGTAGGCCATCGTCAGGAAGGTGGTGATCCCGGCGATGATCTCGGTCTTCACGTTCGTGCCGTGTTCGGCGAGCTTGAAGTGACGTTCGATCAGGCTTTTCTGCATGGAGAAGTCGTCCTGTGCGGCGCGTGGCGTCCTGCTGGGTGCGAGAAAAGCCGCACATGGTAGCGGATGGCGCCCCGGGAATCGAGGCGCCATCCGCTAGCGACAATGCGGCACGGCCTTCAGAGGTATAAGGGATGGCCGGAGCGCTGGCCAGCGGGCTGGCCAACGCACACTGAACGCCTCAGGCCCCGCGCGAGGCCATGACCCGCTCCACCGTCTCGACGATGGCCTGGGTCTGGGGATCGATCTCGATGTTGACGTGATCGCCCGGCACCCGGTCGGCGAGCACGGTCCGCGCCAGGGTCTCGGGGATCAGATCGACGCAGAACCGCGGGCCGTGATCGGCGGTGGCCGGGCGCGCCTCGCCGATGGTCAGGCTGGCCCCGTCCACGCCGATGTAGCCCTTGTCGAACACGAAGCGACCCAGGGTCTCGGGCAGCTCGAACCACAGCCGACGGTTGTTGGGTGCCTCGTCGAGCGACACCAGTTCGGCGGTGGCGATGACGTGGCCCGACATGGCATGGCCGCCGATCTCGTCGCCGAAGCGCGCCGCACGCTCGACGTTGACCCAGTCGCCGACGGCCAGCTCGCCGAGATTGGTGACGCGCAGCGTCTCGCGCATCAGGTCGAAGCTGACGCGCTCGCCGTCGATCGCGGTGACGGTCAGGCAGACCCCGTTGTGCGCCACCGACGCACCGATCTCCAGTCCCTCGCCCAGCGCCCCCGGCAGGCGCACTACATGGGTGCGAAAGGCCTCCGCCTCCTCAATGGCCACCACCTCGGCCATGCCCTGCACGATGCCTGTGAACATGTGCTGCTCTTCCTCTCGTGTCGTACCGCCCGGACGGGCGAAAAGGCGATCAGTGTAGGAAAAGGCGGCACCTGGCGTCCATGGCGGCGTCGGTGGGCCACGGATCCGAACGCCCCCCCTACCCACCCCTTTCGCCAGACGTTTTTCCTGTCTCAGGCGTTTTTCTGGGCATTCTCACCACCACCCCGGCCAGAGAACGCCAACTTGGACCAAATGGTTTGACATACACCCGTTCGAACCCTAGGATACGCGCACATTTTGACGGCGCCGATTTGGACCCGGATTGCGGGCGCCGCTGACGCATGGTTCTCGAGCCGTGCGCTCAGGAAGTGCAGCTAAAAGGGTGTGTCCAGCGTTGATGGCCACCCGTCAGGGTGGCCTTTTTTTTGACCGCTCGCCGGCTGACGGCCCGCCCCGCCCCCGGCGCCACCCCGGTGGCCCAGATGATTCGACTCCAGAACGTATCCAAGACCTATTTCACCAAGGGCAAGCGCGACGGCGTCGAAGCGCTCAAGCCCGTTGACCTGCACGTACCCCAGGGGCAGATCCACGGCGTGATCGGCCTGTCCGGCGCCGGCAAGTCGACCCTGATCCGCTGCGTGAACCTGCTCGAGCGCCCCACAACGGGCACCGTCACGGTGGACGGCCAGGAACTGACCGGCCTGTCCCGCGATGCGCTCAACCAGGCGCGCCATCGCATCGGCATGATCTTCCAGCATTTCAACCTGCTGACCTCACGCACCGTCTTCGACAACGTCGCCCTGCCGCTGGAGCTGATGGGCGTGAAGAAGGCCGAGATCCGCGAGCGCGTCACGCCGCTGCTGGAACTGGTCGGCCTGGCCGACAAGGCCAGCCACTATCCGGCCCAGCTCTCCGGCGGCCAGAAGCAGCGCGTGGCCATCGCCCGGGCGCTGGCCAGCCGCCCGCGGGTGCTGCTGTGCGACGAGGCCACCTCGGCACTCGACCCGCACACCACCGGCGCCATCCTGGAGCTGCTGCAGGACATCAACCAGAAGCTCGGCCTGACCATCCTGTTGATCACCCACGAGATGGAGGTGGTCAAGACCATCTGCCATCGCGTCAGCCTGATCTCCGGCGGCGAGCTGGTCGAGGAAGCCGACGTCGGCGACTTCTTCACCGCTCCCGGCACCCAACTGGGGCGCGACTTCCTCAACGACTTCCTCGAGCTCGAGCCGCCGCGCACGCTGGTCGAACGCCTCGAGGAGTCGCCCGGCGCCAAGACGCATCCGGTGGTACGACTGGCCTTCTCCGGCGATGCCGTCTCCACGCCGCTGATCTCGCGACTGGCCCGCGAATGCGGCGTCGACGTCAGCATCCTCCAGGCCAAGGTGGAATCGATCCAGGATCGCACCCTCGGCCTGATGATCGCCGAACTGATGGGCGACGCGGACGACACCCGCCGCGCCATCGCCTACCTGGAAACCCATGACCTGAAGGTGGAGGTGCTCGGCCATGTCCAGCGCGATGATTGAACTGATTCTCGAGGCCACCCTCGACACGCTTTACATGGTGGCAATCTCCGGACTGATCTCCGCGGCGGTGGGCATCCCGCTGGGCGTGCTGCTCAACGTCACCCGGCCCCGCCAGGTGCTGGCCCAGCCGGCGCTCAACGGCGTGCTCGGCATCATCACCAACGTCGGCCGCTCGGTGCCCTTCATCATCCTGATGGTGGCCATCATTCCCTTCACCCGCGCCCTGGTCGGCTCCTCCATCGGCACCAACGCCGCGGTGGTGCCGCTGACCATCGCCGCCATTCCGTTCGTGGCGCGGCTGGTCGAAGGCGCGCTGAACGAGATCCCGCCGGGCCTGGTGGAAGCCGCCCAGTCCATGGGCGCCACGCCCTGGCAGATCATCACCCGGGTACTGCTGCCCGAAGCCCGCGGCGGCATCTTCACCGCCCTGACCGTGACCATCGTGACCCTGATCAGCTACTCCGCCATGGCCGGCGCGGTAGGCGGCGGCGGCCTGGGCGACCTCGGCATCCGCTACGGCTACAACCGCTTCAACCCCACCATCATGCTGATCACCGTGGTGATCCTGGTGGTCATGGTGCAAGGCTTCCAGAGCCTGGGGGACTATCTGGTGCGCAAGAGCGATCACAAGTGAGCGCATCGACTAGATAACCAGATAGCATTACACATCTCGTTTTTATACCTTTATAGTAGTGGACGAACCTCACGTCAGCTTCGACAGGGAGACATCGATATGCGCAGCATCCTGATCGGCGGCCTCGCCGCTTCCGCCCTGGCCCTCGCGATCGGCCAGGCCAACGCCGACGAGCACGGCATCAAGATCGGCACCGTGGCCGGCCCCGAAACCGATGTCATGCAGGTCGCCGCCGACGTCGCCGAGCGCGAGTACGGCCTGGACGTCGAGATCGTCGAGTTCACCGACTACGTCACGCCCAACGCCGCCCTGGCCGACGGCAGCCTGGATGCCAACGCCTACCAGCACGAGCCGTACATGCAGTCGATGATCGACGACCGCGGCTACGACTTCGCCATCGCCGGCCACACCTTCGTCTACCCGATCGGCGCCTACTCCGAGAAGTTCGACAGCATCGACGCGCTGCCGGACGGTGCCACCATCGCCCTGCCCAACGACCCGACCAACGAAGGCCGCTCGCTGATCCTGATGCACGAGCAGGGCCTGATCACCCTGGACGACCCGTCGAACCTCGAGGCCACCCCGCTGAACGTTGTCGAGAACCCGCATGACTTCGACTTCCGCGAGATCGAGGCCGCCCAGCTGCCCCGCGTGCTGCCCGACGTGGACATGGCCTTCATCAACAACACCTTCGCCCAGCCGGCCGGCCTGAGCCTGGACGACGCACTGATCAAGGAAGGCCCGAACTCGCCCTACGTCAACCTGATCGCCGTGCGCGCCGGTGACGAGGACCGCGAGGAGATTCAGCAGCTGGTCGACGCCTACCAGAGCGACGACGTGGCCGCCAAGGCCGAGGAGCTGTTCGGCGGCGCCGCGGTGCCGGGCTGGACCGAAGACGAAGCCAAATAAGGCGCACGATCGCGCCATGGTGCGCGATCACGCACCGATGAGGCCGGCCCATGGGCCGGCCTCCGTCGTTGAAGGAGAGATCATGACCGACTATGCCCTGCTCGCCCGCCAGCTCGACGCCCTGCTGGACACCCGCGACTGGCTGACCAACAGCGCCCAGACCTGCGCCTTCATCATGCAGCAGGTGCCCGAACTGAACTGGGTCGGCTTCTATCTGCAGCGCCGGCCGGAGGTGCTGTCGCTCGGCCCCTTCCAGGGCCAGCCCGCCTGCCATCCGATTCCATTCAGCAAGGGCGTATGTGGCGCCGCGGCGCGCTCCCGCGAGACGCAGCGGGTCGAAGACGTCCACGCCATCCCCGACCACATCGCCTGCGACGCCGCCTCCCAGGCCGAGCTGGTGATCCCGATCGTGGTGAACGACCGTCTGTGGGGCGTGCTCGACCTGGACAGCCCGACGCGCGGCCGCTTCGGCGCCGACGATCAGGCCGGCCTCGAGGCGCTGGTGAAGGTGTTCACCGAGCGCAGCGATCTCGACTAGAGGCCTGCTCCGCCCGGCGGCCACGACTGCCGCCGGGCGGAAGCGCATCGCTCCAGCACCACCGAGCCGCAGACAGCCACAGGCACAACGAAAAACGCCCCGAAGCGTGAGCCTCGGGGCGTTTTTACGGAATCTGGTAGGACCAGGCGGATTTGAACCGCCGACCTCCACGATGTCAACGTGGCGCTCTAACCAACTGAGCTATGGTCCTGCTGTCGATGTCGCGGTGCGCGATGGTAGGACCAGGCGGATTTGAACCGCCGACCTCCACGATGTCAACGTGGCGCTCTAACCAACTGAGCTATGGTCCTGCTATCGATGTCGTGTCGCGATGGTAGGACCAGGCGGATTTGAACCGCCGACCTCCACGATGTCAACGTGGCGCTCTAACCAACTGAGCTATGGTCCTACATTGCTGTTTGCGGCGATCTGTGCCGTGACAACGGATGCGTATTCTACGGACCCCGCGGAAAAATGCAAGCCCTTGAGTTCGCCGAATGATTCCCCGATTCGAGCCCCTACCACCTCCGCCCCGAAGCCTCTCTCGAGCGACGCCGCGCATCCCCTTCACGGCGACACGACCTCACTCGCCAAGGGCCCGGCGCTTCCTTTACGATCATGGCCAGTTTTCGACGAATCCGGCCTCAAGGGAACCACGGAATGCAACAACCACAACGACATGACGCCATCGTCGAACTGATCCAGCGCCAGGGCTACGTGAGCATCGAGCAGCTGACCGACCACTTCTCGGTCACCCCCCAGACGATTCGCCGGGATCTCAACACCCTGGCCGGCGAGGGCCGCGTGCGCCGGGTCCACGGCGGCGCCGGGCTAGAATCGAGCACGGTCAACGCCTCCTACGCCACGCGCAAGACGCTCAACCTGGAGGCCAAGCGTCGCATCGCCGAGGCAGTGGCTCGCCAGGTCCCCCACCACGCCTCGCTGTTCATCAACATCGGCACCAGCAACGAACTGGTGGCCGAGGCGCTGCTCGAGCACCAGGGGCTCGAGGTGATCACCAACAACCTGAACGTGGCCGCCACCCTGCACCACAAGGAAGACTTCACCGTCATCGTCGCCGGCGGTCAGGTGCGGTCGCGGGACGGCGGCATCATCGGCGAGGCCACCATCGACTTCATCCACCAGTTCAAGGTCGACATCGGCCTGATCGGCATCAGCGGCATCGACGAGGACGGCTCGCTGCTGGAGTTCGACTATCAGGAAGTCCGCGTGGCCCAGGCCATCATCCAGAACTCGCGCCAGGTCTTCCTGGCCGCCGATCACTCCAAGTTCCACCGCAACCCCGTGGTCCGCCAGGGCAATCTCTCCCAGCTCGACGCCCTGTTCACCGACCGCGAGCCGCCCGAGGCCATCCTGGCGCTGCTGCGCGAGCACGAGGTGGCGCTGCACATCCCCTGAGAGCCTACCCGCCGCCTCTTCGGCGCCCTAAATGTTCGATTTCAATCATTAGCCATCACGCATCCATTCTGCCGGGCACCGGCCCCGGCGGCCTCTCTCGTTAACGCACGCTCCCACCATCGCCCCGCCCGGCATGATTCAGCAAACACCCACCTATCGCACCACCAAAGTCGTAGCCCTCATCCGCCTCAGGCGCCTTGCCTGCCCTGGCGGGCTCCACTAGCATTATTTTCGATAACGAAAACAAAAGAACAAAAGAGGCGAATTCGAACATGAGGTTCGGGTTGCCGACGACAACGACAACACGCCAAAGGAGACTCGCTCATGACACCCTTTCTCGGTGAACTGCTCGGCACCATGCTATTGATCATCTTCGGCGGCGGCGTCGTCGCCGGCGTGGTCCTCAAGGGCTCCAAGGCCGAAGCCAGCGGCTGGCTCGTGATCACCTTCGGCTGGGGCCTCGGCGTGGCCATGGCCATCTATGCCGTTGGCCGCTTCAGCGGCGCCCACATCAACCCGGCGATCACCCTCGCCCTGGCGACGATCGGCGAATTCCCCTGGCGCCAGGTGCCGATCTATCTGCTGGGCCAGTTCATCGGCGCCTTTCTCGGCGCCGTGGTGGTCTGGCTGCACTATGCCCCGCACTGGCGCGCCACCGAGGACGCCGGCGCCAAGCGCGCGGTGTTCTGCACCGACCCCGCCATCGCCAATGCCCCGGCCAACCTGCTCAGCGAGATCATCGGCACCTTCGTGCTGGCCCTGGGCGTGCTGGCCATCGGCGCCAACGACTTCACCGAAGGCCTGAACCCGCTGATCGTCGGCCTGCTGGTGCTGGCCATCGGGCTGTCACTGGGCGGCACCACCGGCTATGCCATCAATCCCGCTCGCGACTTCGGCCCCCGGCTGGCCTACGCCCTGCTGCCCATCCCCGGCAAGACCGGCGCCAACTGGCGCTACGCCTGGATTCCGGTGCTCGGCCCGATCATCGGCGGCATCGGCGGCGGGCTCTTCTATCAGCACGTGGTGGTCGAAGGCAGCCTGACGGTGCTGGCCGTGGCGCTGGCGGCCGTGCTGCTTTACCTGGTGGTCGGCGCCCTCGCCGGCCGACGCACCGCCTCGAGCCACCACGGCTGATTTACCGTCACGCTCTCGATACCGAACGACAATAAATCGATCCACGCCAAGGAACCCAGCTCATGACCGCTCGCTACATCATGTCCTTCGATCAGGGCACCACCAGCTGCCGCGCCATCCTCTTCGATGAACAGGCCCGCATCGTCGGCAGCGCCCAGAAGGAATTCACCCAGTCCTACCCGCAGCCCGGCCAGGTCGAGCACGACGCCATGGAGATCTGGGGCAGCCAGATGGGCGTCGCCCGTGAGGCCCTCGAGACCTACGGCATCAAGCCCGCCGAGGTGGCGGCGATCGGCATCACCAACCAGCGCGAGACCACCGTGATCTGGGACCGCGAGACCGGCAGGCCCATCCATCCCGCCATCGTCTGGCAGGACCGCCGCACCGCGCCGCTGTGCGACGACCTCAAGGAGCGCGGGCTGGAACGTCATATCCGCGAGGCCACCGGCCTGGTGGTCGACGCCTACTTCTCCGGCACCAAGATCCGCTGGATCCTCGACCAGGTCGAGGGCGCTCAGGAACGGGCCGAACGCGGCGAGCTGCTGTTCGGCACCATGGACAGCTGGCTGGTCTGGAACCTGACCCGCGGCGAGCGGCACATCACCGACGTCACCAACGCCTCGCGCACCATGCTGTTCGACATCCACGCCCTCGACTGGGACGACCGGCTGCTGGACGCGCTGAACATTCCCCGCGCCATGCTGCCCGAGGTCTGCTCCTCCAGCGAGGTCTACGGCACCACCGGCGGCGAGATGTTCGGCGGCGCCCGGATTCCCATCGCCGGCATCGCCGGCGACCAGCAGGCGGCACTGTTCGGCCAGGCCTGCTTCGAGACCGGCATGGTCAAGAACACCTACGGCACCGGCTGCTTCCTGCTGATGAACACCGGCGAAACCCCGGTGCCCTCGCGTTCAGGCCTGCTCACCACCATCGCCTGGGGCCTCGACGGCAAGGTCACCTACGCCCTGGAGGGCTCGATCTTCATCGCCGGCGCCGCGGTGCAGTGGCTGCGCGACGAGCTCAGGATGATCGACTCCGCCGAGGACTCCGAGTACTACGCCGGCAAGGTGCAGGATTCGGGCGGCGTCTACGTGGTCCCGGCCTTCGCCGGTCTCGGCGCGCCCTACTGGGACATGTACGCCCGCGGCGCGATCTTCGGGCTGACCCGGGGCTCCAGCAAGGAGCACGTCATCCGCGCCACCCTGGACGCCCTGGCCTACCAGAGCCGCGACATCATCGACGCCATGCAGAACGATTCCGGCATCACGCTGAAATCACTGCGGGTCGACGGCGGCGCCGTGGCCAACAACGTGATGATGCAGTTCCAGTCGGACATGCTCGGCGTCGACGTCGCCCGCCCCCGAGTCACCGAGACCACCGCGCTGGGCGCCGCCTACCTGGCCGGCATCGCCGTCGGCCTGTGGACCCAGCCCGAAGTGGCCGACAAGGGCGAGCTCGACCGCACCTTCACGCCCGAGATGACGACCGAGGAGCGCGAGCGACGCTACAAGGGCTGGAAGAAGGCCGTGCGCCGCACCATGGACTGGGAGCGCGAAGACGACGAATGATCCGATCCGGGCGCTCGCCGCGGGCGCCTGGCAGCCCCCCCCCCCCCGACGGAGCCTTTCTCATGCAACTGCGAGACAGCAACATCCAGCGCCTGGCCGACGAGACCTTCGATGTCCTGATCGTCGGCGGCGGCATCAACGGCGCCTCGGCGGCGGCAGCGCTCGCCGGCAAGGGCGTCCGGGTGGCGCTGATCGACCGCGGCGACTTCGCCGGCGCCACCAGCCAGCAATCCTCCAACCTGGCCTGGGGCGGCATCAAGTACCTGGAAAGCCATGACTTCGGTCTGGTGCGCAAGCTGTGCAAGAGCCGCAACCACCTGATCGAGAGCTTCCCCTCCACGGTGCAGGAGATCCGCTTCCTGACCACCGTGGGCCGCGGCTTCCGCCACCGCCCCCACACCCTGTGGGCGGGCGCCTGGCTTTACTGGCTGATGGGCCACGGCGCCACGCGAATCCCCCACTATCTGCGCCCCGCCGGCATTCGCCGCCGCGAGCCCATCGTCGACGTCGGGGAGGCGGCGGGTGGACTCGAGTACTCCGATGCCTACCTGCACGACAACGACGCCCGCTTCGTCTTCAACTTCGTACGCAGCGCCCTCGACCACGGCGGCTGCGCGGCCAACTACGTGGCCTCGGAAGGCGCCCGGCGCAGCGGCGACGGCTGGCTGACCCGGGTGCGCGACGGGATCAGCGGCAGGACCTTCGAGGTCCGCTCCCGGGTGCTGATCAACGCCGCCGGCCCCTGGGTCGACGCCCATAACGCCCTCACCGGCCAGGCCACCGAGCATCGCCACGCCTACTCCAAGGGCATCCACCTGATCGTGCCGCGGCTCACCGATCACCACCGCGTGCTGGCCTTCTTCGCCGACGATGGCCGGCTGTTCTTCGCCATTCCCATGGGGCCGCGCACCTGCATCGGCACCACCGACACGCCGGTCGACGCGCCCGAGGTCTCGGTCACCGACGACGACGTGGCCTTCGTGCTCGACAACATCAACAAGCGTCTGACCCTGCCGACGCCGCTGACACGCGACGACGTCATCTCGACGCGCTGCGGCGTGCGCCCGCTGGCGGTCAAGGCCAGCGGCGGCGAGGGGCGCGATTTCCTGCAGCTGTCGCGCAAGCACGCCATCGACACCGACGAGAAGCGTCGCCACATCAGCATCTTCGGCGGCAAGCTGACCGACTGTCTCAACGTCGGCGAGGAGATCGTCGCCGAGGTCGAGCGACTCGGCATCGCGCCGCCCGATCCCGACGCCCGCTGGTACGGCGAGCCGGGCGACGACGTCAGGCGCGACTTCCTCGCCCGCGCCGAGCGCATGGGGCTCGACGCCCTGACGCCGGCCGGTTCCAGCGAACCGCTCACGGTTCGCCTGTGGCGCCGCTACGGCCGGCACGCCTTCGCGCTGCTGGAGCGCATCGAGCAGGACCCGCGCCAGGGCGAGCTGTTGATCGAAGGCACCGAGTATCTGCGCGGCGAGCTGGAGCAGGCCCGCGAGCGCGAGATGATCACTCGCCTGGAGGACTTCCTGCGTCGGCGCTCCAAGATCTCGCTGGTGGTGGGCAAGGAAGCGCTGCGCGCCTCGCCGGGTCTGCGCGAGGCCTGCGAGATCCTCTTCGACGAGCTGGCCGAGCAGCGGCTGGCGGAGTACTTCGCCGAGACGACAGACGGCGAGAGCCCGACCGTCCCCGATGAGGCGGCGACCGACGCGCCATCTCGCGCCAGCGCCTGAGCCGATATCGCTCACCGCCCTCGCGATCGATCGCCTTAGCCCTTACCCTCGAACGACGGGCGTGACGGACGGCGCCTATCATGGACCGACGCGAGGTAGAGTGAGATGCTCGATGGGATACTCGGATGGGTGCTCGGCGGGATCGCCGCTCTTGTGCTGCTGGCCAGCCTGATCGCCCGGGTGCCCGGGCACTGGTGGTGGCTGAGGGCCTGCGAGTTCCCGCGCCTGCAGATCGGCCTCGCCGGCGCCGCCTGCGCGCTGGCCTCGCCGCTGGCCGATGCGGCCATGACGCCCTGGATCGCCGCCACGGGTGTCACCGTGCTCGCCATCCAGCTGCGCTACATCCTGCCCTGGACACCGCTGTGGCCGGTGCAGGTGAAGCGCGCCCGGAACGACCGCCCGGATCGCTGCCTGACGCTGCTGGTCGCCAACGTGCTGACCCCCAACCGCGACAGCGATGCCCTGCTCGCGATCATCCGCGAGCAGGACCCCGACCTGATCCTGACCCTCGAATCCGACGCCTGGTGGGGCGAGCGCCTCGACGAGGGGCTGGGCGACGACTGGCCACATGCGGTACGCGTGCCGCTGGACAACCTCTACGGCATGCACCTCTATTCCCGCCGGCCGCTGGTGGACCCCAGGGTCAAGTGGCTGATCCAGGACGACATCCCCTCGATCCACTGCGGCATCGAGCTCGAGAGCGGCGATCATATCCGCTTCCACGCCCTGCACCCGCGCCCGCCGGCGCCCAGCGAGAGCGAGGAGTCGCTGTGGCGGGACGGCGAGCTGATGCTGGTGGCCAAGCACATCCATCAGGACCCGGTGCCCACCGTGGTGGCGGGCGATCTCAACGACGTGGCCTGGTCGCGCAGCACCCGGCTGTTCTGCCGGGTCAGCGGCATGCTCGACCCGCGCCGCGGCCGCGGCATGTTCAGCACCTTCCATGCCCAGCACGCGCTGCTGCGCTGGCCGCTGGATCACGTCTTCGCCAGCGAGCATTTCACCCTCGGGCGCATGCGCCGCCTGCCGTCCTTCGGCTCGGACCACTTCCCGATCCTGACCACGCTGTGCTATCGCCCCTCCCGCGCCGACGAGCACGAGAACCCGACGGCGACCAGAGACGAGCATCGCGACGCGGTGGAGACCGTCGAGGAGGCTCGGGAGCGCGAGCAGGACGACTGACGCTCCCGGCCATCTCGCCGAGGCCTAGCCCGGGATGCCGCCCCGGGTCAGCCCGGCCGGATCCAGCAGCCGCTCGAGCTCCTCGCGGCCGAGGCCGGTCTCCTCGTCCGCCACATCGATGATCGGCCGCCCCGCCTGGTAGGCCTTCTTGGCGATGGCCGCCGCGGCGTCATAGCCGATCACCGAGTTCAGCGCGGTCACCAGGATCGGATTGCGCGACAGCGGCTCGCTCAGGTGATCCTCGCGCACCTTGAAGGTGGCGATGGCGCGGTCGGCCAGCAGCCAGGCGGCGTTGCGCATCAGGGTGATCGAATCCAGCAGGTTGTACGCCACCAGCGGCAGCATGACGTTGAGCTGGAAGTTGCCGCTCTGCCCCGCCACCGTCACCGCCGCGTCGTGGCCGATCACCTGGGCGGCGGCCTGGGCGGCCGACTCGGGAATCACCGGATTGACCTTGCCCGGCATGATCGAGCTGCCCGGCTGCAGCGCCTCGAGTTCGATCTCCCCGAGCCCCGCCAGCGGCCCGGAGTTCATCCAGCGCAGGTCGTTGGCGATCTTCATGATCGTGCAGGCCAGCGCCTTGAGCTGGCCGGACAGCTCCACCGCGGCATCCTGACTGCCGAGGCTGGCGAAGAAGCTGTCATTGGGCGCAAGCGCAAGCCCGGTCTGCCGGCCGAGCTCCTGGGCCATCCGGCTGGCGAACTCGGGATGAGCGTTGATGCCGGTGCCCACCGCGGTGCCACCCTGGGCCAGCCGGCACAGCCGCCCCATGGCATCGTCGAAGCGCTCGATGGCCTGGCCGACCTGGCTCGACCAGCCGCCGAGCTCCTGGCTCAAGCGCAGCGGCATGGCATCCATCAGGTGGGTGCGGCCGGTCTTGACCACATCGTCCAGCGCCTCGGCGCGCACGTCGATGGTGCCGCGCAGGTGCACCAGCGCCGGACGCAGCTCGCAGGTCACGCCCAGCGCCGCCGAGAGATGCAGCGCGGTGGGAACGACGTCGTTGCTCGACTGCCCCATGTTGACGTGGTCGTTGGGCCCCACGTCCAGGCCGTCGCGGCTGGCCAGATGGGCGATCACCTCGTTGACGTTCATGTTGCTGGAGGTGCCGGAGCCGGTCTGGAAGACATCCACCGGGAACTGACCGTCGTGGTCCCCGGCGATCACCGCCTCGGCGGCCGCCTCGATGGCCTCGGCCCGGGCCGCGTCCAGCAGCCCCAGGTCGCGATTGACCCGGGCCGCCGCCAGCTTGATGCGGGCGACGGCATGAATGAAGCCCGTGGGCATCGCCTGGCCGGATACGGGGAAGTTGTTCACCGCCCGCTGGGTCTGGGCGCCGTAGAGGGCATCGGCCGGGACCTCCAGTTCGCCCATGCTGTCGCGCTCGATGCGGTGCTCGCTCATGTTCGCCTCCTGGCTGATGGTCTCCTGTCACCATGGTGGCGCACCCGCCGGCTTGCAAGACGCCGACAGGACGAAAAGCCGAATCGAGGATGTTGCACTGCACAAAAAGCGCTGCTATTGTGCATTGCAACAGAGGAGAGAAGGCGGCGGCATCCAGCCCAGGCCTTCGCAACGTGCGCCATCACAGGAGGCGAAGACGATGCAAAACTTCGATACCAAGCAGTTCACCGAACAGTTCGAATCCATGTTCTTCGGCCCGGCCCGCGCCTATGCCAGCCTGTCCGTGGACTACGCCGAGAAGCTGACCAACGCCCAGCTCGAGGCCGGCCGCGCCTACACCGAAACCGGCATGGCCCAGCTTCGCGCCCTGCTCGACGTCAAGGATGCCGAAGGCCTGCGCAGCTACATGGAAGGCCAGCAGAAGGTCGCCAAGGACCTGACCGAGCGCATGAAGGGCGACGCCGAGAAGGTCGTCTCCCTGCAGCAGGACTTCGTCCAGCAGAGCCAGAAGCTGACCGAAGAAAACGTCAAGCAGGCCACCGAGACCGCGACCAAGGCCGCCAAGTAAGTCCAGCGGTCCAGGCAGTCTCTCGGGGCCACCGCCATCGGCGGTGGCCCTTTCGTTGTGCATATGCGTTAAGCTCTTCCCCGCACAGGGCCAACCCTCACGGGAGAGTGCGATGACCAGTACGATGAACCGCGTGGCGACGCGCGCCATGCGATCCGCCTGTCTGCCCATCCTGACGGGCCTGATCCTCACCGGCTGCCAGCTGCTGCCGCCCGACGGCGCCACGCGACGCGGCCCCGCCGAGGTGATCGACATCGGCGGCGAGGCCCCCGGCACGGCAACGTCGTCCCAAGGCCGCGTGCCGCGTCAGGTGTCCTTCCCCGCCGACGAATACGCCGCCCTGGAGAAGACCGGCAGCGCCGCGCTCAGCGGCCGGCTGACCCTGAACACCGCCTCGGGTACCGTGGTCGGCCGCGGCGAGACCGTCTCGGTGGCGCCGATCACCACCTACTCCGCCGAGGCCGCCGAACAGGCGCTGGCCGGACGCGCGGTGGAGCCCGCCGATCCGCGGGCCCGGGCCTACACCCACACCACCCGCACCGACGGCGACGGCTACTTCGTGCTGCGCGGCCTGCCGTCCGGCAGCTTCTATGTCTCGAGCAGCGTGGTCGATCCCGCGAGCGGCCAACGCCGGGTGATCATCCACCAGGTGTCACTCTCCGACGGCCGGCGTCACGAGGTGCAGCTGAGCCGCTGAGAGGGACGCCAGGCGAGGCGCCGAGAAAACAAGGCAGGAACGCCGGCCCGGGCGAGCCGGCGCGGACTACCAGCCCAGCGCCTGCTTGACGAACGGTATGGTCAGTTTGCGCTGGGCCGAGAGCGAGGCCTGGTCGAGGGTTTCCAGGGCGTCGAAAAGCGCATCGAGCTTGCGCGGGCCGCGGTGCAGGATATAGCGCGCCACCTCGTCCGGCAGCTGCATGCCGCGCACCCGCGCCCGCAGCTGCAGGGCGGCCAGTCGATCATCGTCGCCCAGTCCCTGCACGTGGAAGGTCATGCCCCAGGTCAGCCGCGAGGCCAGATCGGGCAGCTTCACCGCCAGCTGACGCGGCGGCGCCTCGGCGGCGATCACCAGCCGCTTGCCCTCGTCGCGCAGGCGATTGAAGGCGTGGAACAGCGCCTCTTCCCAGCGCTTTCGCCCTACCACGCGGTCGATGTCATCGATGGCGACCAGGTCGAGCCGCTCCACTTCCTCCAGCATCAGCGGCGGAAAGTGGCCGAGCTCCTCCAGCGGCAGGTAGAGCGCACGACGGTCGCGATCCGAGGCGGCGTGACAGGCGGCCTGCAGCAGGTGGCTGCGGCCCACACCCTCGCCGCCCCACAGATACAAGAAGGGCTCACCGTCGTCATCCAGCTGCCGCTTCAGTCGATCGACCAGGGTGGCGCTGGGGCCGGGATGGAAGTTGGCGAAGGTAGCGTCGTCACGCAGCCCCACGCCCAGCGGGAGCTGCGCGGGTGCTCGGCTCATGGTGACTCCTCGTCCTGGGCGCTGCGTCCCGCGTCATAAAGTGTGCTGTTTTTATAATGCTCGTGAAGATAACGCAACACCACCATCACCACGGCGGCCACCGGCAGCGCCAGCAGGATGCCGGTGAAGCCGAACAGCTGGCCGCCGGCCAGCACGGCGAAGATCACCGCCACCGGATGCAGGCCGATCTTGTCGCCGAGGAGCTTGGGCTGCAGCACGGTGCTCTCGACCAGCTGGCCGAAGCCGAAGACCCCGGCCACGGCGAGCAGCATCAGCCAGTCGCCGAACTGGAAGAAAGCCACCAGGCCGGCGACGCTGATGCCGACGATCACGCCCAGATAGGGCACGATGCTGGCCAGCCCCGACAGCAGGCCGATCAGCAGCCCGAACTTGAGCCCCAGCAGGGTCAGGCCGACGGCATAGATGACGCCCAGACACAGCATCACGATCAGCTGGCCGCGCAGGAAGGCCGACAGTACCTCGTCGCACTCGCCGCCCAGGCGCGCCGCCGCCGGCTCCCACTGACGCGGCAGCGACCCACGCAGCTTGGCCACCAGCACGTCCCAGTCGAGCAGAAGATAGAAGGTCACCACCGGAATCAGCGCCAGATTGCCGATCCAGGCCGCCAGCACCAGCCCCGACTGGGACACCTTGGCCAGCAGGGTCGCGGCCACGGTGCCCGTCTCGCGCCAATTGTCGAGCAGCGCCCGGCGCAGCTGGTCGAAGTCGGTGCCCAGATCGATGCCGGTCAGGCGGCGGATCTCGGGCAGCACCGTGGCCTGCACCCAGTCCAGGGCCGCCGGCAGCAGCTGGGCCAACTGGCCGATCTGGCGGCCCAGCAGCGGAATCACCAGCAACAGCGTCAGCACGATGACCAGCGTCAACAGCAGGAACACCAGCGACACCGACAACCGCCGCGACAACCCCTTGTCTTCCAGCCGGTCGGCCAGCGGATCGCCGAGATAGGCCAGCACCGCGCTGATGAAAAACGGCATCAACACCGGCTCGATGCTGATGAAGAACCACAGCCCCAGCGCCGCCGTGACGGCCAGGACCCACCCCTGTCTGCGCATCTCGCTCTCCCTGTGTGATGCCCGGCACGGCGGTGCGAGCCGTGCGCCGTGATGCTACAATTCACGCCCCATCTTGCCCAGCCCGGCGGCGCCGACAGCGCCAAGGGCATTATTGACCGCAATGTTCATACAGGACAGGCCATGACCGATTCCACCAACCGCCCGAGCGGCGCCTCCCTCAGCTACAAGGACGCCGGCGTCGACATCGATGCCGGCAACGCGCTGGTCGACCGCATCAAGGGCGTCGCCAAGCGCACCAGCCGCCCCGAGGTGATGGGCGGCCTGGGCGGCTTCGGCGCCCTGTGCCAGCTGCCCAGCGGCTACCGCGAGCCGGTGCTGGTCACCGGCACCGACGGTGTCGGCACCAAGCTGCGCCTGGCCATGGACCTGGGCCGCCACGACACCATCGGTATCGACCTGGTGGCGATGTGCGTCAACGATCTGGTGGTGGCCGGCGCCGAGCCGCTGATGTTTCTCGACTACTATGCCACGGGCAAGCTCGACGTGGACATCGCCGCCGACGTGGTGAGCGGCATCGGCACCGGCTGCGAGCAGGCCGGCTGCGCCCTGGTCGGCGGCGAGACCGCCGAGATGCCCGGCATGTACGAGGGCAACGACTACGACCTGGCCGGTTTCTGCGTCGGCGTGGTCGAGAAGGACGAGATCCTCGACGGCAGCCAGGTCGCCGAGGGCGACGTGCTGCTGGGCATGGCCTCCTCCGGCCCCCACTCCAACGGCTACTCGCTGATCCGCAAGATCCTCGAGGTCTCCGACGCCTCCCTGGACACCGCCATCGACGGCAAGCCGCTGGGCGAGGCGCTGCTCGCGCCGACGCGCATCTATGTCAAGCCGCTGCTGTCGCTGATCAAGGAAACCGACGTGCCGGTGCACGCCCTGTCGCACATCACCGGCGGCGGCCTGACCGAGAACCTGCCGCGCGTGCTGCCCGAGGGCGCCGCCGCCCGCGTCGACGTGGCCAGCTGGGAACACCCGGCGGTCTTCGACTGGCTGCAGCAGCAGGGCAACGTCGAGGAAAACGAGATGTACCGCGTGCTCAACTGCGGTATCGGCATGGTCATCGCGGTGCCGGCCGACAAGGCCGACCAGGCCCGCGCCCACCTGCAGGGCCTCGGTGAGACGGTCTACCGCATCGGCGAGATCGTCGCCCGCGGAGACGACGAGGAGGTCGTCCAGCTGGAGAACCTGAAGGGATGAGCGAGAACGACTACAGCAGCGATACCCTGCAGGACTTCACCCCCGAGCCCGCCGAGGCTCGGCGGGTGGTGGTGCTGATCTCCGGCAACGGCAGCAACCTCCAGGCGCTGATCGACGAGCAGGTCCACGACCGCCTGGGCGGCGAGATCGTCGCGGTGATCTCCAACCAGGCCGACGCCTACGGCCTGCAGCGCGCCCGCGAGGCCGGCATCGACGCCGTCGCCCTGCCCCATCGCGAATACGACAGCCGCGAGGCCTACGACGGCGCCCTGATCAAGGTCATCGAGCGTCACGAGCCCGACCTGGTGGTACTGGCCGGTTTCATGCGCATCCTGACGCCGCGCTTCGTGCAGCGTTTCCTGGGCCGGCTGATCAACATCCATCCGTCCCTGCTGCCGGCCTACCAGGGCCTGCACACCCACGCCCGGGCGCTGGCCGACGGCGTCGCCGAGCACGGCTGCAGCGTGCACTACGTCACCGAGGAGCTCGACGGCGGCCCGGTGCTGCTCCAGGCGGCGGTCGAGGTGGCCGACGGCGAGACCGAGGAAAGCCTCAAGGACAAGGTCCACGCCCGCGAGCACCTGATCTACCCGATCGCCGTGAAGTGGTGCCTGGAGGGTCGCCTGCAGTTCGGCGAAGGCGGCGCCCGCTTCGACGGCATGCCGCTGCCGGAACAGGGCCTGCGCATGTCCCACGCCGACGCGGCCGAGGAGCTGGACGAGGATATCGAGGAGTAAGCTGCAAGCTGCAAGCTGCAAGCTGCAAGCTGCAAGCTGCAAGCTGCAAGTCGATAGCCTGAAATCGCCGAGAGCAAAAGAAAACCCCGAAGGTGGAAGCCTTCGGGGTTTTCTTGTAGCTCGGCGCTTGTAGCTCGGCGCTTGTAGCTCGGCGCTTGTAGCTCGGCGCTTGTAGCTCGGCGCTTGTAGCTCGGCGCTTGTAGCTCGGCGCTTGTAGCTCGGCGCTTGTAGCTCGGCGCTTTCCGTCTAACCGGTGCTCAGGTGCGCGGCAGGGTCACGCCTCTCTGCCCCATATACTTGCCGCCGCGATCCTTGTAGGAGGTCGCGCAGACCTCGTCGGACTCCAGGAACAGCATCTGGGCCACGCCCTCGTTGGCGTAGATCTTGGCCGGCAGGTTGGTGGTGTTGGAGAACTCCAGGGTCACGTGCCCTTCCCACTCCGGCTCCAGCGGCGTGACGTTGACGATGATGCCGCAGCGGGCATAGGTCGACTTGCCTAGGCAGATGGTCAGCACGCTGCGCGGAATGCGGAAGTACTCCACGGTGCGCGCCAGGGCGAAGGAATTGGGCGGGATCACGCAGACGTCGCCCTTGACGTCGACGAAGCTGTTGTCGTCGAAGCCCTTGGGGTCCACCACCGCCGAGTGGATGTTGGTGAACACCTTGAATTCATCGGCGCAGCGCACGTCGTAGCCGTAGCTGGACGTCCCGTAGGAGATCACCCGCCGGTCGTTCACATAGCGCACCTGGTCGGCCTCGAAAGGCTCGATCATGCCTTCCCGCTCGGCCATGCGGCGGATCCAGTGGTCGGATTTGATGCTCATGGGTCGTCCTGCTGGGTGGAATCGAAACGAATAGGGGCCGCCATGATAGCGGCCCCGGGAGCGGGCGTCACGGTTCTCGCCGCCGGCGGGCTCAGTCGCTGAACGAGATCGCCGGGCCCGTGTCGGACGAGGCGCCCTCGAGCTGCTCGGCCACCTGACGGGCCATGGCGCGGAAGCTGGCGGTGACCTTGCCGTCCGGCTCGGCGACCACGGTGGGCGCGCCGCCGTCGGCCTGCTCGCGGATCGACAGCGTCAGCGGCAGCTGGCCCAGCACGCGGGTGTCGTATTCTTCGGCGATGCGCTCGCCGCCGCCCTCGCCGAAGATCGGCTCGCTGTGACCGCAGCTCGAGCAGACGTGCAGGCTCATGTTCTCCACCACGCCGAACACCGGTACGTTGACCTTGCGGAACATCTCGATGCCCTTGCGCGCATCCAGCAGGGCGATGTCCTGGGGCGTGGTGACGATCACCGCGCCGTCCACCGGCACCTTCTGGGCCAGTGTCAGCTGGATGTCGCCGGTGCCGGGGGGCATGTCGACGAACAGCACGTCCAGCTCGTCCCACACGGTCTGGGTCAGCAGCTGCTGGAAGGCGCCGGCGACCATCGGGCCGCGCCAGACGGTGGGCTCGCGGGTATCGATCAAAAACGCCATGGACATCACCTGCAGGCCGTGGGCCCGCATCGGCTTCATGGTCTTCTCGCCCGCCGCCTCGGGGCGTGCGCCCTCGGCGACGCCGAGCATCTTGGCCTGGCTGGGGCCGTGGATATCGGCGTCCAGAACGCCCACACGGTAGCCCTCGGCGGCCATGGCCAGCGCCAGGTTGGCGGTGACGGTGGACTTGCCCACTCCGCCCTTGCCGGACGCCACGGCGACGATGTGCTTGACCCCTTCGATCACGACTTGCTCCTTACCTCGGTTGGGATGGCCGCCCGGGCGGCACAGGCCATCAGTATACCCGCCGTCCCGGCGGCCGGTGAATGCCATCTCGGTGCCCGAGAACGACAGCCAGGATCACCCGCCGGCCGCGGCGGGATTGACGCCAATGCCGTCGAGCGGCCTATCATGCCGTCAGACTTCCTCGACCCGGCCCCGCCATGACACCGCCTCCCGCCAGCGCCACCTCGTCATCTCGCCGCTTCCGCCACACCCGGCGAGTACTGAGCTTCGTCTGGCGCGTGCTCGGCGCCTTCCTGCGCAATCGCGGCATCCTGCTGGCCGGCGGCGTGGGCTACAACATCCTGCTCTCGGTGGTGCCGCTGTTCGCGGTGATGGTGGTCCTGCTCGCGCGGGTGGTCGACGAGCAGCAGCTGCTCACCCTGCTGTCGATCCAGGCGCGCCATCTGGCCCCCGCCCACGCCGAGGTGCTGCTCGACGCCGTGCGCTCGCTGCTCGACTCGCGCGAGGCGATCGGCATTCTGGGCCTGCCGGTGCTGCTGGTGTTCAGCTCCTTCGCCTTTCGCATGCTGGAGGACGCCCTGGCGATCATCTTCCACGCGCCCGATACCCACGTCGGGCGCTCGGCCTGGGTCTCGGTGCTGATGCCGTACGCCTTCATGGTGGTGCTGGGCGCGGGGCTGATGGGCCTGACGCTGCTGGTCAGCCTGGCGGATGCGGTCAATACGCTGTGGATGGCGCTGCTGGGCAGGGAGCTGCCCCTGGCGGGGCTCTCGAGCACGGCGCTGAACCTGACCAGCTTCGCCGGCGTGTTCCTGCTGTTCAGCGCCATCTACAAGGTGATGCCGGTGGTCAAGGTGGCGCTCAGGCGCGCCCTGGTGGGCGGCTTCGTCGCCGCCCTGCTGTGGGAGGGCGCCCGGCTGCTGCTGGTCTATTACTTCGCCCATCTGTCGTTCGTCAACGCCGTCTACGGCTCGCTGGCGACGCTGATCGTGGTGCTGCTGACCCTGGAAGTCGGCGCCATCATCCTGTTGCTCGGCGCCCAGGTAATCGCCGAGCTGGAGCGCAACGCCCGCCTGGGCCTGCCGTGGCATCTGGACTCACGGCATCAGGCGGTGACCCACGTCGAGTAGCGGATGACCGCGCGAACCTCCGGCGACTCAGCGGTGCTTGGCGTGCTCCTGCTGGCCACGCAGGCGCCGCACCAGCCCCATCAGGCTGCGTCCGCTGATCATCCCCAGCAGGTAGAGAGCCGCGATCAACAGCGCCAGCGGTACCGAGAAGCTCCAGGTCAGCAGGCGCACCTGGACAAGATTCAGATTCTGCACGACCAGTACGAACACCAGCGCCAGCAGCACCAGCTTCACCCCCAGCCAGAACCGTTCCATGTCGTGTCTCCCTCGTGATCGCGGATCGCCGCCGGCTGCTTCAAGGTGGGTCGGCCTCGACAAGGCTGTCAAGGCGAACCACCGCCCATCAGAAGGTCGAGAGCCCCGTGGCCTCCATCACCCGGTAGCGCCAATGATCCACCGCCCCGGCGGCATCGGACGCGGCATAGGCTCGGCTGGTGGTGCGTTCCGGCGTGGAGTGCCAGCGACGGGCGAAGAACGCCTCGGCGTCGGCCAGCGCCGGCAGGCTCGGCGGGCCCAGCAGCCGCACGCTGGTTTCCAGGTTCAGATCATCGAGGTTGCGGCGGGTGAAGTTGGCCGAACCCAGGATCAGTTCGCTCTCGCCGCCATCGGCGGGCTGGCGCATCAGCAGCTTGGTATGGCACTGCTCGCCGCGGGTGGCGCACCAGCGCACCGCAATGCCGGCCGCCACCAGCTCGTCGGCCACCGGCCGGTTGGGAATGCCGCCCTTGTCGATGCCGAAGGCCTCGCGGTTGGGATCGAGCAGCACCCGCACCTCGGCGCCTCGCCGACGCGCCACGATCAGCGCCTCGATCAGCTCGCGATGGGCCAGATAGAACACCGCCACGTCGAGGCGATCGCCCTCCCCGACCCGCTCCACGGCGGTGACCAGTGCATCGCGGATCGCGCCCTCGGTCAGCAGCTGCAGGCGGGTGCCGGGCGGGTCGTCCTCGGCGGGCGGCGGCGCGGGTCCGGGCACGGTGACGCCGGACCAGCCCGCCACCGCGCGCTCCGAGGCCAGCAGATCCAGGGCCGCCGCGCCCTCGACGCGCAGCGCCACGTTGCCGTGCAGGCTGCTGGCATCGTGGGGATTGGCCGAGGTCACCAGCCCCGCCCAGCCGTCGCCCTGGTCCACCACCAGCGTCTTGCGATGATTGGCCTTGACGTTGGCCAGCGCCAGATAGCTGCGCAGGGTGACCTCCCCCGGCCCCAGGGCATTGGGCAGCCAGCCGGCGGACGCCTGATTGCCGAGCCAGCGTGGCCCCAGATGCCACAGCCCCGACCACAGCGGGTTGGAGGCCCGCAGCCGATTCAGATCGGTGATCGCCACCTCCACGCCGGCCTGGCGCAGCCGCTCGAGGTGGTCGAGCTCGAGCCCGCCGTAGAGCGTATTCAGCGGATCGGTGATCAGGATGGCGCGCAGCTCGGGATGACGGCGCCGCTGACGGACCAGCGCCTCGGTGAGCTCCTCGGACAGCGGGCGGAAGTCGACCCCGTCGGCCGCCCCGGCGAAGTCGTTGAACAGGAACATGTCGACCACCACCAGGCGCCGCGCCTGGCCGATTAGCGCCAGCGCCTCGTCGAAGATCGACTGGCGACGATGGCGCTCCCCCGCGGCGTCGTACCAGGTCTCGTCGGTCAGCAGCCGCGGCGATTCGGCCACTCGCAACGGATGGGCCTGGCCGACGCCCTCCGGCAGCGGCTTGTAGCGCTGCCAGGCGCCCATGGCCAGCCACGCCAGCAGCAGCCCCCCGAACCACCATGACCACATCCGTCGACTCCTCGTCCCGCTTCTCATGTCGCGCCTCCCTGGCAGCCACCGAGGGCACCATCGGCCCCGCTCATCGACGCCAGCATAGCGTGGGACCGGCCTCGACGCAGCGCGCCGCTCACTACAGTGCACCAAACACCGCGCCCCTCACTAGAGCGCGCCAAACACCGCGCCCCTCACTAGAGCGCGCCGAACACCGCGCCCCTCACTTCAGCGCGCCGGACACCGCGCCACTAACTACAGCGCGCCGGACACCGCGCCACTAACTACAGCGCGCAGAGCACCGCGCCCCTGGCACAGCGCCCCTGACACAAGAGCCAGAACGCAGCGCGCCCGGCACGAGGCCGGGCGCGAGGACATCCTGCGGCGAGCGATCAGCCGATGGCGAACAGCGCGCCCATGGCGGCGATGGCCGCGCCCAGGCTGCGCAGCACCCGCTGCTCGCGAGTCATCAGCCAGCCGGCGACGCGGCGGCCGGCAACGGTCAGGCCCAGGGTCGCCAGGCTGAAGCCGGCCAGGTACAGCAGGGTGCTGGCACCGTGCGGCATCTCGGCGGCGTGGGCATGGCCGTGGAAGACCATGAAGGCGATCACGGCCACGCCGCCCAGCCCCGCGGGCACGCGGGCCAAGGCCGCGACCAGCACGCCGGCCAGCAGCACGCTCATGGCGATGCCGAACTCTACGCCGGGCAGCGCCACGCCGGCCCAGGCCAGGCCGGCGCCGAGCAGCATGCCGCCCACCGCCAGCAGCGGCACGAAGCGACCCATCGCGGCCGACTGACGCACGCTGAACAGGCCGACGGCCAGCATCGCCAGCAGGTGATCGAGGCCGAACAGCGGGTGGCCGAGGCCCGCCGCGAAGCCGCCGCCGGCGACCTCGTGACCGGGATGGGCCCAGGCGCTGCCGGCCACCAGCATCAGGGAGGCGGCGCCCAGGGCGCGCGAGCGGACGAGGGACGAGAGGTTCATGGCGTTCTCCTTGCCGTGATGAGTAGAGGGATTCAGTCGGCGTCGGCGTGCTGAGCCCGGCGCTCCGGCAGCATGCCGCGGTCGAGGATGAAGGCGATGATCTCCTCGAGCCCCACCCCGTCGTGCAGGTTGGTGAACACGAAGGGCCGCTCGCCGCGCATCATCTTCGAATCGCGTTCCATCACCGCGAGCGAGGCATGGACCTGCTCGGCGATGTCGATCTTGTTGATGATCAACAGATCCGACTTGGTGATGCCAGGCCCGCCCTTGCGCGGGATCTTGTCGCCGGCGGAGACGTCGATCACGTACAGCGTCAGATCCGAGAGCTCGGGGCTGAAGGTCGCCGACAGGTTGTCGCCGCCGGACTCGACCAGCACCAGCTCGAGCCTGGGGTGGCGCGCCTGGAGGTCGTCGATGGCCGCGAGGTTCATCGAGGCGTCCTCGCGGATGGCGGTGTGCGGGCAGCCGCCGGTCTCGACGCCGAGGATGCGATCCGCCGGCAGCGCCTCGTGACGGGTCAGGAAGTCGGCGTCCTCGCGGGTGTAGATATCGTTGGTGACCACGGCGATGTCGTAGTGATCACGCAGGGCCCGGCACAGCTGCTTGAGCAGCGCCGTCTTGCCGGAGCCCACCGGGCCGCCGACGCCAATACGCAGGCAATGGGTCATTTTCCTCTCCTTGTCCGCCATGGCGGCTCTATCAAGTTTGCAATGCCGAAGGCCAGTCGCTGCCGAATCCACCTTGCGCGGCCGCTGTCGCTTCGGCCGAGGCGACGCGGTCGATCTTCATGGATAGAAGATCGAGGTGAGCAGGCACAGGGATGTGCCGTCTCACCGACCGCGGGAGACCGGCCGAAGCGTCAGGGTTTCGGACGCGTGGAGTGGTGAGTGCAGCGTGCTGGCCCGGCAGCCTCATCCTTCAACTTCTGAACAGTCGCGAGTACTGGGTCTCGTGCTGGGCGCTGGCCAGCGCCAGGCCGGGCAGCATCGGCCCGAGTTGGTCGTCGTCGTACTCGAGGGCCGCGTCCGTCGCCGCCACCAGCGCCGGGCGCAGGCGCTCGATCAGGCGCTGGGCGGCGGTGTGGCCGAGCGGCAGCGCCTTGCAGGCCACGGCGAGCTGGTTCTCGAGCCAGGCCCAGGCGAAGCCGAGCAGCGCCTGGCGCGGCGTCACGCCCCGGGCCAGCGCCAGCCAGGCGAAGACGCCGACATAGCCCATGCCGGTGAGGCGCGACGGCTCGGGCGGCGTCAGCCCGAGGCTAGTGACCAGCCGCGTCAGGGCGCTGCCGAGGCGCGCCTCCTCGGCGGCGAGCTCGGCGGTCTCGCGGGTGGCGGCGAGCCAGCCGTTCCAGTGCTCGAGCGCCTCGACGTCGCCCTCGGCCCAGGCCGCCATGAAGCGCGCCAGGGCCGGCAATTCGCAGCGCGCGAGGCCGTCGTCGAGCACGCCCTCCAGCCACTCGCCGAGATCGTCCTCGCCGCTCACCCAGTCGAGCTCGAAGGCGCTTTCCAGGCCCTGGGACCAGGCGAAGGCGCCGATCGGCAGCGCCGGGCTGACCAGCTGCAGCAGCCCGAGCAGCGCCAGATCGTCGCTCGACTCAGTGGGCATGGTCATGACCGTGATGGTGGCCGTGATGATGGTGATGGCCGCCTTCCCCGGCGCGGGCATAGGCGCCGGGCTCGGGATCGAAGGGCGCGTCGTGGTGCTCGAGCCGCGCGCCCAGGCGCTCGGCCAGCGCCTCCAGCACGTGATCCGGCGGGAAGCGGACCCAGCCGAGGCCATCGCCATCGACCCCGATGGCGAGCTGCACGTGGCGGTTGCCCAGGTGATAGCTCAGCCGCGCCAGCGGCAGGCCGGCCTCGAGGCGCGCGGTGACCACCGGCTCCACCGCGGCCTGGACGCGGATGGCCTGGCCGTCCTCGCCGGTCAGCCCGTCGCCATGGCGCAGCACCGGCCCGCGGTCGAGGAAGACCCCGACCTCTCGGCCGCCATCGGAGCTGGCCTTGAAGCGCCCGCGGGTGCGGGTCGTGTAGTCCAGGGTCAGGGTGTCGACGGCGGCGCTCGCCTCGATCGGCCCCAGGCGTTCGGTCAATGTCAGCATCGTCACTTCCTTAGAACAGGTGATAGCGCTGGGCCAGCGGCAGCTCGGCCAGCGGCTCGCAGGTCAGGAGCTCGCCTTCGCAGCGCACCTCGTAGGTCTGCGGGTCGACGCTGAGCTCGGGGCAGGCGTCGTTGAGCTTCATGTCGCCCTTGCGCACCTCGCGCACGTTCCTGCAGGCCACCAGCTCGCTGTCGAGCCCCAGCCGCTCCTTGATGCCCGCCTCCAGAGCCGCCTGGCTGACGAAGGTCACCCGAGTGGCGCTCGCGGCGCGGCCGAAGGCGCCGAACATCGGCCGGTAGTGCACCGGCTGCGGGGTCGGAATCGAGGCGTTGGGATCGCCCATCGGCGCGGCGGCGATCATGCCGCCCTTGAGGATCAGCGCCGGCTTGACGCCGAAGAAGGCCGGGTCCCACAGCACCAGGTCGGCCAGCTTGCCGACCTCCACCGAGCCCACCTCGTGACCGATGCCGTGGGTGATGGCCGGGTTGATGGTGGTCTTGGCGATATAGCGCTTGGCGCGGAAGTTGTCGGCGCCCAGCGCCTCGTCCTCGGGCAGCAGGCCGCGCTGCAGCTTCATCTTGTGGGCGGTCTGCCAGGTGCGGCAGATCACCTCGCCGACCCGCCCCATGGCCTGGGAGTCCGAGGCGATCATCGAGATCACGCCCAGGTCGTGGAGAATGTCCTCGGCGGCGATGGTCTCGCGGCGAATGCGCGAGTCGGCGAAGGCCACGTCCTCGGGGATGTTCGGGTCGAGGTGGTGACACACCATCAGCATGTCGAGATGCTCGTCGATGGTGTTAACGGTATAAGGCCGGGTCGGGTTGGTCGACGACGGCAGCACGTAGGGCTTGGCGCAGGCGGTCAGGATGTCCGGCGCGTGGCCGCCCCCGGCGCCCTCGGTGTGATAGGTGTGGATGGCGCGTTCCTTGAACGCCCCCAGGGTGTCCTCGACGAAGCCCGACTCGTTGAGGGTGTCGGTGTGGATGGCGATCTGCACGTCATAGCGCTCGGCCACCGACAGGCAGGTATCGATGGAGGCCGGCGTGGTGCCCCAGTCCTCGTGCAGCTTGAGGCCCATGGCGCCGGCCTCGAGCTGGGCCTCCAGCGCCTCGGGCAGGCTGGCGTTGCCCTTGCCGAGCAGGCCGATGTTCATCGGCAGGGTGTCGATCGCCTGCAGCATCTTGCCCAGGTGCCAGGCGCCCGGGGTGCAGGTGGTGGCGTTCGAGCCGGTGGCGGGGCCGGTGCCGCCGCCGAGCATGGTGGTCACGCCGCTGGCCAGCGCCTCCTCCACCTGCTGCGGGCAGATGAAGTGGATGTGGGCGTCGATGTGGCCGGCGGTGAGGATCTTGCCCTCGCCCGCGATCACCTCGGTGCCGGGGCCGACGACGATCTCCACGTCGGGCTGGGTGTCCGGGTTGCCGGCCTTGCCGATGGCCGCGATGCGCCCGCCCTGGAGGCCCACGTCGGCCTTGACGATGCCCCACCAGTCGAGGATCAGGGCATTGGTGATGACGGTGTCCATGACCGCGTCATCGACGCGCTGGCTCTGGCCCATGCCGTCGCGGATCACCTTGCCGCCGCCGAACTTCACCTCGTCGCCGTAATGGGTCGCGTCGCGCTCGATCTCGATCCACAGCTCGGTGTCGCCCAGGCGCACGCGGTCACCCACCGTGGGGCCGTACATGTCGGCATAGGCCCGGCGACTGATCCTGCTGGGGGTGGCGTTGGGCGTGTTATCCGTCATGACGACTCTCCTTGATCGGCATCGCGGGATGACGAAGGACGCTCAGCCTCGGGCGCGGCAGAGGCATGACGCTCGGCTTCGGGAGCGGTAGAAGCATGACGCTCGGCTTCGGGAGCGATAGAAAGCGCCCCCATGACGTCGCCACGGAAGCCGTAGATGCGCCGATGGCCGACGAACGGGATCAGCGTCACCTCCCGCGACTGGCCAGGCTCGAAGCGGATCGCCGTGCCCGCGGCCACGTCGAGGCGCCGGCCGCGTGCCAGGTCCCGATCGAAGACCAGTGCCGGGTTGGCCTCGGCGAAGTGATAGTGGGAACCGATCTGCACCGGGCGGTCGCCGGTGTTGGCCACCTCGAGGGTGATGCGTTCACGTCCCTCGCAGAGCGCGATCTCGCCGTCCTGAAGCCGATATTCACCGGGAATCATCGATGCTCCCTCTTCGTTATTGGCGGTTATCCCATTGACGAAAGACTGCGCGGACGACGATCAGGCAAGGCGGCGGCGAAAAAACGGACCGGGCTCGTGCCCGAGTGCACTCGAGTAAATGAGCATTTTTCGTCGCGAAGCCAACACGGCCTGATCGAGTGCCGCCAGTTTTAGACGATGGGGTGATGGATGGTGACCAGCTTGGTCCCGTCGGGGAACGTCGCCTCCACCTGCACTTCGTCGACCATCTCGGCCACGCCCTCCATGACGTCGTCGCGTCCGAGGATCTCGCGGCCCGCGCCCATCAGCTCGGCGACGCTCCTGCCATCGCGGGCGCCTTCCATGATCTCGCAGCTGATCAGCGCCACGGCCTCCGGATAGTTCAGCTTCAGGCCGCGGTCGCGGCGCCGCTCGGCCAGCAGGCCGGCGGTGAACAGCAGCAGCTTGTCCTTGTCTCTCGGGGTCAGTTCCATCGCGGTCACTCCCTCGCCATATCGTGATCGTTCGATGCCGGCGCATGGCGGGCACGCCCCGGCTGGTGTCAGTCCGTCAGGTCAGCCAGATGCGCGGCACGCAGGCCGGCCGCCCCGCCAGCCGCGGGCGCAGCACTTCCCAGGCCCGCTGGCACAGCGACCAGGCGACGTTGCGTTCATCGCCCAGGTAGCGCAGCAGCAGCACGCCCTGGCGCACCGTCACCGCCCATTCCCGGCTCGCCGGCAGCGCCTCGCGCAGCGCGGCGATCGCACCGGCCTCGTCGTCGAGCCCCACCGCCCACAGCGTCGCCTGAACGCCGGCGCCACCCTGTCCCCAGGCGCCGCGGAAGCGACGATGGACCGGGTCCAGCAGCTGGCGTTCGCACCACAGCGGGCGCCCTTCGCGGGTCAGACGAAAGCGCTGCTCGATGGCGCCGGAGACATAGGGCAGCTCGCTTGCCGGCCGCCCCAGCGCCAGCACCTCCCAGCCCAGGCAGCGCGCCCCGGCGGCCAGCTCGATGTCGGTCATCTGGCTGCCCTTCGAGCCGTCGAAGGCGATGGTCTCCTGGGGCAGCCACTCCAGCAGCGCGTGCTCGGCCACGTCGAGCCGGGTGTGCTGATGCCAGCGCACGCCCTGGCTGTCGGCACGATAGAGCTTGTTGGCCGCCGGCGTGGTGAGCAGCGCCCGGGCCCCGGGCGCGAGCCGCGCCTCGATGGCGAGCTCGTCGCCGCTGACCAGGCCGCCGGGCGGATGCAGCAGATAGACGTGGCAGGCGCCGGGGCGGCCCGCCTCGTCGGGGGCCTCCGGATAGAAGGGACGCTGCACGCGCAGCGGGCCCTGGTGGCGAGCCTTGAGCAAGCGGGTATGGCCATCGTCGCGGGCATCGAAGGCCAGCGACAGCGACGCCGCCCAGCGACGCTCGCCGTCGAAGCGGTGGCCCGACTCGGCGGGCGGCGGGAGGGCACGCGGAATGGCGGTCATCGACGGGTCCTGTCGGTCGGGTGGCTGTTGTCCATTGCCCTGACTTGAGCAAGTCACGTACCAAGTTGGTGAAATCAAAAAATAACCATTAATAAACAACATTTTATGTTGTACACAATGGCGTATCCCAAGGCCGCACTGCACCAGGAAGGTACACCCAGGTCCTCGTGGCGCACTGATATCGATCGCATTTTTTCTCTTTCGCACCAGCATGATGCACCACGCCCGTCGGGAGGGGACCTCGCGACGGGCGTGGTGCGGGTGCGCCGAGTCCGACGCTCGGCGTCAGACGGTCAGGTGGGTCTTGATCAGCTCGTCGTCGAGCTCGTCGATTCCCCCTTCGGCCACGGGCCGGCCGCGATCCATGATCGCGAAGCGGTCGGCGTACTTGCGGGCGAAGGGCAGCTTCTGCTCCACCAGCAACACGGTCAGGCCGTCCTCTTTGATCAGCCGGCGGATCACCTCGCCGATCTGGGCGACGATATTGGGCTGGATGCCCTCCCCCGGCTCGTCGAGGATCAAGAGCTTCGGCTCCAGCACCAGGGCCCGGCCGATGGCCAGCTGCTGCTGCTGGCCGCCGGAGAGGTCGCCGCCGCGCCGGTGGCGCATCTCGGCCAGCACCGGGAACAGCTCGTAGATGCGCTCGGGAATGCGCCTGGCGCGGTCGCCGCGGGCCGCCAGGCCAGTGCGCAGGTTCTCCTCCACGGTCAGCAGCGGGAAGATATGGCGGCCCTGGGGCACGTAGCCGATGCCGAGCCGCGAGCGATCCTCGACGCGTTTCTTCGTCAGCTCCACGTCATCGGCGTAGCGCAGGCTGCCCGAGGCCACCGCGACCTCGCCCATCACCGCCTTCATCAGGGTGGTCTTCCCCACCCCGTTGCGGCCCATCACGCAGGTGCACTGCCCGGCCGGGATCTCGAGGTCGACGCCCCACAGGGTGTGGCTCTCGCCGTAGTACTGATCGAGTGCGCGAATGCTCAGCATCGGGCGTCCTCCGTGTTGTCCGACTCGGTGCCGAGATAGACCTCGACCACCCTCGGGTCGCTCGACACCTGATCCATGCTGCCCTCGGCCAGCACGCTGCCCTGGTGCAGCACCGTCACGGTGCGCGCGATCGAGCGCACGAAGCCCATGTCGTGCTCGACCACCACCACCGACTGCTTGCCGGCCAGGCCGGTGAGCAGCTCGGCGGTGCGCTCCATTTCCTGTTCGGTCATCCCCGCCACCGGCTCGTCGACCAGCAGCAGCCGCGGCCGCTGCATCAGCAGCATGCCGATCTCCAGCCACTGCTTCTGGCCGTGGGAGAGGATCCCGGCCGGCCGATCGCGGTGCGCGGTCAGGCCGATGGTGACCAGCACCTCGTCGATGCGGTCCTGCGCCTCGCCGGAGAGTCGGGCGGTCAATGTCGGCCAGATGCGCTTGTCGGCGGCCATGGCGAGCTCGAGGTTCTCGAACACCGTCAGCGCCTCGAAGACGGTCGGCTTCTGGAACTTGCGGCCGATGCCGAGGCTCGCGATCTGCGGCTCTTTCATGGTCAGCAGGTCGTGGCGGCTGCCGAACCACACCGAGCCGTGATCGGGCCGGGTCTTGCCGGTGATGATGTCCATCATGGTGGTCTTGCCGGCGCCGTTGGGGCCGATGATGCAGCGCAGCTCGCCGTCGTCGATGGTCAGGTTCAGGTCATTGATGGCGCGGAAGCCGTCGAAGCTGACGCTGACGTCCTCCAGATACAGGATGGGACCGTGGCGCACGTCCACCGGCGAGCGCGCCGGCGCCATGAAGTCGAAGACGCGATCGCGGCTGGCCATCTCCTTGAGCAGGTTCATGAGCTCGCTCCTTGCGCGGGTGTCTCGGAGGCGTCGTCATCGCGACGGCGACGCAGCGACGCCAGCAGGCCGGCCACGCCCTTCGGCAGCAGCACCGTGACCACCACGAACAGCCCGCCGAGGGCGAACAGCCAGGCCTCCGGCATCACCCCGGTGAACACCGTCTTGGCATAGTTGACCACCAGCGCCCCGATCACCGCGCCGTAGAGGGTGCCACGGCCGCCCAGGGCGACCCACAGCACTACCTCGATGGAGAAGATGGGCGAGAACTCGCCGGGGTTGATGATGCCGACCTGGGGCACGTAGAGCGCGCCGGCCACGCCGGCGAGCATCGCCGAGACCACGAACACGAACAGCTGCACGCGCTCGACGCGATAGCCGAGGAAGCGCGTGCGCGCCTCGGCGTCGCGGCAGGCCATGCTGACCCGCCCCAGCTTGCTGGCGACGATGGCCCGGCACAGCACGTAGCCCAGTGCCAGCGCCAGCCCCGAGGCCAGGAACAGCCCCAGCCGCGTGGCGTCGCTGCGCAGGTCGAAGCCCAGCAGCTCCTTGAAGTCGGTCAGGCCGTTGTTGCCGCCGAAGCCCATCTCGTTGCGGAAGAAGGCCAGCATCAGGGCGAAGGTCAGCGCCTGGGTGATGATCGACAGATAGACCCCGGTGACCCGCGAGCGAAACGCCAGGAAGCCGAACACCAGCGCCAGCAGCCCCGGCGCCAGCAGCACCATCAGCAAGGCGAACCACGCCATGTCGAAGCCCTGCCAGTACCAGGGCAGGCTGTCCCAGTCGAGGAACACCATGAAGTCCGGCAGTACCGGATCGCCATAGACGCCCCGGTCGCCGATCTGGCGCATCAGGTACATGCCCATGGCGTAGCCGCCCAGGGCGAAGAAGGCGCCGTGGCCGAGGCTCAGGATGCCGAGATAGCCCCACACCAGGTCCAGCGCCACCGCCAGCAGCGCGAAGCTCAGGTACTTGCCGAGCAGGGTCACGGTATAGGTCGAGACGTGCAGCGGATGTCCCGCCGGCACGATCAAGTTGAGCAGCGTGACGACCGCCAGGGCGGCCAGCAGCACGCCGAGGAATATCTGCGTCGAGCGCTCGCGCAGCGGCCGCGACAGCCAGGATCTCGAAGCCAGCATGGATCAGCCCTCCGCCGCACGGCCCTTCTGCGGAAAGAGTCCGCGGGGGCGTTTCTGAATGAACAGGATGATGAACACGAGCACCAGGATCTTGGCCAGCACCGCGCCGGCCCAGGGCTCGAGCACCTGGTTGATGACGCCCAGCGACAGCCCGGCCACCAGGGTGCCCCACAGGTTCCCCACGCCGCCGAACACCACCACCATGAACGAATCGATGATGTAGTTCTGGCCGAGGTTGGGGCCCACGTTGGTCAGCTGCGACAGCGCCACGCCGGCGAGGCCGGCCACGCCGGAGCCCAGCGCGAAGGTCAGGATGTCGACCCGGGTCGCGCGGATGCCCATCGAGCGTGCCATGGCACGGCTCTGGGTCACGGCACGCACCTCCAGGCCCAGCCGGGTGCGGCGCATCACCAGCATCAGGCCGGCGAACACCAGCAGCGCGAAGCCCAGCACGAACAGGCGGTTGAGGGTCAGCGACAGGCCCTCGTTGATCATCAGCGAGCCGCTCATCCACTCCGGCGAGACCACCGTGCGGTTGAGCGGCGAGATCAGGGTGCGCACCAGCTGCTGGAGGATCAGGCTGACGCCGAAGGTGGCCAGCAGGGTCTCCAGCGGGCGGCCCTTGAGGAACTGGATGACGCTGCGCTCGATGACGATCCCGGCCAGCGCCGCGACCAGGAAGCCCGCGGGAATCGACAGCACCAGCGCCAGTCCCGGCTGGCCCGGCAGCAGCTGCTGCATGCCCCAGGTGGTGTAGGCGCCGAGCATGATCAGCTCGCCGTGGGCCATGTTGATCACGCCCATCACGCCGAAGGTGATGGCCAGGCCGATCGCCGCCAGCACCAGCACCGAGCCGAGCGACAGGCCGAAATACAGCGTCTGGATGCCGTCGTTCAGCTTCTGCTTCTGTTCGATGCCGGCCAGGGCCTCGGTGGCGGCCTCGGCCAGTGCCGCGTCGTCGCTGCGGGCGGCGGCGCTGAGCGCCGAGCGCACGGACGCATTCAGGCTGCCGGACAGCGCCTCCACCGCCTCGAGGTCGCCCCGCTCCAGGCGCTGGATGGCGATGGCCTGGGTCAAGAGCCGCCGCACCTCGTCGTCGGCCTCGTTGTCCACCAGGCCATTCAGCGGCTCGACCATCGCCGGGCTCACCTCGCCGAGCAGGTCACGGGCCGCCTCGCGGCGCGCCGAGACCGACGGGGCACGCAGGTCGAGCAGCGCCAGGGTGTTCTGCAGCTGGCCGCGCAGCGCATTGTTGATGCCGATGCGATCGAGATCGCGGCGCGACACTTCGCCGAGGTCCTCGTCGGAGAGCGCATCACGCACCGGCCAGTGGCGGCCGCGATTGGCAAGCACCACCACGAAGCGACCGCCGTCTTCCTGACGCTGCAGCTTGCCGTCGAGCAGCGCCTCGAGCCAGACGCGGCTCTGCGGATGGCCGCTGTCGGCGATGGCCGTCACGGCCTCGCCCTTGGCGGCGTAGGAATCGGTGTCCAGGGCCTCGAGCAGAGCCCGGCCGTCGTCATCGGGCGCGGCCAGGGCGGCCGGCGCGGCGAACGAGACGACGATCAGGCACAGCAGCCCCTGCACGAGGGAGCGAATCGTCCTCATGACCATGTCCTGTCAGTGGGAGAATGGAAGCCCCGGGCCGCGACCGCGGCCCGGGGAGCGGCTTATTCGGCCGAGGCCACCTCGGCGTCGGCGCCGCCACCGCAGCGTCCCTCGACGACGTTGTAGTTGCCGCAGCGCATCGGCGCGCGCCAGTCGCTGATCAGGTCGCGCGAGCCCGGCAGGTAGTCGGACCAGGCATCGCCGGCCACGGTGGACGGGGTCTCCCAGACGATGGAGAACTGGCCATTGTCCTGGATCTCGCCGATCAGCACCGGCTTGGTGATGTGGTGGTTGGGCATCATGGTGGCGTAGCCGCCGGTCAGGTTGGGCACGGACACGCCGATGATGGCGTCCTTGACCGCGTCGACCTCGGCGGTGCCGGCCTTGCGCACGGCCTCGGCCCACATGTTGAAGCCGATGTAGTGGGCCTCCATCGGATCGTTGGTGACCGCCATCTCGTCGCCGGTGTAGTCGATCCAGCTGTCGATGAAGTCGTAGTTGGTGTCGGTATCGACGCTCATGAAGTAGTTCCAGGCGGCCAGATGGCCGACCAGCGGCGCGGTGTCGATGCCGGACAGCTCCTGCTCGCCCACCGAGAAGGCCACCACCGGGATGTCCGCGGCGTCGATGCCCTGATTCCCGAGCTCGCGATAGAACGGCACGTTGGCGTCGCCGTTGATGGTCGAGACCACCGCGGTCTTCTTGCCCTGGCTGCCGAAGTCGGCGATGTCGGAGACGATGTTCTGCCAGTCGGAATGCCCGAAGGGGGTGTAGTTGACCATGATGTCGTCATCGGCCACGCCGTGGTCCTTGAGGTAGGCCTCGAGGATCTTGTTGGTGGTGCGCGGATAGACGTAGTCGGTGCCGGCCAGCACCCAGCGCTCCACGCCGACCTCGTTCATCAGATAGTCGACCGCCGGGACCGCCTGCTGATTGGGCGCCGCGCCGGTGTAGAAGACGTTCTCGGAGGACTCCTCGCCCTCGTACTGGACCGGATAGAACAGCAGGCCATCGAGCTCTTCGACCACCGGCAGCACCGACTTGCGCGACACCGAGGTCCAGTTGCCGAAGATCACGTCGACCTCGTCCTGGGCCAGCAGCTGGCGCGCCTTCTCGGCGAACAGCGGCCAGTCGGAGGCCGGGTCGACCACCACCGGCTCGAGCTCGCGGCCGAGCAGGCCGCCCTGCGCGTTCTGCTGCTCGATCAGCATCAGCATGGTGTCCTTGAGGGTCGACTCGCTGATGGCCATGGTGCCGGAGAGCGAGTGCAGGATGCCGACCTTGATCGGGTCCTCCTGGGCCATGGCGGGTGCCGAGACGGCGAGGCTCAGCAGGGTGGCGGCGAACAGACGCTTGGGCACGGCGGGCGAATGGGAACTCATGATCATCTCCTTGTCGATCCAGACGTAGTATTGGCGTTGTTATGAAGGGCGGTGGCACGCCACGGTGCACCATGCCCTACCCCCGCGGTGCAAGAGCTACGCCACATTCTGGATCAACCGGGATAAACATTAACTTTCAATAATTTAATGGATCCTCCAACACACTTCCTCCTGCCGATAGTGCCCTTCTGGTGCAAGTGTCGCACCGGCTTCGCTCCACGTTGGTGCCACCCCGAGGCGCTGGGAGGTCGCGGCCGAGGGCGCATGGTGTCGCTGTCGATATCAATGTCAGGCCGATAACGAAACGGGGACGCCGGCACGATGCCGACGCCCCCGTCAGGTGGCGGATGCGATCAGGTTCACGCCATCAGTCGCCGTCCGGGCCTCCGGTGCCGGTGGCCACCTTCATGCGACGGCGCAGCAGCGGGCCGACGATATAGGGCAGGATCAGGCCCAGGCCGGCGAACACCCACAGGCCGATGGCCAGGCCGCTGTCCCACAGGATGGTCCAGTCGCCGTCGGCGATGTCCATGGCGTGACGCAGGTTCTTCTCCATCTCCGGCCCCAGTAGCAGGCCGAGGATGATCGGCACCAGCGGTATCTCCAGCTTGCGGAAGAGATAGCCGGCCACGCCGAAGGCCACCATGAAGTAGAGGTCGAAGGCGCTGTTGCTGATCGAGTAGATGCCCACGAAGGCCACCATGGTGACGACCGGCAGCAGGTACTTCGGCGGCACCGACAGCAGCCGGACGAAGATGCCCACCAGCGGAATGTTCAGCACCAGCAGCAGGAAGTTGCCGATCAGCAGCGCCGCGATCACGCCCCAGACGATATCGGCGTTCTGGGTGAACATCAGCGGCCCCGGGGTGATGTTCAGCGAGATCAGCAGCGCCAGCAGCACCGCGGTGGTGCCGCTGCCCGGCACGCCGAGGGTCAGCATCGGCACCAGGGCGCCGCTGGAGGCGCCGTTGTTGCCGGCCTCGGGGCCGGCCACGCCGCGCGGGTCGCCCTCACCGAAGTAGCCCTTGCTGCCGACCACCTTCTTCTCGAGGGTGTAGCCGATGAAGCTGCCCAGGGAAGCCCCCGCACCGGGAAGCACACCGGCGATGAAGCCCAGGATGCCGCCGCGGATGCTCGACGGCATGATGCCGCGGATGTCGGCCCACTTCAGCGACAGCTTGTTGACGGTCATCTTTTCCTTGCCGCCGCCGGCCTTGTCCTCGATGAAGAACAAGAGCTCGGAGATGGCGAACAGGCCGACGATGGCGATGATGAAGTCGACGCCCTCGTAGAGCTCCAGCACGCCGAAGGTGTAGCGCTGCACGCCGGTGCTGTCGATGCCCATGGTGGAGATCATCAGGCCCAGGCAGGCCGCCACCACGGTCTTCATCGGGTTCTTGCCGGTGATGCCGCCGAGGGTGGCGAAGGCCAGCAGGAACAGTGCGAAGTACTCGGCCGGGCCGAAGGTCAGGGCGAACTTGGCCAGCAGCGGCGCCAGCAGGATCAGGCCCACGGTGGCGATCAGGCTGCCCATGAAGGAGGCCACGGCGGAGATCGCCAGCGCCTCGGCGGCCTTGCCCTTCTTCGCCATCGGGTAGCCGTCGAGACAGGTCATCATCGCCGGCTCGTCGCCGGGGATGTTGAGCAGAATCGAGGAGATGCGCCCGCCGTACATGGCCCCGGCATAGACCGAGGTGAGCATGATCAGCGCGGTTTCCGGCGGCAGGCCCAGGGAGAAGGCCAGCGGAATCAGGATCGCCACGCCGTTGGCCGGCCCGAGGCCCGGCAGCGCCCCGATCAGGGTGCCGAGGAAGGCCCCCAGCAGGGCGAACATCAGGTTATGCGGCGCCAGGGCGACGCCGAAGCCGTCGATCAGATAACCCAGCGTTTCCATCAGCTCACCTCCAGGACAGACAGCGGCCCCAGCGGCAGCGCCAGATCGAGGGCAAAGTTGAACACCAGGAACACCACCACGCCGGCCACGCCGCCGGTGACATAGGCCCGGACCGGAGAGGCGCCCATGCGCCAGCACAGCGTACCCACCGCCAGCAGGGTGCTGAGGATGAAGCCGAGCGGCTGCAGCAGCGCGGTGTAGGCGATCAGCACCAGCACCGCGATCACCAGCTCGATGCCGGTGCGGCTCCAGGGCCAGGCGTTATCCGGGTCGGGACGCACGATCAGATAGAGGCTGGACAGCGCCAGCACGACGGAAAGCAGCAGCGGGAAGGTCTCGGGGCCGACGCCCTCGGACCCGCCGAACGGTTCGGGAAACTGGGTAGCGCCCCAGCCGTACGCGACGGCCAGGGCGATCAACAGGACCCCGAAGATGCGGTCGTTGAAGGTCATTCCTGAATCAGCCCGATATCTTTGGAGAGTTGGTTGATGTCGGCGATCTGGTCGTTCACGAACTGCTCGAACTCACCGGCGCTCATGTGGAACGGCATCAGGCCGTTGCTGGCCATCACGTCCTTCCACTCCTGGCTCTCGTAGATGGTGTCCATGGCCTCCATCCAGTACTGCTTGGCGTCGTCGGAGACGTCGGCCGGCATGTAGAAGCCGCGCCAGTTCGGACCGATGGCGTCGATGCCCTGCTCGCGGGCGGTGGGGATGTCGCTGTACTCGCCCGGCAGGCGCTCCTCGGAGAGCACGGCCAGCACCCGCAGGTCACCGGATTCCATGAAGCCCTGGGCCTCGGTGATGTCGCCGGTGAAGGCATCGACGTGGCCGCCGACCACCTGGGTCATGGCCTCGCCGCCGTTGTTGTACGACAGGTAGGGAATCCGCGGCAGGTTCTCGACCCCGGCTTCCTGGGCGGCGATCAGCACCTTGAGGTGGTCCCAGCCGCCCTTGGCGCTGCCGCCGGCGAACTTGACGCTGCGCGGGTTTTCCTTGAGCGCGTCCATCAGCTCGGGCAGGTCGTCGTACTCGGAGTCATCGGCCACGGCGATCACGCCGTAGTCGGCGCCCAGCGCGCCCACCCAGTTGACCATGTCGGCGTTCATGCCCGGGAACTGGCCCTGGGCCAGACGGGTGGTGGTGGCGGTGGAGGCGGCCACCAGCAGCTGGTCGTCGCCGGCGCGCTTGCTGACGGTGTGGGCGAAGGCCACGCCACCGCCGGCACCGGCCATGTTGATGGTCTGCACGCTGGCCGGCACCAGGTCCAGCTGTTCCATCACGTTGCCCACGCTGCGGCAGGTGAAGTCCCAGCCGCCACCCGGGTCGGCGGGGGCGATGCATTCGACCTTGCCTTCCGGCTCGAAGGCCATGGAGGAACCGGCGCTGACGGTGAAGGCGGCGACGGCGACAAACTTGAGTGGCGTTCTCACGGACATTGTTGTTGTCCCCTCTGATGTTTTCGTTGGCAGATCGGGTCGGGCTTGTCGGACGCTGACACCTGCCTTACAATTCTGTAAGGCAGAACAGCGTTCCCTTGGGCGGAAAATTAGGCCGCCCATGCCATGGGGGTCAATGCCGTTTCGGCGAATTGCGACCAAAGTTGCAGAGGCCCTGATCGCCGTCACGGAGGCCGCACAGGGCCATGAGAGACCATCCCCGGCGATGGCGAGAGCAAGATCATGAACGAGGAGCGACGATGGCCCAGGACCGCGTCGAGGCCGTCGAGCGCGCACTGACCGTGCTCGAGGTGTTCGATTCTTCCCAGGAGGCGTTCGCCCTGGCCGAACTGGCCGAGGCGACCGGCTTCTACAAGAGCACCCTGCTGCGCCTGCTCGGCTCGCTGGCCCGTTTCGACTACGTGCAGCGCGGCGATGACGGCCGCTGGCGGCTCGGCGGCAGCCCCATGCGCCTGGCCCGTCGACACGCGCCCTCGCAGCAGCTGGCCGCGCGCGTCCAGCCCTGGCTCGACCGCCTGGCCGCCGAGACCGGCGAGACCGCCGCCCTGCTGGCGCTGCATCCCGGCGAGGCGGAATGCCGTCTGGCCGCCCTGCCCGCCACACCGCTGCGCCACGACCTGCGCCCCGGCAGCCGCTGGCCGGTGGAGCAGGACGTGGACCCGCGCCCCGCCCTGCCCGGCGGCACCATGACCTGCCTGGCACTGGCCGACGCGCCCGGGGAGCCGCCGCTGTGGCTGTCACTGTCCGGCCCCGCCGGCCGCCTGGCCCCCGAGGCCGCCCACGAGGCCCTGGCCCGGGCCCGCGACGCCCTGAGCCGAAGCCTTGCCGGCGAGGAGACCCCACGATGATGCTGCTGGTGGAAGACGATCGGCTGCTGGCGGAGACGCTGGTGGACGCCCTGTCGCTGGAGGGACACGGCATCGAGCACCTGGCCGACGGCGAGGCCGCCCGGCAGCGCCTGGACGGCGCCGACCACGGCCTGTCGCTGGTGCTGCTGGACCTCAACCTGCCCGGCTGCAGCGGGCTCGAGGTGCTCGAGACCCTGCGCCGCCACGACGCCGACACCCCGGTGCTGATCCTCACCGCCCGGGGCGCGGTGGAGGATCGCGTGCGCGGGCTCGATCTCGGCGCCGACGACTACCTGGCCAAGCCCTTCGCCCTGGACGAGCTCGAGGCCCGGGTGCGCGCCCTGCTGCGCCGCCGCGAGCGCGGCCAGGCGCTCCAGGTCGGCCCGCTGGCCTTCGACGCCCCGGCCCAGCGCTTCACCCTCGACGGCGAGACGCTGTCGCTGCCGCCGCGGGAGCAGCGCCTGCTGGCCTGCCTGATGCGCCACGGCGGCGAACCGGTCGACAAGGCCCGCCTGGCCGAAGAGGCCTTCCAGGGCGAGGCCATGGGCGACAACGCCATCGAGGTCTACGTCCACCGCCTGCGCAAGCGCCTGGCCGGCAGCGCCGTCGCCCTGCGCACCGTGCGCGGCCTGGGCTACCTGCTGGAGGCCGAGTGACGCGGCGCGACAGCCTGTATCGGCGCCTGCTGACCTGGCTGCTGCTGCCGCTGATGGCGCTGGGCGCGCTGATGGTGCTGCAGGCCTGGATCGAGGCCCGCCACACCGCCGATCGCGCCTTCGACCGCCTGCTCGAGGCCGCCACCCTGGCCATCGCCGAGCAGGTTCAGTGGCAGGACAACCGGCTGTGGCTCGACCTGCCGCCGGCGGCGCTGGAGATGCTCGCCACCGACGCCGAGGAGCGCGTCTTCTACGCCCTCTACGACGCCGAGGGGCGCTTCGTCACCGGCAACGCCGACCTCCCCGGCCCGCCCCGCCGCGACGGCAATGACGAGAACGCGCTGCGCTTTCGCGATCTGGTCTGGCACGACCTCGAACTGCGCCAGGGCGTGCGCCGCGCCCGCCTGGAGGACTGGCGGGCGCGCGAGCGCTTCGAGGTGCGCGTCGCCCACACCCGCGAGGGGCGCGAACGCCTGACCGGCGAGCTCTTGCGCGCCAATCTGGCCTACATCCTCGGCATGGCGGGGCTCGCTGCCGCAGTGGTGGTGCTGGCCATTCGCGGCGCCCTGACCCCGCTGAGCCGCCTGCGTCGCGCCATCCGCGCCCGCGACCCGCGCACCCTGGCGCCGCTGGAGCTGCCGCTGCCGCACGAGCTCGCCGAGCTGCGCGAGACGCTCAACGAGCTGCTGGCCCGCATGCGCCGGGTGAAGGCCAACCAGGAGCGCTTCATCGGCGACGCCTCCCACCAGCTGCGCACGCCGCTGGCCGGCCTCTCGGCCAGGGCCGAGCTGGCCCTGCGCCAGGACGACCCGCAGCGCTGGCGCGAGGCGCTCGAGGCCATGCAGGCCACCAGCGCCCGCACCTCGCATCTGGCCGTCCAGCTGCTGTCGCTGACCCGCCTCGACAACCCCGAGTACCACCCGGAGCTCACCCCGGTGGATCTCGATGCCCTGGCGCGCGGCGCCGTGCGTCGACACTGGAGCCCCTGCCATCGCGCCGGCATCGACCTGGGGCTCGACGCCCCGGACTCCCCGGTGACGGTGACCGGACTCGACTGGCAGCTCGAGGAAGTGCTGGCCAACCTGATCGACAACGCGCGCCGCTACGGGGCGGCGCGCATCACCGTGCGGGTCACCGCCGCCCCGCCCGTGCTCGAGGTCGAGGACGACGGTCCCGGCATTCCCGCCGACCGGCGCCTGCTGATGCTGCGCCCCTTCCATCGCGGCAGCGACGATCCCGACGGCTCCGGGCTCGGGCTCGCCATCGTCGACGGCATCGCCCGCACCCACGGCGCGCGCCTGCGGCTCGACGACGGCCTGGACGGCCTGGGGCTGCGGGTCGGCCTGCACTTCCCGGAGGAGAACGCCTGATGCGACATCGCTGGCTCGCCCTGCTGTGGCCATGGCTATGCCTGGCCCCGCTCGCCGGCGCCGACGAGCGCCTGCACTACCCCGCCGAGCCAACGGCCGGCGAGACCTCGGACGAGCTGGTGGTGCACGGCGCGCTGGACCTGGTCTACGCCCGGCCGCTGTTCGAGGCGTTCCACGAGCGCCATCCGGGCATCGCGCTCACCTATCGCAACCTCGACACCCTGAGCCTGCATCGGCGCTTCCTGGCGCATCCCGACGAGGTCGACGTGTTGATGTCCTCGGCCATGCCCTGGCAGTACCGTCTGGCCAACGACGGCCACGCGCGCCCGCTGGCGTCGCCGGAGGCAGAGGTCTGGCCCGCCTGGGCGCGCTGGCGACACGAGCTGTTCGCCTTCACCTTCGAACCGATCGTGATGGTGGTGCGGCGCGAACTCATCGAGCGCTTCGGACGTCCGGAGAGCCACGCCGATCTGCTCGCCATGCTCGAACGCCATCCCGAGGCCCTGCGCGGGCGCGTGGTGACCTACGACCCGGAGCGCAGCGGCGCCGGCTACGGCTATGCCATTCAGGAATCGCGGCTGACGCCGCGCTACTGGGATCTGGTGGCCGCCTTCGGGGGCGCCCGAGCGGCGCTGGCGACCACCACCGGCGAGATGCTGGCGGGCCTCGACGACGGCCGCTACTGGCTGGGATACAACCTGCTGGGCAGCTATGCCCGGGCGGTGGCAGACGCCAATCCGGCGCTGGAGGTCGTGGTGCCCGATGACTATGCCCTGGTGACCCAGCGCCTGGCGCTGATCTCGCGCCACGCGCCGCATCCGGACAACGCGCGCCGCTTCATGGACTTCCTGCTCGGCGAGACCGGTCAGCGGGTGATCGCCGAGGCCACGCCGCTGGGCGCCGTACACCCGGCGCTGGAGGGTCCGGGCACGGCCGCGGCCCTGCAGGCGACCCACGGCGAGGCACTGAGGCCCGTGTCGCTGGGGCCGGGGCTGCTGGCCACCCTGGACGACCTCAAGCGCCAGGCGCTGCTGACGCGCTGGAAACGGGAGTTCACACGCACGGACGCCGCGTCACCCTGACGGGCGACGCGGCGTCCGGACGGCGGATCAGTCGACCAGGCTGAGCTGGACCCGGGCCGTGCCGCGATGGAGCATGCCGAGCGCACGGGCGGCGCTCTTGGAGAGATCGATCACGCGGCCGGAGACGAAGGGGCCACGGTCGTTGATCATGACCTCGACCTGACGGCCGTTGTCGGGCCGGGTCACCAGCACCTTGGTACCGAACGGCAGGGTGCGGTGCGCGGCGGTGAATTCACGCTGGTCGAAGGCGTCGCCGCTGGCCGTGGTGCGCCCCTGGAAGCGATCGCTGTAGAAGGACGCCACGCCCTTCTGGATCGACGCGGCGTCGCCCTCGTCGTGGGCCAGGCTCGGGCCGGTGCTGCCGAACATGCCGGCCAGCAGGCCGATCATCGCCAGACGGCGAACGCCGCTGAAGCGGACCGGGCCCGCCTTGCCGAAAAACCCCATGTGTCACCTCGCAACAGCATGGGCGCCAATCGACCTCCTGCGATCAGGCGCCGCCAGACGTATCGGACGGTGTCGGGTGCTTTCCCTGCAGCCAACCATGGCTGGCGGCTCGATCGCTGTCGAACCAGGCCAGCGCGTCATGCAATGTCACCACCGTGCCGACGATGATAAGCGTTGGAGGGCGGATATTAGCCAACTCATCGGCCGACGGCAAATCCGACAGGCTGGCCACGTGCACCCGCTGGCGTGCCGTGGTGCCCTGCTCGATCAGCGCCAGCGGCGTGTCATCCGCCAGCCCATGGGCACGCAGTTGCTCGCAGATGAGCTCGAGGCTGCCGAGCCCCATGTAGAACACCAGGGTCTGGCCGGGGCTGGCCAGCGCCGGCCAGTCCAGATCGCAGCTGCCATTGCGCAGGTGGCCGGTGATGAAGCGCACCGACTGGGCGTGATCCCGATGGGTCAGCGGAATGCCGGCATAGGCGGCACAGCCCGAGGCCGCGGTGATGCCCGGCACCACCTCCACCTCGACGCCGGCCGCCACCAGGGTCTCGAGCTCCTCGCCGCCGCGGCCGAAGATGAAGGGGTCACCGCCCTTGAGGCGCACCACGCGCTTGCCCGACTGCGCCCAGTCGACCAGCGCCTGGTTGATGCCCTCCTGGGGCACGCTGTGGTCGGAGCGGGCCTTGCCGACATAGAGACGCTGCGCCTCGGGGCTGGCCAGGGCCAGGATCTCGTCGCTGACCAGCCGGTCATGGAGGATGACGTCGGCGGCCTGCAGGCGCCGCAGCGCCTTGACGGTCACAAGCTCCGGATCACCGGGCCCGGCGCCGACCAGGCTGACGCGCCCGGGTACCAGGTCGGACGCCGCGGGAGGCAGCCGGAGAGCCGAGGAAGCGGACGGAGGGGTCGCGGCGCACATATTCCAATATCTCGATCAAAAAAGATTTTATATGCAATAAAGTAATTAATTTGCCGGCAAAATGCCACTCCCCATCGCCTCTCATACAGGATTTCCGTGCCCGCACGATGCCTGAAACGACGCGGCCCCCGCCAGAGCGGGGGCCGCATACACGCGAAGCACAGTGCCGTCAGGCGGACAGCGTGCGCATCAGCCGGGGGCTGGCGAGCTCGCCGATCAGCGTGATGACCGCCAGTGCCAGCAGCAACCAGGGCCACTGCACGCCGAACTCCAGGGTGGCGATGCCCAGGGCATCGAGGAAGATGACCACGATGCCCAGCGGGCTGACGTAGCGCACCATGAACAGCCACAGGGCATGCACCGCCGGCGACAGACCGAGCTCCTCGCGCACCGACTCGCTGTTGAGCACGAAGCCGGCCAGCAGCGCCACGCCCAGGCCGCCGAGCGGCATCATCCAGCGCGAGGTCAGGTAGTCCAGCCAGTCGAAGAAGTGCTTGCCGGCCAGGGTCCAGTCGGCACCGACGTTGAACGACAGCATGGCCAGGGTGCTGATCACCCACAGCACGATGCCGATGCCCCAGGACGCGGTGCGACGCGAGATGCCCTTGTTGTCGGTGAGCCAGGAGACCGTGGCCTCGACCATGGAGATCGAGGAAGTCAGCGCGGCCATGGACAGCATGACGAAGAACAGCACGCCGAACAGGGTGCCCATCGGCATGGCCTGGAAGGCCAGCGGCAGGCTCATGAAGATCAGCCCCGGACCGCTGCCCGGCTCCATGCCGTTGGCGAAGATCACCGGGAAGATCGCCAGGCCGGCCATCAGCGCCACCAGGGTATCGGCGACGGCCACGCTGAGGGTGGTGCGGCCGATGGAGGCGTGGCGCGGCAGGTAGCTGCCGTAGGTCAGGATCGCGCCGGAGGCCAGCGACAGGGTGAAGAAGGCGTGGCCCATGGCGGCCAGCATGCCTTCGCTGGACAGGCTGCCGGCGTTGAAGGCGAACAGGAACTGCACCGCCTCGCCGAAGCCGCCGGAGAAGGCGCCGTAGACGATCATGATCACCAGCATCACGACCATGCCGGGCATCATCCAGCTGACGCTCTTCTCGATACCGGCCTGCACGCCCTTGCCGACGATCACCATGGTGGCGACCGTGACCAGGGTGCTCCAGAATCCCAGGTTGAACGGGTTGGCGTTGTTGGCGCCGAAGAGGGCCGCCATGTCGTCGACGCTGGACCCGGCCAGGCCGCCGGTCAGCATCTTCCACAGGTAGGAGAAGGACCAGCCGGCCACGACCACGTAGAAGCACAGGATCATGAAGCCGCAGAGCATGGCCATCCAGCCGAGCAGCGACCAGGCCGAGGCCCCCTTCGATTCGGCGGTGACCCGGCGAATGGCGTCGATGGGGCTGCCGCGGCCGCGGCGACCGAGGGCGATCTCGGTCATCATCACCGGCACGCCGATGGCCAGGATGCAGGCCAGATAGACCAGCACGAAGGCCCCGCCGCCGTATTCGCCGGTCATGTAGGGAAACTTCCAGACGTTGCCCAGGCCGACCGCGGAGCCGGTCGCCGCCAGGACAAAGCCCCAGCGGCCCAGCCACTGAGTACGGGGTTGTGAGTCGTTAGTCATGTCACACCAGGGATCACGGAACTGTTGTTGTCGCCGCCACACAGCATGGGGCCACCGCAAGGCGGCTATTGTGACGGATTTTATCGTGGTTGGGCAGGGAGACGGCGGATTGTTCTGTTTTCCGCCTCCCCGCCATGACCGGCACTCGGCCGACCGGTGGGATCAGTCTGCCTTGAGCACGCCGCGGCGGATCTGGTCCTCCTCGATGGATTCGAACAGGGCCTTGAAGTTGCCCTCGCCGAAGCCGTCGTTGCCCTTGCGCTGGATGATCTCGAAGAAGATCGGCCCGATCACGGTCTCGGTGAAGATCTGCAGCAGCACCCCCTGCTCCGGGGCACCGTCCACCAGCAGGTTAAGCTCGCGCAGCTCGTCGAGGTTCTCCTCGTGGTTGGGCACGCGCTGGTCGACCCTCTCGTAGTAGGTGTCCGGGGTGGACAGGAACTGGATGCCATTGGCCTTCAGCGCGCGCACGGTGGCGTAGATGTCGTCGGTGGCCATGGCCAGGTGCTGGATGCCCTCGCCGTTGTACTCGCGCAGGAATTCGGCGATCTGGGAGCTGTCGTCGGCGGACTCGTTGATCGGGATGTGCATCTTGCCGCAGGGCGCGGTCATGGCCCGGGAGTAGAGCCCGGTCTTCTTGCCGGCGATATCGAAGTAGCGCAGCTCGCGGAAGTTGGCCAGGCGGGTGTAGAAGCCGGCCCAGACGTCCATCTGGCCGCGGTCGACATTGTGGGTCAGGTGATCGAGCACCTGCAGGCCGACGCTGTGATCCCGAGCGCTGCGGCCCTCGATCGGCGTGAAGTCGATGTCGTAGATGCTGCGACCCTCGCCGTCGAGCTTGTCGTCGACGAAGTACAGCAGCGAGCCGCCGATGCCCTCGACCGCCGGAATGCCGACCTCGCCCTCGCCCACCGGCACCTCCACCGGCGTGGCGCCGCAGTCCACGGCGCGCTCGAAGGCCCGGCGGGCATCGGCCACCTTCCAGGCCATGGCGCAGGCGGAGGGCCCGTGAACGCGCGCGAACTCGGCGGCATGGCTGCCGGGTTCGGCGTTGAGCACGAAGTTGATCCTTTCCTGCTGGAACAGGAAGACGTCCTTGGAGCGGTGCTTGCGCGTCTCGGTGAAGCCGAGCTGCAGGAACAGGCGGCGCAGCGCCTCGATGCCCTCGGCGGTGGGCGCGCTGTACTCGACGAAGGCGAAGCCGTCGGTGCCGAGCGGGTTGGTGGTATCGGTCTGGGGCGCCTGAGCGGGGGTGCCTTGGACGGGGGCGTTCATGCAGAACCTCCGGGGGTGCTTGTGATTGTGATCTCCGGGCCTTGGCCCGTCGAGGTGCCCCCAGACTAGTGCGCCTCGCCCCCCGCCGGAATGCGCCACGGCGCCCTCCCGCCGCCCTCGGACGGCCCGCCGCGACGGGCATCGTCAAGATTCCGTGACACCGTCAGCCCACCCCCCAAACCCCCTCGCTCGGGCGGAAAGGTTCGCTGACAGACCGTCAATTTTTCGTTACGCCCTAGGCGTCGGTATCGCCCAGCAGGCGCTCGACGCTCTCGACCTTGTCATCCATGCGCTGCTCCCGGTCGGTCCGCGTCCCCATCTTGAGGGTCGAGGTGATGCGCGGCGCCCCCATCTCGTGCACCGTCTCGTGACAGCGCTTGACCACCGCCATGACCTCGTCCCAGGGCCCTTCGATATTGGTGCCGTAGGCATGCATCCGGTAATCCAGTCCGGAGGCCTCGATCACCCGCTGGCAGGCCGCCACCTGGGGCGAGACCGACACACCGACGCCCAGCGGCACCACACACAGATCCACGATGACGTGCATGATATTGCCCTCCTCTCTTAACGGTTGGCGATTCATGAAACAGTAACGTGAGTTGTCAGAAACGCTCACGCCTGATCTATGCTAACGCCTTGTAATAGAACAATCGGAATCACGCCACCTCCCGCTTTCACATCCCGGCTGCCCCGACTCTGAAGGACCAGGAGGAACCATGACCAGCGACCCACGTCTCGGCCCCATCGCCCTGCCCGACACCCGAGCCCGACGCGTCTTCGAGAAGCTGCTCGACGGCTCCGGCATCGCCCTCAACGGCTCGGCCCTCGCGGACATCCGCGTCTACCACCCCGACTTCTTCTCGCGCGTTCTGCACCAGGGCACACTGGGGCTCGGCGAGGCCTACATGGACGGCTGGTGGGAGTGCGAACACATCGACGAACTGGCCCACCGGCTGCTGCGTCATGGCCTGGGCGAACATGCCCAATCCAAATCGGAACGGATGATGTATCGCCTGCAGTCCGGTTTCTTCAACCTGCAGAGCCGCGCCCGCGCCCACATCGTCGGCGAGGCCCACTACGACTTCGGCAACGACCTCTTCGAGCGTATGCTGGACGAGACCATGTGCTACTCCTGCGGCTACTGGAAGGGCGCCGGCAGCCTGCGGGAGGCGCAGCACGCCAAGCTCGAGCTCGCCTGCCGCAAGCTCGAGCTGGAGCCCGGCATGCGGGTGCTGGACATCGGCTGCGGCTGGGGCAGTTTCGCCGAACACGCCGCGCGACATCACGGCGTCGAGGTCACCGGCATCACCATCTCCAGGGAGCAGGCGGAGCTGGCCCGCCGGCGCTGCGAGGGGCTGCCGGTCGAGATTCTGCTCGAGGACTACCGCGAGCTCGAGGGCCAGTTCGATCGCGTGGTGTCCATCGGCATGTTCGAGCACGTCGGCCATCGCAACTACGCGACCTACTTCGAGACCGTGGAACGCCTGCTGCCCGCCGACGGCCTGTTCATGCTGCACACCATCGGCTCCAACATCTCTCACATCAACGCCGACCCCTGGATCAACCGCTACATCTTCCCCAACGGCGTGCTGCCCTCCGCCCGATACATCGCCCAGGCCAGCGAGGAGCACCTGCTGATGGAGGACTGGCAGAACTTCGGCGCCGACTACGATCGCACCCTGATGGCCTGGCTCGAGAACTTCGACGCCCACTGGGACGAGATCGCCGAGCGCTACAACGAACGCACCCGGCGGATGTTCCGCTATTACCTGGCCATCTGCGCCGGCGCCTTCCGCGCCCGCCATCTGCAACTGTGGCAGGTGGTATTCTCGAAAGGCCGAGAGGGACGCTACGACGCACCGCGCTGATAAAGAACACGCCGATGAAAAGACAGGCGCCGAGGCGCATGTTCCGGCTCCTGCGGGGCCTCGCCATCTGCGCCGGCGCCTTCCGCGCCCGCCATCTGCCACTGTGGTTCGACGAAGAGATCTCGCTGAGCCCCCCCCCATGCCACCCCGCTGTCGCTGATGATGATCGACATCGACCACTTAAAGGCGATCAACGACACCTGGGGACACCTGCAGGGGGATGCCACGCTTTGCGAGCTGGTCGACTGCTGCCGCTCGCTGCCGCGCGAGGAGGCTCTGCTGGCCCGACTCGGCGGCGAGGAGTTCGCCCTGCTGCAGCGCGCCGACGCCAGCCTCTACCGGGCCAAGCACCAGGGCCGCAACCGGGTGGTGGCCGACGGCTGACGACGGGGCCGCCCCGGAGCGGGGCGAGATCGCCGCCCATGGCGTGTATCCTTGTCGCTTCATCGACGCCGCCCGGAGCCGCCATGACCGCCATCGACCAGACCCTCGCCCGGGTCTTCGGCTATCCCGACTTCCGCCCCGGCCAGCGCCCGGTCATCGAGGCCGTGGTCGCCGGCCGCTCGGCGGCCGCCATCTTCCCCACCGGCTCGGGCAAGTCGCTGTGCTATCAGCTCTCCGCCCTGCACCTGCCGAACCTGACGCTGGTGGTCTCGCCGCTGCTGGCGCTGATGCAGGACCAGCTGGCCTTCCTGCAGCGTCACAGCATCGCCGCCGCCAGCCTCGACTCCTCCCAGAGCAAGGACGAGGCCCGGGCGGTGATGGACGGCGTGGCACGCGGCGAGATCCGCATCCTGATGGTGTCGGTGGAGCGGCTCAAGAACGAGCGCTTCCGCGCCTTCATCCGCCGCGTGCCGATCTCGCTGCTGGTGGTCGACGAGGCCCACTGCATCTCCGAGTGGGGCCACAACTTCCGCCCCGACTACCTGACCCTGCCGGCCACGCGCCACGAGCTCGGCATTCCCCAGAGCCTGCTGCTGACGGCCACCGCCACCCCCAAGGTGATCGAGGACATGCGCCGCCACTTCGCCATCGAGGCGGAGGACGTCACCGCCACCGGCTTCTATCGCCCCAATCTGGACCTGCAGGTGGCGCCGGTGGCGGCCGACGAGCGACCGCGGCGGCTGGTCGAATGGCTGCGCCCACGGGGCGAGGGGCCGAACGCCGGGGCCACCGTGGTCTACGTCACCCTGCAGCAGACCGCCGAGCGCCTGGCGGCCTATCTCGGCGCCGCCGGCCTGCCCGCGGCGGCCTATCACGCCGGCCTCGACGCCGAGACCCGCGCCCACCGCCAGGACGACTTCATGGCCGGGCGCACGCCGGTGATCGTCGCCACCATCGCCTTCGGCATGGGCATCGACAAGAGCGACATCCGCGCCGTGGTGCACTTCGACCTGCCCAAGTCGGTGGAGAACTACAGCCAGGAGATCGGCCGCGCCGGGCGCGACGGCGCCCCGGCCGAGTGCCTGATGCTGGCCGGCCGCGATCACCTCAGCGTGCTGGAAAACTTCACCTACGGCGACACCCCGGAGCGCGACGCCATCGCCCGGGTGACGGCGACCCTGCCCGCCCCCGGCGAGGACTGGGCCTTCACCCTCAACACTCTGTCCCGGGACAGCGACATCCGTCCGCTGCCGCTCAAGACGCTGCTGGTGCACCTGGAGCTGGAGGGCGTGATCCGGCCGCGCTTCAGCTACTTCGCCGAATACCGCTTCCGCCTGGAGGAGCCGGCGGAGACCCTGGTGGCCCGCTTCCAGGGCGAGCGCCGGGCCTTCGTCGAGGCGATCCTCGAGGCCTCGTCGAAGGCGCGCACCTGGTACCGACTGGACCTCGAGGCCCTGACGCGGCTGGGCGCCGAGCGCGGCCTCGACACCTCGCGCCAGCGGGTGATCACCGCCCTGGACTACTTCGCCGACAAGGACCTGATCACGCTGGAAAGCAAGCAGATGACCGAAGTCTTCGAGGTGCGCCAGCCCGTCGACGAGGCCCTGATCACGCGACTGCACCGGGCCTTCGTCGACAAGGAGCGGGCCGAGATCGAACGGCTGCACGCCATGCTGGCGCTGTTCGAGGGCGAAGGCTGCCTGACCCGACGGCTGGCGGACTGGTTCGGCGACGCCGCCGCCCCCGAACGCTGCGGCCACTGCTCGGGCTGCCGCGGTCAGGTGGCGCAACTGCCCTCCCCGCCGCCTCCGGCGCCGCTCGCCGCGATGGACGCCGCCGCCCTGACCGCGCCGCTGCGCGAACGGCTCTCGGCCGCCGGCGAAGGCGAGGCCGCCACCGCGACGCTGCTGGCCCGCTTCCTGTGCGGGCTGACCTCGCCGCGGCTGACCCGCCACAAGGCGCGCCAGCTCGACGGCTTCGCGGCGCTGGAGGCCCATCCCTTCGGCGAGGTGCGCGACTGGCTTTCCCGCTGATCGTTCACGCTCGCCGCCGCATCAGCGAAAGCGTCGCCAGATGCACCGGCAGATAGAGCGCCAGCGGCCAGGCCAGCATCAGCGCGATGACATAGAGCCCGTCCGGCAGCCAGGCCTGGGCGCCGCCGAAGGGGCCCTCGACCCAGTTGACGTTGCGCGAGGGATCGGTCAGCGCCCGGGCGGCGAGGATCGCCGCCCAGGTCAGCGCGGTCTGCCAGGCGAGGGCCACGCGATCGTAGCCGAGCCTCGCGACGCCGAAACCGGCCACCAGCGGCAGCACCAGGTGATAGAGCGACAGCAGCCGCACCGACGGCGCAATGCGCGTGTCGAACATGTACTCGGTGCCGCCGATGGGATGCCAGCCGCTGGCCCAGGCGACGCCGGCATCCAGCGCCCACAGGCTACCCACCAGCGCCGTGGCCAGCCAGGCCATGGAGACCAGCCGGCGGCTCTCGCCCCACAGCCCGGCCAGCAGCAGGAAGTTGGCCAGGTTGCACAGCCACAGGTAGTTCTGCACGCCGATGCGTAACGCCACCGAAGGCGCCCAGAACAGCATCCACAGCGTGAAGGTCACCTTCAGCCAGCGCGGCAGTCGCCCTCGACCGGCGACACTCATTCATCCTCCGAGCCGATCCCGTGGCGCTTGAGCTTGTTGGCGATGGTGGTATGCGAGACGCCGAGTCGCTTGGCCAGCTGGCGGCTGGAAGGATGCTGCGGATAGAGGCTCGACAGCACCCGCCGCTCCACCTCGCCGAGGATATCGCCCAGCGAGCCGCCGAGATCGATGCCGGCGAGCCCCGGTACCCGGCCCACCTCGGGCAGGCGCAGATGCGCCGGCTCGATGACCCCGCCCTCGCACAGCGACACCGCCTGGAACAGCACGTTCTCCAGCTGGCGTACGTTGCCCGGCCAGTGATAGGCCGACAGCCGCGCCACCGCACCCGGTGACAGCTGCGGCATCGGGCAGCCGATCTGGGTGGCGGCGCGGTCGATGAAGTGCGTCGCCAGCGCCTGGATGCCGTCCAGGCAGTCCCGCAGCGGCGGCACCTCCAGGGTCAGCACGTTGAGACGGTGGTAGAGATCCTGGCGGAAGCGCCCCTCGGCGCACAGGCTCGGCAGGTCCTGCTGGGTGGCGCAGATCACCCGCACGTCCAGATAGGTCTCCTCGTCGCTGCCCACACGGCGAAAGCTGCCGTCCTGCAGGAAGCGCAGCAGCTTGACTTGCATGCGCGGGCTGGTTTCGCCCACCTCGTCGAGGAAGATGGTGCCGCCGGCGGTCAGCTCCAATAGCCCCAGCTTGCCCTCGGGTCGCGCGCCCTCGAAGGCGCCCGGCGCATAGCCGAACAGCTCGGTCTCGGCCATGGATTCCGGCAGCCCCGCACAGTTGAGCGCCATGAACGGCGCCTGCCCCCGCGGGCTCGCCAGGTGGCAGGCCCGGGCCAGCAGCTCCTTGCCGGTGCCGGTCTCGCCCTGGATCAGCAGCGGCGCGTCCAGCGGCGCCATGCGGCGCGCCTCGCCGATCAGCGCCTCCAGCCGCGGGCTGGCCTGGAACAGCGACTCGAAGCCGCGCAGCTCCTGGCGCTGCACCTGATAGATGCGCTCGCCGATGCGATCGGCGCGATGCAGGGTGACCACGGCGCCGGCCAGCGAGGCCACGTCCGACTGCTGCTCGCGGTGCAGCGGCGAGATGTCGGCCAGGTAGACGGTGTCACGCAGCTTGACCCGCAGCCCGTTGACCCGAGCGTTGTTGCGGCGGATCAGCTCCGGCAGGTCGAGATCGGGCAGGTAGCGGTCCAGCGACAGGCCCGGCACCTCATCGACCCGCACGCCCAGCAGCTGCCCGGCGGCGCGGTTGGCCGCCACCAGGTGGCCCTCCATGTCGATCGACATCACCGGGTCCGACAGCGACGACAGCAGGGCATCGAGCTCGAGGTGTCGCCGCTCGCTGGGCATCAGGCCGACCCGGCGCACGCCGAACACCCCGGGCACCTGCTCGAGCTCGGGCTTGAGCGTGGCCAGCTGGGCGTTCAGCAGGTTGGGCACGTGCAGGTAGATGGCGTTGCCGTGCTCGCCGCCGACCTCGCCGTGGGCCACGTTGAGCCCGTAGTCGGCGAAGTGGGCCACGATATCGCGCAGGATGCCGATGCGGTTCTGGCAGTGGAATCTCAGGCGCATGAAAGACTCGCAGGTCGAAAAAACGGACCGGGCCGCAAGAAGGTCGTCAGCCCGGCGTGACTCATCTGTAAAGATAACGTGACATTATGGGCGTGGCGACGCCGATACCATGCGCCTTTGGCCGCATCACCCCCTCCGCGCGCCCCGACTGTCATGCATTCTTTACAACCAAACGCCTTCCCGCCGCCCGAGGTCGCCCGCTGAACGCCCCACTCGCCCCGTCGCTCCACCTAGACTGCGGTCATCCCCTTGAGGCCATGACAATTCCAATACCGTGACGGGAGCAACCATGAAGGCTCAAAGCGCCCCCAAGAAGACCGCCTATCAGGCCAGAATGCCGGACGCCAACGGCCATATCGCCTGGAGCGAGCAGGAAAACGCCACCTGGCGCACGCTGATGGAGCGTCAGATCGAGCTGCTGCCGGGCCGCGTCTGTCAGGAATATCTCGACGGCATGGAGCGCCTGGCGCTGCCCGTCGAGCGCATCCCTCAGCTCGCCGAGGTCGACGCCGTGCTGCGCGACGCCACCGGCTGGGAAACCGCCCAGGTGCCGGCACTGATTCCCTTCGACACCTTCTTCGAGCTGCTGGCCAATCGCCGCTTCCCGGTGGCCACCTTCATCCGCACGCCGGAGGAACTGGACTACCTGCAGGAACCGGACATCTTCCACGAGATCTTCGGCCACTGCCCGATGCTCACCAATCCGGCCTTCGCCGAATTCACCGCCACCTACGGCCGCCTGGGCCTGGAGGCCACGCCCAAGGAGCGCGTCTACCTGGCCCGGCTGTACTGGATGACCGTGGAATTCGGCCTGGTCGATACCCCCGCGGGCCGGCGCGTCTACGGCGGCGGCATCATCTCCTCGCCCAAGGAGACCCAGCACGCCCTGTCCGACGCCCCCGTGCATACGCCCTTCGATCCGCTGGACGCGCTGCGCACGCCCTACCGGATCGACATCCTCCAACCGCTCTACTACGTGCTGAACGACCTGGAGACGCTGCACGAACTGGCGGGCCGCGACATCATGGGCATGGTCCACGAGGCCATGGCACTCGGCCTGTTCGAGCCGCGCTTTCCGCCGAAGCCGAAACCCGCCGAGACCGAGGCGGCCAGCGCCTGATACGTCGCCGCAGCGCGACCGCCCCTTGCATCGGTGGGCGATCATCACCATGACATATCCCACATCCACCACAACGCGCCTACGAGGAGCCATCATGAGCGAACTTTCCGAACAGCAGTGCGAAGCCTGCAGCTGGGACGCCCCCCACGTCACCCAGAGCGAGATCGAGCAGTATCGCGGCAATATCCCCGAGTGGCAGATCGTCGAGCGCGATGGCATCATGCAGCTGGAGCGGATCTTCATGTTCCGCAACTTTCGGCAGGCCCTGGCGTTCACCAACCGGGTCGGCGAGATCGCCGAGGAAGCGGGTCACCACCCGGCCCTGCTGACCGAGTGGGGCAAGGTCACCGTGACCTGGTGGTCCCACGAGATGAAGGGCCTGCACAAAAACGATTTCATCCTAGCCGCCAGAACCGACGAGGTAGCGACGTAAATGTTCGAACAGATTGAGCGGGTTCCCGGGGATGCCATCCTCGGGCTCATCGAGGCCTTCAAGAAGGACACCAACCCTCAGAAGGTCGATCTCGGCGTCGGCGTCTATCGTGATGCCCAGGGCAACACCCCGGTGATGCGCGCGGTCAAGGAAGCCGAGGCCCTGCTGCTCAACAACGAGACCACCAAGACCTACATCGGTTCTCACGGCGCTCCGGCCTACGGCGACGTGGTGCTGCCAATGGTATTCGGCCAGGGCTCCCCGGTGCTCGAGGCCGGCCGCGCCAGCGCGACCCAGTCCCCCGGCGGCACCGGCGCGCTGCGCCTGGCGGCGGACTTCATCGCCACCCAGCTGCCCGGCAAGGACGTCTGGGTCAGCGATCCGACCTGGCCGAACCACCTCGGCATCTTCCCGGCGGCCGGCCTCACCCTGCACAAGTACCCCTACGTCGACGCCGACAACCGCCTCGACTTCGACGGCATGCTCGGGGCCCTGAAGCAGATCCCCGAGGGTGACGTGGTGCTGCTGCACGCCTGCTGCCACAACCCGACCGGCTTCGACCTGTCCCAGGATCAGTGGAAGCAGGTGCTGGAGGTGCTCAAGGAGCGCAAGCTGCTGCCGCTGGTCGACTTCGCCTACCAGGGCTTCGGTGAGGGCCTGGACGAGGACGCCTTCGCGCCGCGCCTGCTGGCCGAGAACCTCGACGAGGTGATCATCACCAGCTCCTGCTCCAAGAACTTCGGCATCTACTGCGAGCGGACCGGCTGCCTGATCATGGTCGCTAGGAACGCCGAACAAATGGAGAACGTGCGCTCCCAGGTGGCCATCGTCGCCCGCGAGAACTACTCCAACCCGCCGGCCCACGGTGGCGCCATCGTCTCCGAGATCCTGCACTCCGACGAGCTGACCGCCGTCTGGCGCGAGGAGCTCACCGAGATGCGCGACCGCATCAACACCCTGCGTCGCGACTTCGTCGAGGCCCTGAAGCCGTACGGCCTGGACGAGAAGTACGCCCACGTGGCCGAGCAGCGCGGCATGTTCTCCTACACCGGCCTGACGCCGGAACAGGTGGACCGCCTGCGCGACGAGTTCAGCATCTACATGGTGCGCTCCGGCCGTGCCAACGTGGCCGGCTTCTCCCACGAGAACCTGCCCTACCTGGCCAAGGCGATCGCCGCGGTCAACGACTGACCGGCTGACGCCGTTCGGACACGCGACGCCCGGGCCCTGCGGCCCGGGCGTCGTGCATTCCAGCCGCGACGCGCGGCGGCTCGGACTCAGCGCCGACCGGCGCGATGCGTGGCATCCTCCACGGCGGTCGTGGCCCGATCGTGGCGCTGCGCCAGCTGCCGCTCCACCCGGTCCGTGGCGTCATGTACCGTTTCCGAAGCCCGCTCATGATGCTCGTCCAGACGAGACGAGGCCCCGCCCCCGTCGCGGTCGGTCGCGAGGCCACTGTCGGTATCGGCGACGGCACCGACGCGCACGTCATGGTGCGAGGCCGACAGCCGGGCACCGGCGCTGGCGTCGGCCGCGGTATCGGCCAGCAGGGTGCCCGCGCTCAGTGAACTGCAGGCCAGGGTGATGCCGATGGCGAGTGTCTTGAACGTCATGATGCCTCCTTGGCGAAACCGGCGTGGCGGCGATACGACGCCTGCGACGCCCGGTGGGTATCGACGGCAGTCCATCGAGACCTGCCTCACCCTCAGAAACTGCGAACGACGTGCCACTTGTGCCTCGACACTTTAATATCAGCAAGTTAAAAAACAATCGAGACGACCGACCGAGCCCGGCGGCCGGCCTCGAACGGGCAGACGTCGCCATAAGGCGACATACTAGCCCCTCACCCTTTATTGTCTTTTAAAACAAACGATTACGTTGTCGCCATACGGCGACGGCCCGCGCCATGCGCGGGGCGTCCGGCCAATATCCGCGACCAAGTCGCGAGCAAGAGCGCGTCAGGCGGCGTAGCGCGAGACGTCGAGCCCCTGCGGGTCGATGCGCGGCGTTTCGGCCGCCATCAGATCGGCCAGCAGCTGGGCGCTGCCGCAGCTCATGGTCCAGCCCAGGGTCCCGTGGCCGGTGTTGAGCCACAGGTTGTCGTAGCGGGTGGCGCCGATGATCGGCGTGGAATCCGGCGTCATCGGTCGCAGGCCACTCCAGAACTCGGCGCGGTCGACGTCGCCGCCCTCGGGGAAGACGTCGCGCACCACCATGTCGATGGTCGCTCGGCGCTTCTCCGGCAGGCTCAGGTCGTGGCCCGCCAGCTCGGCGGTGCCGCCCACGCGGATGCGGTCATCGAAGCGCGAGATCGCCACCTTGTAGGTCTCGTCCATCACCGTGGACTGGGGCGCCCCGCCGTCGTCCACCACCGGCACGGTCAGGCTGTAACCCTTGACCGGGTAGATCGGCAGGCGGATGCCCAGGTCCTTGACCAGGAACGGCGAATAGCTGCCCAGGCAGACCACGTAGGCGTCGGCGGTGAGCTCGCCGGCGCTGGTGATCACGCCCTCGATGCCGGCGTTGCCGCGGCGGATGCGCTGGATGTCGACGCCGAAGCGGAAACTGACGCCCAGGTGCTCACGGCAATAGTCGGCCAGGCGATTGGTGAACAGGTGGCAGTCACCGGTCTGGTCGTCCGGCAGGTGCAGGCCGCCGACGAACTTGCCCGGTACCCGGGAAAGGGCCGGTTCGACCGCGGTGACCTCGTCGGCGCCCAGCAGCCGGTGGCGAACGCCGCAGCGCTCGAGCACCTGCATGTCCTTGGCCACGGCCTCCACCTGGCTGTCGTGACGGAACAGCTGCAAGAGACCCTTCTGACGATCCTCGTAGCGGATGCCGGTCTCGGCGCGCAGAGCGTCGATGCAGGCCCGGCTGTGCTCGGCGATGCGCACCATGCGCTCCTTGTTCACCGCATAGCGCTCGGGATTGCAATTGCCGAACATCTTCATCATGAAACGGGCCATGGTCGGGTCCATGCGCGGCTGGATCTTCAGCGGCGCATGCTCCTGGAACATCCACTTCACCGCCTTCTGCGGGATCCCGGGCGCGGCCCAGGGCGAGGAGAAGCCGAACGACACCTGACCGGCGTTGCCGTAGCTGGTTTCCATGGCCGGTGCCGATTGGCGATCCACCACGGTGACCTCATGGCCCTGACGCGCCAGATAGTAGGCGCTGGTGACACCGACCACACCGCTGCCGAGAATCAATACCTTCATGCCGTGCTCTCCCCTGATCGTGTTGTTGGATCGCCGTGCCATCTGCGGGAACGAGATCGCCCGGGCCATGCCCGGGCGATGCGATCAAACGAGTATAGGAGAGCAAAGTTAGATGATTTTTCTGTTATTCACTTCAAGGATTGTCACAACCTTCAAATAATCATCACTTTCTGGGCTTTCAATAAACAAAAACCAAGAGAAACAGAAAAAAACACTACCCACCCCCGACTGGCTGGCGCCGCGGGCTGGCGAGGGTACGCCGCAACAGCCCCCAGGCCGCCAGGCCGGCCAGCAGATTGCCCAGCGCCGCCCCCAGTGCCAGGCCCGGCAGGCCGCCCAGCCAGGCACCCAGCCCCAGGCACGGCAGGTAGAAGGCGAACAGCCGGGCGGCGGACATCATCATCGCCCGCAGCGGCCAGCCCAGCGCATTGCCGGCGGAGACCACCAGCATGCAGACCCCTAGCGCGGCATAGCTCGGCGGCAGCCAGTGCAGCAGTATGGTTAGGTCATCGCTCACCTCGGCGGAGCCGGCCAGGGCCGCGGCCACCCAGGGCGCGGCCAGCGCCAGCGCCAGCCCCAGTCCCAGCTGCCAGAGCACCGCCACCTTCAATGCCAGACGCATCAGGCGATTCACCTGCGGCCAGTCGCCGGCGCCGTAGCAGCGCCCCAGCCAGGGCGGCAGCGACATGGTCATCGCCAGCACGGCCATCAGCGACAGGGTCTCCAGGCGGCTGGCCAGGCCCCAGGCCGCCACCTGGGACTCGCCGAGCCGAGCCACCACCGAGATCGCCAGCATGGCGGCCAGCGGCGGCATCAGCTGGCTGATCATGGCCGGCCCGGCGATGCCGAGGAAGGGCCGCAGCGACCGACCGGCCTCCTCCCACAGCCCGCGGGTGGCCAGCCACTCGGTGCCGGCCAGACGCATGCCCATCACGCCGAGCCCTACCAGCATGGCCAGCACCGTGGCCCAGGCCGCCCCCGGCAGCCCCAGCCCCTGCCAGTCGCCGACGCCGAAGATCAGCAGCGGATCGAGCGCCAGGTTGGCCAGGCTGGTGATCACCATCAGCGAGCCGGGCAAGCGCGTGTTGCCGTGGGCCCGGAACAGGCTGTAGCCGAAATAGAGCACCGCCCCCACCCAGGCGGACAGCAGCTGGGGGCCCCAGTAGGCGCGGATCAACGCCAGCGAATCGGGGGCGGCGCCCAGACGCCGGAAGATCGACACCTGGGCCAGCCACAGCCCTACGGCCAGCAGCGCGATGACCAGCGCCCCCACCAGCAGCACCAGGCTGCTCAGGCGACGGGCTCGCGACGCCTCCCCCGCCCCCAGGGCCCGGGAGATCAGCGCGGCGATGGCGATCCCCATCCCCACCTGGACGCCGATGATCAGGAAGGACAGCGGCAGGGTGAAGGACTGGGCGGCCAGCGGCGCCGTGCCCAGCCGGGCGACGAAGGCGCTGTCGATCAGCTGGAAGCCCAGCAGGGACAGCACGCCGATGGCCATGGGCCAGGTCTGACGCCACAGCGTCACGCCCAGCGAGGAAGTGGTAGCGTCGTTTCGCAACACAAAGACTCCGCGAGAATCGTCGAGGGCGGTCCATTCTACGCGAAGTCGCGGCCCGTCTCAGGGGGCGTGCTCGAGCTGGGCGAGCAGCAGCCGCTGCACCTCGGCCACCGGCAGCGGTCGATGGTAATAGTAGCCCTGCACCAGATCGCAGCGCATCTCGCGCACCAGGGCCAGCTGTTCGGCGGTCTCGACGCCCTCGGCCACCACCTCCAGCCCCAGCCGATGACCGATGAAGACCGCGGCCTCCATGATGGCGCGGTCCTCCGGCTGCCGCGGCGCATCGCGCACGAAGGAGCGGTCAATCTTGAGCGTGGTGAGCGGAAACAGCTTGAGGTAGCTGAGCGACGAATAGCCGGTGCCGAAGTCGTCGATGGCGATGCGCACCCCACGGCGATAGAGGCGACGCAGGCGCGTCAGCACGTCCTCGTTGGCCTCGATCAGCACGTTCTCGGTCAGCTCGATGCCGATGTCCTGCGGCTCGAGTCCGTGGCGCGCCACGCAGGCCTCCAGGCGTTCGAGCGTCTCCGGCGCGCGCACCTGGCGCCCCGACAGGTTGATGTCGATGCGCAGCGCCTCGACCCCCACCGCACGCCAGGCCGCCTGCTGGCGACAGGCCTCCTCGACCACCCAGTCGCCGAGCCGCTCGATCAGCCCCGAGCGCTCGGCTAGGGGGATGAACTCGGCGGGCGAGACTGCCTCGCCGTCGGTCGGCTCCCAGCGCAGCAGCGCCTCGAGGTTCTCGATCCGACCGCTCACCGCCGACACCTGGGGCTGATAGTGCAGGCTGAGCTCGCGATTGGCGATGGCGTGCTCCAGCCGCTCGGCGAGCCGGTGCTGACGCACCAGCGCGTCGTGGTAATGCTGCTGGAAGCCCTGTAGGGAACCCTGCCCGTCCAGCTTGGCGCGATTCTTGGCCACGTCGGCGTTGCGAATCAGCTCCCGGGCCACCCGACCGTGATCGGGGAAGACGCTGAGCCCGAGGCTGGCGGTGACCGCGCGCGCGATGCCATCCACCTCGAAGGGCCGGTCGAACACCGAGCGGACGCTCTCGACCACCGTGCGCCGCGCCTCGGCATCCCCCACGCCGGGAAAGGCCATCACGAACTCGTCGCCGGAGACCCGCGACATCAGGTCCCCGGACCGCTGGCGATGGCGCAGGCGGCGGGTCAGCTCGATCAGGATCTGGTCGCCCTGGGCATAGCCGAAGGCGTCATTGATCTCGGCGAAACGGTCGATATCCAGGTAGAGCACGGTCAGCGACCGTCCCTGGCGCCGGCAGCGGTCGAGCCGCTCGTCCAGGTCGGCCTCGAAGGCCTGGCGATTGGGCAGGTGCGTCAACTGATCGAAGCGGGTGGCGAAGGCCAGATCGCGATGGGCCCGCTTCTGGTCGGACAGATCGATATCGACACAGAACATCAGCGGGTTGTCGGTATGCTCGCCGAGCATCACGTGGTGGGAGAACACCGGCACCGGCTCGCCGCTGCGGTGGCGCAGCTCGAGCTCATCGGCGGGAATTGCCTGGCCCTGCTCGACCCACGCCCGGTGGGCCTCGACGACAGGCTGACGCATGGGATCGGGAATGATCAGATCCTCGAGCAGGCGTCCCATGGCTACCTCGGTCGGATAGCCGTAGAGCCGGGCACTGGCCTCGTTCCAGTAGATGACCCGACGCTGCCGGTCGTAGCCCTGCACTGCCACGCGCGGCAGGCTCTCCAGCAACACGCGAAATCGCTGCTCGCTGTCCTGGTGAAGGCGCTGGATCGCCTTCAGGTCCTCGCGATCATGTTTCCCGGAGGCAGGCCATGCCCCGACCGTGCTGCACCACCGGAGCCATCGATCACGAATGCGTTTGACGTGCCGTCCGCCCATGGAAACTCCGTGTCGTTGGGACCCGACCGCCTGACGAAGAAGGAACATTTGTCATTCAAAAGTATCAGACGGCCACCCTCAGCATAGACGTTATCCACGCCCAGGATATCCCAGCCGAGGCAAAGTGATCATCGCGGCACATCGAGCCCCACGTCCACGCAGAACATCACCGGCGAATCGGTATCGCTGTCGAACATGACGTGATAGGAGTAGACATCGACGGGCTGGCCGCTTCGACCCTGAAGCCGCAACCGCTCCGCGGGGATGGGAATGCCGTGATCCACCCAGGCCTGGTGACGACGGATGACCGCCTCCCTCATGGGCAAAGGGATGATCAGCTCCTCGAGCTTGTGCCCCCAGGCCTCCTCATACCGGTAGCCGTAGAGTCGCGTGCTGGCCTCGTTCCAGAATACCACCCGTCGATGCCGGTCGTAGCCCTGGACGGCGGCACCGGTGAGCCCTTCCAGCAAGGCGCGGAAGCGATCGTCGCCACACCGGGCCTGGCGTCGGGTCAGCTCGTCGACCGCGGGGCGGCGGCCACCCGGCAGCGCGCACGCCGCGGAGACGATACAACAGCCGATGACCACGATCAGGGCCGTCCCCGCCCACCACTGGCCGTGCCACAACACTAGCGCGGCCAACAGCCAGGACAGAAGACCCAGCCCCCAGATTACGCGAGCCCGCCACTGGCGATGATGACCACGCGCCTTTTTCATCCTGCCAATTCCCCAAGCCTCCGGGTTCCGGATCCTGCCGATTACAGCCCAAAACGACACATCCCGGCCATGGGCCGGGATGTGTCGCACAGGCGCCGCCGGAAGTTTACTGGCGAATGCCCTCGAAGGTCACGTACAGCTCGAGCTCGTGCATCGACTCCGGGAACTGCGACATGTCGATGCCATAGTCGGAGAGTGTCAGGGTGGTGGAGCCCTCGAAGCCCGCACGATAGTTGCCCCAGGGATCGTCGCCCTCGCCCAGCAGGGTGACCGGCATCTCGATGGTCTGCGTCTCGCCGTGCAGGGTCAGGTCGCCGGTCAGCACCCCCTCTCCGTCTCCGGTGGGCTCGAAGCCGGTGGAGGCAAAGCTCGCGGTCGGGTACTCGGCCACGTCGAGGAAATCGTCGCTCAGGATGTGCTTGTCGCGCTCGGCATGATTGGTGGTCAGGCTGTCGACTTCCACGTCCAGATGGGCAGAAGACGCCCCCGGATTCTCGGGATCGTAGCTGAAGCCGCCGTCGAACTCCTCGAAGCTGCCCAGGATGTAGGAAAAGCCCAGGTGGCTGATCTTGAACTGCACGAAGGCGTGCTGGCCGTCGGTGTCGATGGCGTAGTCGGCGGCCTGTGCCTGGGCGAGCGGCACCAGGGACGCGGCGGCCAGGGCGGCGGTCATTGCGGTCTTCTTGTACATCGCTAACTCCTTGCGTGACTCGATGGGTCAGTGGGAAGCGGGCCCGCCGCGGCGGCGAGCCCGGGTGTAACGGGGCGAGAGCATGCGCAGCAGGGTGTCGTGACGATCCACCCAGTGATGCTTGAACGCGGCGAGGCCATGGCCACCGGCGAGCAGCATCAGCGCCAGCGCCGCATACCAGTGGACGCTGCCGGCGACGCTGGCCTGGCGGGGCAGCCCGCTGATTAGCGCCGGCACCTCGAAGAGGCCGAAGACGTCGATGCCGGCCCCCTCCGCGGTGGAGATCAGATAGCCGCTGACCAGCACCAGCAGCATCAGCGCGTAGAGCCCGGCATGGCCGAGGTGAGCGGCCAGGCGCTCCAGGCGCGAGCCAGGCAGCGCCGGCGTCGGCTGCAGCACCCGCCACGCCAGCCGGCCCAGGGTCACGGCGAAGACCAACACGCCCACGGAACGATGCCACCAGGGCGCCAGATGATACCAGTCGTCGTAGTAACCGAGACCGGTCATCCACCAGCCGAGCACGAACAGCCCGACGAAGGCCAGCGCACTCAGCCAGTGCAGCAGGATGCTGGTCAGTCCCCAGCCAGAAGAGGTATTACGCCACATGAGCGCTCCCGAACGCGGATCACAAGGCACCAGACTACCCGAACGCGACGGGGGAATCCGCTGAAAAAAGATGAATGCTTCGTGCGGAAATTCCGCATGCCGCCCGCTTGAACGGCATGCGAACGCCTTGGCATCGGCCTAGACGAGGGTGTCGAGGCCGCGAGCCAGGTCGGCCTGGATGTCGGCGATGTCCTCGAGGCCCACCGCAATGCGGATCAGGCCCTCGCGAATGCCGGCGGCGGCCTTCTGGTCGTCGGAGAGGCGACCGTGGGTGGTGGTGCCGGGATGGGTGATGGTGGTCTTGACGTCGCCCAGGTTGCCGGTGATCGACAGCATCTCGGTGGCATCGATCACCGACCAGGCGCCTTCCCGGCCGCCCTTCACCTCGACGCCGAGCACCGCGCCGAACGCCTTCTGCTGACGCGCGGCCAGCTCATGCTGCGGATGACCGGCCAGCCCGCTGTAATACACCCGCTCCACCGCCGGATGGGCCTCGAGCCACTCGGCCAGACTAAGCGCGTTGGCGCAGTGGGCCTTCATGCGCAGCCCCAGGGTCTCCAGGCCCTTGGTGAAGATCCAGGCGTTGAACGGGCTCATGCAGGGCCCGCAGGTACGCACCACGCCGTAGACTTCCTGCAGCAGCGCGTCGGGGCCGACCACCGCGCCGCCAACGGCACGCCCCTGGCCGTCCAGGTACTTGGTGGCGGAGTGGATCACCAGATCCGCCCCCAGCGCGATAGGCGTCTGCAGCGCCGGGGTCAGGAAGCAGTTGTCGATCGCCAGCCAGGCACCGTGGCGATGGGCGATCTCGGCCAGTGCCGGGATGTCGCCCACCTCGGACAGCGGATTGGACGGCGTCTCGGCGAACAGCAGCCTGGTCGCCGGCGTGATCGCCGCCTCCCAGGCCGCCAGGTCGGAGAGCTCGACGTAGCGGGTGGTGATGCCGAACTTGCCCAGGTACTTGTCGAACAGGCTGACCGTGGAGCCGAACAGCGAGCGCGAGGCGACGATCTCGTCGCCGGCCTGCAGCAGCGCCAGCGCCGTGGACAGGATCGCCGACATGCCGGAGCTGGTCGCCACGCAGCGCTCGCCGCCCTCCAGGGCGGCGAGGCGGCGCTCGAAGGTCTGCACCGACGGGTTGGTGAACCGCGAGTAGACGTTGCCCGGCTCCTGGCCGCCGAACTTGCGCGCCGCTTCGGCGGCGCTACCGTAGACGAAGCTCGAGGTCGGAAAGATCGGCTCGCCGTGCTCCTGCTCGGCGGTACGGTGGTGCCCGGAGCGGATCGCCAGGGTATCGAGCCCCCAGTCCTGCTCGGGAATGGTGTCGTCGTGCATGGCGCCTCCCTGTCAGTCGGTGTCGTCTTCCTGATTGTGCATGCCCACCAGCGCGTGGTCGCCGGCGCTCTGCTCGGACTTGGCGTCGTCGTTGCGGCTGGCTTCCAGGGCGGCCAGATAGGCGTCATCGATGTCGCCGGTGGGATAGCGGCCATCGAACACCGAGCAGTCGAACTCGTCCAGCGCCGGGTTGATCTCGCGACAGGCCGTCTTCAGGTCCTCGAGGTCCTGGTAGATCATGCGGTCGGCGCCGATCAGCTCGCCCACCTCGTCCTCGGTGCGGCCGTGAGCGATCAGCTCGCTGGCCGCCGGCATGTCGATGCCGTAGACGTTGGGATAGCGCACGGGCGGCGCCGCGGAGGCGAAATACACGTTCTTCGCGCCGGCTTCCCGGGCCATCTGGATGATCTGGTTGCAGGTGGTGCCACGCACGATGGAATCGTCGACCAGCAGCACGTTCTTGCCCTCGAACTCGATGTCGATGGCATTGAGCTTCTGGCGCACCGACTTCTTGCGCTGGGTCTGCCCCGGCATGATGAAGGTCCGCCCAATGTAGCGGTTCTTCATGAAGCCTTCGCGGTAGGTCACGCCCAGGTGCTGAGCCAGCTCCAGGGCCGAGGTCCGCGAGGTGTCGGGAATCGGGATCACCACGTCGATGTCATGATCCGGCCACTCGTGCTTGATGCGATCGGCGAGCTTGCGGCCCATCGCCATGCGGGTGCCGTAGACATAGGCGCCGTCAAGCAGGGTATCCGGGCGCGCCAGATAGACGTGCTCGAAGATGCAGGAGGTCAGACGCGGTGCGTCGGCGCACTGCTGGGTGTGGATCTCGCCGTCCATGCTGACGAAGATCGCCTCGCCCGGGGCCAGGTCGCGATGCAGCTTGAAGCCACCCACGTCCAGCGCCACCGACTCGGAGGCGATCATCACTTCCTGGCCCTCGCCCTCGTCGCGGCTGCCGAACACCACCGGGCGGATGCCGTGCGGGTCACGGAAGGCCACCATGCCCACGCCGTTGATGATGGCCACCGCGGCGTAGCCGCCCAGGCAGCGACGATGCACGCGACGCACGGCGTCGAAGATGTCGCCCGGCGCCAGGTGCGGCCCCTGCTTGCCCAGCTCGTGGGCGAAGACGTTGAGCAGCACCTCGGAGTCGGAGCTGGTGTTGATGTGGCGCAGGTCGGAGGAGAACAGCTCCTGCTTGAGCTGGTCGGCGTTGGTCAGGTTGCCGTTGTGGGCCAGCGAGATGCCGTACGGCGAGTTGACGTAGAACGGCTGGGATTCCGCCTCACTGGAGGAGCCGGCCGTGGGATAGCGCACGTGGCCGATGCCCAGGTTACCCTGGAGACGTGCCATGTGGCGGGTGTGGAAGACGTCGCGCACCAGACCGTTGCTCTTGCGCAGCAGGAAGCGACCGTCGTTCCAGGTCATCATGCCGGCGGCATCCTGGCCTCGGTGCTGGAGCACCGTCAGGGCATCGTAGATCCCCTGGTTCACCGCCTGCTTGGCCATCAGGCCCACGATACCGCACATTACACCTTACCTCGCTTGCCTTGGTTGGGCGGCACTGCGGCCGCCTCGATCAATCATGTCGGGGGGTAGCGATCCGCTCGTCCGGTGCCTGCGATGGCATCAGCGAGGCGGGATCGCCGAGGGATTCGGGGGATACCGGCAGCCGCCCTTCCCAGGCGGCCAGGCGGCCGATCGCCCAGTCCTTCAGCTGCTGGAAAGGAGGCCGCAGGCTGGCCTGCTGCCAGGCCTCGAGTTGTTGCAAGGGGGTCAGGCCGATCAGCAGGGTCGCCACCACCAGGATGGCGCCGCCCTTGGCCAGGCCGAAGGCGGCACCGGCCACGCGGTTGAGCAGGCCCATGCCGACCCACTCCACGGCGGCCTGAATCAGGCGGATGATCACCCCGCAGGCCAGGATCACGCCCAGCACCACCAGCACGAAGGCCAGGATCAGACGCCCGTCGGGGCTGTCGATCAGGCCATCGAGCTGGGCGGCCAGGGGCGCGGCGAGCCAGCGCGCCGCCAGCAGCGCCACCACCCAGGCCGCCAGGCCCAGGGCCTCGCGGACCAGGCCGCGCACCAGCCCGGCGATACCGGTGACGGCGAGCACCGCCACGAACAGCCAATCCAGCCAGGTCAGGGTCATGACCTTATTCCGTCTCCACCAGCAGGCCCTGAAGATTGAGGTCGGCCTTGAGCTCGGTCATCGCCTGCTCGGCGACCTCGCTGCTGGCATAGGGCCCGACGTATACGGTGGTCAGATCGTTGTTGCGCGGACGCCGATAGGCGGGAAAGCCCTGATCCTCGAGGCGTGTCTCGAGGCGCTCGGCGTTGGCCGGCTCGCCGAAGCTGCCCACCTGCACCGCCCACTCGCCGCCGGAGACCGCCTCACGGGTCGGCGCGTCGGCGGCCGCCATGCGCTCATCGGCGGCGCGGGCCAGATCGGCGATGGGGTCCGAGGCGGGCGCATCGGCCTCGGACGACGCCGCGGCATCATCGGAACTGGCCGTCGCCTCGACCTCGGCCGGACGCTCCTGCGCCGTGTCCTGGTCGGTCGACGCGCCGTCGGAGGACGAGGCATCGACCGACGCCTGTCCCGCCTCGACCGAGAGGACGTCATCGCCCGCCGACGCCGGGTCGCTGGACGACAGCTCGTCCGGAGGCTCGGGCGCCTCCGGCTCGCGGTGCGGCACCTCGATCGGCTGCTCGATGCTCATGGTCGGCTGCGGGCGATCTTCCCGCGGCGCCGGATCATCGAACAGCAGCGGCAGGAAGATCACCGCCAGGGCCAACAGGATCAGCGCACCGCTGATCCGCTCTCGCCATCCGTACTTCATCTCGTTCCCTCGCTGCCGGCCTCCGCGGCAGCCTGCGCCGGCTCGGCCCAGGCCGCCAGTACATCGGCCACGGTGAAGAAGGAGCCACAGACCAGGACTCGGTCCGCCGGGCTCAGCCGCTCGCTCAGCCAGGCCACGCCGACCGCCGGGGAGTCGGCCCGGTGCCACACCGGCTGGCCGAGCGCCTCGAGGGTCTCGGCCAGCGCCTCGGCGCTGCGCGCCCGATCGCCCGCCAGGCTCACCGGCAGCCAGGCGTCGATCGCCGGCGCCAGGGCGCCGATCACGCCCTCGGCGTCCTTGTCGGCGAGCATGCCCAGCAGGGCGACGGTGCGCCCCTCGCAGGGCCGCTCGGCCAGGCGTTCGGCCAGGTAGGTCGCGGCATGGGGATTGTGACCGACGTCCAGGCACCACTGGCCGCGCCACTGCATGCGCCCGGGCAGCTCGACGCCGGCCAGGGCTCGCCGGCAGGCCTCGGGCTGCAACGCCCAGCCGCCCAGCGCGAAGGCCTGCAGCGCGGTGGCGGCGTTGTCCAGCGGCAGGCCCGGATCGGGCAGCGCCTCGAGGCGCGCCTCGGCGCCCGCGGCATCATGCCCCTGCCAGGTCCAGCCGCCCTCGCCCGCTTCTCGGCCGAGGGTCTCGCGCCGGCATGCGGCACGCGTGAATGCCGTGCCCAGGGCATGCACCTCGGCGCCCAGCGCCTCGGCGGTGGCGGCCACGCTTTGCGGAAGTGCCTGGCTGCCCAGCACCGCGGGGCGGCCCGCGCGCAAGATACCGGCCTTCTCGCGGCCGATGACCTCGAGGTCGTCACCCAGATAGGCGGCATGGTCGCGGGCGATGGTGGTCACCACCGCCACGTCGGCGTCGAGCACGTTGACCGCATCCAGGCGGCCGCCGAGGCCGACCTCGAGGATGGCGAGCTCGGGCGCACGCTCGCGGATGGCGTGCAGCGCGCCCAGGGTACCGGCCTCGAAGTAGGTCAGGCTGATCGGCTCGCCGTCGAGACGCGCGGCCTCGACGGCCTCGAAGCCCGCCACCAGCTCGGCATCGCCGGCCTCAACGCCGTCGAGGCGCAGGCGCTCGTTGTAGCGCAGCAGATGGGGCGAGGTGTAGGTGGCCGTGCCGATCCCGTGTGCCCGGGCCAGCGACTCCAGCATGGCCACGGTGGAGCCCTTGCCGTTGGTGCCGGCCACGGTGATCACGCGCCCGGCGATGGGCCCATCGAGCAGCCCCATGCGCCGGGCGACCTCGGCCACTCGCTCGAGGCCGAGGTCGATGCTCACCGGGTGCGCCGCCTCCAGCCGCGCCAGCCAGTCCTCGAGGGAAGCGGAACGAGCGTCGTTCATGTGGCGATCAACGCTCGGCGTCCTGACGCGGTTCGGCGCCGTCGTCCGCCGCCGGCTCGAACGGGACGTCCTCGGCCTGCTGAGCGGCGTCGACCAGATCCGGCTCGGCGTCCTCGGGCGCGTCGGCCGGGCCGTTGGTCGGCTGGTGGGTCAGCTTGCGCAGCACGCCGCCGAGGCGCTCACGCATCTCGTGGCGGTGGACGATCATGTCCACGGTGCCGTGCTCGAGCAGGAACTCGCTGCGCTGGAAGCCTTCCGGCAGCTTCTCGCGCACGGTCTGCTCGATGACCCGCGGGCCGGCGAAGCCGATCAGGGCGTTGGGCTCGGCGACGTTGAGGTCACCGAGCATCGCCAGCGACGCGGAAACGCCGCCGAAGACCGGGTCGGTCAGCACCGAAATGTAGGGCACGCCGGCCTGCTTGAGCTTCTCCAGCGCGGCGGAGGTCTTGGCCATCTGCATCAGCGAGAACAGCGCCTCCTGCATGCGCGCACCGCCCGAGGCGCCGAAGCACACCAGCGGCACGCCGTCTTCCAGGGCCTGCTCGGCGGCGCGCACGAACTTCTCGCCCACCACGGCGCCCATGGAGCCGCCCATGAAGGTGAACTCGAAGGCCACCGCCACCACCGGCAGGCCGTCCAGCTGGCCGCGCATGGCGATCAGGGCGTCCTTCTCGCCGGTGGCCTTCTGGGCCGCGGTCAGGCGGTCCTTGTACTTCTTGGAATCACGGAACTTGAGGCGGTCGACCGGCTCGAGCTCGGCGGACAGCTCCTCGCGGCCCTCCTTGTCGAGGAACCAGTCGAGACGCTTGCGTGCCGTGAGACGCAGGTGATGCTCGCACTTGGGACAGACGTGGTGATGCTTTTCGAGTTCAGGCAGGTACAGCACCCCATCGCACTTGGGACACTTGCGCCACAGACCATCCGGTACGGTCGAACGGCGGTCCTTGCGCTGAATGCGGCCCACCGAGGGCACGATCTTGTCTAGCCAGCTCATGTCAGAAACGCTTCCATTTTTTGCGGTCGCCCCATCTTGAGGGGGCGACTGACGAATCGGTGTTCGGGGTCTGTCAGGCGTCCAGGGCCTGGCGCATCTCGCCCAGCACGGCTTCCAGCTCGGCGGGAATCGCCTCGGGCCGCTCGGCATGCTCGGCGATGCGCGAGACCAGCGCACTGCCGACGATCACCCCGTCGGCCACGCGGCCGACCTCGGCGGCCGAGGCCCCGTCGCGGATACCGAAGCCGACGCACAGCGGCAGCTCGGTCATTTCGCGCAGCGGCGCCAGGTGCTCGGCAACGTCGGCGGCATCGACGCTGGCACCGCCCGTGACGCCCTTGAGCGAGACATAGTAGAGATAGCCTTCGCCATGGGCGCATATTGTAGCGGCCCGGGCCCGGGAAGTGGTAGGGGCGACCAGGAAGATCGAGGCCAGACCGCGCGCCTTGAGCGCCGGCCCCATCAGATCGGCCTCCTCCGGCGGCATGTCGACCAGCAGCACGCCGTCGATGCCGGCGTCCCGCGCGGCGTCGGCGAAGGCCTCGAGGCCCATCCGCTCGACCGGGTTGAGATAGCCCATCAGCACCACCGGGGTCTCGGCGTCGCCGCGACGGAACTCGCGCACCATCTCGATCAGGTCGGTCAGGCGCACGCCGTGCACCAGGGCCCGCTCGCAGGCCTTCTGGATCACCGGGCCATCGGCCATGGGGTCGGAGAACGGCACACCCAGCTCGATGACGTCGGCGCCGGCCCGCACGAGGGCGTGCATGAAGCCCACGGTGTGCTCGGGGGCGGGGTCGCCGGCGGTGATGTAGGGAATCAGCGCGCGGCGGCCCTCTTCCTTCAGCGCGGCGAAGCGTTGGTCGATACGATTCATCGGTGTCCCCTAGAGTTCGATGCCGTCGAGCTTGGCGACCGTCAGGATATCCTTGTCGCCGCGTCCGGAGAGGTTGACCACGATATGCTGGTCGGGCCGCATCTGCGGCGCCAGCACCCTGGCATGAGCCAGCGCATGGGCCGACTCCAGCGCCGGCATGATGCCCTCGACGTGGGTCAGCTCGCGGAAGGCCTCGAGCACGGCGTCGTCGTCCGCCGCCACGTAGTTGACCCGGCCCACGTCCTTCCAAAGCGCATGCTCGGGCCCCACGCCCGGATAGTCGAGCCCGGCGGAGATCGAATGGGTGTCGCTGACCTGACCGCCCTCATCGGACATCAGGTAGGTGCGATTGCCGTGCAGCACGCCGCGCGGCGCGCCGGAGGCCAGCGGCGCGGCATGACGCCCGGTGGCCACGCCATCGCCGCCGGCCTCGACGCCGACCATGGCGACCCCGTCGTCCTCGACGAAGGGATAGAACAGCCCCATGGCGTTGGAGCCGCCGCCCACGCAGGCGATCAGCGCATCGGGCAGGCGACCGAACTCCTCCACCGACTGGCGGCGGGCCTCGCGGCCGACCACGGCGTTGAAGTCGCGCACCAGCATCGGATAGGGATGCGGCCCGGCCACGGTGCCGATGATGTAGAAGGTGTTGTCGACGTTGGTCACCCAGTCGCGCAGCGCCTCGTTCATGGCGTCCTTGAGGGTGCGGGTGCCGGACTCCACCGGAATCACCTTGGCGCCGAGCAGGCGCATGCGGTAGACGTTGAGCTTCTGGCGCTCGACGTCCTCGGCGCCCATGTAGACCTCGCACTCGAGCCCCAGACGCGCCGCCACGGTGGCGGTGGCCACGCCGTGCTGACCGGCGCCGGTCTCGGCGATCACCCGCGGCTTGCCGCTCTTCTTCGCCAGCAGCGCCTGGCCGATGGTGTTGTTCACCTTGTGGGCGCCGGTGTGATTCAGGTCCTCGCGCTTGAGCCAGATCTGGGCGCCACCGAGACGCTGCGACCATCGCTCGGCGTGATAGAGCGGCGATGGCCGACCGACGTAGTGGGACAGGTCATGGTCGAACTCGGCCTGGAACTCCGGATCGTCGCGCAGCTGCGCGTAGGTCTTCTCCAGATCCTCCAGGGCGAAGCTCAGAGTCTCCGAGACGAATCGGCCGCCGTAGGGGCCGAAGTGGCCGCGGGCATCCGGCAGCCGGGTCAGGTCGCTGAACTTGCTCACAAGGACACCTCACAGGGTCGCCAGTAGGGAATGGACGGGACGCCGCTTCGACAGCGAGGGTCAGGCATCGGCGCATCTGACCGCACGGAGAAACTCGGCCATTGCCGCGCCGCCCTTGATGCCGGGCGCGGTCTCGATGCCGCCTGACACATCCACCGCCAGGGGGTGCACCGCGGCGATGGCCTCGGCCACGTTGGCCGGCGTCAGGCCTCCGGCGAGAATAACAGGTTTCGCCAGGCGCGCGGGGATGCGCGACCAGTCGAAGGTCTCGCCGGTGCCGCCGGGCACGCCGGGGCGGTAGGCGTCGAGCAGCAGCGCCCGGGCGCCGGCGTAGTCGCGGGCGGCGGCGTGGAGATCCAGACCGTCGCGCATACGCAGCGCCTTGATCCAGGGCCGGGGGGCGGCCGCGCAGAACGCCGGCGTCTCCTCGCCGTGGAACTGCAGCAGGTCCAGATGCTCGGCGGCCTGGGCCACCAGCGCCGCGTCGGGATCGACGAACAGCCCGACCCGGGTGACGAAGGCCGGCACCCGAGCGGCCAGCGCGGCCAGGCGCTCGAGATCCACCGCCCGCTTGCTGCCGGTCCACAGCACGAAGCCCAGGGCATCGGCGCCGGCCGCCACCGCGGCATCGACGTCCTCGGCGCGGGTCAGGCCGCAGAACTTGATGCGGGTACGGCCGAGGGCCGCGCCATGCTCAAGCATCGTCGCCCTCCTCCGCCGCCAGCGCCGCCGCGGCGTTGGCCGCCCGGGAGCGGTCGCGCCGGTAGGCGGCCATGGGCGAATCGGGCACCGCCCGCTCGCCGCTCCACTCGCCGAGGAAGGCCAGCAGATTGGGACCGAGCGGCTCGTCGGGCAGCCCCCAGCTCTCGTCGAAGAGGCAGTCGACGAAGTGCAGGCCGTGGGCCGGCGCAGTGACGTCGCCCAGGGTGCGATCACGCAGGGTCAGCAGCCGGGCGATATGGCCCTCGTCCTGGGCGCCGCGCCCCACCGACATCAGCGCCCCGGCGATGTTGCGGATCATGTGATGCAGGAAGGCGTTGCCCTGCACGTCGATGACCACCAGCGGGCCGTAGCGATTGACCTCGATGAAGTGCAGGTGCCGCCAGGGCGTTATCGACTGACAGCCGGCGGCGCGGAAAGTGGAGAAGTCGTTCTCGCCGACCAGCGCCTGGGCGGCGCGATGCATCGCCTCGGCGTCGAGCGGATCGCGGCACCAGGTCACGTTGTGGCGCTCGAGCACCGGCGGGCTGGTGCGATTGAGGATCACGTAGCGATAGCGCCGCGCCAGCGCCGAGAAGCGGGCATGAAAGTCGTCGGCCACCGGCTTGACCCAGCGCACCGCGATGTCACGGGGCAGGTTGGCATTGGTGCCGAACACCCAGGCCTTCTCCGAACGCGGCGAAGGCGGGTCGAAGTGAATCACCTGGCGGGTGGCGTGCACGCCGGAGTCGGTGCGGCCACTGCACATCACCGAGACCGGCGCGGCGGCCACGCGGGACATCGCCTTTTCCAGGGAGGCCTGCACCGAGGCGCTGTGCTTGAGGCGCTGCCAGCCGCAGTAGCCGGTGCCGTCGTATTCCACGGCCATGGCCAGCCGGCCGCGGAGGGGTTGCTTGTCGTCGAGACGATGAAAGAAGGTCATGCGTTCTTCATGGCTGATGGCGGTCGAGCAGGTCGCGGGCCTCTTGCCGGGCGGCGGCGTCATCGGACGCCTCGAGGAAGCGCTCCAGCATGACGCGCGCCTCGCGAGCCTCGCCGACCTCGATCAGGTGGCGTGCCTCGTCCAGGATGGCGGTCGCAGGCGCCGCGTCGTCGGGGCCGTCATTATCCTCGGGCAGCGGCGGGAACGCCACCTCCTCGACGTCCCAGGCCGCCTGATCACGATCACCGCGGGCACCGCGATCGATGTCCTCCTCCGGCGTGAACGCGATCTCCGGCTGACGCGGCGTTTCCTCACGGGGCGCGGCCGGCTCCAGCGGCGGCGGCCGATAATCGATGACCCGAGTGCCGTTATCCTTCGTCCGGGTGGCCACCTGGGGCATCTCCGGCTCAGGCTCTCGCGCCGGCTGCGAGACCGACGCCTCAGGGTCGACGTCGGGCCCACTCGCCCGCCCCGTCCCGCTCGTCGGCTCGGCCGATGCCTCGTGCGGCTGCCGGCCGGGATCGGCGGACGATGCCGCATCGGAGCTGGGCTCGGTGACCGGAGGACGATAGCGCGACAGATCGGACGAGCCCGAGGCCGGGCCCGTCCGTTCGGGCCCGCGCGGGTGGCCTGCCTCGCCGAAGTGACGCGGCTGGCGCTCATCGGCCGCGCCGAAGACCGCACGCTCGGCGGTGGCCGGCGCGTCCTCCGGCTCCTCGGCGGGGCGCCCCATCAGCCGGGCCACCTCGCCGCGGACCACCGCGTCATCGGCATGGCGCAGCCGCTCGGCCTGGGCCTCGGCGGCGACGCGATCGCCCTGCTCCAGCTGCACCCGCATCAGTTTAAGACGCAGGTCCTCGCGCCCCGGATCGCGGGCGACGCTCGCCTCCAGCAGCTCGCGGGCCTGGTCGTAGCGGCCGTAGGCGATGAAGATATCGGCTTCGCTGATCGCCTCAGCCTCCGGCATGGCCGCGCGCACCGAGCGTCCGGACGCGCCCGCGGCGTCGCCTCCGGCCGCCGGGCGCATGACCCGGTTCTCGCCGAAGGCGGCCGCCGGGCGAGTCGGCGCGCCCGCTTCCTCGCGACGCCGACGCACCAGCGCCCACAGCGCCAGCAACAGCGCGATCGCCGCACCGCCCAGCACCAGCGGCCGCTCGACCGCTCCCTGGTAGAGCGCGCCCCACCAGGGACGCGACGGGCCCGCATCGCCGGCGCCCTCGGCCGGCACCACGCCGCCGCCCCCCGACGCATCGACGCCGGCGCCGCCGGCCGCCAGGGCGGCGACCCGGTCGCGCAACGCATCCAGCTCCTCGCGCAGCCCGCCGACCTCATCCTCCAGCGCGTCGCGCTCGGCCTGCACCTCGACCAGGGCCGAACGGCCCTCCTGGAAGCGCTGTTCCAGGCGCAGCAGGCGTTCGTCGTCGGTCAGCCCACCGCGACCGGTGATGGCCGCCAGGACCTCGGGGGCGATCCGCTCGGCGGCGTCGAGAGACGCCGGGGGCATCCTTGTCTCCGCGCTGCCGACCTCGCCGCCGTCTACGCTCGCCGCGTCCCCGGCACCATCGGTATCTACGCCGTCGTCCCCCAGGCCGGCGGCGATCTCCTCGTCGGTCAGCAGGGTCAGGCGCGGCGCCTCGTCGCGCGAGGCCTCGCGTGGCGACTCGGGAGTTGCGGTCTCGTCGGCGATCGTCTCACGCATCTCGCCCCCGCGCATCTCGCCCCCAGGCGTCTCGAGGCCGGACGTTTCCCTCTCGGCCATGGCCGGCTCGGCGGGCCCCAGCGGCACCGGTGCCGGCGCCCCGCCACCGCGACTGGCCCAGGCGCTGCTCATGGCCTGCGCCAGCTCGGCCGATCTTGCCGGCGAACGCGCGGCGATGGCCTCTCGGGAGGGCACGGTCAGGGTGAAGCCGGCACGCATCTCGTTGATGTTGCCGCTGGGGAAGACCTCGGGATTGGCCTCGACCAGCGCCAGCATCATCTGATTCATGCCGATGCCGCTGTCGGGCCGCAGCCGGCCGGCCACCGTCCACAGGGTATCGCCGCTGCGCACCCGGGCCGGATCGCCGGCACCGCCGGAGGACACGCCCCGCGCGGGCGCCGCCGACGCCGGCGATGTCGAGGACGTCGTCGTGGCCAGGCCCACCGACCCGCTGCCCTCGACCAGCGCCGGCATGGCGGCATAGTCGGGCGGGTCGAGCAGCAGTGTCACCTCGCGCAGCTGGCGGCCGCCCGGCCAGTCGAAGCGCAGTAGCAGATCGACCCAGGGCTCGCGCACGGCACGCTCGCTGGAGAGCTCCAGCACCAGCCGCCCCTGGCGACGCCGGACCGCCAGGTCGACGCTGGCCACCAGCGGCGTGCGGATCAGTCCCGCGTCACGATAGGCGTCGGCGTCGGCCAGCGAGGCGTTGAGCAGTCCGACTTCCAGACCGGCGGTGTCGGTCAGCGGAAGGGTGGCGCGCAGCGGCGCGTTGAGCGTCGAGCCGACCTCGGCGCTGCCGAGCCCCAGCGCCAGCGCCAGCGGGCTGACCAGGGAAAGCGGCAGCAGTGTGGTGAGCGATAGCGTGCGTTTCATGGATCCCCTTGCGCCGCCCGGTCGGGCGCGGTGCGCGGCGCCGACCTGGAGCAGTCAATACGATATCTGACTTACTGGTCTAACACTTTCGGCTCGTTGGCGGCTCTCGGCCACCCGCGCCCGTATCTCGCACTTTCAACGTAACCCATTGACCTGCGCCAGGGCGAGCCCGCCCCAACGACAGGCGGGGCGCCTCCCGAAGGAGACGCCCCGCCAGGTCCGCCCACATGAAGCGGAAGGAAATCCACGATTCCGTCACAAGCGCGATCAGGAAACCGGGAATGCCCCTTACTGCTCGCGCAGGATCTTGAGCATGCGCTTGAGCGGTTCGGCCGCGCCCCACAGCAGCTGGTCGCCGACGCTGAAGGCGGACAGGTATTCGCCGCCCATGGCCAGCTTGCGCAGGCGGCCGACCGGCACGGTCAGGGTGCCGGTGGCGGCGGCCGGGGTCAGGCCGTCGATGCTGGCATCCTTGTCGTTGGGGATCAGCTTGACCCAGTCGTTGTGGGTCGCGATGCGCTCCTCGATCTCGTCGAGCGGCACGTCCTGGCGCAGCTTGATGGTGAACGCCTGGCTGTGCGAGCGCATGGCGCCGATGCGTACGCAGAGACCGTCGATCGGCACCGGGTTGTCCTGCAGGCCGAGGATCTTGTTGGTCTCGACGTTGCCCTTCCACTCCTCGCGACTCTGGCCGTTGTCGAGCTTGGAGTCGATCCACGGCAGCAGGCTGCCGGCCAGCGGCGCGCCGAAGTGATCGGTCGGGAACTCGCCGGAGCGCATGGCCGCGGTGACCTTGCGATCGATGTCGAGGATGGCGCTGGAGGGATCGGCGAGCTCGTCGGCCACGCTGTCGCGCAGGCCGCCCATTTGATTGAGCAGCTCGCGCATGTGCTTGGCGCCGGAGCCGGAGGCCGCCTGGTAGGTCATGGAGGTCATCCACTCGACCATGTTGGCCTCGAACAGGCCACCCAGGCCCATCAGCATCAGGCTGACGGTGCAGTTGCCGCCGACGAAGGTCCTGGCGCCGCGGGCCAGCTGCTCGTCGATCACCTTGCGGTTGACCGGGTCCAGCACGATGGTGGCGTCGTCGGCCATGCGCAGGGTGCTGGCGGCGTCGATCCAGTAGCCCTTCCAGCCGCCGTTGCGCAGGTCCTCGTAGACCTTCTTGGTGTAGTCGCCGCCCTGGCAGGTGATGACCACGTCGAGCGCCTTGAGCGCCTCGAGGTCGAAGGCGTCCTTCAGCGGAGGCACCTCAACGCCGACGTCGGGACCGGCCTGGCCAACCTGGGAGGTGGTGAAGAAGATCGGCTCGATGCCGTTGAAGTCTCCATCTTCCACCATCCGCTGCATGAGCACGGAACCCACCATGCCCCGCCATCCGACGAAACCGACTTTCAACATGTGAAGTCCTCCAGAAAGAATTGAACCCGTTAGTCTACAGAAAAAAGCGTGGCCTAACAGCGAGCGCCCGGTTGTCGCGATCGCGACACGAAATGACAGGAAAACGCACGCTTCCTGTCACTTTCATCGCCTCGAGCGCCTCGCCGACACGCCACTCCTCGGGCGATCAGAGCGCCTCGAAGGCCGCCAGCACGGCGTCACCCATCTCGCGGGTGGAAACGCGGGGCGCGCCCTCGGCCGCGATATCGGCGGTGCGCAGGCCATCGTCGAGCACCTTGCCCACGGCGGCCTCGATGCGCTCGGCCAGCTCGGCCTCGCCCAGCGAGTAGCGCAGCATCATCGCCACCGAGAGGATGGTGGCCAACGGATTGGCCAGGCCCTGACCGGCGATGTCCGGGGCACTGCCGTGACAGGGCTCGTACATGCCCTGACCGGATTCGTTCAGCGAGGCCGAGGGCAGCATGCCGATGGAGCCGGTGAGCATGGCGGCGGCATCGGAGAGGATGTCGCCGAACATGTTGCCGGTGACCACCACGTCGAACTGCTTGGGCGCGCGGACCAGCTGCATGGCGGCGTTGTCGACGTACATGTGCGACAGCTCGACGTCCGGGTATTCCGGCGCCAGCCGCTCCATGACCTCGCGCCACAGCATGGTGACCTCGAGCACGTTGGCCTTGTCGACGGAGCACAGCTTCTTGCCCCGCTTCTGGGCCATCTCGAAGGCGACGCGACCGATGCGTTCGATCTCGGCCTCGGAGTAGACGTAGGTGTTGTAACCGACCCGCTGGCCATCGCGCTCCTCGATGCCGCGCGGCTGGCCGAAGTAGATGCCGCCGGTGAGCTCGCGCACGATCATGATGTCGAGACCGGATACCAGCTCGGGCTTGAGGCTGGAGGCCTCCGCCAGCTGCGGGTAGAGCAGCGCCGGGCGCAGGTTGCCGAACAGGCCGAGCTCCTTGCGCAGGCCCAGCAGGCCCTTCTCGGGCCGCTTGCTGATGTCCTCGAGCTTGTCCCACTTGGGGCCGCCCACCGCGCCCAGCAGCACGGCATCGGCGGCCCTGGCCTTGGCCAGGGTGCTCTCGGGCAGCGGCGAGCCCTCGAGATCGTAGGCGGTGCCGCCGACCGGCGCCTCCTCGACCTCGACGTCGAGGCCGCGGGCCTGGCAGGCGGCCAGCACGCGGCTGGCCTGAGCGGTGATTTCCGGGCCGATGCCGTCGCCCGGGAGAACCAGAATCTTGCGTGTCATCGTGTCTTCCTTGTGTCCTCAGGGCCGGGCGGCCCAAGGGGCGCCGGGGGCAGGCCGCAGAGAAGGTCCTACGCCAGGGATGGCGTCGGTAGCGCCCATGGATGGGTTCACAGCGCCTTCTCGCAGGCCTGCCGCCGGATCAGCCCCGCCGCCCGACTGATGCGGGGTAAAACGTCAGGCGCCTGCCTCATCGCGGAACAGCCAGGGACGCGCGGCGCGATGCTTCTGCTCGAAGGCGCGGATGGCGTCCTCGTCCTGCAGGGTGATGCCGATGTCATCGAGCCCCTCGAGCAGGCAGTGCTTGCGGAAGGCGTCGACCTCGAACTCGAGGACCTCGCCGGACGGCGTGAGGATGCGCTGGGCCTCGAGATCCACGTCGAGGCGATAGCCTTCCTCGGCCTCGGTCTCGTTGAACAGCCGGTCGACCTGCGCCTCGGGGAGCTTGATCAGCAGGATGCCGTTCTTGAAGGCGTTGTTGTAGAAGATGTCGGCGAAGCTCGGCGCGATCACCACCCGGAAGCCGAAGTCGGCCAGCGCCCAGGGCGCGTGCTCGCGGGAGCTGCCGCAGCCGAAGTTCTGGCGCGCCAGCAGCACGCTGGCGCCCTGGTAGCGCGGCTGGTTGAGCACGAAGTCGGGGTTCAGCGGACGCTGCGAGCAGTCCTGCCCCGGCTGGCCCTCGTCGAGGTAGCGCAGCTCGTCGAACAGGTTGACGCCGAAGCCGGTACGCTGGATCGACTTCAGGAACTGCTTGGGAATGATCAGGTCGGTGTCGACGTTGGCGCGATCCAGCGGCGCGACCAGGCCCTGGAGACGTTCGAATTTCTGCATGGCTCAGGCCTCCTGCTGCTGGGTGGCATCGTTGGCGGCAAGCCCGCGAACGTCGACGAAGTGGCCGGCGATGGCGGCGGCGGCGGCCATGGCCGGGCTGACCAGGTGGGTGCGCCCGCCGTAGCCCTGGCGACCCTCGAAGTTGCGATTGGAGGTCGAGGCGCAGTGCTCGCCGGCACCGAGCTTGTCGGCGTTCATCGCCAGGCACATTGAGCAGCCCGGCTCGCGCCACTCGAAGCCCGCCTCGCGGAAGATCGCGTCGAGCCCTTCCGCCTCGGCCTGCTGCTTCACCAGGCCCGAGCCCGGCACCACCATGGCCAGCTTGATGGAATCGGCGACCTTCTTGCCGCGCGCCACCTTGGCGGCCTCGCGCAGGTCCTCGATGCGGGAGTTGGTGCAGGAGCCGATGAACACCTTGTCCAGGCGGATGTCGGTGATCTTCTGCTTAGGCGCCAGCCCCATGTACTCGAGCGCGCGGCTGATGCCGGTGCGTGCGGTATCGTCGACGGCCTCGGCCGGGTCCGGCACTTCACCGCCGATGCCGGTCACCATCTCGGGGCTGGTGCCCCAGCTGACCTGCGGCTCGATGTCCGCGGCGTTCAGGGTCACCACCTTGTCAAAGTCGGCGCCTTCGTCGGACACCAGGCCACGCCAGTCGGCCACCGCGGCCTCCCACTGCTCGGCGCTGGGCGCGTAGTGGCGATCCCTGAGGTAGTCGATGGTGGTGTCGTCCACGGCGATCAGGCCGACCCGCGCGCCCGCCTCGATGGCCATGTTGCAGACCGTCATGCGGCCTTCCATGGACAGCTCGCGGATGGCGCTGCCGGCGAACTCGATGGCGTAGCCGGTGCCGCCGGCGGTGCCGATCTCGCCGATGATGGCCAGCACCACGTCCTTGGCGGTGACGCCGACGCCGAGCTCGCCTTCCACGCGCACCTGCATGTTCTTCATCTTCTGGGCCAGCAGGCACTGGGTGGCCAGCACGTGCTCGACCTCGGAGGTGCCGATGCCGTGGGCCAGCGCGGCGAAGGCGCCGTGGGTGGCGGTGTGGGAGTCGCCGCAGACCACGGTCATGCCGGGCAGGGTCGCGCCCTGCTCCGGACCGACCACGTGCACGATGCCCTGGCGCGGGTCGTTGATGCGGAACTCCTCGATGCCGAACTCGTTGCAGTTGTCATCGAGGGTCTGGACCTGGATCAGCGACACCGGGTCCTCGATGCCGGCGTTGCCCTCGGCCCGCTCCTTGAGCGTGGTCGGGACGTTGTGGTCCGGCGTCGCCAGGTTGGCGTCGATCCTCCACGGGCGGCGGTTTGCCAGGCGCAGGCCCTCGAAGGCCTGGGGCGAGGTCACTTCGTGGAGCAGCTGGCGATCGATGTAGATCAGCGCGGTGCCGTCGTCGCGCTCCTTCACCAGATGCTGCGACCACAGCTTGTCGTAGAGAGTCTGGGCTGCCATCTCGTTCTCCCGGGCCTGGGCCCTGTGCGTGTCCGGTCGGTCTTTTGGTGCTTGGCGCTTGGCGCTTGGCGCTTGGCGCTTGGCGCTTGGCGCTTGGCGCTTGGCGCTTGGCGCTTGGCGCTTGGCGCTTGGCGCTTGGCGCTTGGCGCTTGGCGCTTTTGCAGAAGTGTCCCGCGACGCGCACATAAAAGCAATTCATGTTATTTATTCAAAGGATTCCTGAAAGGAATACATAACTCTCCCAAGCCCACATCGCTGGAGCCCGAATGGATACCCAGAGCCTGCAGGCCTTCCTCGCCGTGGCCGACGGCGGCAGCTTCTCCCGCGCCGGCGAGCAGCTGCATCTCACCCAGCCGGCGGTCAGCAAGCGTATCGCGGTGCTCGAGGATCAGGTCGGGGCGCGGCTGTTCGATCGCATCGGCCGCCGGGTGGCACTGACCGAGGCCGGCCGGCTGCTGCTGCCGCGTGCCCGGCAGATCCTGGTCATGGTGGACGACAGCCGGCGCGCCCTGGGCAACCTGGACGGCCAGGTGGCGGGCAGCCTGACGCTGTCCACCAGCCATCATATCGGCCTGCACCGACTGCCGCCGCTGCTCAAGGACTATACCCGCCAGCATCCCGAGGTGCGGCTCGACCTGCGCTTCGAGGACTCGGAGCAGGCCTACCAGGGCGTGCTCGACGGCACGCTGGAAATCGCCGTGGCCACCCTGGCCCCGCATCCCGACGCCCAGCTCCAGGTGGTGCCGGTGTGGATCGACCGGCTGTGCTTCGTCTGTGCCCACGATCACCCCCTGGCCGCACGAGGCCCGCTGGCCCTGAGCGAGCTGTGCGCCTTCGATGCCGTGCTGCCGGGACCGCTGACCTTCACCCGCGGGTTGATCGAGGCACGCTTCGCCGCCGCCGGCCTGCGCCTGCCGGTGACGCTGTCCACCAACTACCTCGAGACGCTGAAGATGATGACCGCCATCGGCCTGGGCTGGAGCCTGCTGCCGGAAGGTCTCGCGGCCGGCGAACTGCACGTGCTCGAGGTGGATCACCCGCCGATCCAGCGCCCGCTGGGCTATCTGGTGCACCGCAGCCGCACCCTCTCCAACGCCGCCCGGGCGATGCTGGAGCGGCTCGAGGCCGCCCGCAGCCCCGAGGCGATCGCCTGGCAGGCCTGACGAAAGCCAGCGGGAAAGCATGAAAAACGCCCCGCTCATGGAGAGCGGGGCGTGCGTTCCGGCGGACGCGGCGCGCCTTAGAAGGTCAGGCCGACATGCGTCTGGAAGCTGGTGTGCCAGTCGTCGTTCACCGGCGAGCCGAAGTAGTTCAGCCCGTTCTTGTTGGTGACGATATCGAACCAGGCGTAGTAGGGACCGGCGGTGATCTTCATGCCCAGGTCGTTCAACATGGGATCGTCCTGATCGCCGAAGCCGCCGTTGATGGCCGAATAGTCGCCCGACGGATCGATCATGCTGAAGTCGTTGTAGAAATAGAGGTTATCCACCGGCCCCCAGTCGACATCCATGCTATAGGCCAGGCTGGCGGAATACATCTCGGCCTCGGCCGGGATCAAATAGTTGAAGCCGAAGGCACCGATCTGGATCACATCATCCGAGATGCCTGACACGCTCTCGGCCGGATTCTCGGCATTGTACTCGTAGGTCGTCGCCTGAAGACGGGTCGACCAGTTGCCGTACTGGCCGCTCAGCCCCAGTGCCGCCTGCCAGTTGTCACCGCTGTCGCCGGTCCGGGTGTTGTAGAGCTGGCCGCCCTTGGCCGAGAGATTGATCTCGGTGGTGGCATCGGTGCCCTGACCGAAGGTATAGGCGACGCGACCGGCGAGCTGGTTCTCTTCCGAGTTGCCCTGGGCGCTGCTGCCGACGGCGTTGGCCCCGTAATGCTCGTTGCCATCGCCGAGCTGGTCGCTCTTGAAGAACGCCAGCGAGGTATCCCAGGCGCCCTGGGAGTGGTCCCACTTGAGGCCGGCGTTCTGGTTGTCATTGAAGCCCGCGATATAAGGCAGGGTGCCGTACCAGCCGAGATAGCCGTAATCCATGTTGCCGAACGGCGCCTGCACCAGGCCCAGCTTGAGGCTGTCGTCATCGGTCAGGTCGTAGCCCAGCCAGCCGTGCTGGAGAAAGTTGTAGCCGTCGTAGAAGCGATACTGCAACGAGTAATTGAACTTGCCGGTACCGCCGGTGAAGCCCAGGTTGAACTTGCCGAAGTCCATGTCCCCGGCCGTTTCCTTGTCGCGCTCGTCCCAGTCGTTGAAGACAGAGCCGAACTCGAGCTGGCCATTGACCTGAGTGCTCTGGAGCGTCTCGAGGATGGCGCTGTTCTCTTCGACCAGATCGCGGGTGGACGCGGAAGAGGGCTCGGCATCAGCGGAGGCGTCGCGCGGCGCACGCTCGGCCTGCTGCGTTTCGATCGTCTCCTGCATCCGCGCCAGCTCGGCGCGCAGGGCGTCGATCTGGCGCTGCATGGCCTCGGTGGACGAATCAGACTGCGCCATCGCCGGCGCCGACAGCGCAAGGGTACCGACGGCGAAGCCAGCCGCCTTGAGAGAGTGTCGGATCATTGTGTTCCCTGAATCCTGATGAGTCGTTTCGATGAGTTCGGGAGTGACAGCAAGCGGAACTTCCCCGGCGCTCGAGGTAACCGGTCGTCATTTTTGTGCGCCAGTCTGTACAACGAATCGTTAGCAGGCAACTATTGCATTTTTCGCAATAGGCATGACAACGCGCGCAGGAAAAAGGATGTAATGATGATAAAAATGAGAAAATAAAATCCGCCAGACGCTTTTATGCAGAGAATCTTCCTGATGAATACGCCCCTAACCCCGCATCTGGAAGCCAGCTTGTGGGCGCCCAGCGCCTTGCTTAGGATGCTATGATTTCGCCGGGCTTCCGCCGCGAAGCCTGCCCCCGCCAGCCAGGAATTATCGCCATGCCCGCCCAGACCGTCGAAGCGACCGCCTCCGGCGTTGGCTTCCGCCATGCCCTCGCCGGCCTGTCGATCCTCGTCGGGCTGCTGTCGCGCATCACGGGGTTGGCCTGGCTGCCTGGCGCCGAGGCGCTGACCGGGCCGGCCCTGTGGCTGGGCACCGCGCTGCTGTGGCCCGACCTGCCACGCCGCAACCGCCGCCAGGCTGGCCTGCTGGCGGGCCTCGGCGTCGGCCTGCTGCTGATCGCAGCGTTCGTCTATGGCGCTCGGGTGGACTGGCCGGCGATGCTCGACGCCAATACCCAGGTGGTGGCGATGCTGGTGGGGGTCAGTTTCATCGGCCTGATCGGCAATCGTCGCGGCCGGTCGCGCCCCTCGGGGCCACCGGTCACCGGGCGGCGCGGCCTCGCCGGCACCTGGCTCGGGGTGCACCTGCTCGGCACCATCCTCAATCTGTCGACGGTGTTCATGGTCGGCGATCGCCTGGCACGCCGCGCGCCGCTGACCACGCCCCAGTTGCTGGCGCTCAACCGGGGGCTGTCCAGCGCCGCGCTGTGGTCGCCCTTCTTCGCCTCCATGGGCATCGTCATCACCCTGGCGCCGGGCATGGACTACGCCACCGTGCTGGCCCACGGCCTGCCGCTGGCGCTGTGCGCGGGGCTGGTGACGCTGATCGAGCTGCCGCGACGCTTCGACCTGACCGACACCGCCGGCTTCTCGATGGCGCCGAGGAGCCTGCTGCTGCCGGTGGTGATGGCCGCGCTGGTGATGGTCTTTCACTTCGAGCTGACGCCGGCGCTTTCCATCGTCGCCATCATCACCTTCCTGATGCCCGGCGCGGCGCTGGCGGCCAACCTGACACGCGGCCTGCACTGGACCGCCGGCCGGCTGCGCCAGCACACCCTGACCCGGCTGCCGGCCATGCGCGGCGAAATCTCGCTGTTCCTGTGTGCGGGGCTTCTGACCCAGGGGCTATCGACGCTCGCCGAGGCCGCCACCGAGGGCGGCTGGACGCTGTTCGAGCACTTCGGTGCTCTCCAGGCGATCGGCAGCTTTCTCGCCATCGTGGTCAGCGCCGTGGCCGGGCTGCACCCGATCATCGGCGTCTCGGTGCTGGCCTCGGTGCTCGACCTGGAAGCGTCGGAGCAGACGCTGTTCGCCTTCGTCGCCCTGGCGGCCTGGGCCGTGGGCACCAGCGTCGGGCCGCTGTCGGGGATCAATCTGTCGCTGCAGGGACGCTATGGCGTCAGCGGCGGGCTGATGATGCGAGAGAACCTGCGCTATGCGCTGATCATGGCGACGCTGGTGGTCGGCATGATCGCCTGGCTGGCGTAAGGCGCGCCAGAGAGTGCCTGCGCTCGGTGACGCGGCGTTAAACATCGCCTCGTGCGCGAGCCCGGTCGGAAGACTCGTTTACACGAGCCCCCGGAGCGCCGGGTCGGCCTCAGGGGGCGGGGAGATCAGTCCAGCGGCGCGCGCATGAAGTAGCGGTGGCCGCACTGGTGGCAGGGCTCGAGGCGGGCGACCCCGTTCAGTTCGACCACCGCGTCGCAGTTGGCGCAGGCCATGCGACCCGGCGCCGCCATTTCGCCGGCGGTATAGTCGGCCCGCGAGGCCTCGAGGTCGTCTTCCAGGCGTTCGCGCTCGACCTGGCTGCGGTCGGCGATCGACAGCAGCGATTCCACCACCCGACGCGACAGCACCGAGAGATCGACGCCGAGCCAGTGGGCCACGCTATGGCCACCGGCGTTCAGGTAGCGGCGCATCTCCTTGAGGTCACGATCGACCCAGGCGCGCAGCAGCGAGAGCTCGTACCGGGTGAACTCCTCCACCTCGGCCTCGAACTCGATCGCCTCGTCGAGTTCCTTCTGCAGCGACTCCCGGTTCAGCTCGCCGGCGCCCTCCTGCAGACGCTCCAGCACGCGTTCGTAGGCATCCTTGAGGCGATGGTCCTCAGGGGGCTTTTGCGGTTGATCGCTCATCGCAGTTCTCCAGTCCGTGTCCTGTCCGCGTCGGGGTCACGGCGCCGCCACCATAGCCGGCGCCCGCCGTGCTGGGGTATCCTTGCGCCCCAGAGGTTCTTCCATTTAGACGATATGCCGTCGGTGAATCAATGGCTTCCCCCAACGAATGGGGATGACCCTGACGCCGGACAAGGCCCGCTGACATGCGCCGCGCCACGCGCGCCGCGCTCGACTAGCAAGGTACCCGAAGACAGCGATGGACGCACAATACCAGCCCCGAGAAATCGAACGCGACGCCCAGCAGTACTGGGAGAAGAACGCCTGCTTCAAGGCAGTGGAAGACGCCAGCCGCGAGAAGTACTACTGCCTGTCGATGTTCCCCTACCCCAGCGGCAAGCTGCATATGGGGCATGTGCGCAACTACACCATCGGCGATGTCGTCTCCCGCTTCCAGCGCATGCAGGGCAAGAACGTGCTGCAGCCCATGGGCTGGGACGCCTTCGGCATGCCGGCGGAAAACGCCGCGATCAAGAATCAGGTGCCGCCGGGCGAGTGGACCTACCAGAACATCGACTACATGCGCGGTCAGCTCAAGGCGCTCGGCTTCGCCTACGACTGGGACCGGGAGTTCGCCACCTGCGACGCCGACTACTATCGCTGGGAGCAGTGGTTCTTCACCAAGCTGGTCGAGAAGGGCCTGGTCTACAAGAAGATGTCGACGGTCAACTGGGACCCGGTCGATCAGACCGTGCTGGCCAACGAGCAGGTGATCGACGGCTGCGGCTGGCGCTCCGGCGCGCCGGTCGAGCGCAAGGACATCCCGCTGTGGTTCCTCAAGATTACCGACTACGCCGAGGAGCTGCTGGCGGATCTCGAGCAGGTCGACTGGCCCGAGCAGGTCAAGACCATGCAGCGCAACTGGATCGGCAAGTCCAGGGGCGTCGAGCTGGCCTTCGACGTCGCCGACCATGAGGACAACACCCTCGAGCCGCTGCGGGTCTACACCACCCGCCCCGACACCCTGATGGGCGTGACCTACCTCGCCGTGGCCGCCGGCCATCCGCTGGCCAAGGCCGCCGCCGAGGGCGATCCCGAACTGGCCGACTTCCTCGAGGAGTGCGCCCACGGCGGCACCTCCGAGGCCGAGCTCGCGACCAAGGAAAAGAAGGGCATGGCCACCGGCTACCAGGCCGTGCACCCGCTCACCGGGCGCCGCGTGCCGGTCTACGTGGCCAACTTCGTGCTCATGGAGTTCGGCACCGGCGCGGTGATGGCCGTGCCCGCCCATGACCAGCGCGACTGGGAGTTCGCGACCAAGTACGCGCTGCCCATCGAGCCGGTGATCGCCGACGAGAACGGCCAGGCGCCGGACCTGAGCCAGGGCGCCTTCGATGAGCACGGCGTGCTGATCAACTCCGGCGAGTTCGACGGCCTCGACTTCCAGGCGGCCTTCGATGCCATCGCCGCCCGCCTGGCCGAGCAGGGCCACGGCGAGGTCAAGACCAACTTCCGCCTGCGCGACTGGGGCGTGGCCCGCCAGCGCTACTGGGGCGCACCGATCCCGGTCAAGTACGGCCCCGAGGGCCAGACCGTGCCGCTCACCGACGACGAGCTGCCGGTGTGCCTGCCGCTGGAGGTCACCGTCGACGCCTCCGGCTCGCCGCTCAAGAAGATGCCCGAGTTCAGCGACCTGGGCGACGGCTGGGTGCGCGAGACCGATACCTTCGACACCTTCATGGAATCCTCCTGGTACTACGCGCGCTTCGCCTGCGCCGACAACCCGGAGGCCATGCTCGACGAACGCGCCAACTACTGGCTGCCGGTCGACCTCTACATCGGCGGCATCGAGCACGCCATCCTGCACCTGCTCTACGCGCGCTTCTTCCACAAGCTGATGCGCGACTTCGGCCTGGTCGAGTCCGACGAGCCTTTCAAGCGCCTGCTGACCCAGGGCATGGTGATCGCCGAGACCTTCTACCGTCCCGAGGCCAACGGCGGCAAGGAGTGGTTCAACCCGGCCGATGTCACCGTCAAGCGCGACGACAAGGGCCGGCCGCTGAGTGCCGTGCTCGAGGAGGACGGCCAGCCGGTGGAAATGGGCGGCATCGAGAAGATGTCCAAGTCCAAGAACAACGGCGTCGACCCCCAGGCGATGATCGACCGCTTCGGCGCCGACACCGTGCGCCTGTTCATGATGTTCGCCGCGCCGCCCGAGCAGTCCCTCGAGTGGTCCGACTCCGGCGTCGAGGGCGCCCATCGCTTCCTCAAGCGCCTGTGGCGGATGGTGGCCGAACACGTCGAGGCCGGCACCCCGGGCGAGCTCGACCTCGACGCGCTGAACGAGGATCAGCGCGAGCTGCGTCGCAAGACCCACGAGACCATCCAGAAGGCCAGCGACGACATCGGCCGGCGCACCACCTTCAACACCGCCATCGCCGCGGTGATGGAGCTGACCAACGCGGTCGGCAAGTTCGAGGACGCAAGCTCGCTCGGCCTGGCCGTGGCCCGGGAGGCCGTCGAGGCCTGCGTGCTGCTGCTGGCGCCGATCACCCCGCATGCCTGCCACGCGCTGTGGGCCGAGCTCGGCCATGACGAGCCGGCCATCGACGCCGCCTGGCCGGCGCTCGACGAGTCCGCCCTGACCCGCGACACCATCGAGCTGGTGGTGCAGGTCAACGGCAAGCTGCGCGCCCGCCTCGAGGTGCCGGCCGAGGCCGACAAGGCCGCCATCGAGGCCCAGGCCATGGCCGCCGAGAACGTCCAGCGCCATCTCGAGGGCAAGACGGTGCGCAAGGTGATCGTGGTCCCGGGCAAGCTGGTCAACATCGTGGTCGGCTGAGCCGACCGCCGGCCAAGGAGAGAGCCATAATGCAACGGCGTGACTTCCTGCGCTTCACCCTGGCCGGCGCCGCCGGCCTCACCCTCGGCGGCTGCGGCTTCCGGCTGCGCGGTGTCGACCAGCCGGCGCTGGGCCTGGAGGCGCTGGCCGTGGCCGGCGCCTCCGGCGACTTTACGCAACGGCTCGGCCAGCGACTCGAATCCGCCGGCGTGTCGCTCCGCGACGATGCGCCGATGGTGCTCAACCTCGGCGCCGAGCGCATCGAGGAGCAGCAGATCGGCGTGCTCGACACCGGCAGCCAGGAGCGCGAGCTGACCCTGAGCGTGCCCTTCTCGGTGCAGCGCGCAAGCGACGGCGCCTATCGCCTCGACCAGCAGGTGGTGGAGGTCAGCGAGCGCTACTCGATCAGCGACAACAACCTGCTGGTCGCAGACGAGCTGCGCGACGACGCCACCGAGCGACTGCGGCGCGAGGCCGTGCGCCGGCTGATGGACCGCCTGCGCGCCCTGTCACCGAACTGAGGTCGTCGTGAAGGTCTTTCCCGACAAGCTCGAAGGCGCCCTGGCCAAGTCGCTGCCGCCGGTCATCATCGTCGCCGGCGACGAACCGCTGCAGCACCGCGAGGCCTGTGACGCCGTGCGCGCCTCGGCCCGCCAGGCCGGCATCGAGGAGCGCGAGGTGCTCCATGTCGAGGCCAACTTCGCCTGGGGGCGGCTGACCGAGGCCGCCGCCAGCCTGTCGCTGTTCGCCTCGCGCAAGCTGATCGAGCTGCGCCTGGGCAACGGCAAGCCCGGCCAGGAAGGCGCCAAGGCGCTGCGCGAGTACGCCGAGGGCATGGCCGGCAGCGACAACGTGCTGCTGGTCGCCGCCGGCAAGCTCGACTACCGCGAGCAGAAGAGCGCCTGGTTCAAGGCCCTCGACAAGGCCGGACTGTTCGTCCCGGTGTGGCCGGTGGACGTCTCGCGGCTGCACTTCTGGCTGCGCGATCGCGCCTCGCACCACGGCCTGAACCTCGACCTCGATGCCGCCCGCCTGCTCGGCGAGCGCACCGAGGGCAACCTGCTGGCCGCCGACCAGGAGCTGCAGAAGCTTGCCCTGCTCTCGCCGCCCGGCGCCCGCATCGCTCCCCAGCAGGTGGCCGGCGGCGTGGAGGACAGCGCGCGCTTCGACGTCTTCACGCTGATGGATGCCTGCCTCAAGGGCGAACGCGCCCGGGTGTCGCGCATCATGACCGGCCTGCGTGGCGAAGGCGTCGAGCCGCCCATCGTGCTGTGGGCACTGACCCGCGAGCTGCGACTGCTGCTGTCGCTGCATCAGCATCTCGATCAGGGCCAGAGCCTGGAGCACGCCTGCAAGGCACAGAAGCCGCCGATCTTCGACAAGCGCCGCCCGGCCTACCAGCAGGCGCTCAAGCGTCTGCCGATGAAGCGCCTGCACAAGCTGCTGCTGTTCGCCCAGCGGCTCGACCTGGCGATCAAGGGCGCCAGCCCCATCCCGCTGTGGGAGGGCCTGCACGACCTGGCCCTGACGCTCGCCGGCGGCCGCGGCCTGCTGGCCGAGTCGCCCTACTCCTACCGCGTCGGTTGATCGACCCGGCACAGTCTACACGCCCACAATCCCCGGGCTTCGGGGTATCATCATCGGCAATTCCTTGTTGAGGCATTCCATGATGCTGTCACGTCGCCTGGCCCTTTCTGCCCTGCTCGCCGCCGCCCTGTGGCCCGCCCTCTCGACGGCGGCCGAGCCCGTTCTGGATATCCACGCCCACGGCGAAACCCGCCATCTGTCGCTCGAGGACATCGAACGGAGCGATACCGGCGAGGTCACGATGCGCCACTTCGAGGGCCCGGAAGGCACCTTCAGCGGCGTCTGGCTGAATGACTTCCTCGCTGACCAGAACCTCGACGAGGCCTCCCGGCTGCGCTTCATCGCCCTGGACGACTACACCAGCTTCCTCACGCCCGCCGACCGCGAGGGGAAACGCTTCCTGCTCGCCACGCGGCTGGACGGCACGCCGCTGACGCCCGACAACCTCGGCCCGCTGATGCTGGTGGTGCCGGCCGATGCCGAGGCGGTGCTCAAGGGCGATGCGCCGATGAGCCAGTGGATCTGGTCCATCGACGAGATCCAGGCGCGGTGATTCCGGCGTCCGGCCTGCGCCTTCGCCTGCTCGCGGGCTTCTGCCTGCTGGGGGCGATCGGCGCCGTCGTGGCCGGCGCCTTCGCTCTCCAGGCGGGCCGCCATCTGGGCGCCGACTACTCGGCTCTGGCCGGCGACATCGTGCGCGCCCAGGAAGACACCGCCGAGCTGCGCCTCGAGCTGGACGGACTGATCGATCACGCCCACCACGCCTGGCATATGGACCGCATCACCAGCCTGGTGGAGCGTATCCCCGAACGCATTCGCACCATCCGCGAGGGGCTCGCGCGCAGCGAGATCAACGCGGCCGACTACGCGCCGATGCTGGCCGAGCTGACCCAGGCGGAAGGCCTCTACCGCAGGCTGGCATCGACCCTCGATACCCTGGCCCCCTCCGTCGGTGACGACGTCCGGCATCTCAACCGCCTGGGGCACGAGCTGGAGGGCTCGCTCGCCTGGGCCTACAGCCGTCTGCTGCAGGAGGTCCACCAGGCCGCCGCCGACCAGCAGCGCCTGATGAGATGGCTGAGCCTGGCCGTGATCCTGCTGGTGATCCTGGTGCTGCTGGTGGCCGCGGCGCTGATGCTGGCGCTCGTCCGCATCCATCGCCAGTGGCTGTCGCTGCGCGAGCTGAGCGTCACCGACGAGCTGACCCAGCTGGCCAATCGGCGTCAGCTGTGGGAGGTGGCGCAGCGCTATCTCGAGCTCAACCAGCGAGACGGCGGAGAACTGAGCCTGCTGCTGATCGACCTGGACCACTTCAAGCGGATCAACGATCGCTACGGCCATCCCGCCGGCGACGCGGTGCTGCAGGCCGTGGCGGCCGAGTTCACCCGCGTGGCGCGGGAATCGGACCTGGTGGCCCGACTGGGCGGCGAGGAGTTCGCCGTGCTGATGCCGAACACCGGCACAGAGGGCGGCCGGCGACTGGGCGAACGCCTGCGCGAGGCCACGGCCGACCTGACCCTGCCCGGCGAGGCCCGCGAGCATCGGCTGACCATCAGCCTCGGCCTGGCCACGACCCTCGCCGGCCGGGAAGCGCTGGCTCAGCTCTACTCCCGTGCCGACCGCTGCCTATACCGTGCCAAGCAGAACGGGCGCAACCGTTTGGAAATCAACGCACAAGCGTGAAACCGCCCCCACTTATCCCCTATACTGTCGTGGCATCGCCGCCGGCATGGCGCTAGGACGCCCATGTGGAGCGACACCGAGCCGGACCTCCCCAGAAACACAAGGAATGCCATCATGAAACGACTCACCCGACTCCTCAGCCCGCTCCTGATCCTCGCCCTGGTCCTCGGCAGCCTGCCGGCCATCGCCGCCGTTCCGGCGGCCGATCAGGGACTGGTGGGCACCACCACGCTGCTCGACGCCCAGTCCAGCCAGCAGGATCGCGACAAGATCCGCCGCGTTCTGGCCCGCGAGGACGTGCAGCAGCAGCTGCTGCTCCAGGGCGTCTCCCCGGCCGAGGTAGAGAACCGCGTGGCCGCCCTGTCCGACGCCGAGGCCCGTCAGATGGCCGACCGCCTCGACCAGATGCCCGCCGGTGCCAGCGTGGTCGGCGCCCTGTTCGCGGTCTTCATCATCCTGCTGGTGACCGACATCCTCGGCCTCACCGACGTCTACCCGTTCACCCGCTGAACCGGGAGATCCCATGACCGGCCTGTTCTCTACCGCCGGACGCCAGAACGCCCGCCCCGCGGGCGTTCTTGCGTTGGTGCTGACGCTTCTGCTGCTGACGGGCTGCGCCACCGCCCCGTCGCTTTCTCCTGCCACCCGCCAGGCGCTACCGTCGATGGCGCTCAACGAGGCGGTCCCCTTCCACGGCCAGCGCGACTACCAGTGCGGCCCGGCCTCGCTGGCCATGGCCCTCGAGGCCGCCGGCCTCGAGGTGAGCGTGGACGAGCTGATCCCCCAGGTCTTCCTGCCCGGCCGCGACGGCAGCGTGCAGCCGGAGATGCTGGCCACGGTGCGTCGCCACGGGCGGATTCCCTTCCGCCTCGAGGGCGACTTCGCGACCCTGCTCGACGAGCTCGCCGCCGACCACCCGGTGGTCGTGATGCAGAACCTGTCGCTGCCGGCCTTCCCTCAGTGGCACTACGCCGTGGCCATCGGCTATGACCTGCCGGCCGAGGAGCTGGTGCTGCACACCGGCATGACGCCGTCGCGGCGCATCGGCTTCGCCCGCTTCGACGCCACCTGGGCGCGCAGCGAGCGCTGGGCCTTCGTCGCCCTGCCCCCCGGCGACCTGCCGGCCGACGCCAATGCCGAATCCGCCACCCGCGCCATCGCCGACTTCGAGACCGTGCAGGGCAGCGAGGCCGCCCTGCCCGCCTGGCAGGCCCTGGCCGAACGCCATCCCGACGCCGCGACCGTGCAGTTCGCCCTGGGCAACGCACGACACGCCACCGGCGATGCCGACGGCGCCATGGGGGCTTTCCAGGCCGCGGTGAGCGCGGATCCCGAGCTCGCGCCGGCCTGGCTCAACCTCGGCATCGTCGCGGCCGACCAGGACCGTCTCGACACCGCCCGGGAGGCGCTGTCCCGCGCCGCGGCACTGCCCGGCCCCTGGCAGTCGCGCGCCCGGGAGGAACGGCAGGCGCTGGAGACGGAGGGCGACGCATGAGCCGGGAGATCGCCCTCAAGCGCGTCTACCAGGCCCCCGAGCCCGACGACGGCGCGCGGGTGCTGGTCGACCGACTGTGGCCTCGCGGCAAGCGCCGTGAGTCGCTGCAGCTGGCCGACTGGTATCGCGATGCCTCGCCCTCGCCCACCCTGCGGCGCCAGTTCCACGAGGGAGAGATCAGCCCCACCGTGTTCGCCGTGCGCTACCGCGGTGAGCTGCGCGACCACCCCGAAGCGCTGACACCGCTGATGCGTCACGCCCGCGGCGGGCGCCTGACGCTGCTTTCCGCGGTACGCGATCTCGACGACTCTTACCTCCCGATCCTGCGTGAGGCGCTGCTGAAGGCCCTGGACGCCGAGGATGCCCTCGATCGCGAGCCGAGCTCCCCGCCGTGTTACGGCCACCTGGATCCCGAGCCACCCGCCAACGGCTGACATCAACGACGGTCGTCAATCACTGGCATGAACGACCGACGGCGCCCCGGGGGGCGCCGTCGGTCGTCTTTCGACTCAAGCTGATCGACGGATCAGAACAGCCGATTCAGCCCGTTCTGCGCCGCGACTCGGTAGGCCTCGGCCATGGTGGGATAGTTGAAGGTCGTGCTGACGAAGTACTCGAGGGTGTTGGCCCCGCCCTCCTGCTGCATGATCGCCTGGCCGATATGGACGATCTCCGAGGCCTGGTCGCCGAAGCAGTGGATGCCGTAGATCTCCAGCGTGTCCTGGTCGAACAGGATCTTCAGCATGCCCACGGTATCGCCGGTGATCTGCGCCCGAGCGGTGTCCTTGAAGAACGCCTGAGCCACCTCGTAGGGCACCCTGGCCTCGGTGAGCTCGCGCTCGTTGCGACCGAAGGAGCTGATCTCCGGAATCGTGTAGATGCCGGTCGGCACCTCGCTGACGAAGCGGTACTCACGATCGAGCAGCTCGTCGCAGGCGTTCAGGCCCTGGTCATAGGCCGCGCTGGCCAGGCTCGGCCAGCCGATCACGTCACCGGCGGCATAGATGTGCGGAATCGCCGTGCGATAGTGCTCGTCGACCTGCAGCTGCCCGCGGCCGTTGGCCTCGAGGCCGACGTTCTCCAGCCCCAGCTCGTCGGTGTTGCCGGTGCGGCCGTTGGCCCACAGGAAGGCGTCGGCGCGCAGCCGCTTGCCCGACTTGAGATACACGGTCACCCCGGACTCGTCGCCCTCGACCCGCTCGTACTCCTCGTTGTGGCGGATCAGCACTCCGTGCTTGCGCAGGTGGTAGGACAGCGCATCGCTGATCTCGTCGTCGAGGAAGGACAGCAGACTGTCGCGACTGTTGATCAGGTCGACCTTGAGCCCCAGGCCCGAGAAGATCGAGGCGTACTCGCAGCCGATCACCCCGGCACCGAAGATGATCATGGTGCGAGGGGTATGGTTGAGGCCGAGGATGGTGTCCGAGCAGTAGATGCGCGGATGCCGGAAGTCGATGTCGGCCGGGCGGTAGGGCCGCGAGCCGGTAGCGATGATGATCCGCTCGGCCACCAGCTCGTCGACGCTGTCACCGTCACCGCGCACCACCAGGGTGTGGGCGTCCTTGAAGCGGGCCACGCCGCTGTAGAGGTCGATGCGGTTGCGGGCGTAGAAGTTGGTGCGCATCGCCACCTGCTGGTCGATGGTGACGCGGGAGCGCTCCATCACCCGTGGAAACGAGAACCAGCGGGGCTCGCCGATGTCGCGAAACATACGATTGGTGTTGAACGACAGGATCTGCTTGACCTGGTGGCGCAGCGCCTTGGAGGGGATCGTGCCCCAGTGGGTGCAGTTGCCGCCCACCAGGGGCTGCTTCTCCACCACCGCCACGCGCTTGCCGTGCTTGGCGGCATTGATGGCGGCGCTCTCGCCGGCCGGCCCGGTGCCGATCACCACCACATCGTAGTTATGAACTGCCATGACTCCCCTGCTCGTCTGGGTGCTTGAAGGCACCGAGCCGGGGAATCATGGCGCAAGCATCACCTCTCGTGCCTGGCGCCGTCATTCCGGCGCCAGCCTGCGGCCACACGTCCCTGGCGGCTCAGCGCCGGAAAATGAAAAAAGGGTGGTGCCGTCGGATCAGCGGCGGGTCGCGTCGTAGCCGAGATCCGCACCGCGGCTCTCGTCGCTGCGGCGGCGGGCGCCGCCCTGACGCTTGCGGTTTTCCTCTTCGCAGACCTGGTCCTGGCCGCCGCAGACCTCACAGCCTTCCTTGAGGCCGAGCTGGTTGAGGCCGCCGCAGCTGCCCGCGATCGGCTTGCGGGCGACGATGACGCCGATGGCCATGGCGGCCATGATCACCAGCATGAAGGCGAGTACCACGAGAAAGGTGCCCATAGAGTGCTCCATCGAGTTCGCTGAGAAGGTGTTGCCCTTGGGACCACGTCAGCGCCGCTGTGATCCCCGGGGAGCGCTGCCACTGCAGGGTGCCGTCGCCTGATATGCCGCCGCAAGAGCGGCATATCGGGCGGCGGAACCAATCAGGGCTGGCACGAAGGCCAGCCCTGACGGTCGCCGCGGAGCGATCAGCCGCCGAAGTCGTCGAGCATGATGTTCTCGGGTTCGACCCCGAGATCCAGCAGCATCTTGATCACGGAGGCGTTCATCATCGGCGGTCCGCACATGTAGAACTCGCAGTCCTCGGGAGCCGGATGGTCCTTGAGGTAGTTCTCGTAGAGGACGTTGTGGATGAAGCCGGTCGGGCCTTCCCAGTTGTCCTCGGGCTGCGGATCGGACAGCGCCAGATGCCAGTCGAAGTTGTCGTGCTCTTCGGCCAGCTGGTCGTACTCTTCATTGTAGAAGGTCTCGCGCCAGGAGCGCGCGCCGTACCAGAAGCTGATCTTGCGCTTGGTGTCCAGGCGCTTGAGCTGGTCGAAGATGTGGCTGCGCATCGGCGCCATGCCGGCACCACCGCCCACGAATACCATCTCGGCATCGGTGTCCTTGGCGAAGAACTCGCCGAAGGGCCCCATCACCGTGACCTTGTCACCCGCCTTCAAGCTGAAGACGTAGGTGGACATCAGGCCCGGCGGATGGTCGGTGTTGGGCGGCGGCGTGGCGATACGGATGTTGAACTTGAGGATGCCCTTCTCTTCCGGGTAGTTCGCCATGGAATAGGCCCGGATGATTTCCTCGTTGTTCTTGTGGGAGACGTTGAACAGACCGAACTTCTCCCAGTCGCCGCGATACTCTTCCTCGATGTCGAAGTCGGAGAACTTGACGTCGTAGGCCGGTGCCACCAGCTGCACGTAGCCGCCGGCGCGGAAGGCCACGTCCTCGCCCTCGGGCAGGCGCAGGTTGAGCTCCTTGATGAAGGTGGCGACGTTGGGGTTCTCGATGACCTCGCATTCCCACTTCTTGACGCCGAAGACCTCCTCGGGAACCTCGATCTTCATGTCCTGCTTCACCGGCACCTGGCAGGACAGGCGCCAGCCTTCCTTCTTCTCGCGCAGGGTGAAGTGGGACTCCTCGGTGGGCAGGATCGAGCCACCACCCTCTTCCACGCGGCACCGGCACTGGGCGCAGGAGCCGCCGCCGCCACAGGCGGAGGACAGGAAGATGCCGTTGGCGGCCAGGGTGTTCAGCAGCTTGCCGCCGGCCTGGGTGGTCAGGGTGTGATCGGGATCTTCATTGATCTCGATGGTCACGTCCCCGGTGCTGACGAGCTTGCTGCGGGCGGCCAGGATCACCGCCGTCAGACCGATGATGATCACGGTGAACATGACCACACCGAGCAAGATGACTGTTGTATCAACCATGTCGGTTTCCTATTGCTAGCATTGACTGGTCACACCGGCGGCGCGCCACACGCGCCGCCGGAAGCCGCCTCAGAGCTGGATGCCGGAGAAGGACATGAAGCCCAGCGACATCAGGCCCACCGTGATGAAGGTGATGCCCAGGCCCTGCAGAGAGGCCGGCACGTCGCTGTACTTGAGCTTCTCGCGAATACCGGCCAGCGCGGTGATGGCCAGTGCCCAGCCCACCCCGGCGCCGAGGCCGTAGACCACGGATTCGCCGAAGTTGTAGTTACGCTCGGACATGAACAGGGTCGCACCGAGGATCGCGCAGTTCACGGTGATCAGCGGCAGGAACACGCCCAGCGCGTTGTAGAGCGCCGGCACGTACTTGTCGAGGAACATCTCCATGATCTGCACGATGGCCGCGATCACGCCGATGTAGCTCAGGTAGCCGAGGAACGACAGGTCGATGTTCTCGGCGCCGGCCAGACCGGTCCAGGTCAGGGCGCCCTCACCGAGCAGATAGGTCAGCAGCAGGTTGTTGACCGGCACGGTGATCACCAGCACGGCGATGACCGCGATGCCCAGGCCGATCGCCGAGGAGACCTTCTTGGACACGGCCAGGAAGGTACACATGCCCAGGAAGAACGCCAGGGCCATGTTCTCGACGAAGACCGAGGCGACGAACAGGCTCAGATAGTGTTGCATCTTACACGGCCTCCTTCGGCTGGGTGTTGTCCTTCATCTTGAACTCGTTCTCCTCGACCTGTTCCGGGTTGATGGCGCGCAGCGCCCAGATGATCAACCCGATGATGAAGAACGCGGACGGCGGCAGCAGCAGCAGGCCGTTGGGCACGTACCAGCCACCGTTCTGCACGGTCTCGAGCACGGTGAAGCCGAACACGCTGCCGGAGCCGAGCAGTTCGCGGAAGAAGCCGACGGTCATCAGGATGAAGCCGTAGCCCAGACCGTTGCCGACGCCATCCAGGAAGGACAGGCCCGGGCTGTTGGTCATGGCGAAGCCCTCGGCGCGGCCCATCACGATGCAGTTGGTGATGATCAGGCCGACGAAGACCGACAGCTGCTTGGACATCTCATAGGCGTAGGCCTTGAGGATCTGGTCCACCACGATCACCAGCGAGGCGATGATCGTCATCTGCACGATGATGCGGATCGACGACGGAATGTGGTTGCGGATCAGCGAGACGAAGAAGTTCGACAGCGAGGTGACGAAGATCACCGCCAGGGACATGACCAGCGACACGCTCATGCTGCTGGTCACCGCCAGCGCGGAGCAGATCCCCAGGATCTGCAGCGCGATGGGGTTGTTCTTGAAGATCGGCGTTACCAGGACGCCCTTGGGAGTCGGTGCAGACATCATCAGGCTCCTTCAGTGTCGGTGGAGGCATCCTGCACGGTCTCACGCTCGATGCCGCTGCGGAACCGGGCGAGGTACTCGCCGAAGCCCTCGGGGCTCAGCCAGAACTGCAGGAGGTTGGTGACGCCCTTGCTGGTCAGCGAGGCGCCGGAGAGCGCGTCGACCTCGGTCTCGCCGCTGGCGCCGCCCTTGACCAGGGCGATGTCCGGCTGAACGCTGTCGTCGCTGGCGAAGATCTCCTTGCCGTCCCACTGAGACTTCCAGCGCGGGTTGTCGACCTCGCCGCCGAGACCCGGGGTCTCGGAGTGGGAATAGAAGGTGATGCCCTGGATGGTGTTGCCATCGCCCTGCACCGCCAGGTAACCGCGCATCAGGCCCCACAGACCCTGGCCACGCACCGGCAGGATGATCTGCTCGGGGTCATCCGGGTTGCCGACCAGATAGACGGTGGTGAAGTTCTCCTGACGCGACAGGCCGGCGATGTCCTTCTCCCCCGAGAGGGTACGGGACTGGGCCGGATCGCGGGCCGCCTGGAAGCTGTCGTAGGTGGCCGCATCGAACTGGTCGGTGTACTCGCCGGTGCGCAGGTCGACGACCCGCGGCGTGACCTGTTCGAAGGCCTCCTCGACGTCGGTGCCGGGCTCATAGAGCCCCGCCACGTCGAGGATGTTCGACTTGCGGTCCAGCTCCTGGTTGAGCTCCTGCTTGGCGCGCAGGCCGACCGCGGCGGTGGAGACGATCACAGAACACACGATGCAAAGTGCGAACGCCACCGTCAGGATCTTCTTGATGGAGTTGTTGCTCTGTGCCATCAGGCGTTCTCCTCGGCCGGCACACCGGTGCGCTGCTGGCGGCGCTTGATGTTGGCCTGAACAAAGAAGTGGTCGATCAGCGGGGCGAACAGGTTGGCGAACAGGATCGCCAGCATGATGCCCTCCGGGAAGGCCGGGTTGACGACGCGGATCAGCACGGTCATGACGCCGATCAGGGCACCGAAGATCATGCGGCCCTGGTTGGTCATGGAGGCGGAGACCGGGTCAGTGGCCATGAACACCATGCCGAAGGCGAAGCCGCCGATCACCAGGTGCCAGTACCACGGCATGGCGAACATCGGGTTGGTGTCGGAGCCGATCAGGTTGAACAGCAGGCTGGTCGCCACCATGCCCAGGAACACGCCCAGCATGATTCGCCAGGAGGCGATCTTGGTCCACAGCAGCACGATCGCGCCGATCAGGATGGCCAGCGTCGAGGTCTCGCCCACCGAGCCCGGGATGTAGCCGAGGAAGGCGTCCCACCAGCTGAACTGGTCGGTCAGCGCGCTCATGCCGCTCTGGAAGGCGGTGGAGAGCGCGGTGGCGCCGGTGTAGCCGTCGGCCGCGACCCACACGGAGTCACCGGAGATCTGCGCCGGATAGGCGAAGTACAGGAAGGCACGGCCGGTCAGCGCCGGGTTGAGGAAGTTCTTGCCGGTGCCGCCGAAGATCTCCTTGCCGATCACCACGCCGAAGGTGATGCCGAGCGCCACCTGCCACAGCGGGATGGTGGCCGGCAGGATCAGGGCATACAGAACGGAGGTGACGAAGAAGCCCTCGTTGACCTCGTGGCCGCGCTTGATGGCGAACAGCACTTCCCAGAAGCCGCCGACCGCGAAGGTCACCAGGTAGATCGGCAGGAAGTAGGTCGCACCGAGCACGAAGTTGGCCCACAGGCTGCCCGGATCGTGGCCGCCTGCCAGGGTCATGACGATGGCCTCGCGCCAGCCGCCGGCGGCGCCGAAACCGTCGGCGATGGCCACGTTGGCCTGCCAGCCGGCGTTCCACATGCCGAAGAACATGGCCGGGAAGGTGCACAGCCACACCGTGATCATGATGCGCTTCAGGTCGATGCCATCACGCACGTGAGCCGTGGTCTTGGCGACGCTGGGCGGCGTGTAGAAGATGGTGTCCACCGCCTCGAAGAGCGGGTAGAACTTCTCGTACTTGCCGCCCTTGTGAAAGTGCGGCTCGAGATTCTCGAGTGTCTGTCGGATACCCATCATCAGGCCTCTTTCTCGATCATGGTGAGGTTATCGCGCAGGATGGGACCATATTCGTACTTGCCGGGGCACACGTAGGTGCACAGCGCCAGGTCCTCCTCATCCAGCTCCAGGCAACCGAGCTGCATGGCGGTCTCGATGTCGCCGACGATCAGCGAGCGCAGCAGCTGGGTGGGCAGGATGTCCAGCGGCATCACTTCCTCGTAGGCCCCCACCGGCACCATGGCCCGTTCGGAACCATTGGTGGAGGTGGTCGGGGCGTAGTTGCTGAGGCCCTTGATGCGCGACAGGTAGATGCCGAGCACCGAGTGGCGGTTCGCGCCCGGCGACAGCCAGCCCATGAAGCTGCGCTTGTTGCCTTCCTCGAGCAGGCTGAGCTGGGTGTTGAAGCGACCCACGTAGCGCAGGCTGCCCTCGGCGGTGAAGCCGGAGAACACCGAGCCGGAGATCACCCGGGTGTCATCGGGGTCACGGACCTCGCTGGCCAGCAGCTCCTCGGTGCTGGCACCGACGCGGGTGCGCAGCAGCCGCGGCTTCTCGGCGCGCGGGCCGCCCACGGCCACCACGCGGCTGACGTCGAGCTTGCCCTCGGTGAACAGCTTGCCGAAGGCGATGACATCCTGGTAGCCGATGTGCCAGACCTTCTTCTGCAGGCCCACGGGCGAGAGATGATGGATGTGCGTGCCGACCAGGCCGGCCGGATGCGGACCGCCGAAGGTCTCGGCCTGCACGCCCTGGACGTCGCCACCCGGCACGTCGGCGCCCGGTGCGGTGCACAGGAAGACCTTGCCTTCGGTCAGGCGCGTCAGCACCTTGAGGCCATCCTCGAAGGCCTGGGACTGGCCCTGGACGACGGTGGCGGGGTCGGCAGACAGCGGGTGGGTATCGACAGCGGTGACGAAGATGTCGTTCGGCACGCTGTCGATGGCCGGCGTGCGGGAGAAGGGGCGCGTGCGCAGTGCCGTCCAGAGACCGGAGTCGACCAGCTGATCGACCACTGCCTGACGCTCCAGGGAAGCCAGCTTGTCACGGTTGTAGGAGGCGAACTCCACCGCATCTTCGGACTCGTCGACCTTGATCACCACGGACAGCAGCCTGCGCTTCTCACCGCGGTTGATGGCGACGACTTCACCGCCGGCCGGCGCCGTGAAGCGCACGCCATCGATCTTCTTGTCCGTGAACAGCAGGTCGCCCAGCTTGACCTTGTCCCCCTCTCGAACCTCCATGGTCGGCTTCATGCCGATATAGTCGGTACCGAGAACCGCCACGTGGCGCACCGGACGCGCGTCTTCGACACGCTGCTCCGGGGCTCCCGTGATGGGGAGATCCAGGCCTTTCTTGACTTCGATCATAGTCTCGCCCAGTTGATGGATCTGATATACGAAGGAAAGGGGTGCGATTGGATCGGATTCTTGTGTTTTGTCCAGAATGTAACCAGTCGGGCCCGAGGCGAACTCGAACCACCCCGAAAAATCCCCCGCATTATAAAGAGAAGCCAGTGGAATGACTACCTGCCGGAAGGTCGCAGGAGGCCGCCCTCGGCAAGTGACGAAGTGTCGCAGAAGAGTGATAAAAGCGTTGAGGGAGAGACGTTTGGCGGGTGCCCCGGCCGAGCGGCCGGGGCGGAGGTGATGCAACGCGCGGGAGCGCTTAGCCCTGGGCGTGGGGCAGCTTGCGGAAGGCCACGTTGGAGATGTGCTGCAGGATGCGGATGACCTGGCAGCTGTAGCCGAACTCGTTGTCGTACCACACGTAGAGCACGGCGTGCTTGCCGTTGGCGATGGTCGCCTGAGCGTCGACGATGCCGGCGTGACGGTTGCCGACGAAGTCGGTGGACACCACCTCGGGCGAGTCGACGTAGTCGATCTGCTTCTGGTATTGGGAGTCGATCGACATGCGACGCAGGTAGTCGTTGAGCGATGCAACGTCGGTCTCGCGCTCCAGCGTCAGGTTGAGGATCGCCATGGAGACGTTGGGCGTCGGTACGCGGATGGCGTTGCCGGTCAGCTTGCCGCCCAGCTCCGGCAGCGCCTTGGCCACCGCCTTGGCGGCACCGGTCTCGGTCAACACCATGTTGAGCGGAGCGCTGCGGCCGCGGCGATCGCCCTTGTGGTAGTTGTCGATCAGGTTCTGGTCGTTGGTGTAGGAGTGCACCGTCTCGACGTGACCATGAACGATGCCGTACTCGTCGTTCAGCGCCTTGAGGGCCGGGACGATGGCATTGGTGGTGCAGGACGCGGCCGAGATGATGCGGTCGTCGGCATTGATGTCCTGATGGTTGATGCCGTAGACGATGTTCTTGACGTCACCCTTGCCCGGCGCGGTCAGCAGCGCCTTGGCCACGCCCTTGCAGGCCAGATGCTGGCCCAGGCCGTCCTCGTCGCGCCAGATGCCGGTGTTGTCGACCACCACGGCGTTGTTGATGCCGTAGTCGGTGTAGTCGATCTCGGACGGCGAGTCGGCGTAGATCACCTTGATGACGTTGCCGTTGGCGGTCAGGGTGCGCGCTTCCGGGTCGACGCTGATGGTGCCGTCGAAGGGCCCGTGAACGCTGTCACGACGCAGCAGGCTGGCACGCTTCTCGAGATCCTTGGCGATGTCGCCGCGGCCGCGCACCACGATGGCCCGCAGGCGCAGCAGGTTACCGCCGCCGGCCTTCTCGACCAGCACCCGCGCCAGGATGCGGCCGATGCGACCGAAGCCGTAGAGCACCACGTCCTTCGGCTCGCCGTTGCCGGTGTCCGCGCAGTGGCCGTCGACGATCTCGGCCAGCTCCTTGCGCAGGAAGGCCACCGCATCGCCGCCGCCCTGCTTCTTGTAGGCCACGCCCAGCTTGCCCACGTCGACGTGAGCCGGCCCCAGGTTCAGCTCGGTCATGGCCTTGACCAGCGGGAAGGTGTCCTGAACGGACAGTTCGGTGCCCTCGATCTTGCGCACGAACCGGTGGTCCTTGAGGATGCGGATCACGCTGCGATTGAACAGCGAACGCCCGTACAGCGTGGTCACGACGTTGTTGTGACGGTACAGGCTGCCGATCATCGGGATCATCTGCTCGGCGAGCGCCTGATTGTCGTGCCATTCCTGGAAGACGGTATCGGGGGTTTGCTGACTCACGTGGGGCCTCTCCGTGGGGTTGAGATTCGAGAGGCATTATCCGAGGGCGGGCACCAGGGGGCAATCGAGGGATAGTCGCAGACGCTGTAGGGGATTTACAGGAATTCGGGTTTCACTACATGACGGTGCCGGACTGTTATGATGCCCCCAGTCACCCATTGGACACGACGCAAGCGACGCCCATGCCGACCTTCTCGCCTCTCGACCCGCCCCGCCCCACGGGCCTGCGCGACACCCTCTACTGGCAGACGCCTCCCGGCAGCGCGACCGCCCTGGCCCTGGCGCACCTCGCCGAGGACGCGCCGCTGCTGGTGGTCACCACCGACACCGCCGCCGCCCAGCGCCTGGAAGACGACCTGGCCTTCTATTCACGGCTGCCGGTGCTGCCCTTCCCCGACTGGGAGACGCTGCCCTACGACAGCTTCTCGCCCCACCAGGACATCGTCTCGGCCCGACTGCGCACCCTGCGCCGCCTGCAGGACGGCGAGCACGGCATCGTGCTGGTGCCGATCAACACCCTCATGCAGCGCCTGCCGCCGGTGGACTACATCGCCGGCCGGGTGATGACGCTCGAGGTGGGGACCACGCTGGACCGCGAGGGCTTCCGCGACCGCCTGTCGCGCGCCGGCTACCGCGCGGTGGAGACCGTCTTCGAGCCCGGCGAATACGCGCTGCGCGGCGCGCTGATCGACCTCTTCCCGATGGGCTACGATGCGCCGCTGCGCATCGACCTGTTCGACGACGAGATCGACACCCTGCGCCACTTCGATCCCGATACCCAGCGCAGCGCCGACAGGGTCGAGCGCATCGAGCTGCTGCCCGCCCACGAGTACTCGCTGTCCCGCGGCGCCATCGCCTGCTTCCGCGAGGGCTTCGAGACGCTGTTCGACGTCGACCCGCGCCAGTGCCCGCTCTACGTCGATGCCCTCAAGGGCATCCCCTCCCCCGGCCTGGAGCAGTACCTGCCGCTGTTCTTCGACGAGACGGCGACGCTGTTCGAGCACCTGGCCGAGAGCACTCGCATCGCGCTGCTGCCCGGCGTGTTCGAGGCCGCCGAACACCATTGGGCGGCCATCGAGAGCCGCTATGAGAACCTCGGCGTCGATCCGACGCGGCCGCTGCTGCCGCCTCATCGCGCCTTCGTGCCGGTGGCCGAGGCATTCGGCGCCATCAAGCGCCATCCGCGGGTCGAGCTCACCGACGACGCCGAGCACCGCCATGCCCTGGCGCCGGCGGCGCGGCCGGCGCCGAACCTGCCGGTCAACGCCCGCGCCAAGCGTCCGCTGGCCGAGCTCGAGGACTTCCTCACCGAGCACGACGCCACCCGAGTGCTGTTCGTCGCCGAGTCCCGCGGCCGCCGCGAGGCGCTCGAGGAAACGCTCGCGCCGCTGAACCTGCCCCTGCCCCACGTCGATGACTTCACGGCCTTCCTCGACGGCGAGTCACGCACCGCCATCACCGAGGGCACCATCGACGCCGGCCTGTGGCTCGAGTCGCCGGATATCGCCGTGATCGGCGAGACCGAGCTCTACGGCGAGGTGGTGCGCCAGAGCCGCCGCCGTGAAAGGGCCACCGACGACAACGAGCTGGCGATCCGCCACCTGGCCGAGCTCAAGCCCGGCGCCCCGGTGGTCCATCAGGCCCACGGCGTCGGCCGCTATCGTGGCCTGGAGACGCTGGAGGCCGGCGGCCAGGCGGCGGAATTCGTCACCCTGGAATACGCCGACGGCGCCAAGCTGTACGTGCCGGTGGACAGCCTGCATCTGATCTCGCGCTACGCCGGCGTCGACGACGAGCTGGCGCCGCTGCACCGGCTCGGCTCCGAGCAGTGGGACAAGGCCAAGAAGAAGGCCGCCGAGCGCATCCGCGACACCGCCGCCGAACTGCTCGACGTCTACGCCCGCCGCGAGGCCCGGGAAGGCTTCGCCTGCGAGGCGCCGGACGCCGAGTACGCACGCTTCGCCGCCAGCTTCCCCTTCGAGGAGACGCCCGACCAGCGCGCCGCCATCGAGGCGGTGGTCGGCGACATGACCGCCCCCAGGCCCATGGACCGCGTGGTCTGTGGCGACGTCGGCTTCGGCAAGACCGAGGTGGCGATGCGCGCCGCCTTCCTGGCGGTGCACTCCGGCCAGCAGGTCGTCGTGCTGGTGCCCACCACCCTGCTCGCCCGCCAGCATTACGAGAACTTCCGCGACCGCTTCGCCGACACCGCGGTCAACATCGAGCTGGTCTCTCGCTTCACCGGCGGACAGGGCCAGAGCGCGGCCGCCAAGCGCATCGAGGAAGGCCAGGCCGACATCGTCATCGGCACCCACAAGCTGCTGTCCAAGTCGATGCGCTTCCCCAAGATGGGCCTTCTGATCATCGACGAGGAACATCGCTTCGGCGTCGCCCAGAAGGAGCGTCTCAAGGGCCTGCGCGCCGAGGTCGACATCCTCACGCTCACCGCCACGCCGATTCCGCGCACGCTCAACATGGCCATGAGCGGCATCCGCGACCTGTCGATCATCGCCACCCCGCCCGCCCGCCGGCTGTCGGTGAAGACCTTCGTCCAGCAGCGCGACGAGGCGGTGATCAAGGAGGCGATCCTGCGCGAGATCCTGCGCGGCGGCCAGGTCTACTTCCTGCACAACGAGGTCAAGACCATCGAGACCGCCGCGGAGACGATCCGCGAGCTGGTACCCGAGGCGCGAGTCGGCGTGGCCCACGGCCAGCTGCCCGAGCGCGCCTTGGAGCGCGTGATGTCGGACTTCTACCACAAGCGCTTCAACGTGCTGGTGTGCTCGACCATCATCGAGACCGGCATCGACGTGCCGAGCGCCAACACCATCGTCATCGAGCGTGCCGACAAGTTCGGCCTGGCCCAGCTGCACCAGCTACGCGGTCGGGTCGGGCGCAGCCACCACCAGGCCTATGCCTACCTGCTGGCCCCGCCGCCGCGGGCCATGAGCCGCGATGCGGTCAAGCGCCTGGAGGCCATCGGCCAGGCCGAGGACCTGGGCGCCGGCTTCACCCTGGCCAGCCACGACATGGAGATCCGTGGCGCCGGCGAGCTGCTCGGCGAGGAACAGAGCGGCCAGATGGAGGCGCTCGGCTACAGCCTCTATATGCAGATGCTCGACCGCGCCGTGAAGGCCATCCGCGAGGGCAAGACGCCCAACATCGAGGCACCGCTCGACGAGGGCGTCGAGGTCAGCCTCAACCTGCCGGCACTGATCCCGGACGACTACCTCCACGACGTCCAGCAGCGCCTGGTGATGTACAAGCGCATCGCCGGCGCCGAGACCGAGGCCGAGCTCAAGGAGCTGCAGGTGGAGATGATCGACCGCTTCGGCCTGCTGCCGGCGCCGGTCAAGACCCTGCTGCGCCAGACCCGCCTGCGCCAGCGCGCCGAGCGGCTGGGCATCGCCCGCCTCGAGGCCGGCCCCGAGAAGGGCCGGGTGATCTTCGCCGGCCATACCGGCGTCGACCCGCTGATCCTGGTGGAGCTGATCCAGCGCCAGCCCGATCGCTATCGCCTCGATGGCGCCGACACCCTGCGCTTCGAGGCCGACATGGAAGGCGAGGACGCGCGCTTCTCGGAGGTCGAGGCGCTGCTCGACCACTTCAACCGCAAGGCCGAAGCCGCCTGAAGTCCGCGGTGGCGACTGGCGAACCGTCGCCACCTCGGGCACTCTAACGACATGGCCGCTCCGCGCGAGCGGAGCGACCCCTGACGCCCCCGATTCGAGACATGACCAAGATGATCCCTTCACCCCTGCGCAGCACCGTGGCCCGCACGACCCTGCTGGTCGGGCTGACCACCGCCCTCGCCGCCCCGCTGCAGGCCAGCGAGGACCTGCCCCGCGGCTACTATTACCTGCCCGAGGAAGGCGACCTGGTCGGCGAGGTCTACACCATCGAGGCCGAGAAAGAAGACACCCTGATCGACATCGGCCACGAGCACGGCATCGGCTATCGCGCCATGGTCCGAGCCAACCCCGACGTCAGCGTCTGGTACCCCGGCGAAGGGACCGAGGTGACGATCCCCGGCCAGTTCATCCTGCCCGACGTCCCGCGTAACGACATCGTGATCAACGTCGCCGAGATGCGGCTCTACTACTATCCGCCGACCGAGGATGGTGAACGGCGCATCGTCCAGACCTACCCGCTCGGCGTGGGCCGCCAGGACTGGGAGACCCCGCTGGGCAACACCACCATCACCCAGATGGTCCGCAATCCGGCCTGGTACCCGCCGGCATCGATCCGCCGGGAACACGCCGAGGCCGGCGACCCGCTGCCGAGCGTCGTACCCGCCGGCCCCGACAACCCGCTGGGCACTCGCAAGATGCGCCTCGGCATTCCGGGCTACCTGATCCACGGCACCAACAAGCCGGAGGGCGTGGGCATGCGGGTCTCCCACGGCTGTGTGCGCATGCTGCCCGAAGACGTGGAGACCCTGTTCGACCAGGTCTCGGTGGGCACCCAGGTGCGCATCATCAACGAAAGCTTCAAGCTGGGCTGGTCCGACGGCACCCTCTACGTCCAGGCCTACCCCTACCTGGACGAGAAGCAGGGCACCACCATCCAGCGCGTCACCGAGGCCCTGGATGAGGTCGACGCCAGCACCGAGGGGCTCGACTACGCGGTGGATTACTCGCGGCTGCGCGAGGTCGTGGAAGTGCCGGGGGGCATGCCCGTGGCGCTCGAGACGCCCGCCGAGCCGCAACCCGAGCCCGCGCCGCGGTTCTACGAGCAGCTGCAGCTGATCGCCGCCACCGACGATGACGACGAAGACGAGGCCTCACGGGGCTGATTCGAGACCGGCCGCAGCACCTCGAGGGCCCGGCGATTGCCGGGCCCTTTTCGTTTCACGCAGGAGCCACCCGCAGAGCGAGCACTCCGCCACCGGACGCCGACGGCCCTCTCATCGCGTCGTCGCGACACGCGACACCGCCTTCTTCTCTTGGCACCTCACTGTCATGCGTCGTCAGGCTCGACCGCGCCCTTGAGGGACGGATCGCCCGCGCGGCCCGCTCGTGCCGATTCGTCCGCCGCCAGGCGCTTCACCAGAACCTCCACCGGCTGCGGACCACCGAACAGCGGCCCCTGCACCGAAACGAAGTTCATGCCGCGAATGGCCACCAGCTGGTCCGAGGTGGTGACCCCGGTCACGGTGATATGGCGCCCCGCCAGCTTGACCATGTCGCGCAGGCTCTTGATCAGCAGGATCGACGCCTGATCGGCGGGCACGCCGCGCATGAGCCGCGACTCGAGCGCCAGTCGCGTCAGTGGTTGACGGAAGATGGCCTCGAGCGCCTGACGAGAGTGCACCAGCCCCTTGAGCACCACCCCGAAGCCGCATGCCCGGCAGTAGCGAATCGCCGGCTGCAGCGGCCATGGCTCGTGCAACTCCTCACCATGCCACTGCAGCTCCACACCGTCCGTCGCCAGTCCCAGTGCCTGGCAGCGCTCGACCAGGGCGTCGATGAAGTCGGCATCGGACAACTGCGCCAGCCCCAGCGGCAAGGTCCAGATGGGGCGTGCGAAACGTGGCCCCTCCGACATCGCGGCCAATCCCGAGCGAGCCAGGGCCTCCAGGGCCAGCCTACAGAGGGTACGATCCAGCAGCGCACGCCGACCCGCGGCCTCGGCCAGCCGCATCAATTCTTTCCCGGGCACCTCGCCCCAGGTCGGATGCCGCCAGTAGGCGCGGAACTCCCCGCCGCAGCAGCGGCGGTCGGCCAGCAGGAAACGAGGCTCAACCAGCAGTGTCATCTGCTCGGCCAGCGCCTCGTCGGACAGGCCCGCCAGCGCCTCGGCCAGCGCCAGGCTGCGCTCCTCGGGCGCCACCGCCCCGGGCACCAGCTCCCGGGGGCGGCGCTCTCCGCCTCGCAGGACCTGCCGGGCGGCGCCCTGGGCCTCCTCGAGCAGGCCGAACGGCGTGCGGCCCATCGCCGAGCGGACGAGCCCGATGCGCGGCAGCAGCAGACGGTCACTGGTGCCGACACGAAAGGGAGCGGACAGGCTCTCCTGCAGCCGCTCGGCGAACATCGTCCCGGCCGGCGATTCCCCGCTCTCGTGTATCGGCAGGAAGCTCATGACGACGAAGACATCGCCCTCCAGGCGCGCCACATAACCTTCCCCGCGGGCGACCCGCCTGAGCCGCTTGACGATCCGCCGGATGGCCTCCTGGGTGCCCGCCGGCCCCAGCGTCTCCTGGAGGCCATCGAGTCGATCGAAGCTGACCCAGCACAGCTGAAAGGGATGCTGGCTGTCCAGGTAACGCTGCAGGCGTTGCTCGAGCCGCGGCCGCCCCGGCAGCCCGGTCTGCGCATCGAGGCCGAAGCGCGCACGCTGGCGCCGGCGATGGCGCTCGATGCCGAGCGCGCTCAGCAGGGCGAGCATCGCACCGGCACCCACCAGCAACGCCCCGAGCCATAGCCGCTCCGCCCGGGCGCGGCGCCCGATCTCCGAGGCCGGCACGTTGACGTATTGCACACCGTCACGCACCTCGGGCGACAACCGCCCGCGGCCGGCGTAATCCAGCCGCGGCGCCGCCGGAGCCGTCACGCCGCCCCCTCGCTCGAGCCCGCGCAGCAGGCCATCGGCCACCCCCGCCATGTCCGGCTGAACACCGCCGAAGCAGCCGTCGGCCAGCCACTCCGGCATCAGGCACCAGGCGCCTCGTCGGCTGCCCAACACCTCGGCGGCCTGCTGTCGCGGCACCCTGCCGGGCAGCCCCAGCAGCACCTGCTCGGTCCTGTCTCCCGCCACCGGAGCATCACGGCCGAGCACCTTTACGACATCCAGCCGGGCCTCCCCCTCCAGCAGCAGATCCCCCAATGACAGCAGCGGCGAGCCTTGCGTCACCCAACCCACGAGCCGTCTGGCCCCGGTGCCGTGTCGCACCCAGCTCAGATGACGCCGCAGTACCGGCAGCAGATCGAGATGCCCGGCGCCTTGGCGGCGCAGCCAGCGGCGATTGGCCGGCGAAAAAGCCCCATAGGCCGACAACCTCGGCGACGGGCTCACCCCGGAAGCCAATACCTTTCGATAGGCGGCAATCGCCGCATCGTGGAGCAGGATGATCCCTGTAGCATCTATGAGGGCCAGCTCCCGGCGCAGCTTGGCCGTGGTGACCTCAGCGTCTTCCAGGTACAGCACCCGCAGCGCGCCCGGGCCGTCCCTGGCCTCCAGGCGATCGTCGAGCTCACTCAGCAGCTGGCGATCCAGCCGCCCGCCCGGCTCCCCGGGCGCAATGGCCACGGTGGTGACCGCGGCCCAACTCGGCACCGCGACGCCAAGCGCCAGCAGAAGCAATCCCCCGCCTGCCCACCGCCGAAGGCGTGTCATAGACGGATGGTTGAGCTGGACTCGAGAGCCTCAAGATGAGGTACGGTGATGCCCAGTAGGCTCAGGCGCGGCAAGGACAGAACATTACCGCCATCACCTTCACTTCCATCATCGGTCAGGCGAACCTCGAGGCAGACCTTCAACAGATCATTGTCTTCAATGAGTTCATATCGCTTATCATTACCGTCAACACATCCCCTGATCAAATCACTACTGAGCCATGAGTTATTAACAACATCTGCAATCTCCTGATCGACAGCATTCGGATCGCCTGAAAACAATACAGTCCGCTCAATACTAAGCACGGCTCTCGCGGCATCCGAACTTATACCATGGAGGGTAAAGACCACGGCAAAGCAGATGGCGTAGCTGACGATGGCATATAAGATCAACAGAAACAGCGGAAAGATGATGGCAAATTCTATAGCCACTGAGCCCTTATCCCTGCGCCTTGACCGGTATCGTGCTAAACTCATAGCACCAACTCCCCGCCACCCCGACTGGGTTCCACATCGATGATACGGACATCCGCCGATCCAACCTGCACGCCGAGTGCCCCCAACAAGGGTTCAAGCACCTCTTCGGCGACCACCTGAGTTAAAACCTTCCTCAAAACTTCTTCGATGAAATTCACGACAGGAGTTGCGAGCGAGGAGCCATGTACGCCCAAACCCAACACATTCACCTCCAAATTAATCTGATGCAATGCGGATGCAAGATCGCCCGTCAAGTCAGAGATGTTTCCCGAAAAGCTGATGGAATTTTCATCAGGGAAGTAAACCAGCCCAGGATTTGGAGACATCACACTTCCACCCCAGCTGGCTTCATGTTTTTCCACCCAGACATCCAAATCAACGTCCGACCAACCATCTGTACTTCCACCGGAAGTCCCTAGCTCATCTTCGAGAGTTGGAACATCGCTATGATAGGACCATGGCTTGAGGCACAGAATACCTAAAATACAGTTTCTCGATTGAATCTCGGTCGCATCATCAGGATTAATTCGAGTCTGCTTACCTCCCAAAAGTTCACTAACACCGCTGAGCAAGCCATCGATCACCCCTCCGGCTGTCTTGACGACATTATCCACCAGATCACCTTCGCCAGAAACCCCCAAAGACGAAGTAAGATTGGACACCAAACCACCTTGAGTAATCCCCGTACCCGAATCATTTGAGACACGCGTATCACTGAGAATACCAACTTCTAACTCTAGCTGAAGATCCACAGGCTGGTGATAGGCCGATACGGTCAGTTTATAGCCATCCTCTTCATTACCCTCTACCTTATCGATACCGGCACGGGTACCCGCCGACCAGACGCCGGCTCTTAGACTGACATCAGCCAACAGGGGCACTTCAACAACCCCTTCCATTCCAATTCGAAGCTGAGCTGTTCTAGCTTCGGTAATCCACTCGCCTTGGCAGTACCCTTCAGTACCGTTGGCGCAACCTGCCTGCCCCACCGCTATACGGGGCGATTCAATCACGTCAAGCACAATATTGGCACTGCCTAGCTCAGCAATACTGGCTTCCAGGCTATCAACTTCAAGAAAACGCCCATTCCCCATTAGCACCATTGTATGCAACAAATTCTGCAAACCTATCTGAGCTTCCATGGCTTCGGCTGGCGTGGTGGAATCGACAGCAAGAAGATCTCCGAGCTTCAGAAAACAGGAAGCTTCATCACAGTCATCATTTGCATCACTGGAAGGTTCAAGCTCGATAAACGACACCAACGCTTCTTGAAAAAGCTCCACACTAGATGTGGCAACATCTTGGCCGCGAACTATTGCAGCCAAATCAGATTCTGCCAACTTCCCGATATCCAGCTCGACATCCTGAAGCAGCCCGTCTTCCGTCCCGGCTTTGGCTCCCAAATCGAGCAGATCGCCAATAGAAAGCGTTGCGTTGGCTAAACCCTTATGGCTTAAGGCATCGACAGTCGTTTCATCACCCAGCAACGTCTTGAGAAGGCCGCTTTCTTTTGATGTCAGCAATCCAGAGCCAACACTGAACGTCACAGTACCATTGCGTTGTCTGGCAACGGCCATTGCGTGCAACGTCGTGTTGGGCTCAACATCATACCCTGGAATCAAGCCTGCGAGATTGGCCATCAAGTTCGTCGGCACCGAATGATTCAGTTCGACCTTTACCGCATCTTTCACCTCGGCACTGCCATCAAATCCATAGCGGCCATCCGCCACGAAGACTTTGCCAGCGACAAGACGGTCTGCTCCCACGATCTCATCGGATAAATCCAGGCTATAGCCATTTTCCGAAGCTGCCTCACGAGCGAAACTTTGTTGTTCATTTTCCTCACAGGCATCCAAATAATGACAGCTCGATACAACAGAAAGTGCAATCAAGTCCGCCACCCGCTGAAGATTCCGCTTCTCCATGTACAGCCGCCCGGTATCCAGCGCCAGGGCGATGCACACGACCACGAGCGTCATCACACAGGCCCCGAGCACGCCGATCACGCCACGCTGGCGCCGCGGACCGTAGAAGCGGCAGGTCGTCATCACTCACCGAAGCTCAGGTCGATGTACTGTTCGGGAATCGCGTGAGTGAAGCTCTGCAGGTAGCGATCATAGATCCGCGACTGCACCTCGCCGGACAACGATTGCCGGTGCCGGCTGGCGATCCGTCCGCTGCGCTGCAGCTCGAACAGCCGCTCGGTGCGCGCACCCACGTCGGCACGGCGGTGATCCACCGTCGGCATCGCCCCCTGTCCGGAAGGCACATCATCCTGCGCCCAGGCCAGCGGAGCTGCGATCAGCATTGCCCCGCAGGCACCCAGGCACCGCACACGCTTCATCATCCTGCTGGAACGCATCACGCGATCTCCTTGCTCGACGTTATCCATGTTCTCGGGCTCGCTCATCGGTCGCCAGCCGGCGCAGCCGAACCAGCAGTTCATCATCCAGGTCGTACCGACGCGCCAGCCGCTCGGCCTCGACGACCCGCCCTTCCTGCATCATCAGCAGCACCAGGTTGGAGGCGGCACGCCGGCCAGCCCCGCCCAGCTCGAGCGCCGTCAGCAGCTCTTCCCTCGCCCGACGGTGCTGGCCCTCGAGCAGCAGCAGATATCCCAGGTCGTTGCGGATATCGGCATCGGTGGGCCGCGCGCCGCGCGCTTCTTGCATCAACAGCAACGCCTCGTGGCGATCACCGCGGGCGACCGCGTTGCGCGCCATCCCCTGATAGGCATCGGCCGCCAGGCAGCCGGTCGCCAGCGTCTCGTAGACCGCATCCGACTCGTCGCGACGCCCCGCATCACGCAGGGCGTCGCCCTTCATCAAGGTCGTCTCGGCGTAGTCAAAGCCGCTCTCCTCGAGGTGGGCCAGCGCCGAACGCGAGCGCCCGTCTTCCATCTGCTGACGGATCATGTCGATACGCAGCCCCACATCGGCGCTGTAGCGTTCGCCGCAGGGTCCGGTGACGTCCTTCACCTCGTCGCGCTGCCCAAGCCCGATCAAAGACATCGGCTGCATGCCCCCGGCACAGCCGCTGAGGATCGCCATGAGCAGCGTCGGCAGGCCGACTCGAAGGCATCGTGTCATCATCGCTTGCACCTCAACTTCCCAGGCTCTGGAGCATGCCGCCCAGGTTGATCACCGCCGGTCCGGCCAGCACGATCAGCAGCGCCGGAAACAGGAACACCATCATCACCAGCGACATCTTGCCCGACAGGCTCGACACCGCCTCCTGGATACGCATGCGGCGACGATCGCGCAGCCGCTGGCTCAGGTCGAGCATCGCCCGACGCGCCCCGCCGCCGGATGACGATATCTGCGCCAGCAACTTGAGCAGGTCCTCGAGCCCCTCACTGGCCTGGAGGGCCGCCTGCTCCTCGAGCACTTCTTCGCGGGCCTGCCCCGCCTCGATGCGCAGCAGGATCAAGCGCAGCTCCCGCACGCTCTCGGGACAGGTGTCATCCAGGTTGTGAATCAGGCCGCGCAGCACGCCTTCCAGGGTCATCCCCGACTCCCACAGCATGCGCGTGACCTGAATCACCATGTCGGCCTCTTCATTCAGGCGCGCCACCCGGCGGCGGCGCACCCGCTTCAGCCAGATCCAGGCGCCGACGGCCGCCAGCGCGGCGAAGGCCAGCCCGGTCATCATGGCCGAGAGCCAGGTCTGCCCGCCCTGAAGGGCATGCAGCACGCCGCCACTGAACACACCGAAGAGCACCAGCGCCACGCAAAACAGCAGGTGGAGCTGAGCACGCGTGCCGATGAAGCCTGCCTGACGCAGCACCAGCGCCAGCTCCGCCAGCCAGGGCCGGCCGCGGGTCTGCCGGCGCCAGATCACCCGGCCGCTGCCCATCAGCCGCGCCTCCCTGGCCGCCACCTGCTGGCGACGGGGCGCCCCCTCCGGCGATGCGCTGCCCGGAGCCGTGCCCGGCATCTCGCGCCGCCCGGCACGGGCCAGCCACAGGCAGATCCCGGCCGCCGCCAGCACCAGCAGGGCACTCGTCATCAGCCACACCATGGCCTTCTCCTATATCGACTTGAGCATCCGCCACAGCGCCACACAGCCGCCTACCTCCAGCAGCACGGCCACCCACAGCCCCATCCGACCTCCGGCACTGTCCAACATCGGCGCCAGGAACTCGGGATTGCTGAACCACATGAAGCCCGCCATCGCCACCGGCACCGCCGCCAGCACAAAGGCCGTGACGCGGGTTTCGCCCGTGAGCGCCCGCAGTTCGCGGCGGCCCTTCTCCTGCTGACGCAGCAGCTCGACGAAGCTGCCCAGGATGTCACGCAGGCTGCCCCCGTGGGTCTGGTTGACCTCCACCGCCGTGGCCAGCAGGCCAAACTCCTGGAGCTTGAGCAGCCGCGACTCGCGATATAGCGCCTCGTGGAGCTCCATGCCCAGTTCGCGGCGCACGTTGACCCGCGCGGTGGCCTCGCGCAGCAGGCCGGTGGAGGCCTCGCCGTTGCGGCGGAAGGCGATCTCGACGGTGGCACCGGTGCCCAGATCACGCACCACCCGTTCCATGAAGGCCGGCAACTGGGCACGCAGCCGTCGACGCAGGAGCTGCGCCCGGCCCCTCAGGCTCAGATTGATCAGCACCAGCGCCCCCAGCACCAGCAGGGCACCGACAAGGTGCGACAGCAGCATCAGCGCCACCACGACCGCCACCAGGGTCAGCCCCCCGACGAGCCAAATTCCTCGGGGGGTGGCATGAATGCCGGCGGCCAGCAGGTAATCGAGCAGCCACTGCATCAACGATTCCGACGGCATGCGCCGGGCACGCCGCCTGGGCTTCTCGGCCCGCAGCGTCCTGTCGCTCTCGTGCTTGGCGCTGCGCCACAGCAGCCAGGCGGCGGCCAGCAGCAACGCCATGGTCAGGGCCCAGAGTTGCCAGGCACTCATGCGGCGTCCTCGATATGCTTGTGCCAGTCGACGGCGTCGATCAGGCGACGATCCTCATGGCGATAGAGGCGGGCCAGCTCGACCCGGCCTTCTCTCAGCCCCCGCACCTGCTGAACCTCGACCACATGGCGATGGCCGTCGGCGTCCCGCGTGACATGCACCACCAGGTCCAGGGCCGTGGCGATGATCTGATTGACCAGCCCATCGCTGCCCTCGAAGCCGGCCAGGCGCACCATCATCTGCAGGCGCACCAGGGCATCCCGGGCGGAGTTGGCGTGCACCGTGCTCATCGAGCCCAGGTGGCCGGTATTCATGGCCTGCAGCATGTCCAGCGCCTCGTCGCCGCGGCTCTCGCCGAGGATCACCCGGTCGGGTCGCATGCGCAGCGCATTGCGCACCAGCTGACGGGCCGAGACCTCCCCCTCCCCCTCGCTGTTGGGCGGGCGGGTCTCGAGGCGCACCACATGGCTGTTGCCGAGCTGCAGCTCGGCGGCATCCTCGATGGTCACGACCCGCTCATGGGCGGGGATGTCGCGGCTGAGGATATTGAGCAGCGTGGTCTTGCCGGAGCCGGTCGCGCCGCTGATCAGGATGTTGCGACGCTCGGCGACCGCCGCCTGCAGCATGGCCATCAGCGCCGGGGTCACCGCCTGGCCCTGGATCAGCGCCTCGGCCGTGAGGGCCTCACGACGGAACTTGCGGATCGACACGCAGGGCCCGTCCAGGGCCAGCGGCGGAATCACCACGTTGACCCGCGAGCCGTCCGGCAGTCGCGCATCGACCATCGGGCTGGATTCGTCGAGCCGCCGCCCGAGCGGGGCCAGCATTCGCCGCACCACGCGCAGCACGTGGGCATCATTGATGAAGTGCTGCGCGACGCCCTCCAGCCGCCCCTGGCGCTCGACCAGGATATTGTGCGGGCCGTTGATCAGGATGTCGGAGATATCGTCATCGCCCAGCAGCGGCTGCAAGGGGCCGTAGCCGGCGACCTCGTTGAGCACCTCCCGCGCCAGCGACTCCAGCGCCTCGACCGGCACCCGCTCGCCGCGCTGGTCGAAATAGTCCCGCACCAGGCTCTCGATGCGCACCAGCATGGCCGAGGGCTCGTCGCCGAACAGCCCCTCGTCATCCTCCAGACGCTCGATCACCTCGCGGTGCAGCGCCGCCTTGAGGGCGCCATCGGTCAGGTCGGGCGCCGACCGCGACGGGGTCGGTTTGTGTCGAGTCAGCGAAGACCAGGCCCCCATACCACCTCCTAGCGGGAAAAGCCGATATCGCCGAGCCGCTCGATCTCCCGGGCGTCCTGGGGATCGAACAGCAGCTCCAGGAAGCTCGGATCGTAGCGCCCCAGCGCCTCGCCGGGCAGGTCGTCGAGCTCGACCCCGGCGGCGATCGGCGACACCAGATGCGGCGTGACGATCATGATCAGCTCCGTTTCCTCGCGCTCGAAGCGAGTCGAGCGGAAGAAGGCCCCCAGCACCGGGATGTCGCCGAGCCCCGGGAACTTGTCGACGCTCTGCCTGGTGGACTGGCTGACCAGGCCGCTGATGATGAAGCTTTCACCATCGCCGAGCTGCACGGTGGTATCGGTGCGACGCACGCTCAGCGAGGGCACGGCGATGCCGCTGGACTGCACGGAGCGGGTGAAATCCAGCTCGCTCACTTCCGGTGCCACCTTGAGCATGATCCGCTGGTTGTCGAGCACCGTGGGCGTCAGCTGCAGGCGGATGCCGAACTCCTTGAAGTCCACCGAAACGTCGCCGTCGCTGCTGTTGCTGGGGAAGGGAAACTCGCCCCCGGCCAGGAAGGAGGCGCTCTGTCCGGACAGGGTCACCAGGCTGGGCTCGGCCAGGGTATAGGCGAAGCCGTTGTTGCGCAGGGCACTGATCGCCCCCAGGTAGCCGTCGTTGTCGCCGCTGATGATCGAGAAGCCCTCGCTCAACGGCGCTACCAGGCTGTTGTCGTTGATGAAGCTGCTGCCGCTGTCGGTGGGGCCGACGGCGTAGCGGGTATTGCCGCCGTTGTTGCGACCGAGGAAGAAACCGTAGGACTGCAGCCGGCTGCGGTTGACCTCGACGACGCGGATATCGGTCTGGATCTGCACCGGCCCGAGCTGTCGGGTCGCATCCACCGGCGGGGCGTCGCCGAAGCGCTGCAGGGCCTCGTCATGACGATCCAGCGCACGGGTCTGGCCGATCAGGCGCCCGCGCTCGCCGCTCGCCTCGACCCGATACTCCGGCTCCAGCGAGCGGGCCCCCGCCGGCTGCACCTCGAGCGTCACCGCCTGCGGTGTCTGCCGCCCGGCGAACCACACGCTCAGCGAGGTCGCCCCGGCACCGATGCCGGTCACCAGCAGCTGGCGGTCGCCCACCACGCGCACGTCGGCGACACCGTCACGGCCCACCGCGGTGCGCACGATGCTGGCGCCGTAGTCGAGGCGCTGGTGGTCGCCGACCAGCAGCGATACCGTGCGCCGGCCCTCCTGCGCCGGGGCCGTCATGGACAGCCCCAGCGCCATCAGGCCCAGCCAGATCGCCAGGAGTGTCGGCCAGACACGCGGAAGGGCCAGCGGCCGCCGGAGGGGTGGAGTCGTCGCTCGTTGCATGCTGTTCCCTGCATCCTGCTTGAAATTATCGTGTCGCTTGTCGTTATCGTGCGGCCGATGATTATCGTGTCGTTATCGTCTCAGCCGCCCACGCGCACGGTGCGCACCTCGCCGCCGACCTGCTGGACCACCTGGCGCCCGCCACTGCGGCGCACCGGACGCGCGGCCGGTGCCGGGCTCGCCTCGCCGTCGCGCGCCATCAGGGCCTCGAAGCCGACCGGCTCGCCGAGATCCTCCCGCGGGGCATCGGCCAACGACAGGGAGGCCGGCATCAGCCAGTCATCGCCGGCCTCGGGCATGGCGGGTTCCAGGGCGGCGCGACGCTCCTCGGCGCCGATCACCGCCAGCCGCAGCCGGCCGGTCTCCTCGGCCAGCAGCAGCCGCGGGGCCTGGGCCTCGTCCAGTGCCAGCACCGCGGTGCGCCCGCTGCGCTTGGCGCCGCCCTCATCACCCTCGGGCGAAGGCTGGCCACGCAGGGCGTTGCCGAAGCTCAGCACCTCGACATCGCTCAGCACCCGGCGCGCCAGGCGTGTGCGCTCGCCGTCGCTGTCCTGGGCGTAGAAGAAGACGTCGACGCGATCCCCCGGCGCCACGAAGCCGCCGCTACCGATCACCTCGTCGACGCTGACGGCGATGCCGCGCTTGCCCGCCGGCACGGCCTCGGCCAGCAGGCCGCCGGCGGCGAAGTGCGAGGGCCTCAGCACGTCCCCCGGGGCGAGGGGGCGGGTCAGCACCCGCCCCTCCACCTCGGCAAGCGCACCGAAGCTCTCGTCCAGCGGCTGGGGATAATCGATAGCGCGAAGCAGCGGCGCCCGGCCCTCGCCGGGCGCCTCCAGCCGCGTGCCCACCGCCAGGCGGCGGGCCGCGGTCAGCACCGGATGCCCGGCGGCCGCGGGCGCCGGCGGGGTCACCGCCGGCGCCGTCGCCACCGTCTCCGGCGCGTCGTTGGCCATCCGCCAGCCGGCGAAGGCCAGGCCGATGGCCACCGCCACCAATACAGCGGCGAGGCTTTTCAGTACACTGGGGGACATAAAATCAGTTCCTACCTGTATCTGATCTAAACCCCTAGGCTTAGTTACAACGCCATAGAAAGTTTGCGCCTAATAACACCCCACACCTAGGATTTACTGTTTACTAGCCTCAGTATCTATCGCTGTTTCCACTTTATCAAACAGCGTTTCCAAGTCAGGACCAATCAAAGCTGCAGATGCGATCACTACTATCGAAATAACAGCTGCAATCATCACATACTCTATCGCACTGGCCCCCCGCTGCCGGCGATAGATGGGGCGATTAAGTTGACGGCTCGCCAGATTCGCATGGGCCTTGCCGAACACCTGATAGAGAGAGGATATTTTCATGGTAGAACTCCGCTTGGCTTATTATGACGTTCCCTGAATCGCCGCGATCACTCGCGGCCACTCGTCGGCCCCGATGAGGCCGACGACTTCCCTGCGACACACTGACAACAATACCGACTTACGCCATTTCCCCTGTAGGACATTGCCGACAGCCTGCGTAGGAGAATGACATTTCTCATACTTCGGTACGATGGCCCGGCATACCGCCGGGCCATGCCCGTCAGCCGCCGAAGTCCCAGCTCAGGCGCGCATTGACCCGCCCTTCCCGGGAGGCGTCCTCGGCGGGGAGATCGCCGACGGGGTAGGCATACTCGAGCCCCAGACGATACATGCTGCCGCGGCTCAGCTCGACGCCGCCGGCCACCGAGGCCAGGTCGTATTCCAGATCGCTGTCGTTGAACTCGGTGTGGGCGCCGTCCATGACCAGGTAGGGCGACACATGCGAGGCCCAGGACGCGCCCAGCGCGTGGCGGTAGCGCAGCTCGATCTCGCCGGCGTAGCCACGCTCGCCCTCGGCCTCGCCGTCGTCATAGCCACGCGCAAAGCGGCCGGCGCCGTACTGGCCGCGCTCCGGCGCCGGCAGCCGGTCGTCCGACCAGAAGCCGGCCACGCGCGTCGACAGCCGCCAGTTCGGCGTCAGCGCCTCCAGCCATCGCCCGTTGAGCTCGACGCGCGTGTATTCGAGTTCTTCCTGGCCGTTGGCCGCCACCGAGACGCCGTTGACCACATTGCGGATCTCGGTGGTGGTCCGGGCCTCTCCCAGATCGACACCCTGACGCAGCTCGCCACGCGCCTCGAGGCGACGGTTGGCATTACCCTGGTGGTAATGCGTCCCCAGCTCCAGCGTCGAGTAACTCAGATCCTGCCGGGCGCGCAGCCCCGGCCCCAGATCGGAGCGATAACGATAGTCGGCCGTTTCGTCGAGATGCTCGACGTTGGCCTCGACGCTCCAGCGGCGATTGCGCTCCAGCAGCAGCGGATAGTCGAGCCCCAGACGATAGCGATCGCGCGTCTTTTCCTGGTCGACCTCGTAGGGCCGCCCGCTCACCAGAACCGGATCTTCCTCGTCGCCCTCGAAGCGCTGGGCGCTCATGGTCAGGCGCAGGCCGTCGGTACCGAGCTCCTGGCGATACTGGGCGGCATAGAAGGTATCCTCGTTGTCGACCGGCATCAGGTAGGCAAACGAGAGCGTTTCCGCGTAGCGCGTATGGCTGTGCAGGGCCAGGTTGCCGACCGCCTGGGTGTCGTTCTTGTCGCCACCGCCGAGCGTCAGGCCGGCGTCGATGCGGTCGCTGTCCCGCTGCTCCACACGCAGGGTGGTGGCACCGGACGGGGTGCGCGGCACCGGCGCCTTGACCGCCAGGCTCGCCCCCGGGATGCGCTCGATCAGCGCCGTGTAGCGCTCGAAGGTCGCACGCGTCAGCGGGCGCTCCTCGCGCATCCGCTCGGCCAGCCGACGGACTCGCTGGGCCACCGCCGTATCCTCCACGGCGATCTCGGTGCGGGCGATATAGCCCTCGACCACCACGACGGTCAGCGTGCCGTTTTGGAAGTTGTTGCTGGGCAGATAGGCATAGGAAAGGGGGTAACCGGCGTCCTGGTAGCGCCGCGAGATCGCTTCCACGGCTTCGACCAGTCGCTCGACACTCACGCGCTGCCCGACGAGCGGCTGGAGGGGGGCACTCAGGGCATCGAGTTCGAACACACTGCCACCGCGAATCTGCACGCGCTCCACCGGCACCTGCGTCTCGGGGCCGATCGCCCCGGCGGCACCGGGCAGGCTGATCTCTGCCCCGCCCTCTCCCTGCTGCTCCAGCGTATCCTGCACCGGCGGTGTCAGCGTCGGCTGACGCTCGTCGATGACCGATGGCACATCATTGGCCTGCGCCGCCCCCGACAACAACGAAACGACCGTCATCGCGGTCAGTGGCACAAGACTCTGCCGCACGCGTGACGCGTTCAACCTTGGCATCATGTTTTTTCCCTGCGTTCTATTCAGCTCCGAAGGCGCCGTCGCATCATTATCGTGTGAGCGTTTGGCGCATCGGCTGCATTGCTTTACCCGAGCGTTTCATGCCGAAGGCTGAAACTAATTAGTACAAATTTCACACTCGATGACAACCAAAGATTATTAAAATCTAATATAAAGGGCTGCCATACAGGCCACTGTCGGCCTCAGGACGCACACACGACGAAGGGCCCGGCGTTTGCCGGGCCCTGTTACACGCGTGGCGTCATCGCCCTCAGCGCTTACCGAGCAGGCTTCCGCCCAGCAGGTTGCCGAGAAGACCACCGCCGCCATCGGCGCTGGCATCATCGCCATCGGACGAGGAGCCGCCCAGCAGGCCGTTCGCCACGTCGTCCACCGTGCCGGTCACACCCTGCAGGGCACCGCCGGTCACACCATCGACGGCATCGGTCACGCCATCCACGGTATCCGAGACGCCACTGAGGAGTCCGCCGGCACCGCCCAAGCTGCCGCCGTCATCGCCGCCGCCGAGCAGACCCGAGCCACCACCCAGCAGGCCGCCGCTATCGCCGCCACCGAGCAGACCCGCGTCGCCACCCAGCAGGCCATCGGTCACGCCGCTAAGCAGGCCACCGTCGCCTCCCAGCAGGCCACCGTCACCGCCGGCAACGCCGCCCAGCAGGCCACCATCGCCGCCGGCCAGGCCGCTCAGCAGGGCACCGTCGCCTCCCAGCAGGCCACCATCGCCACCGGCCAGGCCACCCAGCAGGCCTCCGTCGCCGCCGGCCAGGCCACCCAGCAGGCCACCGTCGCCGCCGGCAACGCCGCCCAGCAGGCCACCATCGCCGCCGGCCAGGCCACCCAGCAGGCCACCATCGCCGCCAAGGAGGCCGCCACCGGAGGACAGGGAATCCGTCAGCAGGTTATCGTCGCCGACGACCTCGCCGTCGCCACCGACCAGCAGGCCGCCGGTCACGCCACCCAGCAGACCACCACCGCTTCCCAGCAGGCTGCCATCACCACCATTCGAGGACAGCAGGCCGCCGGCATCGGCCACCAACTGACCGGTGGAAGTCACCAGGTCGCCGACGCCTGCGAGCCTCACGTCGTCTCCCAGACGCTCGCCCAGCAGGACGACGGCACCACCGGTCTTGCCCAGCAGTTGACTGCCCACGGGGCCAACGACCAGGGCGTCACCGAGGCGCTGGGTGGTCCCCTCCAGGTTCACGACCAGCGGCCTGACCACGCCGGTCAGCTCACTCGTCAGGCCCGACAGGTGGCCGTCTTCGTCGGTCAGCGTGAAGGTCAGGCGATCTCCCACCGCGGTGATCGTGGCGCCGAGCTGGTCGACCGTGCCGCCCGCGCTGGCGAGCACCCCGGTGCCATCTTCCACCTGCATCAGCACCGGCAGGGAACCCAGGCCCTCGACGATACCGCCCGTGCTGCTGACCGCCTTGCCGGTCTGAGACACCAGTCCCGTCGCACCGCCCAGCGTCGTGCCCAGGGCATTGTCGTTCTCGCTGAGGTTGCCCAGCCCGTCACGCAGCCCCGTGGCCAAGCTGTCGACACCGCCGCCAAGGTCCTGGACGACCTGGCCGGTACCGTCGGTCACGCCGCTGACCACGGGAGCATCCACCTGCTGGATCTTGCCCCCCAGCGTCGTGACGGTGCTGCCCACCGCACCCGAGGCGCCGGCGACATCCTGCAGCACTCGCTCGCTGCTGGAAGCGGTATCACCGGCGCCGTCTCCACCGTCGCCGGAACCATCGCCGCCACCGGAACCATCGCCGCCACCGGAGCCATCGCCGCCGCCGGAGCCATCACCAGAGCCATCGTCACCGCCGGAGCCATCACCGGACTCCATGCCACCGTTGCCGCCATCGAGCGGCTGTGAAATGTCCGAGCTGCCGCTACAGCCGGCCAGCGAGATCGCCAGCACCAGCGCCGTCAGCGGAAAGATACGCGTCCTGAATTCCGTGTTCCCTGCCATCATCACGTTCCTCGTCTTTTTCTTCCGGAGCCATCATCCATCGGGCGGAGGGGCGATACCCGACGAATGCATTACTCGCGTAAGCCTATGAAGGAACGGAGGTTTTTCATACCATCTAAATTTTCTTATATATTGACGTAAGTCATTGAAAAAAAGATGGTATTACATAAGACGGAAAAATGATTACACACTTTGTATGATATCTCCTACACGCATCATGGCCATAGACGCCGCCAGGGGCGCGACAAGAGCGACACCCCGGCCCGGCCGGCGTCGTCGGGCGCCTGGGTGGCACTCCCGGCGTGATGTCCTGCATTGCGCCAGAGACACAAAAAAGGCCACCCCTCTCGCGAGGGGTGGCCCGGGTGTGGCATCACCAGGCGGGTAGGCCCGGCCTGCCGCTACCGACTTACTTGCGCATGGAACGCTCGAACATGCGGTTCATCTCTTCACGGTTCTGCTGAGACATCTGCAGAGCCGCTTGAGCGTCGCGCTGAGCCTGGTTGGCGGTGTTCTGCGCCTGGGTCGCGATGCTGCGAGCTTCCGCGGCGTCGGCCTGTGCAGATTCGGCAGTGGTGCGAACTTCTTCCAGGGCGCCGGAAGAGGCGCAACCGGCCAGAACGGCGAGAGAGGCGGCAGCGGCGGACAGCTTGAGAGTAGTCTTCAGAGTCATGGTGTTCTCCTTGAGTCTTCCTTGGTACTGCGTTGGTGATGCCTGACAACCAGGCGTCCTGCTATCGCAGGTTCTAATGCAGGAACAATGCCTGCTGCGAACCGGAGACGTCAAATGCTGGGCGTTTTTCACGACAGCACACGCCCACCGGCTAGAACGTCCTTAGCGCATATAAAGACTAGCGGATGACGACCCGCGTGCCAATGTCGATCATCGACGACAGGGTATCGATCTGCCGATCGGTGACCGCGACACAGCCATCGGTCCAGTGAAAGCGTCGGTGAATCTCGGGGTCGGCCACGCCGATGCCATGAATACCGATGTAGCCGCCCAGCACCGTATCCTGCGGCGGCGTACCGTGGCGACGGTAGTAGCTGAAGTAGTCGTCGTAGTCCTGCTGGCTGTAGACCCCGGCATTCAGCGCCATGCGGGCATGCGTCGGCGTGGGGTAATCCAGCCCGACGAAGGTGCGGTACTTGCTCTGATAGTTGAAACGCGTGACGCGAAATTCGCCCAGCGGCGTCGCGCGATCGCCCCGGGTACGCTCCGCTCGGGCCCCACCACGACCGAGGGAGATCGGCGAGAAGCGCTCCACCGCCCTGTCACCGCGGAAGACGCTCAGGCGAGCCTCGTGGTCATCGACCAGCACCCACAGCTCATCGGGGGCGCGCGGCGTGCTGGCCCGCGCCAGCAGGTCGTTCATCAGCGTGGCCGCTGGGGCGGAGGCCGACCAGAATGGCAGACTCAGCGCCAGCAGGCCGAAACGCCGCCGGCTCAGCCGGAGCCGCTCTTCTCGGTGTTGCGTCATGGGGAAAGCCGGTAGCCAGAAAACGAGGAGGCCGTTATATCGCATCTGGGCACCGATGTCAGGCGACAACCGCCACACCCGACCTCTTCCTGCCGACGCGCCCCTTCTCCGGCCGACTTGTCACCCCCAAGCGACAACCGAAACCTCTCCGCTCGACACGGCCGAAACAGCGGCGGATTCAGTAGGCTTCCAGCCGCTGGATATCCCGCACCAGGCGTCGCACCTCGGCGTCTTCGGCCTGCACCAGCGCCTCGAAGAACTCCCTCTCCGGATCACTGCCGGCGCGCTCCACACGCTGCCGATAGAGATCCTGCAGCGTGCGATGCATCGTCAGCGCCGTCGACAACACCGTCTCCACATCCTCGCCGTCATCACCCTCGGGCAGGCGCTCGAGCACCGGCGCATGAGGGAACTCCTCGGGATCATCGAACCAGGTATCGAGCACGCGCCTATGCTCGCTGTCTTCGTCGAGATAGGCCTCGAGCTCTCGCCGCATGCGACGCTCGTGATCGGCGAGATAGTCCAGCGCCATTCGTCGGCGTTCGCCGACACTCTCCTGCGCGGCCCACCCGACGTAGGCCTCATCGAGTCGATCGTGATAGTCCGCCGCCCAACGCACCAACTCTCTGACCTGATGAAAACGCATGGCACACCCCCAGAGACACGATGACCGCGGGAATCCCGTTTTCATGCTCCCGCTACTGATATCCTAGTCGACACGGGCACCATGCCGGCTTGATGCACGTCATTCGGAGGTACCGAGCCCGGCCGTCGCGGACAACCGGTTAGCGCGCCACCGGCCGTGCGTATCGAGGAGAGACCATTGATCGAGCTGATGCTGGACAGGGGCCACCTGCTGGTGGCGGGCACCACCCTGGTGGTGGTGGCGGCCTGCGTGCTGCTGCACTTCGAGGCGTCGAGCGTGCTGAGCCGGATGATGCGGCGCACCTCGCCGTCGCGGCGGCGGCGCTTCCTGGGGCTGATGTACGGCCTGCTGGCCGCCCACGTGCTGGAGATCTGGCTGTTCGGCCTGGCGGCCTGGTGGCTGACGGACGCCACGACGGCCACCGTGGCCGGCACGACGCCGATGGAAAACGGGCTGGACTACATCTATCTCTCGGCGATCACCTTCACCACGCTCGGCTACGGCGACGTCTTCCCCGAGGGCCCGCTGCGCTTCCTGATGGGCACCGAGTCACTGACCGGCTTCATGCTGATCACCTGGTCGGCGTCGCTGACCTTCCTGGAAATGCAGCGGCACTGGAACGACCGCGGCTAGACGCTGGCAGGATCCCACGCCTCGCCGCGGCCGTCGTTACCACTCTTCGCTGGTCTGACGCAGTTCGCCGATCTCGCGCTTGGCGGCCGCCAGGACGTCGTGCAACTCGTCACCCAGGGCAGCGGCGCTGCCCACGGCGATGATGCCCTGGGCCGCGCCGCTGGCGCGACGCGCCACGCCGTCGCTGGCATGCAGCGCCTCGAGGCGGGCGATCAGCCGCGCGAGCCAGCTGTCCGGTCGCCGGGCCAGGCTGCGCAGACGCTCGAGCTCGGCCAGCGGCTTGCCGTCCGCCGCCAGCAGCTCGCGCCAGTCGTGACGCTCCAGGCGGGCATGCTCGGTCACCTCGCGCAGCAGCGACTCCAGCGCCAGCTCGAGCATCGCCAGCGCCCCCTCTTCCCCGGCCATGCGGCGTGCCTCGGCGTGCTCGTCATCGCCGGCGGGCGTCGTCAGCAGCAGCTCGGCCTGATAGAGCAGCTGATTGGTACGGGCTCTCGGGGTCACTTGCGCTTGTCCTCCACCTGCCATTTACCGTCGTCGAAGGTGGCCTTCCAGCCGGTGGCCTTGCCGTTGTCCTCGGTCATCAGGAACTGCGCCTTGGCCTTGCGCGAGAAACGGATCTGGGCCGGACGACCATCGGGATCGGCGTCCGGCGCGTCGAGCAGGTAGCGGTACTTGTCCGGCAGCTCCTCGGCGTGCGCCTTGAGCTCGATCACCAGCGGCGGACGGGTCTCGCGGTTCTTGGGGAACTTGCTGGCCGCCAGGAACAGGCCGCTGGCCCCGTCGCGCAGCACGTAGTGGTCCTCGACCTTCTGGCAGGCCAGCTCCGGCATCGGGATCGGGTCCATCTTGGGCGGCGCGACCTCGCCGTTCTTGAGCAGCTTGCGGGTGTTCTTGCAGCTCTCGCTGGTGCAGCCGAAGTACTTGCCGAAGCGCCCGGACTTGAGCTGCATCTCGCTGCCGCACTTGTCGCACTCGATGGTCGGGCCTTCGTAGCCCTTGATGCGGAACTTGCCCTGCTCGACCTCGTAGCCGTCGCAGTCCGGGCTGTTGCCGCAGACGTGCAGCTTGCGATCCTCGTCGATTAGGTAGCTGTCCATCGCCGTGCCGCACTTGGAGCAGCGGTGCTTGGCGCGCAGCGCATCGGTCTCGGCGTCCTCGTCGGCATCGGCGGCCACCGCCTCGTCGCCGGGCAGCAGATCGATGGTGGTCTTGCAGCGCTCCTTGGGCGGCAGGTTGTAGCCGGAGCAGCCCAGAAACACGCCCGTCGAGGCGGTGCGGATCTGCATCTTGCGCCCGCAGCTCGGGCAGTCGATGTCGGTGGGCACCGGCTGATTGGGACGCATGCCCTCCTCGCTCTGGGCCTCGTCGAGCTCCTCGCGGAACTCGGCGTAGAAGGCGTCGAGCAGCTCGCGCCAGCGGCGCTCGCCCTCGGCCACCTCGTCGAGGCTGTCCTCCATGCGCGCGGTGAAGGAATAGTCCATCAGGTCCGGGAACGACTCCTTGAGCCGTTCGGTGACGATGTCGCCGAGCTTCTCGGCGTAGAAGCGCCGGTTCTCCAGCGCCACGTAGCCGCGGTCCTGGATGGTCGAGATGATCGCCGCGTAGGTCGACGGCCGGCCGATGCCCTTCTTCTCCAGCTCCTTGACCAGGCTGGCCTCGGTGTAGCGGGCCGGCGGCTTGGTGAAATGCTGCTGCGGGTCCAGCGACTCGAGGGTCAGCGCCGCGCCCTCGGCCAGATCGGGCAGCGACTGGTCCTCGTCCTTGCGGCCCATGGGCTTCATCACGCGGGTGTAGCCGTCGAACTTGAGCACCCGGCCCTTGGCCTTGAGCTCGTAGCCGTCGGCGGCCACGGTCAGGGTGGTCGAGAGGTACTCGGCCGGGGTCATCTGGCAGGCCACGAACTGACGCCAGATCAGCTCGTAGAGCCGCTCGGCGTCACGCTCCATGCCGGCCAGGTCGGTGGCGCGACGGGTGACCTCGGAGGGACGGATCGCCTCGTGGGCCTCCTGGGCGCCCTCCTTGCTGGAGTAGCGGTTGGGCGCCTCGGGCAGGTAGCGCTCGCCGTATTCCTCGCCGATGAAGTCGCGCACGCCGTCCACCGCCTCGCGGGAGAGGTTGGTGGAGTCGGTCCGCATGTAGGTGATGTAGCCCGCCTCGTAGAGGCGCTGGGCCAGCGTCATGGTCTTCTTCACCGAGAAGCCCAGGCGACCGCTGGCGGCCTGCTGCAGGGTCGAGGTGATGAAGGGCGCATTGGGCTTGGAGCGGGTCGGCTTGTCCTCGCGGGAGGTGATCGCCAGATCGGCCTGGCGCAGCGCCGCGATGCGCTCCAGGGTCTCGGCCTCGGAGGTCGGGCGGAAGGCCTTGCCGTCCTGGCGCGCCAGCTCGAAGCGCACCGGCTCGGCCGAGGGGTCGTCGGCCGGCTTGAGGTCGGCGTGGACGTCCCAGAACTCCTCGGGCACGAAGGCGCGGATCTCGCGCTCGCGCTCGACGATCAGGCGCATGGCCACCGACTGCACGCGGCCGGCGGACAGCCCGCGAGCGATCTTCGCCCACAGCAGCGGCGAGAGCATGAAGCCCACCACGCGGTCCAGGAAGCGCCGCGCCTGCTGGGCCTCGACCCGCGGCATGTTCAGCTGGCCCGGATCCTCGAAGGCCTCGTGGATGGCGTTCTTGGTGATCTCGTTGAACACCACGCGCCGATAGCGCGACTCGTCGCCGCCGATGGTCTCGCGAAGGTGCCAGGCGATGGCTTCCCCCTCGCGGTCCAGGTCGGTGGCGAGATAGACAGTATCGGCCTTCTCGGCGAGCTTCTTGAGCTCGGCGACCACCTTCTCCTTGCCGGGCAGGATCTCGTAGTTGGCTTCCCAGTCATGCTCGGGGTCGATGCCCATGCGCCGGATCAGCTGCTCGTGGGACTTGCGCTGGCGATACTCGGCCTTCTCCTCGGCGGACATCTTGCGGGTCGCCGCGGCCTGCCGGGCACGCTCCTTGGGATCCGAGGCCGCCTTGCCCGAGCCGCTGGTCGGGAGGTCACGAATGTGCCCCACGCTCGACTTCACGATGAACTCGTTGCCGAGATACTTGTTGATCGTCTTCGCCTTGGCCGGCGACTCGACGATGACCAGAGACTTGCCCATAGTGCTCCAAACGTCTGTAGGCGCGGGAGAACCCGCGTCGAACGGAATCGGCCACCCGCTGGCGGGTGAAAAATGCGCTTACCCTACCCCAGCGCCAGCCAACACGCCAGTCGCGGGGTTGCCGGGCCTTTGACCCTAGACCGCCGCCCCCGGCTCGGCAAGCACCGCCCCCAACGCAGGCGCCCCCGCCGGGAGACCGGCGGGGGCGCGGTGCGCGACGCTCGCGAACGTCAGCTCTTGGACTCGGGCGGCTTGCGTCGCCGTGCGGCGGTCTGACGCGGGCCGCTGCGGCGCGCCCCGGACTTCGCCGGCGATGTCTCGGCCTTGGCGGACGCCTCCGACGAAGCAGCCTCGGAAGGCGAAGACGCCTTGGACGCCGTCGCGGCCTTGCTCGGAGCGCTCTTGGCCGGAGCACTCTTGGCAGTGACATTCCTGGCCGGAGCGGGCTTCCTGGCGGCCGGGCCCGTCTTGGGCGTTTCAGGCGCTGCAGGCGTCTCGACGGCCTGGGCCGACGCCGATGACGCGGGCGTCTCAGAGGCCGATGGCGCGTCGGACCGAGCGGCACCCGGCTGGGCCGATCCGGACGCTCCGCCTTGCTCGGGCGTTCCCTCCGGCGTCTCGTCGGGCGTGGACGGTGGCGTCGGCTCGGGGCGGGCGCTCTCGAACAGCTCGCGAATGCGCGCGAAGCGCTTGGCGGCATGATCGCTGAGCTCGCCGCTGGCCGCCAGCACGTGGTCGATGTGCTCCAGATGGGCGTCGATCTCGTCGGCCGCGAGCCCTTCCAGCAGCGTCGGGATCGCCTCCAGCGCCAGCTCGCGGTCCTGCTCGAGGATGAAGAACTGCTCGCGCACCAGGTGCTTGAAGTCGGCCAGCCGGGCATCCGGCTCCAGCTCGGCCCGCGAGGCCCGCAGGCGCTGGAAGTTGCGCCCGTCGGTGGCCGGCGCGCCGCCCAGCACGTAGATCACCGAGCGCATCACCGCCTCGTGGCTGCCGCCCTGCGCGACCCGGGTACGGATCGCCGCGTGACGCTGTTGCACGAAACGACGCTGCTCGGGCTCGGCGCCCGGCTGACGGCGCACCGGGGCGTCGCCGCCGAGGCCGACCAGCAGCTGCAGCAGCGGCTGGCCATAGACGTCCTGAAACCAGCGTTCGAGGCTGCGATCGCGAAACTCGCGCCAGGCCTCCAGGGCATGAGTGATCTGGCTCGACACCACGCCCTCCAGGGCGCGGAAGACGTTGTCATCGCCGACCTCGTGACGATCGTGGCGGACCCGATCCGCCAGCACCGGGACCGGCACCATCAGCGGATTGCGATCGGAGAGCAGCCGATAGCCCAGGCGATTGGGGTGCATCCGGCGCATCCAGTGAGCCGACTCGGGCGTGGCCAGCGCCTGCACCCAGGGCTGCAGGAAGGCGCGATAGAGGCCCTGATTGATCTCGGAGACACGGGCCACGGTGGCGAAGCGCCGCTCGTCGTCGGCGCGGTGCTGGATCTCGTGATCCAGCTCCTCGACGCTGCGCGGCTGGAACTCGAGCAGGTAATCGCGCTCGATCAGCTCGGCGTCGGGGCGATCCTCGGCCCGCGAGATCGCGGTCTCGTAGAGCCCCGGCGGCAGCACGTCGATGTAGTCCATGTTGGCGGTGAACTCGGCGTGCTCCTTGCGCGACACGCTGCCCGACACGAAGATGCCCAGGTGCCCGGTGGTGTCGTGCACGCAGTAGACGATGGTCTGCTCGTTGGCGATCAGGTCATCGTTGTCCTGGTAGAGATCCTGCACCCAGCCCAGGGCCTGGGGCGGCGGCGTGATGTCGTCGCCCCGCGAGCAGAACACCACCACCGGCGAGCGCAGGTTGCGCAGGTCGATGCGCCGGCCGTCGGCGGTCACCATCTGGGCGGTGGAGAGGCGGTTGCCGACGAACAGGTTATCGACGATGTACTGGATCTCCTGGCCGCCCAGCACCACGTGACCGCCCCACCAGCGTTCGAAGTCCAGATAGCGCTCGGCCTCGGTATCGACGCGGGAATAAAGGTGGTACTGCTTGCTCCACCAGGTGTTGGCCGGGTTCAGGCGCTCGAAGTTCTGCACCAGCCAGGCGCCGTCGAACAGGCCGTCGCCCAGGTCGCTGAGCAGCGTGGTGACCCAGCTGCCGCCGGTCATCCCGCCGGTATAGCGCATCGGCGCCTGACCGCGGTGGCCGGCCCAGTAGGACAGCGGCGCGCCGGCGATCAGGATCGGTCCGAACACATCGGGTTCCAGCGCCGCGGCCATCATGATCTGCCAGCCGGCCTGGCAGTTGCCCACCACCATCGGCTTCTCGGCGGTGTCCGGGTGCAGCGAGATCACGTGGCGCAGGAAGGCCACCTCGGCCTCGACCACGTCCTCGACCGTCTGGCCGGGTTCGGGGTAAGGCAGAAAGCCGATGAAATAGCAGGGATGGCCGGCGCGCAGCGCCACCCCGAGCTCGCTGTCGGGCTTGAAGCCGCCGATGCCCGGCCCGTGGCCGGCCCGCGGGTCGACGACCACGAAGGGTCGCATCAGCGGATCGGTCTCGACGCCGTCGGGAGGCAGGATGCGCATCAGCTCGTAGTTGACGGGACACGGCAGGTCGCGGCCGTCGAGCACGACCTCGGACTCGAAGCCGAGCACGTTGGGCTTGGTCTGCTCGATGTGTTCCAGATACTGGTTGCCACGCTGACGCATGACATCCAGGTAAAGCGTGCTGCGCTCCAGGCCGTCGCGCCAGTAATCGACGGCGGCGCGGCCGAAGCCGAAGGGGTCCATCCAGGACGCCAGGGCGGGAGGCAGAGTCGGCATGAGGGGAATCATATTATCGACGCTCCATGGGTCGCCATGGGGATAAAGGCGGTCACGCCTCCAGCGCCGAACCGCCTTTGCTGCATCGCAATATAACCCACACGCCGCCGCGTGGCGAGAGCCACCTTACTCGAGGGGCCAGTGCGCTCGCGCGCCCTCCTCGCCCAGCAGCGCGGTCAGCACACGACAGGCGCGCCCCTGCAGATCCTCGTGGCGCCGCCCCCACACCACCAGCCGCGCTTCCTCCCCGGAGCCGGCGCCGTCCAGTCGCACGCCGGGACCGCCATCGAGCCGCGCCTCCTCGGGCAGGATCAGCCGCCACAGCCGGGCATGGCCACGGGCGGTCAGCCCGCTCTGGCGCTCACCCAGGCGCTCGCCGCCCCACAGGCGCCACTGGGCCACCAGCGGATCGAGGCCGAACAGCGACTCGTCGAGGGCCTCCTCGCCGTTCGGCCCGGGCACCAGGGAATCGAAGCCCACCGCATTGTCGAATACGCGAAACCTCGCCTCGACCAGCCCCGTCGCCCCGAGCGCGGCCACGGCCTGGCCGGCCAACCGCCCCAGATAAGCACTGCGCTCCGGCGTCAGCCACGGCAGTGGCGCCAGCGATGCACCGTCGGGCAGCGTCTGGCGCGGCGCCAGATGCACCACTCGCCCCGCGCCGTCGGCCAGCAGCGAAACGCTCACCAGGGGGCCGGACACTTCGGCCGACAGCGGCAGCCCGGCCTCCTGCATCAGCCGGCGCATGGCCGCCTCGTCGGCCATGGTGGCGAGCAGCGTTGTGCCCTGACCGAGAAAGCGCATCCCGGCCGCGCGACAGGCCCGGGCCAGGGCGAGCTGACGAGACGGCGCCGCCTCGCCGGGATGCAGGGCATCGCAGTCCAACGCTCGCGCCCTGGCCACCAGCGCGGCGGGCTCGCCCTCGGCGCTGTGCGCCATGATGCCGAGTTCCCGGGCGGCCTGACGCAGCCGCAGGGCGGCCACGCCATGGCCCACCACCAGCGGTCGACGAGGAAGAGAGAACGAAGAGGACATGAGCGGATTCCACAGGCTGATGATGACGGCGCCGGACACGGCCGTGGGCAGGCGCCCGCCCGCGGCGCCGAATGTCGGACATTACCGGCGGGCACCGCCGAGATGCTAGCATGAAGAGGCCCTGCCGGACGCTTCCGCGCCGCCGCTACGGATGATCCATGACCACGCCCAAGCTGCTCAATCGCCTGACCTTTCGCCAGCTCCAGGTATTCCGCGCCGTCCACGAGCGCCAGTCCTATTCCCGGGCGGCGGAGGCGCTGGGCCTGACCCAGCCGGCGGTCAGCGCCCAGATCCGCCAGCTCGAGCAGGCCCTCGGCCATCCGCTGTTCAAGTATGCCGGGCGCACCCTGCACGCCCTGCCCGCCGCCGACGCCCTGGCCGCCTCGACCCAGGCGATCTTCGGCCAGGTGTCGCGGCTGCAGATGAGCCTGTCCGACCTCGAGGGCACCATCACCGGCGAGCTCAACCTGGCCGCGGTGTCCACCGCCCAGTACGTGGTGCCGCACCTGCTGGCCCGCTTTCGCGCCCAGTATCCCAACGTCCAGATCCGGTTGCGGGTGTGCAACCGCAGCCAGGCCCTGGAGCGTCTGGCCGAGCGCCGCGACGATCTGGTGATCATGGCCCGGGTGCCGGACGACGACGCCCTGGAGTTCATGCCGATCCTCGACAACGAGATGATCCCGGTGGTGTGGCCGGGCCATCCACTGCTCGAGGCACAGCGCCCGACGCTCGAGGATCTCGCGCGCCACTATCTGCTGATGCGCGAGCCCGGCTCCGGGGTGCGCGGCGCGCTGGAGGAGCTGGCCGCCGACCAGGACGTGCGCCTCGATCACGCCATCGAGATGGGCACCAACGAGGCGGTCAAGCAGGGCGTGATGGCCCAGCTCGGCGTGGCCGTGCTGCCACGCCTGGCGGTGCGCCTGGAGCTCGAGGCCGGGCTGCTGGCCACCCTCGGCCTGCCCGGCTTCCCGCTGCGCCATTCCTGGTGCACCGTCTATCATCGCGAGCGCTTTCCCACCCCGGTCACCGAGCTGTTCCTGCGCTTCGTGCGCCGTCATCTGGACGAGTGGCAGCACCATTTCGCCGCCGGCCCCGCGCCCCTGCCCAGCCACGGCGTGGCCTGCCTGCCCAGCGCCCTCCCCTGAGGCGCCTGTCCAGCCGGACAGCAAATATGGTAATTTAAGCGCCCGAGATTCTGGATAGACAGATCCTAGACAGCACCACCGGCCGCCCGAGGGCGAGACGCGCGGCGACCGGCCGCCGAGTGGAGAAACGCCAGCTCATGAGCGACAACACCAGCAAGTCAGTGTCCAGCGGCGAGAAATACCGCAACGAACACGGCGCCACGGCCATCAAGGATGGCATGAAGGCGCGCCAGCAGGCCGAGGACAGCCCGGAACTGGGCCGCAAGCCCAAGTGGCTGCGGGCCCAGATCCCCGGCGGCGAGCGCTTCGACGCCGTGAAGAAGAACGTGGCCGAGCATCGGCTGAGCACCGTGTGCGCCGAGTCCCACTGCCCCAACATGGGCGAGTGCTGGAGCAACGGCACCGCCACCATCATGCTGATGGGCTCGGTGTGCACCCGCGCCTGCCGCTTCTGCGCCGTCGACACCGGCAACCCCAAGGGCTGGCTGGACCCCGAGGAGCCCGAGAACACCGCCAAGTCGGTGGAGCTGATGGCCCTGCGCTACATCGTGCTCACCTCGGTGGACCGCGACGACCTGCCCGACGGCGGTGCCGGCCACTATGCCGACTGCATCCGCGCCATCAAGGCCCGCACGCCCGAGGTCGCGGTGGAGGCCCTGACGCCGGACTTCGACGGCGCGCCCAGCGCCATCGAGAAGGTGGTGGACTCCGGCCTCGAGGTGTTCGCCCAGAACGTCGAGACCGTGGAGCGCCTGACCCGCCGCGTGCGCGACCCCCGCGCCGGCTACCGCAAGACCCTCGACGTGCTGGCCCACGTCAAGCGCCACCGCCCGGACGTGATCACCAAGACCAGCCTGATGGTCGGCCTCGGCGAGACCGAGGAAGAGATCATGCAGACCTTCGACGACCTGCGCGAGATCGGCGTCGACATCGTCACCCTCGGCCAGTACCTGCGCCCGACCCGCAACCACCTGCCGGTGGAGCGCTGGGTCACCCCCGAGGAGTTCGAGCGCTATCGCCAGAAGGGCCTCGAGAAGGGCTTCATGGAGGTGCCGTCCGGCCCGCTGGTGCGCTCCAGCTATCGCGCCGACCGGGTGTTCGAGAACAACAACCTGGGCCTGGAGCTCGCCTCCCCCGTCGAGGTGCCCGGCCAGGAAGCCGACCCGAACATCATCCCCGCCCGCAACGTCAGCTGAGGCAAGCTGAAAGCTGAAAGCTGAAAGCTGAAAGCTGAAAGCTGAAAGTCGGCAGCCTGAAATCGCCCAGAGCAAAAGAAACCCCCGAAGGCTTAACCTTCGGGGGTTTCTTGTAGCTCGGCGCTTGTAGCTCGGCGCTCGGCGCTATCCCGCGGCGTCGACCAGTTCGCGACCCAGCTCGCGGGCCAGACAGGCGGCGAGCGCCTCGCCGACGTCCGACACCGACGGCGCATCATCCATCAGATCGGCCACCCGGGTCATCGCCAGGCCGGCGTAGCCGCAGGGGTTGATGCGCCCGAAGGGCGAGAGATCGCCATCGACGTTCAGGGCGATGCCGTGGAAGCTCGCCCCGCGCCGGATACGCAGCCCCAGCGAGGCGATCTTGGCCTCGCCGACGTAGACGCCAGGTGCGTCAGGACGGGCACGGGCCTCGATGCCGTACCCGGCCAGCAGCGCGATGGCGGCATTCTCCAGTGCACTGACCAGCTCGCGCACCCCGATGCCGGCGCGCCGCACGTCCAGCAGCGGATAGAGCACCACCTGCCCCGGGCCATGATAGGTGACCTGGCCGCCGCGGTCGGTCTGCACCACCGGGATGTCCCCGGGCATCAGCAGATGCTCGGGCTTGCCGGCACGCCCCTGGGTGAACACCGGGTCGTGCTCGACCAGCCACATCTGGTCCGGGGTGTCGGCATCGCGGGTATCGGTCAGCTCGCTCATCGACCGCCACACCGGCTCGTAGGGGCGCCGACCGAGGCGATGCAGCGTCAGCGGATCCATCTCATAGCACCATGTGCACGCGCTCGCAGGCCTTGAGCTCGGCGAACAGCGCCTGGAGCTGGGCCTCGCCGGTGGCGCGCAGGGTGATGCGCACCGAGACGAAACGCCCGTTGCGGCTCGGCACGACCTGGATGGCGTTGGCATCGAATTCGGGATCGTGGCGGGTCACCACCTGGCACACCAACGCGGTGAAGTCCTCGGCGGCATCGCCCACGACCTTGACCGGATAGTCGCAGGGGAATTCGATCTTGGGGGGCTCGCCGCCGGAGGCGGTGGTGCTGGGCTGGCGCAGGTCGCGCAGGGTCTTGTTGCTCATCCGTCAACCGTCTGAAAGCGTGTCGACCCTTTATTCTACGCGACCCGCGCCCGCCCACCAAGGTGACCCGCTCAGTCGAAGAAGCCGCCCACCAGATTGATGAAGAAACGCTGCACCTTGTCGAAGATGCGCTTGAAGAAGCCGCCCTCCTCGACCGGCTCCAGCGCCAGCAGCGGGCGCTGCCCCACCACCTCGTCGCCGAGGCGCACTTCCATGGTGCCCACCTGCTCGCCGGCGGCGATCGGGGCGGTGATATCGGAGCGGATATCCAGCTTGGCGGTCAGCTCCTGGTCGCGGTTGCGCGGCACGGTCATGAAGACGTCCTCGTCCACGCCGACCTTGAGCGCGTTGCGATCGCCGCCCCACACCCGCGGGGTGTTGAGCACGGCGCCCTGGTCATAGAGCTTGAGGGTCTCGAAGTAGCGGAAGCCGTAGCTGAGCAGCTTCTGGGACTCCTGGGCCCGGGCCTCCTTGGAGTCGGTGCCCATCACCACCGAGATCAGACGCATGTCGTCGCGCTCGGCGGACGCCACCAGGCAGTAGCCGGCGGCTTCGGTCCAGCCGGTCTTGAGGCCGTCGACGCTGGCATCCCGCCACAGCAGCAGGTTGCGGTTCGGCTGCTCGATCCCGCCGTAGGTGAAGTGCTTCTGCTCGTACATCCGGTAGTGATCCGGATAGTCGTTGATGATGTGCTGGGCCAGGATCGACAGGTCGCGCGCCGAGGAATAGTGGTTGTCGTGCGGCAGGCCGGTCGGATTCTCGTAGTGGGTGTTGGTCATGCCCAGCTGCGCGGCGTGCTGGTTCATGAGATCGGCGAAGGGCTCGGTGCCCCCGGCCAGATACTCGGCCATGGCCACGCTGGCATCGTTGCCGGAGACGATGACGATGCCGTGCAGGAGCTCGCTGACCGGCACCTGGTCGCCGACCTCGACGAACATCTTGGAGCCACCGGTACGCCAGGCCTTCTCGCTGATCGGCACCAGGTCGTTCGGCGAGATGTTGCCGGTCTCCAGCTCACGCTCGACCAGGTAGGCGGTCATCAGCTTGGTCAGGCTGGCCGGAGGCAGCCGCTGGTCGGGGTTGTGCTGCGCCAGCACCCGGCCGCTGTCGGCATCCATCAGAATCCAGGAGCTGGCCGCCAGCCGCGGCGGCGACGGAATCACCGTGCGCGGAATCGCGGCGGTGGTATCGGGCTGGGGCACCTGCGCCAGCAGCGGCGAGGATACCAGCGACAGACAGATCAACAGTAACGGCAGCAGCCGGCGTAGCGTGGTGGTGCTCAGGGGTTTCATGAAGGACAGTCTCTTCGGGAACATCGGGAAGATTCGGGGCCGACTCAGTCGGCCCTGGTATCGACGACAAAGGCTTCGTCGAAACCGGCCCGGCGCAACTCGCCGCGCACCGGGTCGATCTGGGCTCGGCCGGCCAGCGGGCCGACCTGAACGCGATGCAGGCCGGCGTCGGACGCCACCCGCACCGGGCGTGAGAGCGCGTCCTGCAGCCTCGCCTTGAGCGCATCGGCCCCTGCGACAGAACCCAGCGCCGCCACCTGCAGGTAGACGGCGCCCTCCGGCGCCGCCCCCGCGCCGTCGCTGGCGGCCACGGGCCGGGCGCGGGCATCATCGTCGGCGCCGCCATGCTGCGCCTGCCAGTCGGCGGGATCGATCGCCTCGACCTTCACCCGGCCGGTGCCGTGATCGAGGATGTCGAGGCGCGCCGCCGCGGCGTAGGAGAGATCGATCTCGCGCTCGCTGTGGAAGGGCCCGCGGTCGTTGACGCGCACGATCACCGAGCGGCCGTTGTCGAGATTGGTGACCCGGGCGAAGCTCGGCAGCGGCAGCGAGCGATGAGCGGCGCTCATCTTGTACATGTCGTAGATCTCGCCGTTGGACGTGGCATAGCCCTGGAACTTCTCGCCGTACCAGGACGCGGTGCCGCGGCGCTCGTAGCCGGTGGCGTCATCCAGCACGTGATAGGTCTTGCCCCACACCTCGTAGGTCGAGCGGTTGCCGGCGCGCGAGCGCGGCTCGATGCGCGGCACCGCATCCGGCACCTGGCTGACGTCGGGCGGCTCCTCGGGATAGGCGTCGCTGCTCATGGCGTAGCGCCCGCCGCCGCTCGAATCATCGTCGTCGACGCCGGCGGACGACACGGGGGCCGTGCCACCGCCGCCGGCACAGCCGGCCAGGACGAGCGTGGCCAGCAGCGGGATCCACCAGGCTCTCATGGGCGTTCCTCCGGGTCGGCGGCGGTCGCGGTGAACCAGTCGGCCTGGCGACCCTCGGCCTCGGCGATGGCCTCGGCCAGCTCGGTCACGGCCATGGCGTAGAGATAGCTGTGGTTGTAGCGGGTGATGACATAGAAGTTGTCGCGCCCGAAGCGGTAGCGCAGGCTGCCGTCTTCCAGCTCCAGCGCCAGCGGCACCACCTCGGTGTCGGCGGCAAGCCCGGCCTCGCTGTCGATGCCCACCGCGGCCAGCTCGCCCACGGTGGTGCTCGGCGGCCGCGCGGCATTGAAGGTGATGCCGTCAGGCAGCGCGCTCGGCCCCTCGGCCTCGTGATAGATCGGCGCCCCCGGCTGCCAGCGGTGCTCGGCGAAGTAGTTGGCGATGCTGCCGATGGCGTCCACGGGATCGGTCCAGAGGTTGCGATGACCGTCGTCGTCGAAGTCCACCGCGTAGGCGCGATAGCTGGTCGGGATGAACTGCGGATAGCCCATGGCACCGGCGTAGGAGCCCTCGATGCTCTCCGGTGCCACCTCCTGGCGGTAGGCGATCTCGAGGAAGGCGGCGAGCTCGCCGCGGAAGAAGTCACCGCGCCGAGGATGGTTGAAGGCCAGGGTCGACAGCGAATCGAGCACCCGATGATCGCCGGTAATCCTGCCGTAGCGGGTCTCGACGCCGAGGATGGCGGCGACGATCTCCGGCGGCACGCCGTACTCGGCCTCGGCACGCTCGAAGGCCTCGCGATGGGCGTCGATGAAGTCGACGCCCTGCTGGATGCGCTCCTCGCCGAGGAAGATATCGCGGTAGTCGTGCCACACCAGGCGGTGCTCGGCGGCACCGGACATGGCGTCGAGCACCTCCTCGCGGAACTCGGCGCGGCCCATGGCCTGCACGAGCCAGCCGCGGTCGACGCCGCGCTCGGCGACCTCGTCCACCAGCGCCCGGACCTTGCCCTGCCCGGGGTCGAAATCCGCCGCCGAAACGCCGGCGGACAGCCCCGCCAGCAGGCCGCCGAGGGCCAGGCCCAACCAGCGGCGTCCGTGTCGCGACATCGTCACCGTCATGCTGCTCTCCCTGAGTCGATCGGCCCGCTCGCCGCGCTAGCGCGGCAGCAGGCGGCGGTGCGAATGAATGGCCATGAGAATACCGAAACCGGCCAGCAAGGTCACGCTGGAGGTCCCGCCGTAGCTGACCAGCGGCAGCGGCACCCCGACCACCGGCAGAATGCCACTGACCATGCCGATGTTGACGAACACATAGATGAAGAAGGTCAGGATGATGCTGCCCGCCAGCAGCCGCCCGAAGGACTCCTGCGCGGCGCCGGCGAGCCACAGTCCGCGGCACACGATCAGCAGGTACAGCAGCAGGAAGACCAGCATGCCGATCATGCCGAACTCCTCGCCAAGCACCGCGACGATGAAGTCGGTATGGCTCTCGGGCAGGAACTCCAGCTGCGACTGGGTGCCGTGCAGCCAGCCCTTGCCCCACAGCCCGCCGCTGCCGATGGCGGTGGTCGACTGGATGATGTTCCAGCCGGCGCCGAGCGGATCGCTCTCCGGGTCGAGGAAGGTCAGCACCCGCTGTCGCTGGTAGTCGTGCATGCTCATCCACAGCAGCGGCAGCGCCGCAGCGGCCAGCGCCCCCAGCAGCCCGATGATGCGCCAGGACAGCCCGGCCAGCAGGATCACGAACACCGCCGCCATGGCCACCAGCAGCGAGGTGCCGAGGTCGGGCTGGCGGGCGATCAGCAGCACCGGCGCGCCGATCAGCAGCGCGCAGACCAGCAGGTCCTGCCAGCGCGGTGGCAGCTCGCGGCGGCTCAGCCAGGCGGCCACCATCATCGGTACCGCCAGCTTCATCATCTCGGAGGGCTGGAAGCGCACCACACCGGGAATCACCAGCCAGCGCTGGGCGCCCATGCCCATGTCGCCCATGATCTCCACCGCGATCAGCATCATCATGCCCGCCAGATAGGCCGGCAGCGCCCAGCGCAGCAACGTGGCGGGCGTGAACTGGGCGATGATCACCATGCCCGCCAGGGCGACGCCGAAGCGGATCGCCTGGGCGGTGACCAGCTGCATGCCCTGGCCGCCGGCGCTGTAGAGCACCACCAGGCCGGCCGACATCAGCGTCAGCAGCAGCCCGAGCAGCCAGGGATCCAGGTGAATGCGCTCCCAAAGACTGCGCTTGCGGGACATGCCGCTCGCGGTCTGCTTGACCGGATACGGGCGTCGAAGCAGGACGTCGACCATGGCCATCATGCCTCTCCCTCGGCGCCGTCCGCCTCGCCGGTCTCGTCGGCCGCCGCTTCCGGCGGGAGCTCGCCGTGATCGCGCTCGAGCATCCAGTAGTCGGTCATGGCGCGGGCCGGTGCCGCGGCGTGGCTGCTGCCGCCGCCGGCGTTCTCGATGATCACCGACACCGCGATCTGCGGGTCCTCCACCGGCGCGAAGGCCATGAACAGGGCGTGGTCGCGCAGCCGCTCCTTGAGCTCGTTGGCGTTGTAGCGCTGATCCTGCCCCAGCGAGAACACCTGGGCGGTACCGGACTTGCCGGCCATGCGATATTCGAGCCCGGCCCCGGCGCGCCGAGCGGTGCCTTCGTTGCCGGACAGCACCTGCTCCATGCCGGAGATGACGTCTTCCCACCACTCGGTACGCTCGAGCTCGACATCCGGCGGCGTGTCGGGCAGCTCGAGCAGCATCGGCTCGTCGCCGGTCTCGTGAACCAGGCGCGGCTTGACCCAGTGGCCGCGGTTGGCCAGCGTCGCGGTGGCCGAGGCCAGCTGCAGAGGCGTGATCTGCAGATAGCCCTGGCCGATGCCCACCGACAGCGTCTCGCCGGGGTACCAGGGCTGGTCGAAGCGCGCCCGCTTCCAGTCCCGCGACGGCAAAAGCCCCGTGCTCTGACCGTAGACGTCGGCGGCCACCCGGGTGCCGAAGCCGAACTGGGTCAGGCTGTCGTGGATGCGGTCGATGCCCAGCTCATGGGCCAGGGAATAGAAATAGGTGTTGTTGGAGACCTCGAGCGCGCGCTCGAGATCCACCCGCCCGTGCCCCCAGCGCAGCCAGTTGCGATAGCGGCGCGAATCGTTGGGCAGCTGGTAGTAGCCGGGATCATAGATCACCTCGTCGGGGGTGATCTCGCCGTTGCGCAGCCCGGTGATGGCCATGAACGGCTTGATGGTGGAACCCGCGGGATAGCTGCCGCGGATGGCGCGGTTGAACAGCGGCAGGTCGATGTCCTGCTGCAGCGCGCGATAGGACGACACGTCGATGCCGGTCACGAACTGGTTGGTGTCGAAGCCGGGCACCGAGGCCATGGCCAGGATCTCGCCGGTCTGCGGCGCGATCGCCACGATGGCGCCGCGGCGGCCGTCGAGCAGGTCCACGGCGAGGTGCTGCAGCCCCTTGTCCAGGGTCAGCGTCAGGTTCTCGCCGGGCACCGGGTCGGTGTGGCCGAGCTCGCGCAGCACTCGGCCACGGGCGTTGGTCTCGACCTTGCGCAGCCCGGCCTGGCCGTGCAGCGTGTCCTCGTAGAAGCGCTCGACGCCGGTCTTGCCGATGAAGTGGGTGCCGGCGTAGTTGCCGCCGTCGACCCGCTGCAGCTCCTCGGTGTTGATCCGGCCGACATAGCCGAGCACGTGCGACATGGCCTCGGCGTCCGGGTAGTAACGCAGCAGCTGGGCCTCGACCTCGACCCCGGGCAGCCGGTGGCGATTGACCGCCAGCCGGGCGATCTGCGCCTCGTCGAGATCGCTCATCAAAAGCGCCGGCTGATAGGGGCGCTGGCGCTGGCGCGAGCGCTCGCGGAAGGCCTCGACCTGATCCGCGGGCAGGTCGAGCAGATCGACCAGCAGCGCCAGGGTCTGGTCCAGATCGTCGACCCGCTCGCGCACCAGGGTCAGATTGTAGGTGGGCCGGTTCTCGGCCAGCAGCTCGCCGTTGCGGTCGTAGATCAGCCCGCGGGTCGGCGGCAGCGGCTCGACCCGTACGCGGTTCTTCTCCGAACGGGTGCTGTACTTCTCGTGCTGGACGACCTGCAGGTAGAACAGGCGCCCGGCCAGCAGGCCGCTGAGCGCCAGCACGATCACCACCGCCAGCAACGAGCGCAGGCGGAAGATCCGCAGTTCGTGTTCGGGGTTCTTCAGGGTGTCACGTGGCTGACGCATGCTTGGCGAAGACCTCGAGCCTCAGCGATGGTAGGGATGGCCGACCATCAGGGTCCAGGCCCGATAGAGCTGCTCGGCCAGCAGGATGCGCACCAGCGGATGCGGCAGGGTCAGCGGCGACAGCGACCAGCGCTGGTCGGCACTGGCGGACAGCGCCGGGTCGAGCCCGTCGGGACCGCCCACCAGCAGCACCACGTCACGCCCGCCGAGGCGCCAGTCCTCGGCCTGGCGAGCGAGCTGCTCGGTGCTCCAGGTCTTGCCGCCCACCTCGAGGGCCACCAGATGCTCGTCGCCCTTCAGCCGGGCGCGCAGGCGCTCGGATTCCTGGGCGATGGCGCGGCGGGTATCGGCGTTCTTGCCGCGCGCTCCGGGCGCGATCTCCTCGACCTCGAGGACGAAGTCCCGGGGCAGGCGCTTGCGGTACTCCTCGACGCCCCTGGTCACCCAGTCGGGCATCTTGGTACCGACGGCCAGCAGTCGTACCTTCATGAAGCGCCGTGGGCCCGCTCTTCTTCCTCCAGCGCCTGGCCGTCGCTCGGCAGGTCGGCCCACAGGCGTTCCAGATCATAGAGTGCCCGGGTCTCGGGCATCATCAGATGCACCACCATGTCGCCGAGGTCGACCAGCACCCAGTCGGCACCGCTCTCGCCCTCGACGCCCAGCGGCGTCACGCCCTCTTCCTTCACGGTCTGGATCAGCTTGTTGGACAGCGCCGCCAGGTGGCGGTTGGAGGTACCGCTGGCGACCACCATCAGGTCGGTCACGCTGGTCAGGGAGGAAACGTCGATGACGGTGATGTCCTGAGCCTTGAGCTCCTCCAGTGCGTTGAGCACCAGCGTCTTGAGTGCGTCGATGTGCATACCCTTCGTATCAGCCCCTCTAGGCAAAAATGATCACGCCACCATTGTACCGGCTCGGGCCCGGCCTGGCAGCGCCCGATGGCGGCTCGACCACGTTTTTTTGTGCCGGGCCGCCAGCGGCTAGCGACGATAGAGTCCCGCGGAGAGAATTCGTTCCTCGACCGCCTCGGGCAGCAGATAGCGCACGCTGAGCCCCTCGGCCAGACGCCGACGCAGCTCGGTGGCCGAGATCGCCATCCGCGACGGCAGCCGCAGGCGCAGCAGTCCGCCGCACGGCGAGGCCATCAGCGCCTCGGCATCATCGACCTCGCGGCCGTCGATCAGCGAGGCGAGCGCCTCGGGCAGCGCATCGTCGTGATCCGGGCGATCCACCACCACCAGATGCGCCAGCGCGAACAGACGCTCGGGCGCACGCCAGTCGGCCAGCCGCAGGAAGGCATCGTGGCCCAGCGCCATGACCAGCCGCGCCTCGGGCCCATAGTCGCGACGCAGCGTGGCCAGGGTATCGGCGCTGTAGGACGGCCCCTCGCGCTCGAGCTCGCGCGGATCGGCGACAAGCCCCGGGGTGTCGCCGATGCCCAGGCGCAGCAGCGCCAGGCGCTCTTCGGGGGTGATGTGCGGCTGTCCGCGCAGCGGCGGCTGGGCCGCGGGAATCATGTGCACCCGATCGAGCCCCAGCGCCTCGTGCAGCTCCACGGCGCTGCGCAGATGGCCAAGATGGACGGGGTCGAAGGTCCCGCCCAGCATGGCGACACGCGGGGCGCACTCGTTCACCGGCCCCACGCTCACTGTCGGATCTGGCCGTCGCCGAGCACCACGTACTTGCGCGTGGTCAGGCCCTCGAGGCCCACCGGGCCGCGCACGTGCAGGCGATCGGTGGAGATGCCGATCTCCGCGCCCAGGCCGTACTCGAAGCCGTCGGCGAAGCGGGTGGAGGCGTTGACCATCACCGAACTGGAGTCGACCTCGGCCAGGAAGCGCCGCGCCAGGGTGTAGTTCTCGGTGACGATGGCATCGGTGTGCCGCGAGCTGTAGCGCTCGATGTGGGCCATGGCATCATCGATGCCGTCGACCACGCGGATCGCCAGCACCGGCGCCAGGTACTCGGCCGCCCAGTCGTCCTCGGTGGCCGGGGCGACGTCGGCGAGGATCGCCCGGGTGCGCTCGCAGCCGCGCAGCTCGACGCCGTGCTCGGCGTAGGCCGCGGCCAGCGCGGGCAGCAGGTCTTCGGCCACCGGGGCGTCGACCAGCAGGGTCTCCATGGTATTGCAGGTGCCGTAGCGCTGGGTCTTGGCATTGACGGCGATGGCCAGTGCCTTGTCGCGATCCGCGGTGGCGTCGAGATAGACGTGGCAGACCCCGTCCAGGTGCTTGATCACCGGCACCCGCGCGTCGCGGGAGATGCGCTCGATCAGCGACTTGCCGCCGCGCGGGATGATCACGTCGACGTACTCCGGCATGTCGATCAGCCGGCCGACCGCGGCGCGGTCGGTGGTCGCCACCACCTGTACCGCCGCCTCGGGCAGCCCGGCACGCTCGAGGCCCTCGCGGATGCAGGCCGCGATGGCGGCGTTGGACTCGCGCGCCTCGGAGCCGCCGCGCAGGATCGCCGCATTGCCCGACTTGAGACACAGGCTCGCGGCTTCCATGGTGACGTTGGGCCGCGATTCGTAGATGATACCGATCACGCCCAGCGGCACGCGCATGTGGCCGACCTGGATGCCGCTCGGGCGAGCGTTGAGGCCGTCGATCTCGCCGACCGGATCGGGCAGCGCCGCGACCTGGTGCAGACCCTCGATCATGGCGTCGAAGCGCGCCTCGTTCAGCGCCAGGCGGTCGAGCAGCGCGGCATCGAGGCCGTCCTCGCGACCGCGCTCCAGGTCGCGCGCGTTGGCCGCCAGCACCGTATCGCGGGACTCGCCCAGCCGCTCGGCCATGGCCTTCAGGGCGGCGTTCTTGGATGCGGCGTCGGCGCGGCGCAGACGCGCGACGGCGTCACGCGCCTGCTGCCCCAGCTGCTGCATGTAGGCATCGACGTCGGCGATGGCGTCATCGGAGTGGGAGGCGTGAGCTGTCATGCCGTAGAGTGTCTCCAGGAAATCGGTGCGGGGCATCAGGCCACGCCCCAGGCTCGTGTCGAATCGGGAAGGAGCCCATACTAAGTCACCATGCAGAGCAAGTACAAAGTCGGGCTGATGCGCGCCAACCTGCTGATCGCCGCCGGCCTCACGAGCTTCCTGGCCGCCACCGCCGAGACCCTGCCGGACGCCCTGCTGCTGGGCCTCGCCGCGCTGTGGCTGGCGGTGACGACCACGCAGATGGCCCACCGCCATCGCCATCCGGCCACCGTGCCCTGGCAGCTGATGCCGGGCCTGCTGCTGGCCGCCATGCTGTGGGTCACGCCGGAGCGGCATCTGACCTGGCTGTGGGCCTGGGCCATCCTGCTGATGCTGCCCCAGCCGCGCTGGATGCTGCTGTTCAACGCCGCACTCGCCGCCACCAGCTGGTGGCACCTGCAGCCGCTGCTGGGCCTCGAGCAGTGGGCGCTGGCCGGCCTGCTGCTGGTCGGCCTGATGCTGTTGGGGCTCGCGCGCTCGCTGGGGCTCCAGGCCCTGCGACGCCGCATCCGCCACCGCGCCCGACTGTCGCCGGACCTGCCCCTGTGGCCGAGCCAGTGCCTGCGCCACGACATTCAGCGCGAGCGCCAGCGTGCCCGCCTCGAGAACAGCCATGTGGAACTGCTGCTGCTCTATACCGGCCGCCGGCAGCTGTGGTCGCTGGCCGACCGGCTGTGCCGGGAACTGCGGCCGTTCGAGAACGGCTATCGCCTGGACCGGCGCACCCTCGGGCTGCTGCTGGTCCATCGCGATGCCGACCAGGCCGCCGAACGCCGCCAGGCCCTGCTGGCGCCGCTGGACGACTCGGTGCGGGCCCGGGTCGTCACCCTGCCCCGCCTCGGCTCGCTGACCCGGGAGCGTCGTGCGCTGAAGCGCCAGACCCGTGGCGTCGAGGTGCGGGAGGTCGCCCATCATGACTGAGTCGAATACCCCCCGCCCTCGCCTGTTCCTCATGGTGCTCGGCACCGCCACCCTGCTGCTGCTCGGCCAGGCGCTGTGGTTCTATCTGATGGGCCACTACGTGCGCATCCTGCTGCCGGCCCTGCTGGCGCCGGTGATGGCGCTGGCCGCACTGCTGGCCGCCGCCGGCAAGACGCCCTCGCGGGCCTCGGCCTATCTCGCGCTGATCTGCGGCTTCCTGCTGATCGCCGTCGAGCTGCCCAGCCAGAGCGGGCATCCGGCGCTGTGGATCGGCCTGCCGCCGATCCTGACCCTGGTGCTGCTGCCGCTGGGGCCCGCGATCTTCCTCAACCTGGCGCTGACGCCGATCTGGCTGGCCCTGCTCGGCGACGGCCAGGCCGACGCCGATCTCGCCGCGGCCTATCTGGCGCTGGTCGCCGTGGCCACCCTGGCGCTGTGGGACCGCCTGCGCCAGCGCAGCCTGCTGCAGGCCACCGACCCGCTGGAGCAGGAATGCCGCGCCCTGACCCGCACGCACCTGCATGAGCGGCTGATCGGCGAGTTCGAGCGCGCCCGCCTGCTCGAGCGACCCATGGCGGTGCTGCTGATCCATCTGCCCCAGCTCGACATGACCCGCGAGCAGTTTGGCGATGACACCCGGCGCGCCATGCTGACGGCGTTCTGCCAGGGCGTGCTGCGCGACTGCCGCGACCTCGACTCGCTCGGCCGCGAGGACGAGACCGCCTTCTGGCTGATCCTCCCCGACACCACCGAGAGCGGCGCCCTGCTGGTGCGCCAGCGCTTGCAGCAGGCCCTGGAGCAGATCGTGCTGGTGGACACCGGGCCGCTGGAAGTGCGCCTGCGCCTGGAGACTCCTCGCGCCGGCGAGGCCAGCCCGGCCTTCCTGACCCGCCTGCAGGCCATGACCCAGGCCCTGGCCGCCGGCTAGCGCCCACCCATCGATCAAGGAGGGAACCTTGAATCTCGTCGACCTGCTGCAGCAGCTGACGCCATCACCGGCCATGCTGCTGCTGTTGACCGCTCTCATCGCCATGGTGGAGTCGCTGGCCCTGGTCGGCCTGCTGGTGCCCGGCGTGGTACTGATCACCGCCGTCGCCTCCATGGCCGGCCACCAGGAGCTGGCCGTGGCCGCGATGATCGCCGCCGCCTTCATCGGCGCCGTGATCGGCGACGGCCTGAGCTTCTGGCTCGGCCATACCCAGCGCGAACGCGTCACCGGCATGTGGCCGCTGTCCCGCTACCCCGAATGGATCGCCCAGGGCGCGCGCTTCTTCCACCGCCACGGCGCGCTGTCGGTCTTCTTCGGCCGCTTCGTCGGACCGGTGCGTCCGGTGATACCGATGATCGCCGGCATGATGCACATGCCGCCGCGGCGTTTCACCCTGGCCAACCTGGCCTCGGCGGCGCTGTGGGCACCGGCCTACGTGCTGCCCGGCTACCTGCTGGGGCGCACCTGGCAGCGCCTGCCCGGCGTGCCCGAGGCCCTGGAACCCTGGCTGGTGGGTCTCGGCGCCGTGGTGGTGGCCCTGGCGCTGATCTTTTCCTGGCTGCGCCACCAGACCCATCACGACGGCCTGATCTACCGGGCCATGATCGACCTGCTGCGTCGCCACCCCCGCGGCCGCCGGCTGTGGCGGGCGCTGGGCCGGGCCCGGGGCCGCGAGGCGCCGCTGGGCACCTGGCTGCTGCTGCTGACCTCGCTCACCGCGCTCTCGGCCTGGACCCTGGTGGTGCTGCATCACGGCGGCCCGCTGCCCATGGATCAGCGGCTCGACGGCCTGATGGACGAACTGGCGCCCCCCTGGCTGGCGACCTTCGCCGACACCCTGGCACGGCTCGGCGATCTCTACGGCGTGATCGCCCTGGTGCTGCCCTGGGGGCTGTGGTGGTTGCTGCGAGGACGGCTCGACGCCTTCGCTCATCTGGTCGGCGGGCTGGTCGGCATCGCCGCCCTGAACACGCTGAGCAAGGCGCTGATTGGCCGCGTGCGGCCGGACACGCCGCTGCATCTGGCGGACTCGTTCTCCTATCCCAGCGCCCATACCTCCACCGCGGTGGTGCTCTACGGCCTGGCCGCGGCCTTCATCGCCCGCGAGCTGCCGCTGGCGCGACGCTTCTGGGCCTACTGGGGCGCCATCGCCATCATCGTGCCCATGGCGCTGTCGCGGCTGGTGCTGGGCGTCCACTGGCTGAGCGATCTGATCGGCGGCACCCTGCTGGGGCTGGTGGTCTGCACGCTGGTGCAACTGGCCTGGCAGCGCCGGGCCCACCGCACCCTGCGCCCCACCCCCTGGCTGACACTGGGCGCGGCATCGCTGGCGCTGGCCGCCGCACGCGTCGCCTGGCTGGGGCCGGCGTAGGGGCAAGCGGCAGCGTGAAACCGCCCGAAGCAAAAGAAAACCCGAAGGCCATGGCCTGCGGGTTTTCTTTTAGCTCGGCGCTTTTAGCTCGGCGCTTTTAGCTCGGCGCTTTTAGCTCGGCGCTTTTAGCTCGGCGCTTTTAGCTCGGCGCTCGGCGCTCGGCGCTAGGCGCTAAGCGCTAGCCCAGAATCAGCCAGGCCCCGACGCCGATCATCAGCGTGCCGGCCAGGCGGTTGAGCAGGCGCACCTTGTCGGCCTGGCCCAGCAGATGGCGAAGGGTCTGGCCGCCGGTGGCGTAGGCCAGCAGCGCGCCGAACTCGATGGTCAGGATGATCGCCACCAGCGCCACCAGCTGGGCGGCGAGCGGCCGCGAGGCATCGAGAAACGGCGGCAGCAGGGCGACGAAGAAGGCCCAGCCCTTGGGATTGGCCACCGCGGTGACGAAGCCCTGCATGGCCAGCTCCCGACGCCCGGCGCGCCCCTGGCTCTCGAGGTCGTCGGGAATCGCCATGCGACCGCGGGAGCGCCACATCATCACGCCGAGATAGGCCAGGTAGGCGCCACCCACCCACTTGAACACCGCGAACAGCGTCGGCTGGCGCAGCATCAGCGTGGCCACGCCGGCGCCGGCCGCCACGGCCACCAGCCCCACGCCGACGAGCTCGCCGATCATCATCCACAGGGTGCGTCGCACGCCCTGGGTCATGCCCAGCACCATGGCCAGGGTCATGCACATGCCCGGCGTCAGCGACACCAGCAGGAAGGTCGGCACGAACACCGACAGCACAGACAGCGTGATCACGGGAAGCACATCCTTGTGGTCGCGACCCGCTCAGCGTGGCGGGTCGGCATGACGGCGGCGTGAACGGGCGCTCCGTGGCCCGGGCCACCCTATTCGCCCCAGCGGGGCATCAGGCGATGCTCGATGCCGAGCTGGTTGAGAATGCGCGCGACGATGAAGTCGATCAGGTCCTCGACCGAGGCCGGCCGATGGTAGAAGCCCGGCGCCGCCGGCATCACCACCGCGCCTAGACGGGTGAGGTTCAGCATGTGCTCGAGGTGGATCGCCGACAGCGGCGTCTCGCGCGGCACCAGGATCAGCTGACGGCGCTCCTTCAGGGCCACGTCGGCGGCGCGCTCGATCAGGTTGTTGCTGGCGCCGCAGGCCACCGCCGAGAGCGTGCCCGTGGAGCAGGGGCAGATCACCATCGCCGAGCTGGCGCCGGAGCCGGAGGCCACCGGCGCCATCCAGTCCTCGCGGCCGAAGCAGCGGATCTGGCCCGGTGCGGCGCCGGCGCGCTCGGTGAGCGCCTCGGCCAGCCGTTCGGGGCGCGCCGGCAGGTCGCCGTCGGTCTCGGTGGCGATCACCAGGTGCGCGGCCTTGGAGATCATCACCCAGACCTCGCGCTCGGCCGCCACCAGCGCCTCGATCAGGCGCAGCCCGTACTGGGCGCCGGAGGCCCCGGTCAGCGCCACGGTGACCGGGGCGCCGAAGCGCTCGCTGCCGTGCTCAACCGCCATGGGCCACCTCCAGCGCCGCCAGCAGCTTCTCGTGGATGCCGCCGAAGCCGCCGTTGGACATCACCACCAGCCGGTCGCCCGGCCGCGCCTCGGCCACCAGCGCCGCCACCAGGCCGTCCAGGTCGTCATACACGCCGCCGGGCCGGCCGCTGGCCTCGACCACCGGCGCCAGGGTCCAGTCGAGCCCCGCCGGCTGGTACCAGTAGGCGGCATCGGCGTCGGCCACGCTGCCGGCCAGGCGCTCGCGCAGGGTGCCGAGGCGCATGGTGTTCGAGCGCGGCTCGATCACCGCCAGCAGCCGCCCTTCCCGGGCGGACGCGCGCAGCCCGCCGAGGGTCGCGGCGATGGCGGTGGGATGGTGGGCGAAGTCGTCGATCACCTGGATGCCGGCCACCTCGCCGCGCACCTCCTGGCGCCGCCGCGGGGTGGCGAAGCGGGCGAGCGCCTCGGCGCCGTCGGCGAGCGACACGCCGCAGGCGTGGGCCGCGGCCAGCGCGGCCACGGCGTTGCGGGCGTTGTAGGCGCCGGTCAGCGACCAGTCGACCACCGCGGCTTCCTCGCCGCCGTCATCGCGGCGATGCACGACCCGGAAACGGCTGGCGTCGTCGCGCTCGAGGGCCAGGCGCCAGGCGCTGTCCGCCGCGCTGCCGAAGCGCTCCACCGGCGTCCAGCGGCCCTGCTCGAGCACGCGCTGAAGCGCCGGCTCGCCGTCGGCCACCAGCAGCCGCCCCTTGCCCGGCACGGTGCGCACCAGGTGGTGAAACTGGCGCTCGATGGCGGCCAGGTCGGGAAAAATGTCGGCGTGGTCGAACTCCAGGTTGCCCAGCACCGCGATCTCGGGGCGGTAGTGCACGAACTTGGAGCGCTTGTCGAAGAAGGCGGTGTCGTACTCGTCGGCCTCGACCACGAAGGGCGCCTCGGCATCGCCCAGCCGCGCCGAGACGCCGAAGTTGCGCGGCACGCCGCCGATCAGGAACCCCGGCGCCTGGCCCGCGGCCTCCAGCAGCCAGGCGGTCAGGCTGGCGGTGGTGGTCTTGCCGTGGGTGCCGGCCACGGCGATCACCCGCCGACCGGGCAGCACGTGCTCGGCCAGCCACTGGGGGCCGGAGACATAGGGCAGGCCGCGGTCGAGCACCGCCTCCACCTCGGGATTGCCCCGCGAGAGGGCGTTGCCGATCACCACCAGGTCCGGCGCCGGCTCGAGATTCTGCGCCGAGAAGCCCTCGCTCAGGACGATGCCCGCCTGCTCGAGCTGGGTGCTCATCGGGGGGTAGACGCCGGCGTCCGATCCGCTGACCCGATAACCGGCCCCCCGGGCCAGCAGCGCCAGGCTGCCCATGAAGGTGCCGCAGATACCGAGGATATGAAGGTGCATGCAAACTCCGCTGCCGAAAGCCTGTCTGCCGGCGGGCCGGCGAAAAGCGGCAGCCTAGCATGGCGCCTGCGACCGCTCCAGCACACGCCGACGCGTGTCAGGCGTCGCGCGTCGCCGACAGGGTGCAGCACCCCGAGTGATGGGCTAGAATCGCGACTTTTCGGGACGAAGCCGGGAAGCGCTCGCCGAGCCACGGCCGCCCTTCCCTTGACGCGACCAGCAACAGGATAGCTCCATGGCCCAGCACAACGCCTTCTACGCCCAGTCCGGCGGCGTCACCGCCGTGATCAACGCCAGTGCCTGTGGCGTCATCGAGGCCTGCCGCCGCCACTCCGACCAGATCGGCAAGGTCTATGCCGGCCACAACGGCATCATCGGCGCCCTCACCGAAGACCTGATCGACGTCAGTGAGGAGAGCGACGAGGCGATCGCCGCCCTGCGCCACACCCCGGCCGGCGCCTTCGGCTCCTGTCGCTACAAGCTCAAGGACATCGAGACCCATCGCGCCCAGTACGAGCGGCTGATCGAGGTCTTCAAGGCCCACGACATCCGCTACTTCTTCTACAACGGCGGCGGCGACAGCGCCGACACCTGCCTCAAGGTCTCCCAGCTGTCCGAGAAGATGGGCTATCCGCTGACCGCCATCCACGTGCCGAAGACCGTGGACAACGACCTGCCGATCACCGACAACTCCCCCGGCTTCGGCAGCGTGGCCAAGTACATCGCCACCTCCACCCTGGAGACCTCGCTGGACATCGCCTCCATGTGCGCCACCTCCACCAAGGTGTTCGTGCTCGAGGTGATGGGCCGCCACGCCGGCTGGATCGCCGCCGCCGGCGCCCTGGCCGGCGAGAAGGAAGGCGACGCGCCGCACCTGGTCATCTTCCCCGAGGTCGCCTTCGACCGCGCCGCGGTGATGGCCCGGGTCGAGCAGTCGGTCAAGGACTACGGCTACTGCGTGATCGTGGTCTCCGAGGGCGCCCGCTACGAGGACGGCACCTTCCTGGCCGACTCCGGCAACACCGACGCCTTCGGCCACCGCCAGCTGGGCGGCGTGGCACCGACCCTGGCCGGCATGGTCAAGCAGGATCTGGGCTACAAGTACCACTGGGCCGTGGCCGACTACCTGCAGCGCTCCGCCCGCCACCTGGCCTCCAAGACCGACGTGGAGCAGGCCTACGCGGTGGGCGAGAAGGCCGTCGAGCTGGCCATCGCCGGCGACAACGCCAAGATGCCGGCCATCAAGCGCACCGGAGACGCCCCCTACGCCTGGACCGTCGAGGCCGCGCCGCTGGCCGAGGTAGCCAATCGCGAGAAGTTCATGCCCCGCGAGTTCATCAGCGAGAACGGCTTCGGCATCACCGAGGAATGCCGCCGCTACCTCTCGCCGCTGATCCAGGGCGAGGACTTCCCCCCGTTCGAGAATGGCCTGCCCAAGGTCGCGCGCCTGGCCAAGCATCGCGTCGAGCGCAAGCTGCCAGAATTCAGCATCTAAGCGGCAAGCTGCAGGTCAACAGCCTGAAATCGCTGCGAGAAACAGAAAACCCCGAAGGCAAAACCTTCGGGGTTTTCTTGTAGCTCGGCGCTTGTAGCTCGGCGCTTGTAGCTCGGCGCTTGTAGCTCGGCGCCACAGGGGGTTACCCCGCGTCGATGCCTATCTGAGGAACCAGCTCAGCACCAGCAGCACCAGCAGTGCGGCGGCGACGGCCTGCCAGAAGCCCGTCGCCCCGCCCCGCTTCGGCGGCGCCTCGCTCGGCACCGGCGGCGTCGGCGCCTTCAGGGCATGCAGGAATTCGGACAGGCGCCGGAAACGAAGCGCCCGCTGGGGCGTCAGGGCGCGCTTCAGCGCCTCGTCGAGGGCCTCCGGCACCTCCGGGTTGAGCGTCCGGGCGCTGCGGTAGTGCATGCGTTCCAGGTCGGTGTGGCGCAACAGGTCCTTCACCGGCACCTCAAAGGGCAAGGCGCCGGTCAGCAGCCAATAGACGGTGGACGCCAGCGAGTACTGGTCGCTGCGACGGCCGACCTCGTCGTCCATGGCGTACTCCGGCGCGCTGTGCTCGGTGAGCCCCACCTGGCGCAACAGCCCGCGGGAGCGACGGTGGCCATCGACGTCGCGCAGGTGACAGGCGCTGAAGTCGGTCAGCACCACCTGGCCGTGGCGGTCGACCAGCACGTTCTCGGGGTGAATCTGCTGGTGTATCAGGTCGCGGCGATGCAGCGCCTGCACCGCCTTGCCCAGCTGGGTGGCGATGTCGAGCCGCTGTCCCAGGCTCGCCCGGGGATGATGCCGCGCCCACTCCTCCAGCGTCATGCCTTCCACGTAGGCCATCAGGTAATAGAGGAAGCGCCGCGGCCGCGAGGGCGTTATGACCCGCACCACGAAAGGCGAGCGCACCCGCTCGACGATCCACTGCTGCAGCAGGAAGTGCTCCAGGTAGGCGTTGCGGCTGGAGAGCTCCGGGCTCGGCGCCTTCATCACCATCTCGCGCTCGGTGTGGGTATCGCGCACCCGGTAGACCCGCGACTGGGCGGTGCGCGACAGCACCTCCTGCACCTCGAGCCCGTCCAGCCGTTCACCCACCGCCAGCTCCGGCGGAATCGGCAGCTCGCCGTAGGAGCGGTCCGGCTGGTCGCGCTGCTCCTCGGGCAGCGCATCGATGCGCACCAGCTGGAAGCAGAACGGATCGCCGCCGTAGCCGCGGGCGCTGGCGCGCTCGCTGGCGGTCTGGGCCAGGCGTTCGCAGGCCGCGTGCAGGTCGCTGGCGTCCTGGCGAATCAGCTGCACATAGTCCGAGGGCATCAGGGTGCCCTGCACCGCCTGGGTGGTGAACAGGAAGATGTCGCCCTGCTTGAGCGGCAGCTCCACGTAGTCGATGTCGAGGCTCGCATCCATGCCCAGCGCCCGTGAGGGATAGCGATAGCCGCCGAGATCGGTGACGTGGTCGCGACTGAGCTGTTCGAACTCGGCCCCACGCAGGCAAAAGACCAGCGTATCGCCCATGTGGAAGAGATGCGCCACCTGGCCCTGGTAGACCATCGCCGACATCGAGCTCACGTAGCCGCCGTCACGCACCTGACGGCTCTGGCCATAGCACCAGCTGTTCAGGGCATGCAGCACCCGGTGCGCCGAAAGCTTGGCGCCCCAGTGCTCGGGCGTCGAATAGAAGTCGGCCAGAAAGCCCTGCACGCTGAGATCGCCGGCCTGCTTGGCCAGCGGATTGCGCGAGGTCGAGTCGGTGATCAGCGCCGTCGCGCCCTTGCCCGTCAGCAGCGCCGTCTCGTCGGGCACGCAGACCGACATCGAGCTGCGATGCCGGCCTCGGTCCGGCACCACGAAGGCCTGGCCGAAACTCAATGACAGTTGCGCGGATGCCACGACGATCTCCTTGTATGTCAGCGACTTCGAGACCGCGAGGCCCCTTTCCATCGCCGCCCATGATACACGCCCACCCCCGTGCCTGGCTCTCCCCCCATGGTCGGCGTCCTCGCGGCACGCGAACGACCTAGGTCGGGTTGGTAATCGCCGGGGCGGCCTCGTATAATTCGGCGGATTTTCAACCGACGGCCACCCGCCAGGGTCATACGCCCAGGGCCACAAGCCAGAGAAGGACGCGCTCATGAACTTCGACAACATCCCCGCCGGCAAGGACCTGCCCAACGACCTCTACGTCGCCATCGAGATCCCGGCCAACCACGCCCCGGTCAAGTACGAGATCGACAAGGACATGGGCGCCCTGCTGGTCGACCGCTTCATGGCCACCCCGATGTTCTACCCGGCCAACTACGGCTTCATCCCGCACACCCTGGCCGACGACGGCGACCCGCTGGACGCCCTGGTCGTGACCCCGTATCCGGTCCAGCCCGGCAGCGTCATCCGTGCGCGCCCGGTCGGCATCCTGAACATGACCGACGAAGCCGGCGAAGACGCCAAGCTGGTCTGCGTGCCGCACGAGAAGCTGTCCAGCCTGTACGATGACGTCCAGGAAGTGACCGACCTGCCGGAACTGCTGCGCCAACAGATCGCCCACTTCTTCGAGAACTACAAGGATCTCGAGAAGGGCAAGTGGGTCAAGGTAGAATCCTGGGAAGGCGTCGAGGCCGCGCGCAAGGCCATCGAGAAGTCCGTCGCCGCCTACAGCAAGGCCTGATCACGACCGTGATCCCGTCCCGCGGAACGCACGCGTCCTGCGAGACATGAGACGAAAAAGGGCCGCCCACCGGGCGGCCCTTTTTAGATAACGTCTGACATGGCGGCATGGCGTCGATCGAGCGACGCCCCGCCCGACTCAGGGCTCCTCGCCATCTTCCGGCACGGCCAGCGCCGCGCCCTCTTCATCGGCCACCTCAGGCGCCGGCGCTTCGGCATTCTCCTCCCCCGCACTTTCTCCAGCGCTTTCCGTCGCGGCAGCGCCCGCGTCTTCCACCCCCTCGGCCCGGGCATCCTGGCCTCCGGCTTCTGAAGAGGGCGCTTCCCCGGCGCTTTCCCCGGCGCCTTCTGCTGCAGCCGCATCGGCGCCGGCCCGATCGACCGACTCGTTCGCGGCGTCATCGCCGCCCGCCGCTTCCGGCGACGCCGCGGCCTCGCCTTCGCTGGATGAGGGCGCGGCGCCAGGCGCTGCCGCGTCGGGCGCGCCAACCTGCGTCGCCACGTCCTCGGAGAGCTCGCGGCTCAGGTCGCGGGCGCGCAGCACGTGGTGCGCCATCACCAGCGAGTGATTGGCGAACAGGCCGAAGCCGGAGCCGTTGAGGATCACCGGGCTCCACAGCCGGCGCTGGCTGAGCTCGAGTTCGGCCAGCAGGGCCTCCCAGCGCATCGCGAGCCCGGCCGCCTCGATCCGCTCGGCCTGATCGCGGCGCACCGCCTCGAGCAGGCGATGCAGGGCCCAGGCCTGGCCTCGGGCCTCGAAGAAGACGCTATCGAGCCGGTACCAGGGCGTCTCCGTGGGCAGCCCTTCGGTGTCGAGATCCAGCCCGGCCAGCGCCTCGGGGCTGCCGACGCTCGCGGATAGGCGCCGCCCCATGTCGTCGAGCCCCCGCGCCACGCCATTCAGCCAGGCGGCGAGGCCCTGGGCGTCGGCGGCGAAGTCGACCTGTCCACCGGCCACCGCCTGACGATAGCCGTCGAGCGCGGCGCGGGCCTGCTCGAGGCGATGCTCGGTGGAGGGATAGAACCAGTCGTCGGCGTCGCCCTCCAGCGCGGTGCGGGCGGCATCCAGCGCCGAAGCATCGCTGCCGGCGATGGTCGGCAGCGACTGGCTCATCCAGCGCGCCTGGTCGAGCACGCCGAGCTCCCAGGCCGGCATGTTGTCCAGCCACAGCCCCGGCGGCGCCAGGTCGTTGCGCAGGTAGCCGCCCGGCTTGTCCAGCAGCGTGGCCACCAGCGTCGACAGACCGTCCACGGTGGCCGTGCCGGAGGCGGGATCGGCGATCGCCACGACATCGTCGGCCGGCACCTGGGACGGGGTCGGCTCGAGAGCCGGCGTGCGGCTCCACCAGACCCCGAGACCAAGCGCCACCACCAGCGCGATGATCAGCGCCGCCAGCAGCGGCTTCCAGATCCAGCCATATTGCGGACGCTCCAGCGCCTCCTTCCTGCGGCGGCGCCGGTCGGCCGCCTGTCGCTTCAATGCCATGATAGAATTTCCCTGACGATGTGGGCCCGGAATCCGCCCGAGCTGCGACGACGCGGCGCATACACCCACGCCCCGCCGCTACGATATCCTGAGCGCGCCGGATGCCGGCTCGGCACTGCACGCCCCCTGCATCAGATCATAGCGGCCAACGCCGCGGAACCCCATGCCCCGCCAAGGGTCACACGCTCGCCGCCGATTCACGGCCTCGGCATTGACGCCACGACACCCGCCTCAAGATCAAGGAACGCCCCGTGCTTCACCTTCGCCGCCTGCCATGCCTGCTCGTCCTGCTGTGGATCCCGCTGCTCGCCCAGGCGCAGTGGTTCGACAACAGCGGCGACGACGGCGATTTCCTGCCCGTCGAGGCGGCCTTCCAGCCCAGCGCCTGGCACGACGGCGAGACGCTTTCGATCGGCGTCGAGAACGCCGAAGGCTACTATCTCTATCGCCATCGCTTCAGCGTCGAGAGCGACACTCCCGGCGTGACCCTCGGCGAGCCTCGGCTGCCGGCCGGCAAGGCCAAGACCGACGAGTTCCTCGGCGACGTACGGGTCTTCTACGACCGCGTCGTGTTCACGGTGCCGATCGAGCACCGGGGCGAGGGAATTCCCGAGGGGCCGTTCGATGTGACCTTCGGCTTCCAGGGCTGTGCCGACGCCGGCCTCTGCTATCCGCCGGAGACGGTGTCGCTGCAGGCGCCCGAGGGCCAGGCACCGGCCGCCTTCGCCGATGCGACCCCCGACGGGCCGGCCGCGACCGACATCGACACCCGGCCCGACAGCACCCCCCGGCCCGCTTCCGGCGCGCCCGCGGCCCCGGTCAGCGAGGATGGCCGCTTCAGCGCCCTGCTCGAGGAGGCCAGCCTGCCGCTGGTGCTGGGCCTGTTCTTCCTCGCCGGCCTGGGGCTGACCTTTACCCCCTGCGTGCTGCCGATGATCCCGATCCTGTCCTCGATCATCGTCGGCCAGCAGCCCCGCCGCCCTCGAGCCTTTGCCCTGTCGCTGTCCTACGTGGCCGGCATGGCGCTGACCTATGCGGTGGTGGGCGTGCTGATGGGCAGCTTCGGCGCCGGGCTGAATCTCCAGGCACGACTGCAGTCGGCCCCGGTGCTGATCGGGTTCGCCGGGCTGTTTACGCTGTTCGCCCTGGCCATGTTCGGCGCCTTCGACCTGCGCCTGTCGTCGCGGCTGTCGGGGCGCATCGAGGCCTGGCAGACCCGCGCCCAGAAGAGCGGCCCGGCCGGCCTGGCACTGGCCGGTGCACTCTCGGTGCTGGTGGTCTCGCCCTGCGTGTCGGCGCCGCTGGCCGGCGCCCTGGTGTTCATCTCATCCACCGGCGATGCGGCGATGGGCGGCATCGCCCTGCTGGCTCTGGCGCTCGGAATGGGCGTGCCGCTGCTGCTGGTCGGCACCTTCGGCCCGACCCTGCTGCCGCGCACCGGCGCCTGGATGAACGGCATCAAGGCCGCCTTCGGCATCCTGCTGCTGGGGGTCGCCGTGTGGCTGATCGAGCGCCTGGTGCCTGGCCCAGTGGCCCTGCTGCTGTGGGCCGCCCTGGCCATCGGCACGGCGCTGACCCTCGGCGCCCTGAGCCTGAACGCGCCCCAGGGCTGGGCGCGCGCCCGCCAGGCGCTGGGCATCCTGCTGCTGGTGTGGGGCGTGACCCTGGTGATCGGCGCCTCCCGCGGCGCCGAGGACCCGCTGCGCCCGCTGGCCCGTCACGGCGCCCCGGCGCCGGCCGAATCCGGCCCCGGCGCCCCCGAGCCGGTGACGGTGGTCACCCGGCTCGACGAGCTGGACGCGGCCCTGGCCGCGGCCGAGCAACCGGTGTTCGTCGACGTCACCGCCGAGTGGTGCATCTCCTGCAAGGTCATGGAGCGCGAGGTCTATCCCGACCCGGCCGTGGTCGCGGCGCTGTCCGGCTTCAAGCGCATCGAGGTCGACGTCACCGAGACCGACGCCGACAGCCGGGCGCTGCTGGAGCACTACGGCCTGTTCGGACCGCCGAGCCTGCTGTTCTTCGACGACGGTCGCGAACTGCGCCAGGCCCGCATCCAGGGCGAGGTCGACGCCGACCAGCTGGCCCGCCATCTGGAGGGCGTAAGCGCCTCGCTCGACGGCGCCGCCGCCGCGGGCTAGGGTTCATTGGCGAACGCCGTTCGGGCCGCTGGACATCGCCCGGGAATTTCGGCAAACTCCGCCCACACCGCTTTTAGAGGCCAATAGAGACGACAAGAGACGAGATCTTGTCGCGATCTATAGCAAGTTAGCCGAGGTTGACTGCGACGGCCGTTATCCCGAACTCACCATTGAGACGACGTCATATGGATATTCGCAAGGTCAAGAAGCTGATCGAGCTGCTGGAAGAGTCGAACATCAGCGAGATCGAGATCCAGGAAGGCGAAGAGTCTGTGCGCATCAGCCGTCACCCGAACGGCACCGCCTACCCGCAGCCGGCCGCTCCCGCCTGGCCTGCTGGCGCTCCGGCTCAGCCCGCCGCCCCGGCACCGCAGGCGCCGGCCGCTGCCGCCGAGCCCGCCGAACAGGGCCCGGCCTACCAGGGCCAGGAAGTCCTGTCGCCGATGGTCGGCACCTTCTACCGCGCCCCGGCCCCGGGCGCCAAACCGTTCGCCGAAGTCGGCCAGAGCGTCAAGAAGGGTGAAACCATCTGCATCGTCGAGGCGATGAAGATGATGAACCAGATCGAGGCCGATCGTGACGGCGTCATCGAAGCCTTCCTGGTCGACGACGGCGAGCCGGTCGAATTCGAGCAGCCGATGGTCGTCATCTCCTGATCCCTTCACCCACATTGGCGGACCCCATCATGCTGGACAAGGTTCTCATCGCCAATCGCGGCGAGATCGCTCTGCGTATCCTGCGTGCCTGCAAGGAGCTCGGCATTCGCACGGTCGCGGTCCACTCCAAGGCCGACCGCGACCTGATGCACGTGCGCCTGGCCGACGAGGCCGTGTGCATCGGCCCGGCCTCCTCCGCGCAGTCCTACCTCAACATCCCGGCGCTGATCAGCGCCGCCGAGGTCACCGACTCGAGCGCCATCCACCCCGGCTACGGCTTCCTGTCCGAGAACGCCGACTTCGCCGAGCAGGTGGAACGCTCCGGTTTCACCTTCATCGGCCCCCGCGCCGAGACCATTCGCCTGATGGGCGACAAGGTCAGCGCCATCGAGGCCATGAAGAAGGCCGGCGTGCCGACCGTACCGGGCTCCAACGGCCCGCTGGGCGACGACGAAGGCGAGATTCTCGCCACCGCTCGCCGCATCGGCTATCCGGTGATCATCAAGGCGGCTGCCGGCGGCGGCGGACGCGGCATGCGCGTGGTGCACACCGAGGGCCACCTGCTCTCCGCGGTGACCGTGACCCGCACCGAGGCCCACTCGGCCTTCGGCGACGGCACCGTCTACATGGAGAAGTTCCTCGAGAACCCGCGCCACGTCGAGGTGCAGGTACTGGCCGACGGCCAGGGCAATGCCGTCCACCTCTATGACCGCGACTGCTCGCTGCAGCGCCGTCACCAGAAGGTGCTCGAGGAAGCCCCGGCCCCGGGCCTCGACCCGGACGCCCGCGCCCAGGTGCTCAAGGCCTGTACCGATGCCTGCGTCGAGATCGGCTACCGCGGCGCCGGCACCTTCGAGTTCCTGTACGAGAACGGCCAGTTCTTCTTCATCGAGATGAACACCCGCGTGCAGGTCGAGCACCCGGTCACCGAGATGGTCACCGGCGTCGACATCGTCCGCGAACAGTTGCGCATCGCCTCCGGCCTGCCGCTGTCCGTGAGCCAGGACGAGATCGAGCTCAGCGGCCACGCCTTCGAGTGCCGCATCAACGCCGAGGATGCCAGGACCTTCATGCCCTCCCCGGGCAAGGTCACCCTCTACCACCCGCCGGGTGGCATCGGGGTGCGCATGGACTCCCACGTCTACACCGGCTACTCGGTGCCGCCGCACTACGACTCCCTGATCGGCAAGCTGATCACATGGGGCGTCGACCGCGAGACGGCGCTGACCCGGATGCGCAACGCCCTGGACGAGCTGCTGGTCGAAGGCATCAAGACCAACACCGACCTGCACAAGGATCTGGTCCGCGACGGCTATTTCCAGCAGGGCGGCGTCAACATCCACTACCTGGAGAAGAAGCTGGGCCTCTGAGCCCGGTCGACACTCCTCCGGCAGCGGGGCGGCTTGGCCGCCCCGCCGTCGTTTCACCACGCGATTCCCGGGAGTTCCCATGCCCTGGCTGCAACTCAAGGCCCGCATCGCCCCCGAGCAGGCCGACCTGCTCGAGGAACTGCTGCTGGACGAAGGCGCCACCGCCATCACCCTCCAGGACGCCCAGGACGACCCGCTGTTCGAGCCCGAGCGCGGCACCACGCCGCTGTGGGACGAGACGGTGCTGACCGGCCTCTACGACGACCTCGAGGGCCTGCCCGCGATGCTCGAGCGCCTGGCCGGCGCCTGGTCCGAGGCCATGCCCGGCGAGCCCTGCCCCGAGATCGAGCACGAACTGCTCGACGATCGCGACTGGGAGCGCGCCTGGATGGACGACTTCGCGCCCCTGCAGATGGGCCAGAAGCTGTGGATCGTGCCGAGCTGGCACGAGGCGCCGGACCCGCAGGCGGTCAACCTGCATCTCGATCCCGGCCTGGCCTTCGGCACCGGCACCCACCCCACCACGGCGCTGTGCCTTTCCTGGCTCGACGGCCTGGCCGTGGCCGGCGAGCTCGACGGCCGCGAGGTGCTGGACGTGGGCTGCGGCTCCGGCATCCTGGCCATCGCCGCGCTCAAGCTCGGCGCGAGCTCGGCCCGGGGCACCGACATCGACCCCCAGGCGCTCGCCGCCAGCCGCGACAACGCCGAGCGCAACGGCGTCGAGGAAGACGACTTCTCGCTCCACTATCCGGAGCAGCTCGACGCCACGGCGCGCTTCCCGGTGGTGATCGCCAACATCCTGGCCGGCCCGCTGGTCGAACTGTCCGGCGAGATCGCCGGGCGCGTGGCGCCGGGCGGCCGCCTGGCGCTGTCCGGCATTCTCGAGGCCCAGGCCGACGAGGTGCGCGAGACCTACGAGGCACGCGGCCTGATCATGGACGAGCCCGAGGTGCGTGAGGGCTGGGTGCGCCTCACCGGACGGCGCGCCGCCGAGGGCTGACCGCAGCGGCGACGCCGCGTCCGGCGCCGACCACCGTGTGCAGGGCGACGCCCTGCCGCACGTTGCTCCTTCACCCAGGCCATCGGGGGGCGTATGATATGTCCCCCCTTCGAACCTTCGATCTCGACCATGCCCGATTCACGCCCCCTGCCTCGCATCGGCGCTCATGCGTTGCCGAACCGGGTGATCCTGGCCCCCATGGCCGGCGTCACCGACCGTCCCTTCCGCGCGCTCTGCCGGCGGCTGGGCGCGGGCCTGGTGGTGGGCGAGATGGTGACCTCGGACCCGAACCTGTGGCACACCCGCAAGTCGCGCCTGCGCATGGACCATCGCGGCGAACCCGGCCCCCGCGCCGTGCAGATCGCCGGCGGTGACGCCGAGATGCTCGCCGAGGCGGCGCGGCTCAACGCCGAGATGGGCGCCGAGATCATCGACATCAACATGGGCTGCCCGGCCAAGAAGGTCTGCAACAAGGCCGCCGGCTCGGCGCTGCTGCGCGACGAGGCGCTGGTGGCCGAGATCCTCGAATCGGTGGTCGCCGCGGTGGACGTGCCGGTGACGCTGAAGATCCGCACCGGCTGGTGCGCCGACAGCAACAACGGCGTGCGGGTGGCCAAGCTGGCCGAGGACGCCGGCATCCAGGCGCTGGCCGTGCACGGCCGTCACCGCCAGCAGCGCTACGGCGGCGAGGCCGAGTACGACACCATCGCCGCCATCAAGGCCGCGGTGAGCCTGCCGATCTTCGCCAACGGCGATGTCGATACGCCGGAGAAGGCCCGCCACGTCCTCGACTATACTGGGGCGGATGCGGTGATGGTCGGCCGCGGTGCCCAGGGCAACCCCTGGATCTTCCGCGAGATCGACCACTACCTGCGGCACGGCCAGCGCCTCGCGGCGCCCGACGACGCCGAGCGCGCGGCGGTGCTCCACGGCCACCTGGTGGCCCTGCACGACTTCTACGGTGAGCACATGGGCGTGCGCATCGCCCGCAAGCATCTCGGCTGGTACCTGGCCGGCGATGTGCGCCTCGACGACGACGGACGACGCGCCCTGCGCGCCACCTTCAATGGCCTGGACAGCGCCGCTGCCCAGTGCCGCTTCATCGACGAACTCTTTCGTCATGACCCCGCCACGGCGCCGCACCGTGTCGCCCGGGCCATGACGCCGGATGGAACCTGTGCCGCATGACCAGCAGCCAAGCCCTTGACCAGAATTCCGCGCTGACCGAGCTGGACGCCCGAGCCTCCCGTCGCCTCGACGAGGCCGACGGCAGCGCGCTGAGCCCCCACGGCGACATGCCCCTGCGCGAGGCCGTCGACGCCGCCATGCGACGCTACTTCGACCACCTCGACGGCGGCGACGTCACCGACCTTCACGCCATGGTGATGGCCGAGGTCGAGGCGCCGCTGCTGGCCTCGGTGCTCGAGAACGCCCAGGGCAACCAGACCCGCGCCGCCGAAATGCTCGGCCTCAACCGCGGCACCCTGCGCAAGAAGCTCAAGCACTACGGGCTGATCTGACTCCCCGCGAGGGCGCCATCGAGCGCCCTCGCTTGCGTTTTGTTCCCTCAACGCCCAACAGAGTGACCTTCATGTCCCAAGCCTCTTCCACTCCGGTCCGTCGCGCCCTGATCAGCGTGTCCGACAAGACCGGCATCGTCGACTTCGCCCGCGGCCTCAGCGCCCAGGGCGTCGAGCTGCTCTCCACCGGCGGCACCTTCCGCCTGCTGCAGGAGAACGGCATTCCGGTCACCGAGGTCTCCGAGCACACCGGCTTCCCCGAGATCATGGACGGCCGCGTCAAGACCCTGCATCCGAAGATCCACGGCGGCATCCTCGGCCGTCGCGGCCAGGACGACGCGGTGATGGCCGAGCACGACATCGCGCCGATCGACATGGTGGTGGTCAACCTGTATCCGTTCTCGGCCACCGTGGCGCGCCCGGACTGCACCCTCGAGGACGCCATCGAGAACATCGACATCGGCGGCCCGACCATGGTCCGCTCCTGCGCCAAGAATCACGCCTACACCACCATCGTGGTCGACGCCGGCGACTACGGCCGCGTGCTCGAGGAAGTCGCCCGCGGCGGCATGCAGCAGGCCACCCGCTTCGACCTGGCGGTCAAGGCCTTCGAACACACCGCCGGCTACGACGCCGCCATCGCCGACTACCTCGGCCAGCGCGTCGAGGGCGGCGAGGATGGCTTCCCGCGCACCTACAACCTGCAGTTCCACAAGAAGCAGTCCATGCGCTACGGCGAGAACCCGCACCAGTCCGCGGCCTTCTACGTCGAGCCGAACTGCCAGGAACCGAGCGTCTCCACCGCCGAGACCCTGCAGGGCAAGCCGCTGTCGTTCAACAACGTGGCCGATACCGACTCCGCGCTGGAGTGCGTGAAGAGCTTCACCGACACCGCCTGCGTGATCGTCAAGCACGCCAACCCCTGCGGCGTGGCCGTCGGCGCCAGCCAGCTCGAGGCCTACGACAAGGCCTTCGCCACCGACCCGACCAGCGCCTTCGGCGGCATCATCGCCTTCAACCGCGCGCTCGACACCGAGACCGCCCGCGCCATCATCGACCGCCAGTTCGTCGAGGTGATCATCGCCCCCGGGGTCGAGGACGCGGCCCGCGAGATCGTCGCCGAGAAGAAGAACGTGCGCCTGCTCGATATCTCCGCGCACTGGCCCGGCGAGCGCGAACACGCCCACGACCTCAAGCGCGTCACCGGCGGCCTGCTGGTCCAGGACCGCGACCTGGGCATGGTCGGCCGCGACGAGCTGACCGTGGTCACCGAGCGCGTGCCGTCGGAGCAGGAGATGCGTGACCTGGCCTTCGCCTGGAAGGTCGGCAAGTACATCAAGTCCAACGCCATCGTCTACGTCAAGGACGGCCAGACCATCGGCGTGGGCGCCGGCCAGATGAGCCGCGTCTACTCGGCCAAGATCGCCGGCATCAAGGCCGCCGACGAGGGCCTCTCCGTACCCGGCTCGGTGATGGCCAGCGACGCCTTCTTCCCGTTCCGCGACGGCATCGACGCCGCCGCCAAGGCCGGCATCACCGCGGTGATCCAGCCCGGCGGCTCCATGCGCGATCAGGAAGTGATCGACGCCGCCAACGAGGCCGGCATCGCCATGGTCTTCACCGGCATGCGCCACTTCCGCCACTGAGCTGCAAGCTGCAAGCTGCAAGCTGCAAGCTGCAAGCTGCAAGCTGCAAGCTGCAAGCTGCTGCAAGTCAGCAGCATGAAACCGCCCGAAGTAAAAGAAACCCCGAAGGCCAGAGCCTTCGGGGTTTTCTTGTAGCTCGGCGCTTGTAGCTCGGCGCTTAGGCGCCCAGATCAATACACAGATACTTGGTCTCGAGGAACTCCTCGATGCCCTGGTGGCCGCCCTCGCGGCCGAGGCCGGAGGCCTTGACGCCGCCGAAGGGCGCGGCGGCGTTGGAGATCAGCCCGGTGTTGATGCCGACCATGCCGTACTCCAGCGCCTCGGAGACGCGCCATACGCGGGCCAGGTCGCGGGAATAGAAGTAGGAGGCCAGGCCGAACTCGGTGTCATTGGCCATGGCCACGGCGTCCTGCTCGTCATCGAACGGGAACACCGCGGCCAGCGGGCCGAAGGTCTCCTCGGTGGCGACCTTCATGCTGCCGTTGGCGGCGTTGATCAGCGTCGGGGTGAAGAAGTTGCCGCCCAGCGGGTGCGGATGGCCGCCCAGCAGCAGCTCGGCGCCATGATCCACGGCGTCCTGAACGTGCTCGGAGACCTTTTCCACCGCGCGGTCGTCGATCAGCGGGCCGATGTTGACGCCCTCGTCGCTGCCGTTGCCCACCTTCAGCTCGCTGTTCATGGCCACCGCCAGCTTCTCGCAGAAGGCATTGACCACGCTGGACTGCACCAGGAAGCGGTTGGTGCATACGCAGGTCTGACCGGCGTTGCGGAACTTGGCGGCCATGGCGCCTTCCACGGCGGCGTCCAGGTCGGCGTCCTCGAACACGATGAAGGGCGCGTTGCCGCCGAGCTCCAGAGAGATCTTCTGCACGTGGCGCGAGGCCTGGCTCATCAGCTCTCGGCCCACCTCGGTGGAGCCGGTGAAGGTGATCTTGCGCACCAGCGGGGACTCGGTCAGCGCCGCGGCGATCTCCGAGGCGCGCCCGGGCACCACGTTGAACACGCCGCGCGGCACGCCGGCGCGCTCGGCCAACAGCGCCAGCGCGGTGGCGGAGAAGGGGGTCTGGCTGGCCGGCTTGACCACGAAGGTGCAGCCCGCGGCCAGCGCGGCGCCGGCCTTGCGGGTGATCATCGCCGCCGGGAAGTTCCACGGCGTGATGGCGCCGACCACGCCGATCGGCTGCTTGGTGACCAGGATACGCTGCTGGGACTGGGCGGCGGGAATGGTCTCGCCATAGACCCGGCGGGCCTCCTCGGCGAACCAGCGCAGGAAGCTCGCCGCATAGGCGATCTCGCCGGCGGCTTCCTTGAGCGGCTTGCCCTGCTCGAAGGTCATGATCATGGCCAGGTCGTCCTGATGCTCGAGCATCAGGTCGTGCCATTTCATCAGGATATCGGCCCGTTCCTGGGCGGTGAGGGCGCGCCAAGCCGGCAGGGCCGCATCGGCGGCGGCGATGGCGCGTTCGGTCTCGGCGCGGCCGAGCCTCGGCACGTCGCCCATCGATTCGCCGGTGGCGGGGTTGATCACATCGATCTGCTCGCCGCTGTCGGCGGCGACCCAGCTGCCGTCGATATAGGCGAAGGGGCAATAGAGCTGGGTTTCCTTCAGGGCTTCCATGTTTGACTCCTGGGGTGCGGCCTTGCGGGGATGCACCTCATGCTAAGCGCAAGCCCCCCGACACGCCAACCGCTCATCCATGAGCGTCATTCAACCCTGCCGCCTCGCCGCGGCCGCGGAGTCAGGCCGGGCGACGCGCCTCGCGGGAGTCGGAGAGCGTGATCGACACCGAGTCGGCGAAGCGCAGCGCATGGGGCTTGTCGATCTCGACCTGCGCCGCCAGCACCTGCTCATCGCTCATCACCAGATCGAGCACCTCGCGGGTCATGCGTTCCAGCAGCTGGAAGCGATGGTCCTCCACGTGGGCGATCACCTGCTTGGTGATGGTGCGATAGTTCAGCGCCTGCTCGATGTGGTTGAAGGCCACCGCCTTGTCGGCGCGATAGCGGATCACCATGTTGATCACCACGTCCTGGCGATTCTGGATCTCCTCTTCCTTGATACCGATATGGGTCCTCAGGCGCAGATCCTTGATGCGGATCGTCGCCAGATCGTGATCGAGGTGCTCGTCGCCCAGCGCGTGCAGTGACATGTCGCTCTCCTTAGCGGCCTTAGCGGCCTTGAACCAGGGTCAGGAACTCCTGGCGCGTGCTCTGGTGCTCGCGGAAGGCACCGAGCATCACCGAGGAGGTCATGCTGGAATTCTGTTTCTCGACGCCGCGCATCATCATGCACATATGGCGGGCCTCGACCACCACCGCCACGCCGCGGGCGTTGGTGACCTGCTGTACCGCCTCGGCGATCTGGCGGGTCAGGTTCTCCTGAATCTGCATGCGACGGGCATACATGTCCACGATACGCGCGAACTTGGACAGGCCCAGCACCTTGCCCTGCGGCAGGTAGGCGATGTGGCACTTGCCGATGAACGGCAGCAGGTGGTGCTCGCACATCGAGTACAGCTCGATGTCCTTCACCAGCACCATCTCGTCGGTCTCGGAGGCGAAGACCGCGCCGTTGACGATCTCCTCCAGCGACTGCTGATAACCATGATTGAGGAACTGCATGGCCTTGGCGGCCCGCTTGGGGGTGTCACGGAGCCCCTCACGTTCGGGGTCCTCCCCCAGTCCCTCGATGATCTGGCGGTAGTGCTTGGCGAGCTGTTCGGTCATGGTCAGGCCCCATGCAGAGTCGTGATAGCGGTGCGTCGGCGATGGCCCGGCCACACCTTATACATAAGTTATTAAAAAACCGCTTCTTGTACAATTAGCGGCTTGGGGAACGCATCATTCTAGCGCAAGGCGCCGCTCGACGCAGTGCCGCGGCGGCCTTGCGGCCGCATGACGGCGACGCCATGTCGCACCGGTCCGACTGGGTGCCGCCGGCGGCTATGATAGAGTTGAGCCCACCGCGACACTCGATCCGCTGCCTGCCGAGCACCGACATGTTCAAGCCGACGATTCTGCTGATGGCGACCGCCCTGGCCCTGCCGAGCCTGGCCCTGGGCGACACCCTCTCCCTGCCCGCCGATGCCCGGGTGGCCATGGCCCTGGTCGATGACCTGGCCCTCGACGCCGAGACCCCGAGCCGCGACAACGTGGTGATGCATCCGGTGCAGAGCGAACGGGGCAGCCACCGCCTCCCCGATTACTGCGTCGTCACCGGCAATGCCCGGCGCGACGGCGAGCGCCTGCGGCTGACCGCCAGCGCCCTGACCTGCGTCGAGACCGCCGGCGCCGACAGCGCCATCTACAGCGGCGGGCTCACCGCCGGCGCCTACGACGAGGACGGCGACGCCGGCCTCGACGCCTGTGCGGACGGCCGCTGCCGGCTGACGCCGGACGACGTCTTCGTGCTGACGCTGACCCGGCCGCTGAGCCTGGAGCAGCAGGCGAATCCCTCCGCGGAGATCAACGCCCGCCGCCGCCAGCACGACGCCGACGAGACCGCCGACAGGCCGTAAACGCCGCTGCGCGTCGCCCGGGCGCTGCTCAGGACAGCCAGCGGGTCGTACTGTCCAGCATCACCCGCTGCTGCTCGAGCTCGCGCAGGTGAGCGTCCCAGTAGCCGGCGTCCGCCAGCCACGGAAACGCCTGCGGGAAGGCCGGATCCTCCCAGCGCGCCACCAGCCAGGCGCTGTGGCGCATCAGCCGCAGCGCACGCAGCGGCTCCACCAGCGCCAGCTCGCCGCGATCGAAGTCGCGGTGCTGCTCGTAGCCCTCGATCACCTCGGAGAGCTGCATCTGGCGCTCGCCCTCGTCCTCGGCGGTGAGCAGCATCCACAGGTCCTGCACCGCCGGCGCCATCAGGCAGTCGTCGAAGTCCACCAGCGCGAAGTGCTCGTCGCGGCCCAGCATGTTGCCCAGGTGGCAGTCGCCCTGGACCCGCAGCTGTCGCGCCGGCCACTCCCGGGCGCCGAGCGCCTCGATCAGGCCCCGGCTGATGCGCTCGTAGGCCGGGCGCTGATGATCCGTCAGCCAGCGGCTGGCCAGCACTGTTTCGGCGGCCTCCTCGGCCATCGCCCGCGGCGCCAGGTGGCGGCGATGCACGAAGGCCCGGCGCTCGCCCACCGCGTGCACGGCGCCGATGGTCTCGCCGAGGGCGAACAGGTGCTCGGGATTGTCCAGCTCCGGCGCCTGACCGGGCAGATGGGGAAACAGCGAGAAGCGGAAGTCGTCGTGGCGATGCAGGCTCGCCCCCGCATCATCGCGCCAGGGGGCGGCCACCGTCACGCCGGCCGCCTCGAGCTCGGCCAGGAAGTCGTGCTCCTCCTGGATCTGGGCGTCGCTCCAGCGGTTCGGGCGATAGAACTTGACCACCCAGCGGCGGCGCTCGTCGTCGTGCACCAGGTAGACCCGGTTCTCGTAGCTGTTGAGCGCGAAGGGCTCGCCCGGCAGCCAGAAGCCCAGGGACTCCACCGCCGCCACGACCCGCGCGGGCTCGAGGCGAGCAAAGGGATGAATCGCATCGGTCATGGGCGCTCTCGTCACAGGCAAAACGCCATGGTAACAAAGCCATCCCCCAGACGGCTCCTCGGGGCGGATCCGTCGACAGCCTCCTCCTCTACCGCCTGTCCCGGCGCCCATCGCCACGAATACCGCCGATAGGGAAAGCGGCTAGAAATCGCCCCCGCGCCTGCCCTATGCTCGTGCCTTCATCGGCACGGTGACCGATGCACGTCTTGGACACCCCGGCCGGAGGCACGCCATGGAACTGCTGACCTGGATCACCTATCTCGGCGTGATCGTCGCCCTGATCATCTTCCCCGGCCCGGTGGCCCTGCTCTGCACCAGCCACGGCCTGCGCTTCGGCCGCCGCCGCGCCGGGGCCACCGTGTGCGGCGGCACCCTGGCCTCGCTGGCCCTGATGGTGCTGTCGTCGCTGGGCCTCGGCGCCATCCTGGCCGCCTCGGAGACCGCCTTCCACGTGCTGAAGCTCGTCGGCGGCGCCTATCTCGTGATCCTCGGCCTTCAGGCATGGCGGCGCTCCGGCGACGACTCGCCGCTGGACGCCCCGGACACCGCCGCGGCGCCCCCGCCCGCGACCACCTCCGGCCTCCGCCTGTTCCGCCAGGGCTTCCTGGTCGGCATCAGCAACCCCAAGGACCTGCTGTTCTTCGCCGCCCTGTTCCCCAACTTCATCGACGTGGGCGAGCCCCAGCTGTCGCAGTTCGCCATCCTTGCCGCCACCTGGGCGGCGGTCGACCTCAGCCTGATGTGGCTCTACGCCGCCATGGGTTCGGGCCTCGGCCAGTGGTTCCGCCATCCCGGCCGGGCCAGAGGCTTTCATCGCGCCACCGGCGGCCTGTTCATGGCCGCCGGCGGCTCGCTGATCGCCACCTCGCCCTAGACGCCGATTCACGGCGTTTCCCGCGGCGTTCTCGCGATGGCCCAGGCCTCGATCTCCTCGGCGCCCGCCCGGCGACAGGCCCGGGCCAGGGCGTCGAGGGTGGCGCCGGTGGTCATGACGTCATCGAGCAGCACCACCCGCGCCGGCAGCGCCCGGGGCACCTCGAAGGCGCCGCGCAGATTGCCCCGCCGCCCTCGCCGGTCGAGGCCCCGCTGGCTCGGCGTATCCTTCTTGCGCCGGGCCGGGATGAGCGGCACCTCGAGCCTCGCCGCCAGCCGTTCGGCCAGCCAGCGGCCCTGATCGAAGCCGCGCTCCCGGGCGCGTCGCGGATGCAGCGGCACGGCGATCAGCGCCTGGGGCGGCGCGATGCCGACCTGACCCGCTTTCCCCCCTTCTTCCAGCCCTTCCTCCAGCAGCGTCAGCAGCAGCATGCCGGCCCGTGGCGAGGCATGGAACTTGAAGCGCTGCATCAGCCCCGCCACCTCGCCCTCGTAGCGCAGCGGCACCCGGGCGCGAAGGTAGGCCGGCGGCCGACGCAGGCAGTGGCCGCAGGGGCGCGGGGTGACAGTGCCCGGGAGCGGCTCGGCGCAGACCGGGCAGGCCGCGCGATTCCAGGGCAGCGCCGCGTGGCAGTCGGCGCACCAGGGGCGGCCGGGCGCGCAGGCCGCCAGGCAGAAGGCGCAGCGGCCCGGCAATGCGCGACGCAGCCAGTCGTCAACCTCATGACGCCACAAGGTTGACATGCCGACCTGCCTCCGTACCCTATCGGTCAACTCACGTATTCGTGCCAAGTTGACCATAAGCGAGCCCCTCATGCCTGCCCAGCCCCACGACAACGCCCCGGTTGATCTGACCCTAGCCAGCCGTCCGGACCTTCGCCACGACTGGTCCCTCGAGGAGATCGAGGCGCTGTTCGCGCTGCCCTTCAACGACCTGATGTTCCGCGCCCAGCAGGTCCATCGCGCACACTTCGATCCCAACGCCGTGCAGGTCTCCACCCTGCTGTCGATCAAGACCGGCGCCTGCCCGGAAGACTGCAAGTACTGCCCGCAGTCCGGCCACTACAACACCGGGCTCGGCAAGGAGAAGCTGCTCGAGATCGAGAAGGTGGTGAACCAGGCCAAGGCCGCCAAGGAGGCCGGCGCCAGCCGCTTCTGCATGGGCGCCGCCTGGCGCAGCCCGCGGGAGAAGGACCTCGAGGTGGTGATGGAGATGGTCAGCCAGGTCAAGGCGCTGGGGCTCGAGACCTGCATGACCCTGGGCATGGTCGACGTCGATCAGGCCAAGCGCCTGTCCGAGGCCGGGCTCGACTACTACAACCACAACCTCGACACCTCGCCGGACTACTACGGCGAGATCATCACCACCCGCACCTACGCCGATCGCCTGGAGACGCTTTCCAACGTGCGCGAGGCGGGCATGAAGGTCTGCTCCGGCGGCATCCTCGGCATGGGCGAGGCGCCCCGCGACCGCGCCGCCCTGCTCCAGCAGCTGGTGCGCCTGGAGCCGCATCCCGAATCCGTGCCGATCAACATGCTGGTCAAGGTGCCGGGCACCCCGATGGAGAACGCCGAGGACCTGGACCCGCTGGAGTTCATCCGCGCCATCGCCGTGGCCCGCATCCTGATGCCGAAGAGCCACGTGCGCCTGTCCGCCGGCCGCGAGCAGATGGACGAGTCCACCCAGGCCATGGCCTTCCTGGCCGGCGCCAACTCGATCTTCTACGGCGACACCCTGCTGACCACCGGCAATCCCCAGGTGGAGCGCGACCGGGCGCTGTTCGACAAGCTCGGCCTGCACCCGGAGCAGCGCGAGACCTGCGCCGACGACGAGAAGACCGAGGCCGCCCTGGAAGCCGCCATGCGCGAGCGCCAGGACGACGCGATGTTCTACGACGCCACCGGAGCCTGATCCCATGGCCGAGACCTGGTCGCGTCGCCTGGCCGAGCGGGCCGAGGCCCGCCGCGCCGAGGGGCTGTGGCGCGCCCGGCCCACCGTGGGGCCGGGGGACGGCCGGCTCGACTTCGCCGGCAACGACTATCTCGGCCTGGCCCGCGACCCGCGCCTCGCCGAGGCCCAGGCCGAGGGCGCGCGGCGCTTCGGCGCCGGCGGCCGGGCCTCGCATCTGGTATGCGGCCATCAGGAGATTCACGAGGCGCTGGAGCAGCGCCTCGCCGCGCTCACCGGCCGCCCCCGGGCGCTGCTGTTCTCCACCGGCTACATGGCCAACCTGGGCGTGCTGCAGGCACTGTGCGATCGCCACACGCCAGTCTTCCAGGATCGTCTCAATCACGCCTCGCTGATCGACGGCGCCCGGCTCGCCGGCGCGCCCTCGCGGCGCTTCCACCACCGCGACCTCGACGACCTCGAGCGCCTGCTGGCCCGCGCCCCGAGCGGGGCCCCGGCGCTGGTGGTCAGCGACGGCGTGTTCAGCATGGACGGCGACGTGGCCGACGTGGCGGGGCTTTCCGCCACCGCCCGCCGCCACGACGCCTGGCTGATGATCGACGACGCCCACGGCCTGGGCGTGCTCGGCGAGGCCGGCGACGGCTGCGCCGGCCGCGCCCACGGCGCCGACGACGTGCCGGTGCTGGTCGGCACCCTGGGCAAGGCGCTGGGCAGCGCCGGCGCCTTCGTGGCCGGCGACGAGGCGCTGATCGAGCATCTCGTGCAGTTCGCCCGGCCCTACGTCTACACCACCGCCCAGCCGCCCGGGGTGGCGGCGGCCACCCTGGCCGCCCTCGACGTGCTCGAGGCCGAGCCCGAGCGCCGCGCCCGACTGCATGAGCGCATCGCGCGCTTCCGCCACGAGGCCGCCACCCTGGGCCTCGAACTCGACGAATCGACCACGCCGATCCAGCCGCTGCGCCTCGGCGACAGCGCGCGCACGCTACGCTGGGCCGCCCGGCTCGGCGACGCGGGCCTGCGAGTCGGCGCCATCCGCGCCCCGACGGTGCCGAAAGGCGAGGCGCGGCTGCGCATCACGCTCTCCGCCGCCCACGACGACGACGCCCTGGACGCCCTGCTCGACGGCCTGGCCGCCTGCCAGCGGGAGGAAGGCCCATGAGCGAATCGGCAAACCGGAAGCTGGTGCTGCTCAGCGGCTGGGGCTGCGACGCGCGGCTCTGGCAGGCCCTCGACGGCCACTGGCCGAGCGGGCTCGAGATCACCGCACCGGACTGGCCGGGCTACGGCGAGCGCGAGGCCCTCGAGGATCCCGCCTCGCTGGACGAACTGGCCGAGGCCATGGCCAGTGAGCTGCCGAGCGACGCCATCTGGGTCGGCTGGTCGCTGGGCGGCCTGCTGGCCGGCGCCCTGCTAGAGCGGCTGCCGGCGCCCCGCGCCCTGGTCCTGCTCGGCATGGGCGAGCGCTTCCCGCATCCCGAAGGCGTCAGCCGCGCCGCCCTGGCCCAATTTCGCAAGGCCTTCCGCCGTGACCCGGCGAGCACCCACGCCCACTTCCTGCGCTGGCAGCTCGGCGGCGAGCCGTCGCCCCGGTCCGCGCATCAAAGGCTTATCGCCCTGCTCGGCGATGACGCCAGCGCCGACACCGCGACCCTGGCCGCGGGGCTCGCCCAGCTCGGCGAGCTCGACAACACCGAGCGCCTCGCCTCGCCGCCCTGCCCGGTGCATCGCCTGGCCGGCGAGGCCGACCCGCTGCTGGCCCCCTCGGTGCGCGAGCGGGCCGACCTGCGACTGCCCGAGGCCGGCCACTGCCCGCTGATCAGCCAGCCGACACGGCTCGCCCGCGCGCTGGCCGCCATCGCCGAGGCGCCCGAGCGCACGACGATCGAAGGGGCCGCCCTGGAGCCCACGTCATGACCGCCCAGCCCAGTCACGCCGTCGACGCCCGCCCCGTCGACGAGCACAACGACCACGGGAATCGCGACTGGCGCGCCCGGGTCGCCCACGCCTTCTCGAGGGCCGCGCCGCATTATCACGAACGCGCCCGGGCCCAGCAGGCCATGGCCGAGCGACTGATCGCGCGGCTGCCCGACCGCGCCGGCGCCGTGCTGGACCTGGGCTGTGGCCCCGGCGACCTGACCGCCGAGCTCGCGCGACGCTATGGCGATGGCACCACGATACACGGCCTCGACCTGGCGCCGGGCATGCTCACCGAGGCCCGCCGCCGCCACGGCGAGGGCATCGACTGGCTGTGCGCCGACGCCGCCGACCTGCCGCTGCCGAGCGGCCGCCTCGACCTGGCGGTCTCCAATCTGGCGATCCAGTGGTGCCCGGACCTGGAGGCGGTGCTGGCCGAACTCGCCCGGGTGCTGCGCCCCGGCGGTCGCGCGCTGATCAACACCCTGGCGCCGGGCACGCTTTCGGAGGTCGGCCAGGCCTGGCAGCGCCCCGCCGCCCTGCTCGACTTCCACGACGCCGGCCATCATCGCCGCGCCGCCCACGAGGCCGGCTTCCGACGGGTCGAGGTCAGCGAGCGCCTCGAGCGCTTCCACTACCCCGATCTCTCCGCGGTGATGGCCTCGATCAAGGGCGTGGGCGCGCAGGTCGCCCGCGACGGCGCTCGGCTCTCGCGCACCGACGTCGCCCGCGCCGCCCGCCGCTTCGAAGCCCTGCGCACCACGGACGGCCTGCCCGTCTCCTACCACCTGCTGACGCTCGACCTGGAACGCTGACATGACCGCCTACTTCGTGACCGGTACCGACACCGACGCCGGCAAGACCCTCGTCGCCAGCGGCCTGCTGGCCCTGGCCCGCCGCCACGACCTGACCACCCTCGGGCTCAAGCCCGTGGCCTCCGGCTGCGATACCAGCACCGAGGGGCTGCGCAACATCGACGCCCTGACGCTCCAGGCCCAGAGCACGCCGAGCACGCCCTACGCCACCATCAACCCCTACGCCTATGCGCCGGCCATCGCGCCTCACCTGGCCGCCAAGCAGGTCGGCGAGCGGCCGACCGTCGACGCCCTGGCCGACCACGTCGCCGCCCCGCTGGCCGAGCAACGCGGGCTGACGCTGATCGAGGGCGCCGGCGGCTGGCGCGTGCCGCTCAACGATGAGGAGGACCTCGCCGGCCTGGCGCTGCGCCTCGAGCTGCCGGTGATCCTGGTGGTGGGGCTCAAGCTCGGCTGCCTGAACCATGCCCGCCTCAGCGCCGAGGCGATCCGCGCCGACGGCCTGCGAGTGGCCGGCTGGGCAGGCAACCTGATCGACCCCGACTTCTCTGCCGACGACGCCTGCTATCGCGACAACCTGGCCACCCTGGAGCGCACCCTGAACGCGCCCTGCCTTGGCATCGTGCCGCGACTGGACGCCGACACCCCGGACGCCCGCGCCGCCGCGGCCGCCGATCACCTGGAGTTGCCCGACGACGATTGACTTGCCGCAAAGCGTCCGTAAAATATGGACGCCTGCCTGACCCGTGCGGATGTGGTGGAATTGGTAGACACGCCAGATTTAGGTTCTGGTGCCTTCGGGCGTGGGAGTTCAAGTCTCCCCATCCGCACCATTCTTTCCTTGATTTTCAATATCTTACTCAGCGACCAACAGTCAACAAAGGGCTGATTTTGGGCATCCTTTGAAGATATTGTCATCAGCATTCTCGCCTGACCTTGCAGGCGCTCAGCCCATACCCGATACTGTATCTTCATACAGACCATGAAAGCACTATCGAGAGCCTCAGCTGTAACGCTTCTGAAATTGATGCCATCGCTCGATTCATCATCGTGAATGGCCACGACCTCGTCGGCAGAGCGATCACAAGCACCGTCGCGATGAAGCTACAGAAGAGACCTAGCGGCTAGCATGATCAGAAACAGGGTGAGTGATACCATTTACCGGTTTATGGTCACTGAGCACAGGCATGCTCCATCCATCAACGAGAATTTTCCAGCAGATACCGAGCCAGGGCTGCTGGCAAGGTATAACTGATCGGTGAAAGCCCCATGAGCAGGATTATCCAGCAAAAAATCGAACGCTTGCACTCCGGGGGCGCACCCAGAGTGCTTGACCTCTTTGCGGGCTGCGGCGGCATTTCACTGGGGTTCCAGGCGGCAGGATTCAGAAACATCGGCGCAGTCGAACTGGATCCCGCAGCAGCGCGATCGCACGCACTGAACTTTCATCGTGATGCTCCCGAAGAGCTCCGTGAGATCCACGCTCAGTCTCGCGACGTCGTCAGCACCGAGCCAGAGGACCTGCTCAAGGAGTTCAGACTTGAAGAGGATCCGGAATCACATGTGGACGTGGTCGTCGGTGGACCGCCCTGCCAGTCTTTTGCACGTGTCGGTCGTGCCAAGCTGCGTGAAGTGGCGGAGCATCCCGAGGCCTACCTGAACGATCCTCGTGGCAACCTCTATCTCCGCTACCTCCACTACGTCAGCAAGCTGAAGCCGGTCGCGATTCTGATGGAAAACGTGCCAGATGTGCTGAACTACGGCGGGCACAACATCGCGGAGGAGGTCTGTGAGGCTCTCCGGGACCTCGGATACGACGCCCGTTACACCATGCTGAATGCGGTGTTCTACGGCGTCCCGGAAATGCGCGAGCGTATGTTCCTTGTGGCTTACCGCACGGAGCTGAATGCATCCCAGTGGTTCCCTGATCCCACTCACTGGATCAACCTGCCGCGTGGTTATCACGGTTCCCGTCAGGTAGCGATGAAGACCGTCAAGACGGACCTCCTGGATGGTGAGACCCGTTTCTTCGTGGATCCGCCCGAACCGGATCAGGAAGGGCTGAAACCCGCTGTCACGGCCGAGCAGGCGCTTTCCGATCTTCCTTTCATCGAAGAAGACTCGGAACAGAAACTGCGCAAAGGCCCCAGAAGGTTTGACAAACTGGCTCATTACCCCGACGGAGCAGGCCTCAATGACTTCCAGAAGAAGATGCGCTCATGGCCTGAATTCGAGGCCTCGGAAGGCATCTATGATCATGTGATCCGCTACCTCCCGCGCGATTACAAGATATTCGCCAGAATGCAGCCCGGTGATCAGTATCCCGAGGCCTACCAGCTGGCATCCGAGATGTTCGAAGAACGGCTGTCACAAATCGAGAAGAATGAAGGCTTCCGTCCTGTGGTAGGCACCGAACGCTATGAGGCGGAAAAGAAGGCCTATATTCCGCCCTATGACCCGAGCAAGTTCCCCAACAAATGGCGCAAGATGGAAGCTGACCAGCCGGCCAGAACGCTGATGGCCCATCTTGGCAAAGACAGCTACTCCCATATCCACTATGACAGCCGACAGTCCCGGACGATCTCGGTGCGGGAAGCGGCAAGGCTTCAGTCGTTCCCCGATGGGTTCATCTTTCAAGGGCCCATGAACCCGGCTTTCCGCCAGATCGGCAATGCAGTGCCACCGCTGATCTCTAAAGCACTCGCAGAAAACATAAAGCAGCAACTGACAGGGAATCGTCAAAATGTCCAGAAAAATCGCATTGAAGAGGTTGACGAAATCTGACCTCACGATTTTCGATTATCACTTTCGCCTCGGCGGTGCGGGACATCAGAAATCTATCAACCTCAACCGCAATATTCTGGAAGGAAAGTTCTACCAGAATCTGACGGAAGTGGCCGTGGAAAGAGACTGGGAGCCCTTCATTCTCAATCTCACGATTCTTGGGCCCGGTGTGTCGAATGCCCATACACTTCCTCAGAAGATTATCAAAGGTGGCTCTGCAAAGAATTGGCGATTGAATGGAAAGATGATTCAGTCCCCTGATGATGAGGAGCGATATGCCCCCCTTTCCGAAGGGGATTTTGCCATCATGGAATTTATTGGTGCAGCTTGGCCTACATCAATGCGCATGACACTGGTAACGTCAGATCTTGAGGAAGATACTGCCCTCCACTCTGAGTTAAGCAGGAACTTCCCTCTAAATATCCGAAAAAGCATGACTGTGCTTGGTGTGGATGATCTTGAAAAAACCATCAATTCTGTGAGTGACCGCCTATCAAACGCTCATCCGATACGAGATTTTCTTGAAGCATTTGATCTGGAAGATGCCGCCCAGGGTGGTCCGATAGGGACTAACCGACTCAACAAGCGTCGAAAAGGCAGAGGTGTCTCTCAGGAAGAACTTCGCAAGGCCAAAAAAGCGGCTGAAATCATAGGAAGGCAAGGGGAGGAAATTCTCGACACACACTTTCTGAATCTCAAGGATGAAGGCCTAGTTGAGGACTACGCTTGGGTTGCAGATACGAATGCTGTTTCTCCTTTCGACTTCACCTGCACCATGAATTCAGGTCAGAAAATCATGATAGATGCAAAGTCGACGGGGGGACCTTTTAGCAACACACTTCATATCTCTCTGTCTGAGCTATATGAAATGGCTGAAAACTCTTGTGACTACCACCTCTACCGGCTATATGAAGTGAAAGATGGATTTGCAAGAATGAAAATTTCAGCGCCAATGAAAGATTTTGCTGGTGAGGTCTTGTCCAACCTTGAGTCACTTCCTGATGGTGTTTTGGCCGACAGTGTCTCTGTCAACCCTGAGAAACTTTCCTTTGGAGAAGAGCAGATTCTGGATTTTAATGCCCAGATGGAGCAGGTCTGATTGGAGAGGAAGGCATGCCCGGCGACGTTCTGACTCCTGAACAGCGCGCCTACTGCATGTCCCGTATCCGTGGGCGTGACACCAGCCCCGAGCTGAAGGTCAGACGCTACCTGCATTCCAGAGGCTTCCGTTTCCGGTTGAAGCGCAAGGATCTGCCATGCAGGCCAGATCTCGTCATGCCCAAGTTCGACCTGGTCATCTTCGTCCATGGCTGCTTCTGGCATCGCCACGAGGGCTGTGGCTACGCCACCACCCCCTCTACCCGGCAGGAGTTCTGGAGCGACAAGTTCGCCCGCAACGCGGAGCGCGATCAGCGCCAGTATCGGCAGCTGCGGGAGGCCGGGTGGCGCGTTCTGGTCATCTGGGAGTGCGGGCTGAAGAAGATCCCTGAACGCATCGAAGAGATAGTCCCTTTGATTCAGGAAAGCGAAATGTTCCAGGAGTGGCCGGGAACACCACCAAGGCCCACAGACTTATGATATCCCATATTTTCTTGTCTTCCCCTCAGCGCTCTGGGTGGCACACAGTGATTCTATATAGCCCCACCAAAGAGACCAGCACGGTCATTATCGGGCAGACTGTAGATATAGGTTCATCACAACGGTCCGCTGCCACCATCTAGTGGTAAAGGATCACTTCGACCCCCAACTGTCAGCGATCTCCTATACCGCACGCTCCGTCCAGCGCCTAGCCTTAGGTCGCACCAGGAGTGAAACGGAGAGGATCGGCGCATGTCGGAGATCACCATGATGCCCATGCCCCGCGGCAGCTGGGCGATGATCTGCCCCTGCGGCGCGACCGAGATCCGCGCCCCGCAGGGACCGCGCTGGGCCAGTTTCACGCTACGACGAGTGGATGCCTATCGCTACCGTGTCACCTGCCTGGCCTGCGGTCACGCCACCGAGCACGCCACCAGCCCCCGTGTCGCCGGTGCCGGTCACGGCGCACAGCGCTGATTACGCCCGCCGAGCTCCCTCTTTCGCTATTCTCCACCCTCATCTTCTCCTTGCCGTCGGCCCTATTCACTATAGCCCGCCGCCACAGTCAACATCTTCATAACCCCAGGGTTTACATGTAAGGTATGGGTCATCCGACCGCCGGCGCCCGCACGCGCCGGCGGTGCCGTTCACGCCTGCCCAGGAGGCCCGATGACATCCCCCGTCTGGCACCCCTACGCCCATCTCAAGACCCAGACCCCGTCGCCCAAGGTGGTCGGCGGTGAAGGGCCACGTTTCACCCTCGAGAGCGGCGAGTCGCTGCTCGACGCAACCTGCTCCTGGTGGTGCATGATCCACGGCTATCGCCATCCGCGGCTGGTCGAGGCCATCCAGCGCCAGGCCGACGAGCTGTGCCACGTGATGCTGGGCGGGCTGACCCACGAGCCGGCCGACCGCCTGGCCCGCGAACTGGTGCGCGTCACGCCGGAGGGGCTGAACCACGTGTTCTTCTCCGACAGCGGCTCGGTGGGCATGGAAGTGGCCATGAAGATGGCCGTGCAGTACCACTACCTGCACGGCAAGCCGGCCAAGCACCGCATGCTGACGCTGATGAAGGCCTACCACGGCGACACCGCCGGCTGCATGGCGGTGTGCGATCCCGAGGAAGGCATGCACTCGCTGTTCGCGGGCTTCCTGCCGCAGCACCACTTCGCCCCCGCGCCCACCGCCGGCTTCGACGCCAGCCGCGACGAGGTGCAGGCCGATCTCGACGCCCTGCGCGGCGTGCTGGAGGCCCATCACGAGGAGATCGGCGCGCTGCTGATGGAGCCGCTGCTGCAGGCGGCCGGCGGGCTCAACATGACCTCGCCCCACTACCTGCGCGGCGCCCGCGAGCTGTGCGACGAGTTCGACGTGCTGCTGATCTTCGACGAGGTGGCCACCGGCTTCGGTCGCACCGGCAGGATGTTCGCCGCCGATCATGCCGACGTGACGCCGGACATCATGGTGCTGTCCAAGGGCCTGACCGGCGGCTATCTGGGCCACGCCGCGACGCTGGCCACCGACCGCGTCCACGATGCCTTCATCGGCGACAGCGAGCTGCACGCCTTCATGCACGGCCCGACCTTCATGGGCAATCCGCTGGCCTGCCGCGTCGCGCTGGAGAGCCTGGCGGTGTTCGAGGAGGACGACTACCTCGGGCGCATCGAGGCGCTCAACGGCGTGCTGCGAGAGGAACTGGTGGACGACGAGGCGCTGCGCGCCCACCCGGACGTGGCCGACGTGCGCGCGCTCGGCGCCACCGCGGTGATCGAGGTCCACGACCCCGAATCGCTCAAGGGGGCGGCCGACTTCGCCCGCACCCAGGGCGTGTGGCTGCGCTCCTTCGGCCGCTGGCTGTACACCATGCCCGCCTACATCACCCCGCACGACGACATGCGTCGCATCACCGGCGCCATGAAGGGCTGGTTCCTGTCCCGGGAACGCTGACGCGTCCCGTTCGGCCTCGGGCTGGCACTCGCCGCTGCGGCGTGTCAGCCTTGGGCAAACCTTCAGGGATGACGTGACCCATGAGCCTGAGCAAGACCCGCACCAGCTTCTACCGCCGCCTCTACGTGGCCCACCTGATCGCCACCGGCACCGCCAGCGTGCCGGCGATCATGGAGGCCACGGGGATGCCCCGACGCACGGCCCAGGACACCATCACCGCGCTGGCCGAGCTCGACATCCACTGCGAGTTCCTGCCCGAACCCGGCCAGCGCCACAACATCGGTCACTACGTCATCCAGGACTGGGGCCCCATCGCCCCCGACTGGGTGACTAGCCACGCCGAGATGCTGCGCCAGGCCCTGGGCTATCCCCCGCGCGACCAGGCCCGCTGATCGCGCGCCGATGCGCCCGGCACGGCGTGACGCCTCGCCAGGCCGGACGACGTTTGTTAGGGTGCTATCAGGTAACGGAACACACGCGACCCAACGCCAGGAGGCTTCCATGCAGATCGATCTGACCGGCAAGACCGCCATCGTCACCGGCTCCACCGGGGGCATCGGCTTCGCCATCGCCAAGGGGCTCGCCGACAGCGGCGCCAGCGTGGTGCTCAACGGCCGCAAGCAGGCCGCCGTCGACGAGGCGCTGACGCGCCTGCGCCAGCAGGTGCCGAACGCCAACGCCCGCGGCGTGGCGGCGGACCTGGGCACCGCCGAGGGCTGCGACGCCCTGCTGGCCGCCGAGCCCACCACCGACATCCTGGTCAACAACGTCGGCATCTTCGGCCCCCAGGACTTCTTCGAGACGCCGGACGACGAGTGGCAGCGTTTCTTCGACGTCAACGTGATGTCCGGGGTGCGCCTGTCGCGGGCCTACTCGGGCGACATGGTCGAGCGCGGCTGGGGCCGCATCCTGTTCCTGTCCTCGGAGTCGGCGCTGAACATCCCCGACGACATGATCCACTACGGCGTCACCAAGACCGCCTACCTGTCGCTGTCCCGCGGCCTGGCCAAGCGCCTGGCCGGCACCGGCGTCACGGTCAACGCCGTGCTGCCGGGGCCGACGCTGTCCGAGGGCGTGCAGGCGATGCTCGCCGAGCAGCAGAAGGAAAGCGGCAAGTCGATGGAGGAAACCGCCAGGGAATTCGTGATGGCCCAGCGCCCGAGCTCGATCATCCAGCGCGCGGCCACCGTCGAGGAGGTCGCCAACATGGTCGTCTATGCCGCCTCGCCGCAGGCCTCGGCCACCAGCGGCGCGGCCCTGCGCGTCGACGGCGGCGTGGTCGACACCATCGCCTGACGGCCACCGCACCACGTCGACAAAAAACGCCCCCTGGCCAGCGCCTGGGGGCGTTCTACTTTTCCGGATGACGCTCCGCACTCACTGCATGCGAATGCCCCCGTCCAGGCGGATCACCTCGCCGTTGAGCATCGGATTGGTGATGATCTGCTCGGCCAGGCGAGCGTACTCGTCGGGCCGGCCCAGCCGCTTGGGGAACGGCACCGCCGCCGAGAGCGCTTCCACGGCGGCCTCGGGCAGGTCTTCCATCATCGGCGTCTCGAACACCCCCGGGGCGATGGCCATCACCCGGATGCCGTGGCGCGAGAGCTCCCGGGCCGCCGGCAGGCTCATGCCCACCACCCCGGCCTTGGAGGCGCTGTAGGCGCACTGCCCCACCTGGCCGTCGAAGGCCGCCACCGAGGCGGTGTTGACGATCACCCCGCGCTCGCCGTCCTCGCCCGGGGCGTTCCCTGCCATGGCCGCCGCCGCCAGGCGCATCACGTTGAAGGTGCCGACCAGGTTGATCTGCTGGGTGCGCGCATAGTCGTCGAGGTCGGCCGGATTCCCCTCGCGGTCGAGCAGCTTGGCCACGCTGACCACGCCGGCGCAGTGCACCACGCCGGCAAGGCCTGCCTCGCCGCCGTGGGCCATGGCGGCGTCCACCGCGGCCCGGATATCATCGGCCGAGGTCACGTCGCCGCGCACGGCGATGGCCGCCGCGCCCAGCCGCTCGGCCAGGTCCTCGATGCCCTCGCTCAGGTCGCACAGGGTCACGCGGCCGCCCGCCGCCACCAGCCGCTCGGCGGTGGCGGCGCCCAGCCCGGAGGCGGCGCCGGTGATCAGAAAGGCGTTGTCCTTCACTTGCATGGTCATGTCTCCACGGTCAGGGGGCGACCGCCGCCTTATCGGCGGCGTCCGCGCGCAGCTTGAAGCGCTGGATCTTGCCGCTGGGGGTCTTGGGCAGGGCGTCGACGAACTCGATCGCCCGCGGGAAGGCGTGGGTCGAGAGCCGCTCGCGCACCTGCTGGCGAATCTCCTCGGCCAGCGACTCGCTGGGCTCATGCTCGTCGCGCAGCACCACGTAGGCGCGGATGATCTCGCCGCGCAGCGCGTCGGGCTGGCCGACGGCGGCGGACTCGGCCACCGCCGGGTGCGTCAGCACGGAGTTCTCCACGTCGGTGGGGCCGACGCGATAGCCCGAGGTGGTGATGATGTCGTCGTTGCGACCGGCGAACTGGAAGGTGCCGTCCTCGTGGCCGATCACCACGTCGCCGGTCAGGTAGTAGCCGTCGATGAAGGGGTCCTTCTCCTGCCAGGTATAGCCGGCGAAGAAGTGCGCCGGCGAGCGGGCGATGTCCACCGCCAGCACCCCGGGCTCGCCCGGCGGCAGCTCGCGGCCCTCGGCGTCGAGGATCGCCAGCCGATAGCCGGGCAGCGGCGCGCCCATGCCGCCATGGGGGCGAGGATGATCCAGCACATGGTGATTGCAGCAGGTCATGCCGGTCTCGGTCTGGCCGTAGTGATCCATCACCGGGCAGCCCAGCGTGCGCTCCACCCAGTCCACCACCTCGGTATTGAGCGGCTCGCCCGCCGAGCTGGCGCGCCTCAGTGCGAGGCGCGCGCCGGCCTCGTCGAACAGTCCCGAGGCCTTCATCAGCCGGTAGGCGGTGGGCGCGGCGGCGAAGTTGGTGATGCCGTGGCGCTGCAGGAAGTCCCGCGCCACCTCGGCGCCGAAGCCCGCCTCGCAGAAGTGGGTGGTCGCGCCCAGCAGCAGCGGCCCGGTGATGGCGTAATAGAGCCCATAGGCCCAGCCGGGATCGGCCATGTTCCAGAAGCGGTCGTCTCGCTCCAGGCCCACGGCCAGCTCCATGTAGAGCGCGAAGGCCGGCAGCGCCGAGAGCGGCACGGCCACGCCCTTGGGCTTGCCCACGGTGCCGGAGGTGAACATCTGCAGGAAGGGCGCGTCCGGCGCCTGGCGCGGGGGCGGCGTGGCGATGGGCGCGTGCGCGAGGGCGGCGGCCCAGTCGTGATCGGCACCATGCGCGGCATCAACGCCGCCCACCGCGAGCACCGGCGGGCAGTCGGCCAGGCCGTCGAACTTGGCCCGGTTGGCGGGATCGGTGATCACCAGCCGCGTTCCGGCCCGCGCGAGGCGATAGCCGACCGAGTCCGGCCCGAAGGCGGTGAACAGCGGCTGGTAGACCGCGCCGATGCGCCAGGCGGCGAGCACCGCGATCAACAGCGCCGGCGTGCGCGGCAGCATCCCGGCGATGCGGTCGCCCTCGCCCAGGCCCTGGTCGGCGAACCAGCCGGCCAGGCGCTCGCTGGCCGTCGCCAGCTTGGCGTAGCTCAGGGTGGTGACGCGGCCCTCGGCATCTTCATGCACCAGCGCCGTGGTCGCCCCGCGCCCTTCGCGCCGGTGGCGGCCGCAGCAGGCCTCGAAGGCGTTGAGGCGGCCGTCGGCGTGATCGTCGAGCCGGGCGCTCACGGCTTCGACGGAGAAGGTCTCGAGATAGGTGGCGAGAGAGGTGGCGAGTGAGGTGGCAGGATCGGCAAGCGTCTCGGGCGTGCTCATGGAAGGCCTCCGTGACGGACGCCCGGGCATCGCCCCGGAACGCCCGCTGATTGTTGTTGTGCGTCGGCGGGTCGCGGGCTGGCGCGCCGCTTTGATTCCGTTGACGTAAACGTCAACATGTCGCCGTACCCGACTCAAGCTAGAGGTTTCACGATGACGCGGCAAGGCGAATGCGCGTTCGCGCGGCTAGACCATGGTCGAGCCCGCCCCGCCGCAGGCCCTGGCTCGGCCCTCGGCGAACCGTCTCGGCGTTCTGGTCTCAGCCCCGGGGCGCCATCAGCATGGCCACCAGCTCGCGGCCCAGCTCCTCGGGGGAGCGCTCGCCCTCGGGGTCGTACCAGCGCACCGTCCAGTTGAGCGCGCCCATCACGAAGCGCGAGACCAGGAAGCGGTCGCCGTGAATCAGCCCGGCGGCCAGGGCCTCGTCGATGACCGCCTCCCACAGCGCCTCGTAGGCATCGCGCAGGTGGCCGAGATGGGCGCGGGCGTCGTCGTCCAGGCGGCGCCATTCGTAGAGCGCCACGACGTGGGCATTGCGGTCGGTGAGCAGGGTCTCCAGGTGGGCGCGGGCCATGGCCTGCAACCTCGCCTGTGGATCGCGGTCGCATGATTCGAGGGCCGCATGGGCGATCGCCAGGGCGTTGCGGGTGCCCTCCTCGATCACCGCGGCCAGGATCTCCTGCTTGTCGCGGAAGTGATGGAAGAGGCTCCCCGACTTGATGCCCATCTCCTCGGCCAGCATGCGCACCGTGGTCCGGTCGAAGCCCTCCTGCACGAACAGCTGGGCGGCCTGGCGGGTGAGCTCCTTGCGACGCGGGGAGTCATTCATTACATTCATCGACATTCACACTAGCGCTTGCTTGGCTAGCTCGAGAGAACCATAGCCCCTCCGGCGGGTCAACGCGCCCGCCGTCCTCCCACATAACAATCCCTATCGGGAGCCACGCCATGAGTGATTCACGCGAGATCGTCTTCCTTTCCGCCGCCCGCACGCCGATGGGCGGCCTGCTGGGCGGCCTCTCCCGCCTGAGCGCCCCGGAACTCGCCGCCACCGCCATCCGGGCGGCCGTCGAGCGCGCCGGCATCGACGCCGCCGCCATCGACGAGGGCTTCATGGGCTGCGTGCTGCCCGCCGGCGTCAAGCAGGGCCCGGCCCGACAGGCGATGCGCCAGGCCGGCATCCCGGACGCCGTCGGCGCCACCACCGTCAACAAGCTGTGCGGCTCGGGCATGAAGGCCACCATGCTGGCCCACGACCTGATCCGCGCCGGCGCCGGCGAGCTGATGCTGGCCGGCGGCATGGAATCGATGTCCAACGCGCCCCACGTGCTGCCCAAGGCGCGCTCGGGCTACCGTCTGGGCCACGGCGAGCTCAAGGATCACATGTTCCTCGACGGCCTGGAGGACGCCGAGACCGGCCAGCTGATGGGCGGCTTCGCCCAGCAGATCGCCGACGCCCGCGGCTACTCCCGCGAGCGCCTGGACGACTTCGCCATCGCCTCGCTGGAGCGTGCCATGGAAGCCACCAACGCCGGTCACCTGGCCGCGGAAATGGCGCCGGTCACGATCGCCAGCCGCCAAGGCGAGAGCGTGGTCGAGCACGACGAGCAGCCGTTCCAGGCCAGGCTCGACAAGATCCGCGACCTGCGCCCGGCCTTCGCCAGGGACGGCACCATCACCGCGGCCAACGCGAGCTCGATCTCCGACGGCGCCTCGGCGCTGATACTGGCCAGCCGGGAATGCGCGAGCCGCCTGGGCGCGCGCCCGATCGCGCGGATGCTCGGCCACAGCACCCACTCGCGTCACCCGAGCGAGTTCACCATCGCCCCGGTGGGCGCCATCGACACGCTGATGAAGCGGCTCGGCTGGGGCGTGGACGACGTCGACCTGTTCGAGATCAACGAGGCCTTCGCCGTGGTCACCCTGATGGCCATGGACGACCTCGGCCTGCCCCACGAGAAGGTCAACGTCTTCGGCGGCGCCTGCGCCCAGGGCCACCCCATCGGCTCCACCGGCTCGCGGATCATCGCTACCCTGATCCACGCCCTGCGCACCACCGGCGGCCGGCGCGGCATCGCCAGCCTGTGCATCGGCGGCGGCGAGGCCACCGCCGTCGCCGTGGAACTGATCGACTGACGCCTCCCGCCTGCTGCCCCAGGCGCCCGCCTCTCGGGCGGGCGCTCTCACTGGCGCGGCGCCGGCGGCCGTGGGCGGGGGACTGGTGGTGATACCGGTGATGCTCGCCCTGGTGCGCCTCGCCGATGCCACGCGACGGCCGTTGCCTTGAAGGCAAGCGTCATCATCCGACCGACCATGCCGCCGTGGTGTCCCGGGTGCCATTGGGACGCCGCAGAGAGCTCGGCAAGATGACGTCAAGGAGGACATGCCATGCCCCACTATCTGATCTTTATCGGCACCGCGCGCGACTCGACGCCCCCCGCACCGGCTCGGCTGGGCCTCAGGGTGGCCCGTGCCTGCCAACGACTGCTCGAGGCCGACGGCGCCTCGGTCGAGCTGATCGACCCGCTGGAGCTCGAGTTAGGCGCGGTCTTCAAGCCGCACTTCGCCTACACGAGGTCGCAGGTACCCGATGCGCTGGATGCCCTCGCCGGCAGGATCGCCGCCGCCGACGGCTACGTGATGGTGAGCCCGGAGTACAATCACGCCATGAGTCCGGCCCTGGCGCATCTGCTGAACCACTTCGGCAGCTCGCTCTATGCCTTCAAGCCCAGCGCCATCGTGACCTACTCGGCCGGCCAATGGGGCGGCGCCAGGGCCGCGGTCAACATGCGCACCTTCCTGGCGGAGCTGGGCTGCCTGCCGGTCTCGGCCATGATTCATGTCCCCCATGCCCAGCAGGCGCTGGAGGAAGACGGCCGCTTTCACGACGACACGGAGCGCTGGGTCGGCTATTTCGGCCGCACCCTGGGCCAGCTGGGCTGGTGGGCACAGGCCGCTGCCCGTTACCGGGCGGTGGCCGACCCCCAGCGAATCAGCCCCGCGTTCCGCGAGGCCCCCTCACAGCGTAACGCCCCTGACGATGGGGCCTGAGACATCGCCTTCAGGACGGTCTAAGCCACCGACTCGGCCATACTGTCCTGCTGCTTGGCCCGCTTGTGGCCGTCTTCGGTTTGGCCGATCTTCCAGTAGCTCGAGACATAAAGGTGTGACTTGGGCAGCTCATGGGTGTGCTTCAGCCAGCGGCGCAGGGCGCGCATGCTGCCGAACTCGCACGCCGCCCAAACCGCCGGCTGACCCTCCAGCCACGGCAAGTCCTGCACCCTGCCCAACAGCGGCTGGCCTGTCGGGTCCGGTGTCGGGTTGATGACCCAGTGCAGCCGTATGTTCTCGGGGTGCACGAGGGCCTGCCGATCCGATTCGTGAGGGATCTCGATCACCACGTGACCGCGAGCGTCGTCGGGCAAGGCGGCCAGGTTGACGCTGATCGCCGGCAAGGCCGTCATGTCGCCGGCCAGCAGGAACCAATCGGCCTCCGGCTGGATCATTTTCTTCGCGCCGGGGCCGCCCACCAGGATGCGATCCCCCGGCACCGCCGCTACCGCCCAACGTGACGCGGGGCCCATGTCATCGTGCAGGGCGAAATCGATATCGATTTCCGACGCCCGCTGATGCCGGATGGTGTAGGTGCGCATCAGGGGCTTCCCCCCTTCGTCACCGGGGAATATCAGCTTGAGGTAGGCGCTCTCCTGGTCTTCCGGAAAGTCCGCCAGGCCCTCGCCCCCCAGCGTGATGCGCCGCATATGCGGCGTGACCTGAGTCGCACCTATTACCTCCAGCTCCCTGGTCGCGGGCTTACCCATGCTCCTGGCTCCCCTCCGGCTCGGTATCGTGGTCGTCGGCACTGGCCGTCATGGTGGCGGCGATACGCAAGAAGGTCTCCACCTCCTCGGGGCCGAGTCGATCCGTCAAGCGGCTCGCGGCCTCTTCTTCCAGCACGGTGATCGTCTCGAGCATCTCCCTGCCTGCTTCAGTCGCGGTCACCAGCTGACTGCGACGGTCGTTCGGGTGATCCGCACGCTCGATGAGGCCTTCATCCATCAGACTGTTGAGCACGCGGGTGACGCGCGACTTGTCCTGGCCCATGCGCTGCGCAATGGCCATGGCGGTGCAGTCGGGCAGTCGCCCGACGCCCTTCAGCACACGGATGTGGGTGATAGGAAGGGATATCCGATGCTGCCGGATACTGGCACGTAGCTGTTTCTTGTAGGCATGCAGCAGGCGGTGCAATGCCTCGTTCAAGGAGGGTGAAGACATACGACGCTCGCGATTTGGTTGACCTTGTCCACTATACGCACATGGTGGACAAGGTCAACCAAGTCGCCATAGGTCGCGCCGGCCACCGTCACCCAGCCCCGGGGAGGGGCAACGCCATCTCCCCAGGCGTGGGCGTCGACGGGGGGAACGGCCTCTTTGCTGCGCTCGGGGGCTGCATCGATGGGAGGAGGATCCGCTCATCGCCTCACCTCGGACAGCGGCGAGGCCTTGTCGTGCTCAACAAAGCGCGGTTCGACGCTCGGGCCGGTTGCCCATCCGCGCCAGGCGCGCGCACACCCGTTCGAGTTCCGTGGCTCGCCCCTCGGCCGCCGCGGTCAGAGTGGCCATGACCCAGCCCGGTAAGCTAGCCTCGATCCCGTAGTAGACCCACTGGCCCTCGCGGCGATCCTCGAGCAGGCCGCACTGGCGCAGCTGCGCCAGGTGCCGCGACACCTTGGGCTGCGAGAGCTCCAGGGCGTGGGTCATTTCGCAGACACAAAGCTCCTGCTCGCGCCGCACGAGCAGCGTGAGCATCAGGCGAGTCTCGTCGCCCAGGCACTTGAAGACACGGACCGGGTCCAGCGACATCAGGGTTTCTCCAGGGAGTATCGACATGATTCTACGCGACGAGGGTCGGGGCGCGCAGCACGCCCCGCGGCAAGGCGAGCGGCCGGGGAGGCGCCCATGAGCCGCCTCCTGCGCCGCCATCCCCTCGCCGTGATCGTGCTGGCCCAGCTCTGCGGCACCTCGCTATGGTTCTCCGTCAACGGCGTGGGCCTCTCGCTGGCCCGCGACCTCGGCTTCACCGAGGCCGACCTCGGCGGGCTGACGCTGGCCGTCCAGGCCGGCTTCATCCTCGGCACCCTGGCCATCGCCGCAAGCGGCCTGGCGGACCGCTTCCGGGCCAGCCGGCTCTTCGCCGCCTCCTGCCTGCTCGGCGCACTGATCAACGCCGGCTTCGTGCTGGCCGCCGAGCACGCCGCCGCCGGCCTGCTGCTGCGCTTCGCCACCGGCCTGTGCCTGGCCGGCATCTACCCCCTGGGCATGAAGCTCGTGATCGGCTGGACGCCGACCCACAAGGGGGCGGCCCTGGCCTGGCTGGTCGGCATGCTGACGCTGGGCACCGCCCTGCCCCACCTGCTGCGCGGCTCGACCCCGGGGCTGCCGTGGGCGTGGCCGCTGCTCGGCGCCTCGCTGCTGGCGCTGGCGGGGGGCGCGGCCATCTACCGGCTCGGCGACGGTCCGCACCTGCCGCCCCCGGCCGGACCCACCCGGCTGCGGGAGGGCCTGGCGGGACTTCGCGCGCCGCGCTTTCGTGCCGTGGCGGGTGGCTACTTCGGGCACTGCTGGGAGCTCTACGCCCTGTGGATGCTGACGCCCTTCCTGGTGGCGAGAGAGCTTGAGCGCCTGGCGGCACCGATGGACCTGGTCCCGTGGCTCGCCTTCGGCGTCATCGCCCTGGGGCTGGTCGGCTGCGTGGGGGGCGGCGAGCTGAGCCGCCGGCTGGGCAGCCTCTGGGTCGCCCGGCGGGCGCTGACCGTCTCGGGGCTGACCTGCCTGGCCTACCCGCTGCTGGCCTGGGCACCGCCCGGCCTGCTGCTCACGCTGCTCGCCGTCTGGGGGCTCACGGTGATCGCCGACTCGCCCCAGTTCTCGGCCCTGGCCGCGGCCACCGCGCCCCACGCCCGGGTCGGCTCGACACTCTCGGTGATGAACGCCGTGGGCTTCGCCCTGACCCTCCCGGCGATCTCGCTGACCTCGAGCCTGTGGGCCGCCCAGGGCCCCTGGGTGCTGTGGTGGCTGCTGCCGGGGCCGGCGCTGGGGCTCTGGGCGCTGCGTCGCCTGACCGAGACCGCGCCTCGACAGGCACCGCGCGCCGCCCCCTGAGCGGTTTGCGCCCCGACCTCAGCGGGGCGTGGCCTCCCGCGGCAGGGCCAGGGCCATCAGCGCGCTGGCGGCCACCAGTGCGGACGAGATCCCGAGGCAGGCGGCGAGCCCGAAGGCCTGGTAGACCCAGCCGGAGAGCAGCGTGCCGGCGAGGCGCCCCATGGCGTTGGCCATGTAGTAGAAACCCACGTCCATGGAGACGCCGTCGGCGCGGGCATAGTGGACGATCAGGTAGCTGTGCCAGCTCGAGTTGACCGCAAACAGCACACCGAAGGCGAGTAGCCCCGCCACCAGCCAACCCACCTGGTCCAGGGGCAGCAGCGCCAGCAGGGCCGGCAGGCAGGCCAACGCCAGGGCCCAGAAGGCGGTGATTCCCCGAGCGCCGCCCTTGACCAGGCCGGTCAGGCGCGGCGCCTGGGTCTGTACCCCGCCGTAGCCGATCACCCACAGCGCCAGCAGGCCGCCCACGGTCCAGTGGCTCCAGCCATGCTGGTCATAGAGGAAGACCGGCAAGGCCACCACGAACCAGACATCCCGCGAGGCAAACAGGCACAGGCGAGCCGCCGACAGGACGTTGATCGCCTTCGAGGGGGAGAACATCTCGCCGAACGCCGGCTTGCGCTTCTGCCGCCCCAGATCGGCCTTGAGCCGCACGAGCGACAGAACCAGCACGCCCGCCAGCATCAGCGCCATGGCGATCACAGCGCCACGGAAGCCGATCAGGGTCAGCAGCACCCCGCCCAGGAAGAAGCCGGCGCCCTTGAGGGCGTTCTTGGAGCCGGTCAGGATCGCCACCCAGCGATAGAGCGCGGAGCCGGCACTGGGGCTGTCCTTGGGCACCAGCACCTTGACCGCGCTCTTGGCGCTCATCTTGTTGAGGTCCTTGGCGATCCCCGACAGCGCCTGGGCGGCCATGACCCAGGGCACGGTCAGCGCCGTGGCCGGCACCATCAGCATGGCCAGCGCCACGATCTGCAGCCCTAGCCCCATGTTCATGGTGCGGTTCAGCCCGAGCCTCGCCCCGAGCCAGCCGCCCACCAGGTTGGTGATCACGCCGAAGGCCTCGTAGAAGAGGAACAGCAGCGCCACCTCCAGCGGCGAGTAGCCCAGCTGGTGGAAATGCAGCACCACCAGCATGCGCAGGGCACCGTCGGTGAGGGTGAAGGCCCAGTAGTTGCCGGTGATCAGCAGATACTGGCGCACCTCGAAGGGCAACGCCTTCAGCCGGTCGATGCTGCGTCCGACCTCAGGCATCGGTCATCGACTCCCTGCCGACCGTCGCTCGTCCTGCCTTGAGCGCCAGCTCGGCGGTGCGGTTGGCGTAGCCCCACTCGTTGTCGTACCAGGCGTAGAGCTTCAGCTGGGTGCCGTTGACCACCATGGTGGACGGGGCGTCGATGATGGCGCTGCGCGGGTCGGTGCGATAGTCGATGGAGACCAGCGGGCGCTCCTCATGGCCGAGGATGCCGGCGAGCGGGCCCTCCGCCGCGGCCTTCAGCGCCGCATTGACCGCCTCCACCGTGGTCTCGCGCTCGAGCTCGAAGACCATGTCGGTCAGCGAGGCGTTGGCCAGCGGCACGCGGACGGCATGGCCGTTCAGCTTGCCCTCGAGCTCGGGGAAGATGGCGGTGATGGCCTTGGCCGAGCCGGTGGTGGTCGGGATCAGGCTCATGCCGCAGGCCCGGGCGCGACGCAGGTCCTTGTGGGGGGCGTCGAGGATGGTCTGGGTGTTGGTGATGTCGTGCACCGTGGTCATCGAGCCGTGGCGGATGCCGAAGGTCTCCTGAATCACCTTGACCACCGGGGCCAGGCAGTTGGTGGTGCAGCTCGCGGCGGTGACGATGCGATGGCGGGCGGGATCGAAGGCGCCGTCGTTAACGCCCATCACCACGTTGAGCACGCCGTCCTCCTTGACCGGTGCGCTGACCACCACCCGACCCACGCCCTGGTCGAGGTAGGCCTGGAGCCTGTCGGTGGTCTTCATGTGACCGGAACACTCCAGGGCCACGTCGCAGCCGGACCAGTCGGCGGCGGCGATGGTGTCATGGCCGCTGAAGGCGATGCGCCGGCCGTCGATCACCAGCGCCTCGGCCTCGGCCTGGATGCCCTGCCCCGGGGACCAGTGGCCGTGCACCGAGTCGAATTCCAGCAGGTGGGCGAAGGTGGCGGCGTCGCCGCCCGGGTCGTTGAGGCGTGCGATGACAACCTCGCCGGCCTCGACGCGCGGCCACAGGCTGCGCAGCGCGAGACGGCCGATGCGGCCGAAGCCGTTGATGCCGATGGACAGGGTCATGGGGCGCTCTCCTGATCACGAATGATGTCGCCGCCAATATATATGAAAAACCATATATATTCGAGATCGTTGACACCTCGATGACGGCCACAAACGACGACGGGGAGGCCTGTGGCCTCCCCGTCGAACCGTCACACGCCCGCGGCCATCAGCCGTAGCGGCCGGTGATGTAGTCCTCGGCCTTCTTGGTGGCCGGGTTGGAGAACATGGTCTGGGTATCGTTGTACTCGATCAGCTCGCCCAGGTGGAAGAAGGCCGTGTAGTCGGCGACCCGCGCGGCCTGCTGCATGTTGTGGGTCACGGTGATGATGGTGAACTGCTGCTTCAGCTTGTCCATCAGGTCCTCGATGGTCGCCGTGGAGATCGGGTCCAGGGCCGAGGTCGGCTCGTCCATCAGGATGACCTCGGGCTGGACCGCGATGGCCCGGGCGATACACAGGCGCTGCTGCTGGCCGCCGGAGAGCGAAGTGCCGGGCTCGTAGAGCTTGTCCTTGACCTCTTCCCACAGGCCGGCGTCACGCAGCGCGCGCTCCACCAGCTCGTCGACGTCGGCCTTGCGGCTCACCAGGTCGTGCATGCGCGGGGCGTAGGCGACATTGTCGTAGATCGACTTGGGGAAGGGATTCGGCTTCTGGAACACCATGCCGACCCGGCGGCGCAGGGCCACCTCGTCCATCTTGGGCTCGTTGACGTCGCGACCGTCCATCGAGATCAGGCCCTCGATGCGCACGCTGGGGATCAGGTCGTTCATGCGGTTGAGGCAGCGCAGGAAGGTCGACTTGCCGCAGCCGGACGGCCCGATCAGCGCCGTGACGTTCTTCTGGAAGACGTCGACGTTGATGTTCTTGAGGGCCTGGTTGTCGCCATACCAGAGGTTCAGGTCGCGCACTCGCACGCTCAGCTCGTGATTGGCGTTCTCGTTGCGTACCACCGGTTCACCGGCACTGTGTCCGCTCATGGGGCCCATCTTCCGCTCGGAAACGTGAATGTTCATCTTGGCATATCCTGTGTCTGGCCGCGGGACTTACCAGCGACGCTCGAATTTCTTGCGCAGCACCACGGCGGTGGCGTTGAGAGAGATCAGCACGGCCAGCAGCACCAGAATGCCTCCCGATGTCTTCTCGATAAAGGCGCGCTCGGGCTCACCCGCCCAGGTGAAGATCTGCGCCGGCAGCACCGTGGCCGCCTCGCTGAAGGACGCGGTGACGTCGGGGATGAAGGCCACCATGCCGACGATGATCAGCGGCGCGGTCTCGCCCATGGCCTGGGCCAGGCCGATGATCGAGCCGGTCATGATGCCCGGCAGGGCCAGCGGCAGGACATGGTCGCGCACCACCTGCCAGCGCGAGCAGCCGACCCCGAAGGCGGCGTGGCGGATGGAATCCGGCACGCTGCGCAGCGCGGTGCGGGTGGAGATGATGATCACCGGCAGCGTCATCAGCGCCAGCGTCAGGCCGCCGACCACCGGCGAGGAGCGCGGCACGCCGAAGAAATTGATGAAGATCGCCAGGCCCAGCAGACCGAACAGGATCGAGGGGATCGCCGCCAGGTTGTTGATGTTGATCTCGATCAGCTGGGTGAAGCGGTTGTCCGGGGCGAATTCCTCGAGGTACACCGCGGTCATCACCCCGATCGGGAAGGACACCGCCAGCGTCACCAGCAGGGTCATCACCGTGCCCATGGCCGCCGAGGCGATGCCGGCGAGCTCCGGCATCTTGGAATCGCCGCTGGTGAAGAAGGTGGTGTTGAAGCTCAGCTCGGCGCGGCCCTCGGCCTGCAGCCGATCCACCACCTCCTGCTCACTGTCGCTCAGGCGGGTGTGATGTCCCTTGAGGTACTGATCGACCTGGCTGTCGGCCAGCACCCACTCCATGCGCGTGGTGCCGAGCAGCTCGGCATTGTCTTCCATGCGGCCGGGAATCAGGCGCAGGTAGCCGCGGCTGACCAGCGGACGCACGTCCTCCTGGACGGCGGCCAGCGGCAGCTGGCTGGCCTGCTCGCTGTAGTCGACCTCGACCTGGATCTGGGCCTGCTGAAAGGCCGGCAGGCCCTTGATCATCATGTCGGTGAAGAACAGCACCAGGAACAGCCCGGCCAGGCCCAGGGCCCCCATGGACATCCACTTCAGGCGCGCGGACTTGCGGTGACGACGCCGGAGCTGGGCGCTGATCTCGTCGAAGGATTGGCTCATCGGAAAAAGCTCCCAGCGTTAAAGGTTGTTGATCCGGTACTTCTCGCGGAACCGGCGAATCATGATCACCGAGACCAGATTCAGCGACAGGGTCACCACGAACAGCACCAGGCCCAGGGCGAAGGCCGACAGCGTCTCGGCGCTGGCGAATTCCTGGTCGCCGGTCAAGGCGGCGACGATGCGCACCGTCACCGTGGTCATGTCCTCGAACGGGTTAGCCGTGAGGTTGGGCCGCATGCCGGCGGCCATGACCACGATCATGGTCTCGCCCAGCGCCCGGGACACCGCCAGCAGCGAGGCCGAGATGATGCCCGGCAGGGCTGCCGGGACCACCACGTCGCGGATGGTCTCGCCCTTGGTCATGCCCAGCGCCAGCGACCCCTGACGCATGCTGTCCGGCACCGAGTTGATGACGTCGTCGGACAGCGAGGAGATGAAGGGGATGATCATGATGCCCATCACGATGCCGGGGGCCAGGGCGTTGTTGAACGAGGCATCGATGCCGAAGAAACCGGCCACGTCGACGATCAGCGGCGCCACGGTGATGGCGGCGAAGAAGCCGTAGACCACGGTCGGGATGCCGGCCAGGACCTCGAGCACCGGCTTGGCCAGGGTGCGCACTCGCTGCGGGGCGAACTCGGCCATGTAGATGGCCGACAGCAGGCCGACCGGAATCGCCACCAGCATGGCGATGGCGGTGATCATGAAGGTACCGGCGAACAGCGGAATCGAACCGAACTGGGCGGCGCTTGCCCCCTCCTCCGCTCGGCCCGCGGCGGCGAGGAAGCTCGCGCCCGGGTTCCAGGTGGTGCCGGTGATGAAGTCCCAGAAACTCTGCATCTGGAAGAAGCGGATGGCCTCTCCCACGATGGAGATCAGGATCCCGAAGGTGGTGAAGATCGAGATCAGGGCGGCGCCGGCCAGGAAGAAGCGGATGACGCTCTCGATGGCCTTGCGCGCATGAAAGTCCGGACGCACCAGGGCGATGCCCATGGCCAGACCGGCGCAGCCGACGACCAGGCTGGCGGCCAGCAGATACAGCGTGGGAATCTCGGCGCCCAGGAGCAGCATGGCGAACGCGCCCACCACGCCGACGGCGATGGCCGGGCCGGCGCTGGACAGCACGCTGAACCAGGCGTATTGGTCGGGCTGGGCGTGCATGGCGGCGCCGGCGGCGCGCACCCTGGAGGCCTTGGCCCGCCCCAGGAAATAGGCTATCAGACCCAGCACCAGCAGGGTGCCGCAGAACAGAGCGAGTATTTGGTTGGTCTGCATAGTTGACTCTCGTCTGAATGAATCCGCGGGGACCGGCGAGGCCGGTGAGCCGGCGGAACGTGCACCGGCCGGCAGCTCCTGGCTGCCGGCCGTGACAGGGCGAGGACCCGGCCGTGCTTACTTGAGGTCGGCCAGCTCGAGCGTCTCGTGGTTCTCGACCGCGCTGCGAGCCTCGGCGCGCAGGTCTTCCGGCGCCGGGATCAGGCCGATGCCCTTGAGGTAGCCCAGATCACCGATCATCTGCTCGCTCATGAACAGGTTGGCGTATTCGTTCATCGCCGGGACCTCGTCGGCGTGCTGGTTCTTCACGTAGAAGAACATGGAGCGAGACACCGGGTACTCGCCGCTGCCGATGGCATCCGGGGTCGGCGCGACGCCGTCGATGCTGGAGCCCATCAGGCTGTCGGAGTTCTCTTCCAGGAAGGAGTAGCCGAAGATGCCGAAGGCCTCGGTATTCTCGGCCAGGCGCTGGACGATCAGGTTGTCGTTCTCGCCGGCGTCGATGAAGGCACCGTCGGTGCGGATGTCGGTGTAGCCCTCACCGCCGTAGGCGTCCATCTCCTCGGAGGCGGCTTCCATCACCAGCTCCTCGAAGGCGTCACGGGTGCCGGAGGTGGTGGGCGGACCGTAGACGGCGATCTCGCGGGCCGGCAGCGAATCATCGATCTCGTTCCACTGGGTGTAGGGGTTGTCGACCAGCTCGCCGTCGACCGGCACCTGGGCGGCCAGGGCCAGGAAGATCTGCTCGAGGGTCACGTCCATCGCGTCGTTTTCGTTGGACTGGGCGAAGGCGATGCCGTCATAGCCGATGAAGGCTTCGGTGATGTCGGTCACGCCGTTCTCGACGCAGCGCTCGAACTCGGAGGGCTTCATGCGACGCGAGGCGTTGGTGATGTCAGGAGTCCCCTCGCCGATGCCGTTGCAGAACAGGCGCGCGCCGCCGCCGGAGCCGGTGGACTCGATCACCGGCGTCGGGAAGTCGGTAGTGGCACCGAATTCCTCGGCCACGTAGCTGGCAAACGGGTAGACGGTACTGGAGCCAACGATGCGCACCTGATCGCGGGCCTGGGCAACACCGACGACGCCCATGACGGCGGCAGCAATGACAGTAGTCTTGAGGATGCGGTTCATGGAGAGAGCTCCTGTTCGGGGAAGTGATCATCCTTTCGTGACACACAAGATGCCCCACGAAAATGACAGCTTCATGACAAGCGAGCTCGATGGCCGACATCGGCGTCGGCAGAGGGAGACGAAGGGCCCGGCGACGGGCACGAGAGCTCCGGCCCGGGCGGGCCGGAGCGGCAGGACGACTCAGTTCAGGGCGGCGCGCCCCACCAGGCCGCGCAGGGCCAGGTTGCCGACCAGCGACACCGCCAGCATGGTCAGCACCATGGGCCAGGCGCTGTCGACCTCGAAGGCGCTGACCACCACCCCGGCCAGGGCGCCGCTGGTGAACTGGATGCAGCCCAGCAGCGCGGTGGCGGTGGCGCTCATGTGACTGAAGTGCTCGAGCAGCGAGGCCATGGCATTGGGCGTGATCAGCCCGACCATGCCCATGAACAGCATGATCAGCGGTACCACCGTGAACAGCGAGTCCCTCCCGGTCGCCACCAGCGTCACCAGCGCCAGCGCCACGCAGCACTGCACGCCGAGTCCCAGGCGCATGTTCTGCTGGGGCGTGCGCCGGCCCAGCAGGCGGATATTGAGGCGGTTGGACAGCGCCATCACCACCACGTTGGCGCCGAACACCACCGGATAGACCGCCGGCGAGACCCCGTAGTGGGTCATGTAGAGAAACGGCGAAGCGGTGATGAAGGCGAACATCCCGGAGAAGGTCGACGCCACCGACAGCACATAGCCCATGGCCTCGCGATGACGCAGCACGCTGGCATAGTTGCGCAACACCTGGCCGGCCGAGGCGATCGGCGCATCGGGCGGCCGGGTCTCCGGCAGGCGGGTGCCCATCAGCCACAGCAGGAAGGCCGCATAGACCACCAGGAAGGCGAAGATCAGCCACCAGTCCGCCAGGTAGAGCAGGCCGCTGCCCACCGCCGGCGCCACCAGCGGGGCCAGCATCAGGATCATCGCCATGGTCGACATCACCTTGGCCGCCTCGCGCCCGCTGAAGCAGTCGCGCACGATGGCCGCGGAGTTGACCACGCAGGCGCCGCCGCCCAGGGCCTGCACGAAGCGCCAGGTCAACAGCTCGCCGAGCGAGTCGACGCGCATGATCATCAGGCTGGCCAGCAGGAAGATCACCAGCCCGGTGAGCAGCACCGGCCGACGCCCCAGGCGGTCGGACATCGGTCCGCCGACCAGCTGGCCGATGGCGAAGCCGAACAGGAACAGGCTGATCGACAGCTCGGTGTGATGGACGCTCGCCCCCACCGCCTCGGCCAGCGCGGGCATGGCGGGCAGGTAGGCATCGATGGCGAAGGGCGCCAGGGCGGTATTGGTGGCGACCAGCAGGGCCACCCGTCGGGCATTAAGTATCAAGCGACCTCCAAAGGGATTTCCACGAGGGCGCTAATGATAACGCACCACACTGGCCGATGCCGTGCGTCTGTATTTCATCCCCTTGTGCTTGGTAGAGTGGACCTTCGACACACGGAGGATCCAGGACCCATGGCAGACGACCTGCTGACGCAACTCAAAGGCATGACCACGGTGGTGGCCGACACCGGCGACATCGAGGCGATCCGTCGCTTCCAGCCCACCGACGCGACCACCAATCCCTCGCTGATCCTGCAGGCCGCCCAGCAGGAGGGCCGCCGCGCCCGGCTGGCCGAGATCGCCCGCCAGGCCACCGATATCGACGACGCCATGGACGCCGTGGCGGTGGATATCGGCAGCGAGATCAGTGCCCTGGTCCCCGGCTACGTGTCCACCGAGGTCAGCGCTCGCCTCTCCTTCGACACCCAGGCCTCGCTGGACCGCGCCCGTTCGCTGATCGACCGCTACCAGCGCCATGGCGTCGACCCGAAGCGGATCCTGATCAAGCTCGCCGCCACCTGGGAGGGCATCCGCGCCGCCCAGGTGCTGGAACGCGAGGGCATCCACACCAACCTGACGCTGATGTTCAACTTCGACCAGGCCCGCGCCTGCGCCGATGCCGGCGTGACCTTGGTGTCTCCCTTCGTCGGCCGCATCCTCGACTGGCACAAGGCCCAGGATCCAGAGGCCGATTTCGCCGGCGACCGCGACCCGGGCGTGCAGTCGGTCAAGCGCATCTACGAGCACTTCAAGGGCCACGGCTACGAGACCATCGTGATGGGCGCCAGCTTCCGCAACAGCGGCGAGATCAAGGCCCTGGCCGGCTGCGACCGCCTGACCATCTCTCCGGCCCTGCTCGGCGAGCTGGCCGAGACCGAGGGCACGCTGGAGCGCCGCCTCTCGCCGCTGGACGCCGAGACCCGCGCGCCGGAGCCCCAGGGCGAGGCCGACTTCCGCTGGGCGATGAACGAGGACCCCATGGCCACCGAGAAGCTGGCCGAGGGCATCCGCAAGTTCATGGCCGACCAGCGCAAGCTGGAGACGCTGCTGGGCGAGCTGCGCCAGGGCTGATCCGGCCCCGGGCGACGCAAGAACGAAAAGAGGGGGAGGCGCCGCCGGCGCCTCCCCCTCTTTGACTGTGTCCAGCGTTTGCTCCGACCGCTTCTGCCCCGTCTCACTGCGAGCGCTGCGAGGCCCGCCAAGGCGGCGATTCACTCCCGGTCGGCGGGACTCTTCTGCTCCTCGAGCATCTCGACCAGCGGCTGAAACTGCTCGCGGTTGTGGTCGTTCATGTGCATCAGGATGCGGTGCGCCTCGAGGATGTGCTCGCGCATGCCCTCTTCGTTGGCGGGCACCTCGGGCAGGTCACGCAGCTCGTGGGGCTCGGTGATCGGCGACTCCAGCAGCGTGAAGTAGCGGGCGAAGCCCATCACGTCGAGCATGCGCCGCACATCGGGGTTATCGACGACGATGGTCGGCGGCTGCTTCAGACGGCCCTGCAGTGCCATGGCCACCTTGGCCAGGAAACCGAGCGCCGTGGAATCGACGTTGGTAGCCTCGCGCAGGTCCACCATCACCGCCTCCAGCCCGGGCGTCTCGGCCAGACGCTGTGCCTGGGTATCGAGCGTCGCGCAAAGCGTCAGCCGGACGTCCCCGCACAGCTTGAGCACGAACACGCCGGAATCGAACGCCGCCTTGAGGCGGCCTTCATGCATCATCATTGCCAAATCCGCTCAACATCATGATCGTCAGGTCGTCGGGAAGCTCATCCCGGCCGGAGCCGTCGCCCTCGTTGTCAGCGTCGACGATGTCGTCGCCGAGGGCAAGACTGTCGCGCAGCGCCGCCAGCGTCTCGCTGGTCTCGGCGCGCGAGCGCAGCACCTCCAGCCGCGCCTCCAGGGTCTCGCCGGGCAGGCACTCCAGGAGGCCGTCGGAGCACAGCCACAGCCGGAAGTCCGCCGGCAGCTCACAGCCCAACGACGGGTATTCGACGTCAGGAAACAGCCCCACCGGCATGCCTTCGCCTTCCAGGTAGCGCGCCTCGCCGCCGCTCACCAGCAACGGCATGGGCAGCTGGGCGCCGAGCGAATAGTGAAGATAGCGACGCTCCCGGTCAATGACACCAACGAACAGGGTGGCATGCTTGCCGATGCCGGTATCGAGCAGCTCGCGGTTGAGCCCGGCCAGCCAGCGCGGCGCCAGGTCCTGCGGACGCTGACCGTCCCACTCGTTCTGCCAGCGGTGCGACAGCGACTTCAGCAGCACCGTGACGAAGGCCGACGACGCCCCGTGACCCGAGACATCGGCGAAGTAGAACAGGGTGTAGCGGTCGTCGAAGCGCTGGAAATCGAGGAAGTCGCCGGACAGGTACAGCGATGGCACCAGCCAGTAGTCCCCGCTCACGCCGTTGATGCTCTGCGGGCTCGGCGGCAGCAGCTTGCGCTGGATCTGGCCACCGGCCTGCTGGTCGAGCCGCAGCATCGCCAGATGGGTCTCCAGGCGCTCGTTGAGCTCGGCCAGCCGTGCCCGGTCGTGTTCGCGCTCCTGGGCCAGGCGATTGAGATCGATCACCCGGCGGATCATGCGCCGCAGCAGGTGGCCGTGGCGACGCGGCTCGATCACGTAGTCGACCAGCCCCGCATCCACGGCCTGGAGCAGATCGCTGTCCTGGCGTTCATCGCTGACCACCAGGGTCGGCAGCCGCTCGGCCAGCGCCCCCCAGGCCTCGCTGGGCACCGCCCGGGCATGGGCGACCACCAGCACCGCGTCGCCCGGCAGCTGCTCGTGATGTTCCACGGCGACGACCGCCAGGCCGTCGCGGGCGATGATCTCGGCCAGGGCATCGCGTTCGGCCCCGGGAACGTCGATCAGGCCGACCAGCTCGTTGGCTTCGGGCATCCTAGGGCCTCACTCGGCGAAGGCATCATCGAAGTCGGCGTCATCGAAATCGAAGTCGTCGCTGGCGAAGGGGTCTTCCCCGGCCTCGCCGTCGTTGACCTCGAAGCGCCGACGCTGCAGCCAGCTGTCGCGGATGAAGCTGTAGCGATCGCCGCGGATCAGCTGCTCCTGGTCGAGCAGCCCGGCGCGGGTATCGACCACGTCCAACCCGCGCAGCCCGTAGCGAATCTCGTCTTCCTCGACGTAGGTCAGCGGGTCGGTGTACCAGTCCACCGGCATGCCGGCGGTGGCCCGCACGGTGCTCGGGCCCAGCAGTGGCAGCACCAGATAGGGCCCCTCGCCCACGCCCCAGACGGCCAGAGTCTGGCCGAAGTCTTCCTCGCGGCCGACCAGGTCCAGGTGCGAGGCGACGTCGAAGAAGCCCAGCACGCCCGCCGTGGAGTTGATCAGAAAGCGCCCGCCGGAGATGCCGGCATTGGCCGGCTTGGCCTGCAGCAGGCTGTTGACCGTGTTGCTGATCTCGCCGAGGTTCGAGAAGAAGTTGCCGACGCCGGTCTGCACCGGGTCCGGCGTCACGAAGCGGTAGCCCTGGGCCACCGGCTTGAGCGCATAGCGATCGATCGTGTCGTTGAAGGCGAACACCCCGCGGTTGAAGCCCTCCCAGGGATCGTCCGGATTGGCGTCATCGACGCCCGAGGTGGTGGCGCAGCCCGTCAGCAGTGACAGGGCGCACATCGCCGCCAGGCCTTGGCCGGCCCGGCGGCCGGGGAATGTCGGAATCATGGCTCGCACGGTCTCCCTACGCGTCATTCTGGTGTCCATCGTCGATCATTATCGCTCGTCCGCGACGCTGCGGGCACTGTAGCCCGCGGCGTCGCAACACTCCAGCCCGGGGCCCTCAGGCCCGCCCGGTGAGTTCCTTCCAGTGCTTCTCGAGGCGCTTCTCCGAGACCGGCATCCGGGTGCCCAGCTGCTGGGCGAACAGCGACACGCGCAGCTCCTCGATCCACCAACCGAACTCGACCAGCGCCGGGTCCTCGACGCCGCCGCGACGCTCGCTCTCGCGCCGGGACGCCAGCCGCGCCTCGAAGTCCTGCACCGACTGCATGTGCATCTGGTCGCGCATGCGCTCACGGGGCGCCTTCTCCAGGCGGATCTGGGCGGCCTCCATGTAGCGCGGATACTCGACCAGCCAGTCGCCGGCCTCGGTGACGAAGCCGGGATGCACCAGGCGCTGCATCTGGGCCTTGAGGTCACTGTATACCAGCGCCAGCGAAAGGTTCAGATTGCCCTTCAACGCCTTGGTCACCGCCAGATGGCCCTGAAGCGCCTGCTTGAGGATGCCGAGGCGTTCCTCGGCGTGGGGCACCAGGGCGTCGCGAGTCCCGGCCAGCCGCGCCTCCAGCTCGTCGCGGGAGCGCGGCAGCGGGTCGACCGCCACCACCTGCTGGAAGACGGCGCTGACCAGGTCCTCGGCCAGCTGGCGCTTGCTGCCCACCTTGGCGAACAGCAGCGCGCAGGGCTGCAGGCCGGGCAGACGCTCGATGGCGCGCACCTGGTCCGGCAGCCGCGCCATGGCGGCGCGCACCACGCCGCGACGATGGGCCTCGCGGGCCTTGTCGGGATGATCGAACAGCTCGACCCGCAGGCTGTCGTCCTCCGGCACCACCGCCGGATAGGCCTCGACGCGGATGCCGGCCTGGGTGGTGACCCGGGACTCCGGCAGCGGCGCCTCGGGCAGGGTCTCCAGCGCGTCCGCCTCGCTGGCTTCGCTGGCCAGCGCGCGCGCGCCCTCCCCGGCCGCGGCCTCGAAGCGCTGTTCCAGGGCGCGGATGTCGCGGCCCTGGCCGAGCTCGCGGCCCTCGTGGTCGACCACCCGCAGGTTCATCACCAGGTGCGGCTCGAGCTGGTCGACCCGCCAGTCGTCGGGCGCCAGCCGCACGCCGGTCTTGACCCGCAGGAACTCGCCCAGCGACTCGGTGAGCGGCATGTCGTCCGGGGTCATGGCCTTCAGGGCGGCGTCGACCCAGTCGGGGATCGGCACCACCTGGCGGCGGATCGACTTGGGCAGTGACTTGAGCAGCGCGATGCACTTCTCGCGCAATAGCCCCGGCACCAGCCACTCCAGGCGGCCTTCCGGCAGCTGCGGCAGCATCGCCGCCGGCACCGTCAGGGTCACGCCGTCGTCCTCGGCGCCGGGGGCGAAATGGTAGCTCAGCGGATAGCGCACGCCGTTCAGCGCCAGCTCGTCCGGGTAGTCGGCCTGGGTGACCTCCTCGGCCTCCCGCGCCAGCAGCGCGGCGCGATCGAACTTGAGCACGTCCGGGTCGTCGCGCTCGGCCTGCTTGCGCCAGGCCTCGAAGCCCTTGCCGTTGACGATGTCCTCGGGGAGGCGCGCATCGTAGAAGTCGAACAGCGCCTCCTCGTCGACCAGGATGTCACGCTTGCGGGCGCGATCCTCGAGGTCCTCGACCTCCTCGACCAGCGCGCGGTTGTGGGCGAAGAACTCCCCGCGGGTCTTGAACTCGCCCTCCACCAGCGCGCGGCGGATGAACAGCTCGCGGGACTCCGCCGGCGCGATCGGGCCGTAGTGCACCCGGCGCCGGCTGACGATCGCCAGGCCGAACAGCGTGACCTGCTCGAAGGCCACCACCTGGGCGCGCTTCATCTCCCAGTGCGGCTCGCTGTAGCTGCGTTTGACCAGGTGGCCGGCCAGCGGCTCGATCCAGGCCGGATCGATCCTGGCCACGGTGCGGGCGAACAGCTTCGAGGTCTCGACCAGCTCGAAGGCCATCACCCACTTGGGCGTCTTCTTGGCCAGCCCAGAGCCTGGGTGAATCATGAACTTGCGGTTGCGCGCGCCCTGGTACTCGCGGTTCTCCAGCAGCTGACCGAGGTGCGAGAGCAGCCCCGGCAGCAGCGCCTGGTGCAGCCGCACGGCGCTCTCACGGCGGGCCTTCTTCGCCGCCTCGCCGTCGTCGTCCTCGGCCGGCAGCGGCGCCGGCGCGGGCACCTCGATGTCCATGTCGCGCAGCAGCTGGCGCAGCTGGCGGAAGGTGTCGTGCCACTCGCGCAGCCGCAGGTAGTTGAGGTAGTTGTCCTTGCACCAGCGGCGCAGGCGATTGCCGGAGAGCTCCTCGCGGGCGGCCTCGAAGCCGTGCCACAGGTTCACGAGGCCGACGAAGTCGGAGTCCGGGTCCTGCCAGCGGCGGTGGGCCTGGTCGGCGGCCTGGCGCTTCTCGGCCGGGCGGTCCCGCGGGTCCTGGATGGCCAGCGCCGAGACCACCACCAGCACCTCTCGCAGGCCGCCCTGCTCGGCGCCGGCCAGCAGCATGCGGGCCAGGCGCGGGTCGATGGGCAGGCGGGCGAGCTTGCGCCCGAGCGGCGTGATACGCTGGCCCTCGTCCACCGCGCCGAGCTCGAACAGCAGCCGGAAGCCGTCGGTGACGAAGCGCGAGTCGGGCGGGTCGACGAAGGGGAAGGCCTCGATGCTGCCGAGCTTGAGCGACAGCATCGACAGGATCACCGAGGCCAGGTTGGTGCGCCGGATCTCGGGATCGGTGAATTCGGGGCGGCCGAGGTAGTCCTCCTCATCAAAGAGGCGGATGCACAGGCCCTCGGCCACGCGGCCGCAGCGGCCCTTGCGCTGATCGGCGCTGGCCTGGCTGACCGCCTCCACCGGCAGGCGCTGGATCTTGGCCCGGTAGCTGTAGCGGCTGATGCGCACCAGGCCCGGGTCGATCACGTAGCGGATGCCCGGCACGGTGAGCGAGGTCTCGGCGACGTTGGTCGAGAGCACGATGCGCCGCCCGCGGTGCGGGGCGAAGACGCGATTCTGCTCGGCGTTGGAGAGCCGGGCGTAGAGCGGCAGGATCTCGGTGTCGCGCAGCTCGGCGCGGCGCAGGGTATCGGCGGCCTCGCGGATCTCGCGCTCGCCGGGCAGGAACACCAGGATGTCGCGGGGGCCGTGCAGCCAGCCCTTCTCGCGCTCGGCGGCCTGGATCTCCTCCACCGCGTGCAGGATGCCCTCCTGCAGGGTGCGGTCTTCCTCGTCCTCGGCCTCGCGGGTCAGCGGCCGGTAGCGCACCTCCACCGGATAGGTGCGGCCGGAGACCTCGACCACCGGCGCCGGGCGCCGGGTGCCGTCCTCGCCCGCCAGGGCGAAGTGCTCGGCGAAGCGCTCCACGTCGATGGTCGCCGAGGTGATGATCACCTTGAGATCCGGGCGACGGTCGAGCAGGCGCTTGAGATAGCCAAGCAGGAAGTCGATGTTGAGGCTGCGCTCGTGGGCCTCGTCGATGATGATCGCCTCGTAGCGCGTGAGGTCGGGATCGTGCCGGGTCTCGGCCAGCAGGATGCCGTCGGTCATCAGCTTGACCTGGGTGGCATCGTCGGTGTGGTCGGTGAAGCGAACCTGGTAGCCGACCTGCTCGCCCAGCGGCACCTCCATCTCTTCGGCCAGGCGCGTGGCCACCGAGCGGGCCGCCAGCCGGCGCGGCTGGGTGTGGCCGATCAGCCCGCGCCGGCCGAGGCCGAGCTCAAGGCACAGCTTGGGCAGCTGGGTGGTCTTGCCCGAGCCCGTCTCGCCGGCCACCACCACGACCTGGTGGTCGCGCAGCGCCTCGAGGATGTCCTCGCGGCGTTCGGCGACCGGCAGCTCCTCGGGATAGGACAGTGTTACCGGGCGCGAGGCGCGGGCCTCGACCCGGGCACGGGAACGCTCGACCTCGCGGCGCAGCTCGGCGAGCCCGCGGTCCACCGGCTTGCCCTGGCGGCAGCGCCGGGTCAGGCCGGCGAGGCGCTTGCCCAGGCGGGGCGCGTCGCGCAGCTGCACGCCGTCGAGTTCGCCCCTGAGGGCCTCCAGGGCGGCAACATCGGATTCGGGCGCGTCGGGGGCTGGGGTCAGGGTACTCACGATGGACTCGAAGGCTCCGGTGATCGAACGGGCGGGACGACAGGACGGCTCGCATCGGTCGGGCGATGCGAGCCGGCCATTGTAACGCCGCGAACCAGTCGGGGGCTAATCGACCCTCCATACCCCCTGGATCAGGAGGGTTCGCCCTCCGCCTCTTCGCCCTCCTCCTTCGCGTCGCCTTGCGCCTCGTCGCGAAGCTGGCAGCGCAGGACCTTCCTGACATGATCGGGTCTTGGGCAGCCGAGACGCCCTAGGAGGCCTCGCCCTCCTCCTTCGCTTCGCCTTGCGCCTCGTCGCGAAGCTGGCGGCGCAGGACCTTCCTGAACATGATCGGGTCTTGGGCAGCCGAGCTGCCCTAGGAGGCCTCGCCCTCCTCCTTCGCGTCGCCTTGCGCCTCGTCGCGAAGCTGGCGGCGCAGGACTTTCCCCACGTTCGTCTTGGGCAGCTCGTCACGGAACTCCACGTGGCGCGGCACCTTGTAGCCGGTCAACTTCTTCTTGCACCAGGTGCGCAGGGTCGCGGCGTCCAGGTCGGGGTCGCTGGCCACCACGTACAGCTTGATGGCCTCGCCACTGTCCTCGTCGGGCACGCCCACGACGGCGGACTCCACCACCCCGGGATGATGCGCCACCACGTCCTCGATCTCGTTGGGATACACGTTGAAGCCCGAGACCAGGATCATGTCCTTCTTGCGATCGACGATGCGGATGTAGCCGTCATCGTCGAAGACCGCCACGTCGCCGGTGCGGAACCAGCCCTCGGCATCGAGGGAGGCGCCGGTATCCTCCTCGCGGTTCCAGTAGCCCTTCATCACCTGGGGCCCCTTGACGCACAGTTCGCCGGGCTCGCCCAGCGGCAGGTCGTTGCCGTCCAGGTCGATGACCTTGACCCGAGTGCCGGCCACCGGACGGCCGATGGTGCCGAGCCGGATGTCGTCGATGGGGTTGAAACTGACGATCGGCGAGGTCTCGGTGAGGCCATAGCCCTCGGCGACGGGGCAGCCGGTGACCTCCTGCCAACGCTGGGCCACGGCGCTGGTCAAGGCCATGCCGCCGGAGATCGTCAGGTGAAGGGCGGAGAAATCGAGGCGCCGGAAGTCCTCGCGCTGGCACAGGGCATTGAACAGGGTGTTGAGCCCCACGAAGCCGGTGAAGTGCACCGTCTTCAGCGTCTTGACGAAGCCCTCCAGGTCGCGAGGATTGGGAATCAGCACCGAGTGGTTGCCGGTCTCCATCATGAACAGGCAGTTCACCGTGAAGGTGTAGATGTGATAGACGGGCAGCGGCGCGACGATGGTCTCGGCCCCCTCGGCGAGCCCCGGGCCGATCGCCTGGCGCGCCTGGAGCATGTTGGCCACCAGGTTGCCGTGGGTCAGCATGGTGCCCTTGGCCCGCCCCGTGGTGCCGCCGGTGTACTGCAGGGCGGCGATGTCGTCGCGGCCGCGGCCGACCTCGCGATGCTCGAGGCGCGCACCGCACGCGAGCGCATCACGCAGGCGCGTCGCCCCGGGCAGCCGATAGGCCGGCACCATCTTCTTGACGTATTTCACCGCGGCGTTGATCAGCGGCCGCTTGGGGAAAGGATGCAGGTCGGCGATCTCGGTCACCACCACCCGCTCGATATCGGTGTCGCCGAGGATAGCCTCGAGCTTGGCCGCCATGTTGGCCAGGATGACGATGGCCCGGGCGCCGGAATCCTTGAATTGATGGGCCATCTCCCGCTCGGTGTAGAGCGGATTGGTGTTGACCACCACCAGGCCGGCGCGCAGCGCGCCGAACACCGCCACCGGGAACTGCAGCAGATTGGGCAGCTGGATGGCGATGCGGTCGCCGGGCTCGAGCCCGGCCTCGTGCTGCAGCCAGGCGGCGAAGTCGGCGGACAGGCGATCGAGGTCGCGATAGTCCAGGGTCCGCCCCACGCAGGTGAAGGCGGGCTTGTCGGCGAAGCGCTCGATGGCGGCGTGGAAGACCTCCATCACCGAGGCGTAGTCGTCGCGGCCCTCTAGCTCGGGGCCACTGAGGACGGCGGGCGTGGCGTGCTCGCTCATGGCATTCTCCAGGCTGTGGCGACCCTGCGGGATCGCGCCCTGTTGTTATATTAGCGCTGTCATGGCACTGCGGCTGTGCCCCACCCTATCCCAGTCGCTGCCGATCTGGGAATACAGAATTTAAACTTATGTTTTAAACCTTCGTTCATCCCTGTGCGGTGAAGCGCCCCTGAATCGCGCCGTCACGCCACACCAGCAGCTCGCCGGGCACCATGCGCACCCACTCCTCGTTGTCGGTCAGCGGCTCGGTGGCGATCACCGAGACCACGTCGTCGGGCGTGGTGTGCTCGGCGAAGTTCACCGCCATCTCGGCGTCGGACAGGCTGGCCTGGCCGAACGGCGCCCGGCGGGTGATGTGCGCCAGCTTGGTGGTGCAGTAGGTGTAGAGGTACTCGCCGTCGGCCAGCAGCAGGTTGAAGACGCCGAGCCCGCGCAGCCGCTCGCACAGCCCGTGCAGGTGCGCCCACAGCGCCTGGCGATCGTCCGGCGGTTCGGGGAAGGCCCGGCGCAGCTCGCCCATCAGCCAGCAGAAGGCGTGCTCGCTGTCGGTGCCGCCCACCGGCCGGTAGAACGACAGCGCCAGGTCCTCCCAGCCGGCGAGCTGGCCGTTGTGCGCATAGCACCAGGGCTGCCCCCACATTTCCCGGGTGAAGGGATGGGTGTTGGCCAGGCGCACCTGGCCGACGTTGGCCTGCCGGATGTGGCTGATCACGATGTGCGACTTGATCGGGTAGTCGCAGATCAGCCGGGCGATGGGCGAATGCACCGAGGGGTGCGGGTCGCGGAAGTCGCGATAGCCGCCGGCCTCGTAGAAGGCGATGCCCCAGCCGTCGCGGTGTGGCCCGGTGCCGCCGCCGCGGGTCAGGAAGCCGGCGAAGCTGAAGCAGATGTCGGTCGGCACGTTGGCGCTCATGCCCAGCAATTCACACATGCGGATCCCTGCGCTCGCGGGTGGAAGCGGAACGGCTGGTATGGCGCCACAGCAGGCGCAGCATCACCAGACCGATGGTCAGCACCAGCAGAATCCAGAACATCGGCCCCTGCGACCAGCCGCGGACCCGCTCGACCAGCCCCGGCCAGCCCTCCTGCCAGGCCAGGCGCAGCCTGGCCGGCAGGTCGTTGACGCCCTCGACGAGGCGATCGGCGAGGCTCGGCTCGGCCTCGGGGGCGGCGGCCTCGCCGGCATCGCCGAAGCGCTCGGCGGACAGCGTCGGGCCGGCGTCGACCCCGGCGATGCCGACCCGGGCGTCGGGGTTGAGCATCAGCCGCGGCAGGCTCAGTTCGCGGGTCTCGCCGTCCAGGGTGACGCGGGCGCTCAGGGTCAGCGGCTGGCGGAGATCCGGATCGAGCTCGGGCAGCGCCATCGTCCAGCGCGTCTCGCCGATCGGCTCGGCCTCGAGCGCCTCGCCGGCCAGTTCGCCGCGGATCTCGGTGTTGTCGCGATTCAGGCGCGGATGCTCGGCGGCCAGCACCACGCGGCCCCCGGCCGGATCATGCACCGCGCCGATGGACGGCAGCACGTTGACCGCCTGGCGGCGCTGGCGGGTGAAGCCGTCGCCGGAGGCACGCACCACCAGCTGGGCGTTGCCGGTCAACGCCGGCGCCGGCAGCTCGCCCTGGAAGCGGCCCTGATCGTCGGCGGTCAGGGTCACCGTGGACTGCGCCTCGCCGTCCGGCAACGCCAGCGACACCTCCAGCGTCAGGTTGCCCGGCAGGGGCGGCGCCTCGCGCTCCGCCTCCAGCCAGGCCTCGACCGGCACCGGGAAGCCGCGATACAGCGTCGCCGGCAGCGACCCGATGCGCAGCCGCCAGGGGCCACTGATGCTGATGCGGCTGCCGTCGTCCACCGGCCCCTCGAGGCGCCACTGCCCCGCCTCGGGCTCGGGGATGCGGACCAGGTCGAAGCGCGGCTCAACCTGCCAGTTCGCCCCCTCCGGGGCCGAATCGGCCCGATAGCGGGTGCCGTCGGGGCCGATCAGCGTCAGCGGCTCGGCCTCGGGATCGTGGAAGATCAGCGCCGAGAGCCGATCCACCCCCTGATCGACCACGAAGCCGCCGTCGTCGTCAAGCGGCAGGCGGTCGGCGGGGAAGATGCGCTCGAAGATATCGAGGAAGGCGCCCATCAGCCCTTCCGCGGAATCGACCCGGGTGGCCAGGCCCTCGGTACGCTGGGCCAGCCGCTCGATCAGCGCCAGGTCGGCCTCGTCGGAGAAGGCGATGGCATGCACCGTCACCCCCTGCGCGGCCAGCTCGGGGGCCAGCTCCTCGACGATACGCCGGCGCGAGGCGCGATCGATGGCCGGCTTGTCGCCGCGGCCCGGCGGCAGATCGATGACGCCGTCGGTCATCAGGATCAGGTGCAGCCCGCCGTTGGCCTCGCCGTTCGCGGCCTGGCGCAGCGCGGCCTCGATATCGGTGTACTGCTGGTCGCGCCGCGACGGCGGCAGGGACAGCGCGCGCTCGCGCCAGCCGGCCTCGACGCGGCCCAGCGGCAGCGGATTGTCGACCCGCTCGCCGAAGGTCCAGACGCCGGCGCTGGCGCTCTCCGGCAGCAGCGAGACCAGCAGCCCCATGGCGCTCTCGGCCAGGCGGTCGGGGTCGTGGCTCTTCATGCTGCCCGACACGTCGACCACCGCCCGCACGTCGTCCTGCTCCTGCCAGGCCCGAGGCTCGGTCCGGTCCTGGTCCTGGTCCTGGGCGTGAGACGAACTCGCGCCGAGCCCGATCAGGCACAGCGCTATCAGCCACACGAGGCGCACCGCGCCCCGGGCGCCGGGATTTCCCCTTTGCATCGAACGTCCTTAGCCGATCATCGGCTCGCGTCGCGCCTCACCGCCGTCCTGGCGGCCCTTGTCCTCGCCCTCCTGCGCCTGGCGAGCGGCCGAGTGGCGTCCGCGACGCCACAACAGCAGGCCCACCAGCGCGCCCAGGCCGGCCGCCACGGCCACCAGCATCAGCGCCGGCAGCATGGCGCCGCCGTCGTGGGAGAGAAACGCCAGCCCGGCGACCACCACCGCGGGCGCGAACCCGTTATAGACGCCGTCCCCGGTGGTCAGCGGCAGCTGGAAGCTGGCCGGCACCCACATCACCCCGGCCACGGCCCAGGTGATCACCAGCCGCGGCAGTCGCGGCAGAAAGGCCAGCCCCAGATAGCCGGTGCCGAGCACCACCAGAGACAGCACGGCATAGGTCAGCCATAGTAGAGACATCGAATCCGAAAGCAGCATCGGTACCTCGTCATTGCGGCGTCGAAAGACGCACCCCGTTGAATTCACTCCGAGTATGGTACATCCCGCACCATGAAAGCACAGCCGCCACGTGCCCCAGGCCAGACGAACATGACCGACGCCCCCCATCCGACCGCCGGATTCCGGCGCGCCGACGACCCCGACTGGCACTGGCTGGAGCAGCGCGACGACCCGCAGGTGACGGCCTTCCTCGAGGTCGCCAATGCTCACTCCCAGGCCTGGTTCGCGCCCCTGGACGACCTCACCGAGCGCCTCTACCACGGCCATCTGGCCCGCCGCGAGCTGGCCGTACACGGCCTGCCCACGGCGCTCGACCACTTCACGGTGTGGAGCGAGACCGCGGTGGACGCCGACCATCCGGTCTGGTGGCGCCATCCCAACGTCGAGCCCGAGCGCCGCGAGCCGTTCTTCGACCTGCAGCGCCGCGCCGCCGACCACGCCTTCTTCGAGGTCGGCGACATGTCGCTGTCGCCGGACGAGCGCTGGATGGCCTGGAGCGAGGACACCCAGGGCGACGAGATCTTCACCCTGTGGCTCAAGCGGCTGCCGGACGGCGAGCCGCTGGCGCTGCTCGAGGAGATCGGCCCCGAACTGTGCTGGGCCGAGGACGGCGCCACCCTGCTGTTCACGCGCTATGACGCCACCCAGCGCCCCGAGAGCATCTGGCGGCTGCCGCTGACCCTCGGCGCCACGCCGAGCGCCGGCGAGCCCGCGCTGATGCTGCGCGAGGACGACCCGGAATTCTGGCTGGGGCTCGGCAAGACCCGCTCGCGCGAGTGGCTGATGCTGGAGTCCGCCTCCAAGGACACCAGCGAGGTCCACCTGGTTCCGGCGGCCGCGCCGGCCACGGCGCCGACGCGGTTTCGCCCCCGCGAGCGCGGCGTGGAGTACGGCGTCGATCACCGCCCCGGCCACTTCTACGTGCTGCACAACCGCGAGGCCCCACACTTCTGCCTCGACCGGGTCGACGAGGCCGACCCGCAGGGCGAGCCCGAGCGCCTGATCGAGCACCGCCAGGACACCACCCTCGAGGGCATCGATGCCTTCAGCTGGGGGCTGGTGGCCAGCGAGCGTGACCATCAGCAGGCCCAGGTCTGCCTGAGGGTGATCGAGCTCGACGCCGATCACACCGTGCGGCGCGACGAGCGCCTGCCGCTGCCCGAAACGCCCTGCAGCCTGGGGCTCGCCGACGCCCCGAACTTCCACGAGCGCCGCCTGCGGCTGCGCGAGGAATCCTTCACCCTGCCGGTGACCTGGACCGAGCTCGACCTGGACAGCGGCGAGCGTCGTCGCCTCAAGCAGCAGCCGGTGCACGGCGACCTGCGCCCCGACCAGCTGACCTGCGAGCGGCTGTGGGCGATCTCCCACGACGGCGAGCGCGTGCCGGTCTCGGTGGTGATGCGCGCCGACCTGGCCGGCCATCCGCTCCCCACCCTGCTCTACGGCTACGGCGCCTACGGCGAGACGCTCGACCCCTGGTTCTCGGTGGCCCGCCTGGAGCTGCTGGCCCGCGGCGCGGCCTTCGCCGTGGCCCACGTGCGCGGCGGCGGCGACCGCGGCGAGCCCTGGTACCTGAGCGGCAAGCTCGAGCACAAGGCCAACAGCTTCCACGACTTCCTGGCCGCCCGCGACGCCCTGGTCGAACAGGGCGTCGGCGACGGCGAGCGCATCGTCGCCTACGGCGCCAGCGCCGGCGGGCTGCTGGTCGGCGCCAGCCTCAACCTGTCGCCGGAGCGCTTTTGCGCCGCGGTGCTCGACGTGCCCTTCGTCGACGTGCTGCGCACCATGGAGAATCCCGACCTGCCGCTGACCACCGCCGAGTACAGCGAATGGGGCGACCCGCGCGAGCCCGCCGCGCGCAGCCGCATCCGCGACTACTCGCCGCTGGACAACCTGCCCGAGCGACCCTGGCCGCCGGTGTTCCTGCAGGGCAGCTGGCACGACACCCGGGTGCCCTACTGGGAGCCCGCCAAGCTCTACGCCCGCCTGAGCGAGCTGGCCGAGGGACACGGCGTGGGCGGCAGCGACCATCCCACGCTGCTGCGCACCGACCTGGAGGCCGGCCACGGCGGCGCCTCGGGGCGCTTCAAGGGCTGGCACGACAACGCCCGCCAGGATGCCTTCATCCTGTGGGCGCTGGGGCTGGAGACGCGGGAGGCCTGAGCGGAGAGAACATCGGGCGCAGCAATGAAGAAGGCGGCCGAGAGGCCGCCTTCTTCGTTCTAGCCATCAATGGGGAGGATGGCGATGATATGGTCCTCGAGCTCCTCCTCGGGCACCTCGGCCTGGGACACCGCGAAGCTGCGCACGCTGATGCCCTTGCGGTGCACCCGCTCGGGGTCGCCCGAGATCAGCGGATGCCAGCCGGCGAGCTTGCGGCCCTCGGCCAGGCGCCGGTAGGCGCAGGACTTGGGCAGCCAGCGAAACGCCTCGATGCGCTCGACGGTGAGCTGCTGGCAGTCCGGCACCTTCTCGAAGCGGTTGGCGTAGTCGCTGCAGCGGCAGCCCTCGATGTCGAGCAGCTCGCAGGCCACGTTGAGCACCGCCAGGTCGCCCTCGTCGTCCTGGAACTTGAGCAGGCAGCACTGGCCACAGCCGTCGCACAGCGCCTCCCACTCTTCATCGGTCAGCTCTTCCAGCGGGAAGCGCTCCCAGAATTTCTCTCTCATGTTCTCTCCTGCGCGAAGGCAGCCTTCGCGCGGCACCCGGCACGATGACGGCATCGCCCCTTCGCACGGCCTCGGGCGCGATAAAAAGAATAGCGCCATTCACGCGGTCTCGGGCGCGACAAGGGAATAGCGCCATTCACGCGGTCTCGGGCGCGACAAGGGAATAGCGCCGTTCGCGCGGCCCCGGGCGCGACAAGGGAATAGCGCCGTTCGCGCGGCCCCGGGCGCGATAGACTAGTAGCGGGCCTCGGTGGGCGTGCGATAAAGATCCAGCAGATAGTCCTCCTTGGCCGGCGGCATCTGCAGATAGAACCCCTTCTCCTCGATGGCGGCCATCACCTCGGCACCGCGCGTGCGGGCCAGCGGCTTCTCGGGCGTGAGGATCAGCGTCAGCGCCGGGACCGGCTTGCCGAAGCGCTCGAGCAGCGCCTCGGGCACGTCCTCGAGGCCGCGGCGCTTGTCCACGTACAGATACATCTCGTCCTTGCGCGGGCTCTTGAAGACCTCGCACAGCAGCTTGCCGCTCATGGTGGTCATGCTGGGACCTCGTTCAGGGCGCTCTCCAGGGCATCGGCCAGGCGCTCGCCGCGCCAGCCGACGGGCAGCGGCAGCACGCGGCCGCGCAGCCGGGCGCTGGCAAGGGCCTCCAGGTCACGGCGGCGCATCAGCATCTCGGGGGCCAGCCCCAGGGACTCGGCCTCGAGATTCACTACCTTCTTCATCGCCTTCAGGCAGCGCTTGAAGGCCGGCGACAAGGGCGACAGCGGCACCGACGGCAGCTCGGCCTCGTCGAGCAGGCGCGCCTCCTTGACCAGCGCCAGCAGGACATCGCCCTCGCGCTTGACCAGCGGCGGCTTGATGCCCTCCACCGCGGCCAGCTCATAGCGATTCTCGGGCAGCCGCTCGGCGATGGCGAACAGCAGCTTGTCGCTGACCAGCCAGCTGCGCGGCAGGTCGCGGCGACGCACCTCGCCCTCGCGCCAGGTGGTCATCAGGCGATAGGCCTCGATCTGGCGCGGGCCCAGGCGCCACAGGTTGCGCTGGCGCAGGTACCACTGGCCGTCGGCCTCGTCGCTGCGCGAGGCCTGGTCGGTCAGGGCGGCACAGTCTTCCTCGAGCCATTCCAGTCGGCCGTGGCGCTCCAGGGACTCGCGCTGGTGCGCCCAGACGTCCAGCAGATAGACCACGTCCAGCGCCGCATAGGTCTTCTGGGCATCGGAGAGCGGGCGCTCGAGCCAGTTGGAGCGGGTCTCGTCCTTGGGCAGGGTCTCGCCCACCCAGTACTCGACCAGCTTCTGGTAACCCATGGAGGTCACCTCGCCGAGCAGCGCCTGGGCGATCTGGGTGTCCACCAGCGGCGCGATGGGCACCCCGGCCCAGTGGGCGAAGACCTCGAGGTCCTCGCTGGAGGCGTGCAGCAGCTTCAGCGGTCCCTCGGCGAGCAGGCGGCGGAAGCGCTCGGTACAGGCGACCTCCTGGGGATCGACCAGGTAGGCCGGCCCGCCGGCGCAGAACTGGATCAGCGCCGGCACCGGGTGGAAGGTGCGCTCGCGGAAGAATTCGGTATCCAGGGCCAGGACATCGGCCTCGGCCACCTCGGCGCAGGCGGCGTCGAGCGCCTCGGGAGTGTCGATCCAGCGGATCTCGGGTGTCAGGGACATGCGGTCATCCGGCATGGCAGGGATGGGACGGCGATCATTCGCCCTGGAAGGGCAACCGGCCGTTGAAGGCCCGGCTCAGGGTACCGCCGTCGACGTATTCGAGTTCGCCGCCCATGGGCACGCCATAGGCCAGGCGCGAGAGCTTGAGCCCCTGCGGCGCGAGCTGGGAGGCGATGTAGTGGGCCGTGGCCTCCCCTTCCACCGTGGGATTGGTGGCCAGGATCACCTCCTCGACGCCGGCCTCGGCGACCCGCGCCTCCAGCTGGTCGAGGCCGATGTCCTCGGGCCCGACGCCGTCCAGCGGCGACAGGTGGCCGTGCAGCACGAAGTAGCGGCCCTGATAGCCGCCGGCCTCCTCGATGGCCAGCTGATCGGCCGGAGACTCGACAACGCACAGCACGCCGTCGTCGCGGCGCGGGCTTTCGCAGATGCCGCACAGCTCCTCCTCGGTGAGGGTGCGGCAGCGGCGACAGTAGCCGACCGACTCGAGGGCCGTGCCGAGCGACTCGACCAGCCGCCGGCCGCCGTCGCGGTCGCGCTCGAGCAGATGCATGGCCATGCGCTGGGCGGTCTTGGGGCCAACGCCGGGGAGCACCCGGAAGGCCTCCATCAGCCGTTCGACCAGGGGGGAAAAGCTCATGGGTCGTTCAGGACTCACGTCTCGTCATGGGACGAGATGAGCGCCACGCGGGCGCTCATCTCTCGTCGTTGCGTTCCGGCGAGGCGCCTCAGAACGGCATCTTGAAGCCCGGCGGCAGGTCCAGGCCGGAGGTGGCGCCTTCCATCATCTCCTTGGAGTTGGCCTCGACCTTGCGCACGGCGTCGTTCACGGCGGCGGCCAGCAGGTCCTCGAGCAGCTCCTTGTCCTCCTCCATGACGCTCGGATCGATGTCGACCTTGAGCACGTCGTGGCGGCCGTTCATGGTGATCTTGATCATGCCGGCCCCGGCCTCGCCGTGAACCTCGGCCTTGGCGACCTCTTCCTGGGCCTTCTGCATCTTCTCCTGCATTTCCTGGGCCTGCTTCATCAGGTTGCCCATTCCACCTTTCATCATGGTGACGTCCTCTCGATTGGATGTTCGGTCCGGCCGCCCGGGCGGCCGGTGTCGTGTACGGTCGGTGCTACCCCTTCCGACGCCTGGCGGTCGCGTCCGTTCAGTAACGCGCCGCCTCGGCGGGCTTCACCGTGGTCTCGATCAGCCGGGCGCCGAAGGCCTGCTGGATCTTCTGCACTTGGGGATCGGCCTGCAGCGCGGCCACCGCCTCGGCGTGGCGCTCGGCGGCCAGGCGGTCGGCGCGCTGGCGCGGCGTCTCGACGCCCTCGGGCAGCGGCCCGTCGGCGATGGTCAGGCGCCGCGCGAAACCGGCCCCGGCCAGCGCCTCGCGGATGCGCTCGACGTGGACGTCGGCCTGCATCGCCGCCTGGGACGGATCCAGCCGCAGCGTCAGGGCGTCGCCGTCGTCGGCTTCGACCACGCAGTGGGCCGCCAGGTTGCGCGTCAGCCCCGACAGGCCCAGGGCGTCGAAGCGCTCCAGCCATTCGGCATGGCTCAGCTCGCCCGGGGCGACGTCGGCGGCGGGTGCGTCCGGTGCCTCGGCCGGCACCTCGACAGGGGCGGCCTGGGGTTCTGTCGCCGGCTCGGGCGCCGCGACCGGCTCGGGCCGTGGTTCAGGCTGCGATTCGGTCTGTGGCGCCGGCGACTCGGCCACCGGGGCCGGTTCGGGCTCGGCCGGCGCCGACGCCGCCGGCTCGTCCACGATCCAGGGCGGCGGCTCGGGGGTCGGCTCGGCTGCCGCGAGCGCGGACGGCGCGGGTTCCGGCGCGGCCTCGGGAGCCGGCTGCGGGGCAGCGGGTGCCTCGGCCGGCGCCGGCGAGGCGGCGGACTCGACCGGCGCCGGAGCCGGTTCAGGCGTCGGCGCGGGGGCCGGGGCGGATTCGGCCGCCGGCTGCGATGCCGCGGCGCCAGGCGCCGCACTCGGCGCTGGCGCAGCGCCGGCCGCCTGATCGCCGCTCCCCGACGGCCCGGCGCCGCCGGCCGCGGGCTGTCCGCCGTCACCGCCTCCGCGCATGGGCAGCGGCGTCTGGGCCGGCTTCGGCACGCCCTGGGGGCGGAAGGCCAGCATGCGTAGCAGGGTCATCTCCAGGGCGGTGCGCAGGTCCGGCGCGTGGGCCATGTCGCCGCGGCCCTGGATGCCGATCTGGTAGTAGAGCTGGATGTCCTCGGCGGTGAAACGCGCAGCCAGCGCCAGCAGCGTCTCACGGTCGCCGTGGCCGTTGTCCAGGGCGTCGGGCACCATCTGCGCCACGGCCAGGCGGTGCAGCACGCCGGTGACGTCGTCGAGCACGCCGGCGAAGTCCGGGCCCTGCTCGGCCAGGGCCGCGACCTCGGCCAGCACCCGGGCGGCGTCGACCTCGGCCATGGCCTCGAGCAGCGCCAGCACGTGGCGATGGTCGAGGGTGCCGAGCATCGCCGCCACGTCGGCGTGGCGCACCTCGCCCTGGCCGAAGGCGATCGCCTGGTCGGTCAGGCTCATGGCGTCGCGCATGGAGCCCTCGGCGGCCTTGCCGAGCAGCCACAGCGCGCTCTCCTCGAAGGAGACCGACTCGGCCTCGAGCACCTTGGACAGGTGACCGACGATGCGCTCCGGCGGCATGTGCTTGAGGGTGAACTGCAGGCAGCGCGACAGCACCGTGGGCGGCAGCTTCTGCGGGTCGGTGGTGGCCAGCAGGAACTTCACGTGGGGCGGCGGCTCTTCCAGGGTCTTCAACAGCGCGTTGAAGCTGCTGGTGGAGAGCATGTGCACCTCGTCGATGAGGTACACCTTGTAGCGGCCCTGGGTCGGCGCGTACTGCACGTTGTCGAGCAGCTCGCGAGTGTCCTCGACCTTGGTGCGCGAGGCGGCGTCGACCTCGATCAGGTCGACGAAGCGCCCGTCGTCGATGGCCTCGCAGCTGGGGCACTGGCCGCAGGGCGTGGAGGTCACGCCCTCGTCGCCCTGCCCGCCCGCGGTGCAGTTCAGGCACTTGGCGAGGATGCGCGCCAGGGTGGTCTTGCCGACGCCGCGGGTCCCGGTGAACAGGTAGGCGTGGTGCAGCCGGCCCTGGTCCAGGGCATTGACCAGCGCGCGCTGGACATGCTCCTGGCCGACCAGTTCATGGAAGGTACGCGGCCGCCACTTGCGGGCCAGAACCTGATAGCTCATGCAGCTCGGAATCCTTGCGGCTGGGCTGGCTGGCAGCCGAACACGAAAGCCCCGCCGGTGCGCGAATCGCCGACCGACGGGCTTGAAGAGATGCCCCACATTCTACCGGGTGGCGGCCCGGGCGCAAAGCGTGGGCCGAAGCGAGTCAGCCGCCGCAGAGCCGGCCGCTGTCGCGGATGTCGGCGAGGCGCCCGGCGGCGATGCCGTCGAGGCGCATGAGCTCGCCGCTGCCCGACCAGGGGCGACCGGCCACGATGGCCTCGGCGCGGGCCGGGCCGATGTGCGGCAGCTGCTCCAGCGAGGCGACGGAACTGGCGTTGAGGTCGATGCAGCCGGCCGTCGTGCCGAGGGAGGCGCCGCCGGCATCGGCGACCACCCCGGCGCCGGGCGGCAGGGGTTCCAGCTCGCCCTGGTGCAGCGCCAGATAGACCGGGGCGTGATCGGAGACGTGCTCGCGGGCCTCGCCGTGCTGGAGGCCGGCCAGCGCCGGATAGCGCAGCATGCCGAGCATCGAGGGGCTCAGGCGATCCGGGCGATACCAGAGGTTGTCGTAGGCGCTGGCGTAGCGGCCCGGTGCATGGCCGAGCGTGGTGGCCTGATCGCTCAGGGCCGGTACCGCGCCGAGCGCCCGCAGCGGCGCCCAGGCGTCATCGTCCGGCGCCAGGTTGAAGTCGCCCATCAGCATCCGCGGGGTGTCGGGATAGGCCTCGTCGAGCCATTGCCAGTAGTCGGCCAGCGCCTCGACCTCGGGCCGACGGTCGACGAGACCGTCGCCGTAGACCACGTGCACCGTGGCGGCGACGAAGGGGGCGCTGCTCTCACGGTCGCGGAACGTCGCCGAGAAGGGCTCGCGGGCGAAGACGTCGCCGCGGTCGAGATACACCGCACCGCCGCCGAGCGACGCGACGCGCGACTCGCGCCACAGGAAGCCGTAGTGCTCCTGGTAGCGGCCGCGCCCCACCGCGTGGCTGGCCATCGACGACCAGTCCTCGCCGGACACGCCCTCGAGCTCGCGCTCAAGCCGCGTCAGCGCCTCCGCTTCCATCAGCTCCTGCACCGCCAGCAGGTCGAATCGCCCGGCCACCCGGGCCACCCGATCGAGCCGTTTGTCGTTGTTCCAGCCCAGATGCTCGAGGTTCCAGCTGCCGATCACCGCGGCGCCGGCCAGGCCCGGAAAACCGGCCAGAGCCAGCGCAATAAAACCTGCCAAGACAAGACGTTGCATGCCCCCCTCCCTATCGGAAAGGCGCTATCCTGCCGGTCGGCGATGGGGACATCAATATCAGCTATTCCCGATATGCTATCGGCGGCAAGGGGCTGTTAGGCTGGACACTCGTCATTCAAGGAAGGGACGCCTGCGATGCCTGCCATTCTGATCTGGAGTCTCGTGGCCGTGGTGGCCACCGCCATCGTCTGGCGTGGCAGCGGCCTGCTGGAAACCAGCAGCGAGCGGCTGGCGGCCCACTACCGTCTGCCGGACATCGTCCAGGGTGCCATCGTGGTGGCCGTGGGCTCGAGCTTTCCGGAGCTCTCCACCACGGTGATCTCCACCCTGGTGCACGGCGAGTTCGAGCTCGGCGTGGCGGCGATCGTCGGCTCGGCGCTGTTCAACATCCTGGTGATCCCCGCCGTCTCCGGCCTGGCCAGTCGCCACCCGCTAAAGGCCAACCGCGATCTGGTCTACAAGGAAGCCCAGTTCTACATGATCGCGGTGGCGGTGCTGACCCTGACCTTCGCCTTCGCCGCCATCTATCACCCCGCCGAGGCGACGGGCGGCGCCATCAGCGGCGAGATGACCCGCGGGCTGGCGCTGATGCCGGTGGCGCTCTACGGGCTCTACCTGTTCGTGCAGTACCAGGACACCCTCGACCACGAAAGCGAGGTCGACGCCGGCGACGTGCACCCGGGACGCGAATGGGCCCGGCTGGCGCTGTCGCTGGCGGTGATCGTGATCGGCGTGGAGGGACTGGTCCGCGCGGCGATCGCGTTCGGCGAGATCTTCGACACCCCGAGCTTCCTGTGGGGCATCACCGTGGTCGCCGCCGGCACCTCGATTCCCGATGCCTTCGTCTCGATCCGCGCCGCCCGCCAGGGTCGCGGCGTCACCAGCATCGCCAACGTGCTGGGCAGCAACACCTTCGACCTGCTGGTGTGCATCCCGGCCGGCGTGCTGATCGCCGGCACCGCCATGGTCAACTTCTCCATCGCCGCGCCGATGATGGCGGTGCTCACCGCCGCCACGGTGGCGCTGTTTTTGATGATGCGCACCGGCATGGTGCTGACGAAGCGCGAATGCGTGGCCCTGCTGGGGCTCTACGCCGGCTTCCTGATATGGATCGGGATGGAGACCTTCGGGGTGGTCGACCTGGTGCCGAGCCTGCCGCCGCCACGGGCGTAGGGAGCGCCGCGACGGCGCTTGAGGACGAGAGCATTCCCGGCGGCCGGGCGGCCGCCGGGAACGGGGCGGGAAACGCGACTTACGGCTGGTTTTCCAGCTCGCCGAAGTGGCCGGCGAACAGCGGCGAGGAGAGATAGCGCTCGGCGCTGTCCGGCAGGATCACGACGATGTTCTTGCCGGCGAAGGCCGGGTCACGCCCGATGCGCACCGCGGCGGCCACGGCGGCGCCGCAGGAGATGCCGCACAGGATGCCTTCTTCCTGCATCAGCCGGTGCGCCATCTCCATGGCCTCGTCGTTGCCCACGGCCTCGATGCGGTCGACCAGCGACAGATCGAGATTGGCGGGCACGAAGCCGGCGCCGATGCCCTGGATCTTGTGCGGCGCAGGCGTCGGCGCCTGGCCGTCGCGGGTCTGGGCGATCACCGGCGAGTCGACCGGCTCCACCGCCACGCTGGTGATGGCCTTGCCCTGGGTCTGCTTGATGTAGCGCGAGACGCCGGTGAGGGTGCCGCCGGTGCCCACGCCGGCGACGAAGACGTCCACCTCGCCGTCGGTGTCTTGCCAGATCTCGGGGCCGGTGGTGGTCTCGTGGATGCGCGGGTTGGCCGGGTTCTCGAACTGCTGCGGCAGGAAGTAGGCCTCCGGCTCGGCCTCGGCCAGCTCCTTGGCCTTGGCGATGGCGCCGGCCATGCCCTTGGCGGGCTCGGTCAGCACCAGCTCGGCGCCCAGCGCCTTGAGCACCTTGCGCCGCTCGAGGCTCATGGAGGCCGGCATGGTCAGCACCAGCGGATAGCCGCGGGCCGCGGCGACGAAGGCCAGGGCGATGCCGGTGTTGCCGCTGGTGGGCTCGACGATGCGCATCCCGGGCTTGAGCACGCCGCGCTCCTCGGCGTCCCAGATCATCGCCGCACCGATGCGGCACTTCACCGAGTAGGCCGGGTTGCGGCCCTCGATCTTGGCCCAGATCGTGGCCCCCTCGCTGACCCGGTTGAGCCGGACCAGCGGGGTGTTGCCGATCGAGCGGGAATTGTCGTCGTAGATGCGTGCCATGAATCGTTCCTTGTGATGGGCGTGTTAACGGGCGGCGTCGAAGCCGGCCAGCACGTTGACGGCATTGATGCCGATTTCCTTGACCGCATAGCCGCCCTCGAGCAGGAAGGTGGTGGGCAGCCCCGCGCCGGCCAGTCGCCGGCCGAGCTCGGTGAAGTCGTCGCTGGTGAGCCTGAAGGCGCTGATGGGGTCGTGCTCGAAGGCGTCGACGCCGAGCGAGACCATCAGCAGCTCGCAGCCGGCCTCGCGAATGCGCGCCAGGGCATCGTCGAGCGCCCGGGACCAGGCATCGAAGCCCGTCCCCGGCGCCATCGGATAGTTGAGATTGAAGCCCTCCCCTGCCCCGCGGCCGGTCTCGTCGGCGTGACCCAGGAAGTAGGGGAAGCAGCTGCGCGGGTCGCCGTGCAGCGAGGCGAACAGCACGTCGTCGCGCTCGTAGAAGATCTGCTGGGTGCCGTTGCCGTGGTGGAAGTCGACGTCCAGCACCGCCACGCGCCCCTTGCCGCTGTCCAGCGCATGCTGGGCGGCGATGGCGGCGTTGTTGAAGAAGCAGTAGCCGCCGAACTGGTCGCTGGCGGCATGGTGGCCAGGCGGCCGGCACAGCCCGAAGCAGGGCTCGCCGCTGGCCAGGGTATGGGAAACGGCCGAGAGCGCGATGTCCTTGCTGGCCATGGCGGCCTCGAAGGTGCCCGCGCAGATCGAGGTCTCGGCGGCCAGCGCGTAATAGCCGAGCCGGCCGTCGATATGCTCGGGAATGAGGTCGTCGCGCATGGCCCGGGCCGGCCAGACGGAGGGGATGGCCTCGCCGCGCCGGCCCGCCGCCCGCCAGTCGTCCCAGCAGCGGGCGAGGAAGTCGACGTAGCCGCGGTCGTGCACCGCCAGCACCGGCTCGAGACCATAGGCCTCGGGCTCGCGCACCTCGCCGAGGCCCACCTCGCGCACCCGTTCAAGCACCAGCTCGACCCGCTCGGGGCACTCGTAGGGCGCCACCAGCTCGCCGCCGTCGAGTTCGGTACGGGCGCGACGCAGGCCGGTGTCATCGCTGTGGAAGGTCAACATCTCGCCATTGCTCCTCGTGCTCAGGTGCCGTCGACGACCCGACGCATCCGTCGGCAACGGATCCGTTGCGCGCGCCTGACCATTTCCTTGCGGGGATTGATCGGGGCGCCGGCCGGCGCCCGGGACACGACTATGACGCGCGCCGATAACGGCTGCAAGCCCGGAGGGCGCAGACACGAGCGGGCCTCATGACGGGCATGAAACGAGGGCGATCGAACGAGGAGAACAACGAAAGGGAGGCACAAATGGAGGCGGCCCCGAAAGCCACATCCCGGCACACGCGTCCATCACTACCGTTGCTCCCTTCCGGGCCTGGCGGGGTTTGCGACTTAGCGTTGCGGGAGGACCTAAGGGGCCACCACAGCGGGCACCTGACGTGCCATTTGAGTCGGGCAGTTCTCTGAGTGGGATCAGTGACTTGCCGAACGCCGCGCACTATACCAAGCGACCGGCGGCGCAGCAAGGAGCGATTGTCGAATCGTGATCTGACGCGAGCATTACCAACGCCCCCGAAGCGTCGTCAGGGTCTATGGTGAGGGTGACTCGCCTCTCCGCCGCCCCGCGGCGGAGAGGCCCGCTGTATCATTCGACGACCGGAGGCATCCATGACCAAGGATTCGAACAAGGGCTACATCGCACTGCTGGGCTGGAGCCTGAATGCCATCGAGGCCGCCGAGAACTTCGACCGCCGCTACGTGGTGGTGGCCCCGGACTGGGCGGAGGAATACTGCCAGCAGCACGACATCCCCTACGTTTCCTGGAACTTCGAGCGCCTGAACGACCGCTCGATGGAGATCGCCGAGACCCTCAAGGGCATGGGCGTCGACGTGTCCATCCCGCTGTTCGAGGAAACCGTGGAGTGGGCCGGCGCCATCAATTCGGTGCTGCTCGACAACCCGCGGCTCTACGGCCAGTCGCTGCTGCTGCGCGACAAGGCGCTGATGAAGCGCCGTGCCCAGCTCGGCGGCATCCGCGTCGGTATCTTCGAGGAGGCCCACGACAAGGACGACGTGATCCGCTTCCTCAAGCGCGTCAACCAGACGCTGCTCAAGCTCGACGGCGATCCCAACGACCCCATTCACCTCAAGGCCTTCGACAAGGCCGGCTGCCTGGGCCACCGGGTGATCCGCACGCCGGACGAGATCGACACCATCCCCGACGAGGAATTCCCGGTGCTGATGGAATCGCACCTGGACGGCTGGGAGTTCGCCGTGGAGGCCTGGATCCACGACGGCAAGATCGCCTTCCTCAACATCTCGGAATACGTGACCCTGGGCTACTCGGTGTTCGTGCCCGCCTCGCCGGAGCTCGAGCGCTATCGCCCCCAGATCACCGCCCAGATCGAGAAGCTGATCAAGGCCTTCGACATCTCCTTCGGGCTGATTCACCCGGAATACTTCGTCACCAGCGACGGCGAGATGTACTTCGGCGAGGTCGCCTACCGGCCGCCGGGCTTCAAGGTCTTCGAGCTGCTCGAGCGGGTCTACGGCTTCAACGCCTATCAGGCCAGCATGCTGGTGTTCGACCCCAGGACCACGGCCGAAGAAGTCGCCGACTTCTTCCCCAGGGAGGTCGTCGATGCCGACGGCTATGCGGGCTGCTTCGGGGTCTATCCGCGCCTGCGGGTGGTCAGCCGGCTGGAGATTCCCGAAGTGGTCGAGGACGACGCCTACTTCGAGTCCCACGAGCTGACGACGCCGATGCAGGAAACGGTCACCAAGCGCACCGCCTTCGGCACCCACTGGGGGCTGATCTACTTCAAGGGCGACGACCCCAATCGCATGCGCGACCTGCTCAAGCATATGGAAGAGCTTGATTTCTATGTCTGACGGGCGCGTCATTAAGACCTTTCCCACGGATGACGAGGAGTCGGTGTGACCAGTCCCCCCACACCAACCGGCGACGACAGGCTCACGGGCCTGCTGAAACGTCTGGACGAGGCCACGGACCTGCTGGCCGGGGCCCGGGGCTTCGCCAAGCCGGGCAAGCTGCCCCGGGTGCTCGACACGGCCCGCCGCGTGCTGCTGCTGGAAGGCGGTGCCGCGGCGGTCGAATCCCGCGCCGCGGCCATGGAGGCCGCCGGCGTCTTCGAGGGCTCGGACTGGGCCACGCCCCAGTTCCTGGTGCCCTCGCTGACCACCCAGGCGCTGAAGAGCGCCGATGCCAACATGGTGACGATCGAGGCGCTCAGCGAGCTCAGGCTGGTGGCGGTGGCCAAGGGCGAGGTGCGCCACGGGCTGATCTCGTCGGAGCAGGCCCACCACTACCTGACCCAGGTGATCGCCCTGAACCTGTGGCTGCTGTTCGGCGCGCCCAGCGAGGCCGAGCGGGAGACCCAGGGTCGCCTGGCCGAGCTGCCGCGGCGTCTGTTCACCCATCTGGCCCAGCGCATCGGCTACGAGCACATCATCGACCGGCTGATCGGCGAGATCTGGCGCATCCTCCAGCAGCGTCCGATCCAGGTCGGGCCGGTCAAGCAGATGATCACCCAAATCGCCATCTGCCAGGCCGACCCGACCATCGACCTCGGCACCAGCGGTCAGGGCGCCGACCGCCTGGTCAGCTCGCTGTTCGGCCCGTCCCACGCCTGTCGCGAGGACCCGGGCCTCGAGGTCTATCGCCAGCGCCTGGCCAGCATGGACGCCAGCGCCCTGCAGGCCGAGGCCACCGGCTTCGCCCGGTCGATGCACGACACGGGCCTGGTGTCGCCCTACCACCCGGTGCTGCTGCGCCACCTGCTGGACAACGGCGACACCCTGATCGGCGAGGCGCTGGGGCTCTCCTCCACCGGCCGCGACTGCCTGCTGTGCTATCGCGAGCTGGTGCATGCGCTGATCCGCGGCGGGCTGCACCCCGACACCGCCCAGGCGGTCTACGGCCTGGCGCTGATGCTCGAGCGCGGCATCCTCTACCAGCCGCCGGTAGCACCGGCCATCTGGCGCCAGCTGGGGCTCACGCTGTCGGACTGGTCGACGGCGCGGCTCAACCTGGCCTTCGGCGAGGCGGTCTCGCCCCGGGCGCGGCTGCTGGAGGGCGTGCTATGCATGCTCGGCCTGCCGCTGGGCGTCGGCCAGGGCAACAACCCCACCTGCCAGTCGGCCCGGGCGCTGTCGATGTGGGCCTACAACGACCCGGACTACCTGCTGCAGATGGTGACCTGGGCGGCCCGCGACGACGAGATCATCATGCACTTCGAGGGCCAGCCGATCTCGTCGATGGCGAGCGAAGGCGGCGTGGCCACCGAGCTGCCCATGGACCTGGACCCGGTATCGCTGATCGTGGTGCCGCACCTGGACCGCATCTACGCCGAGATGGGCCGGCGCTGCATCGGCCGCGAGGGCGACCCGCACCGCTGGGTCAACCCGGAGTTCCACGGCTGGTGGTCGGGGCGCGGCTTTCGCATCAACGTCGACGTGGCCAGCGGCCAGCTGCTCGACCTCGACGGCTTCCTGCGCCACTTCTATGCCAGCTACCACCCGCACTACAACGGCAACCAGCCGCTCATCCATCCCCAGCCGGCCGGTATCGCGGTCACCGACAGCGCCGCCCGCTTCATCGGCTGGCATGCCATCACCCTGCTGCGGATCGGCGTCGACCCCAGCGGCGAGATGCGCGTGTTCTTCTACAACCCCAACAACGACAGCGGCCAGGACTGGGGCGACGGCGTGCAGGTCAGCACCGCCGGCCACGGCGAACGCTTCGGCGAGGCCTCGCTGCCCTTCGAGCAGTTCGCCTCGCGGCTCTACATCTTCCACCACGATCCGCTGGAGCGCGGCGAGCCGGCGCGCATCGACCAGGCCGAGCTGGATCGGGTGATCGGCTACCTGCAGCGCAGCTGGGGCGCCGACCGCCTGCCCCCGGGCGGGCTGCAGGCCGAGTCGGGCGGCTGACCGGGCCGCCCGCTGTGGCATAATGCGGCCCCGTTTTCCCGCTCCACCACTGCCAGGATCGCCCATGCCACGCCTCGACCAGCTGCTCCTCCTTCAGGGACTGGCGCGCTCGCGCACCCGCGCCCAGCGCCTGATCCGCCACGGCCGGGTGAGCCTCAGGGACGGCGGCCGGGTGCTGACCAAGCCCGGCGAGAAGCTCCCCGAGACCGTCGAACTGAAGGTCGAGGAGGACCCGGAGGAGCGCTACGTGTCGCGCGCCGGGCTCAAGCTGGAGGCGGTGCTGAAGGCCCTGTCGCTGCCGCTCGAGGGCCGCATGGTGCTCGACGTCGGCCAGTCGACCGGCGGCTTCAGCGACTGCGCGCTGCGCCACGGCGCGGCGCACGTGATCGGCGTCGAGGTCGGCCACGACCAGCTCGCCGCCGAGCTGCGCGACGAGCCGCGCCTGACCTGCCTGGAGGGACTCAATGCCCGCGCCATGCGCAACGATCCGCGACTGACCGCGGCGCTGGCCGAGCATCCCGCCGAGGTAGCGGTGATGGACGTGTCCTTCATCTCGCAGACGCTGATCCTGCCGGAGCTCGGCGCCCTGCTGCCCGCTGGCGGCGAGCTGGTGTCGCTGGTCAAGCCGCAGTTCGAGGTCGGCCCCGAGGGCGTCAGTGCCCGCGGACTGGTCACCGACCCCGCGCGCTACCCCGAGGTGGAGGCGCGCATCCGCGAGGCCTGCGCCGACGCCGGCTTCATCGCCAAGCACTGGCAGGAGAGCCCGATCCGAGGCGGCGACGGGAATAGGGAATTCCTGCTCTACGCCCGCCGGCGCTAACCGAAAAGTATCTGCGCTCGGCTATACGGCGTTAAAAATCATCTCGTACGCGAGCCCGGTCAAAGTCCTCATTTACGGCTCGTAAACTCCGGCTTTTCGCTGCTTTTTGCCTTGTCTAGCCTTCGCTCGAAGACTTTTCCGAAACTGAAGGGGCTTTAACGGCCGGCGTCGCCTCCACCTCCCCCGGCATCGCCCGCATCCAGCTCGCCGGGATCGCCGCCCGCTCCGGGCGGAGGGTTGGCGGGCGCCTCGCCCGTGCCGCGGCTCGGCACCCGCGCCTGGCGCCCCTTGTCGTCGCGCAGCCACACGTCCATCTGATTGAAGGCGATCTCAAGGCCCTGCTCGGCGAACAGCTCGCCAACCCGGCCGTTGAGCTCATCGGTGGCCAGCAGCCGGTCGCCCAGGCTGTTGACGAAGATGCGCAGCTCGAACTCCAGGCGGCTATCGCCGTAGCGCATGAACAGCACCTGGGGCTCGGGATCGGCCAGCACCCGGGCGTTCTCTCCGGCGGCCTGGGTCAGCAGCCGCTGCACCAGGCGATGATCCGAGCCGAGGGCCACGCCGTAGGTCAGGATCACCCGGGTGATGTTGTCCGACAGCGACCAGTTGATCAGCTGGTCGGTGACGAACGTCTTGTTGGGAATGATGATCTCCTTGCGATCGAAGTCGGTCACCGTGGTGGCGCGAATGCGAATGCGGTTGACCGTGCCGGTGAGGTTGCCGAGCGTGATGGTATCGCCGATGCGCACCGGGCGTTCGAACAGGATGATCAGCCCCGAGATGAAGTTGGCGAAGATCTCCTGCAACCCGAAGCCGAGCCCCACGCCCAGCGCGGCGACCAGCCACTGCAGCTTGCTCCACGACACCCCGAGGGTGCCCAGCGCCCAGACTACGCCGGTGCCGACGATCACGTAGGACAGCAGCGAGCTGATGGCGTAGGCGCTGCCCTGCTTGAGCTCGAGGCGCGACAGCACCATCACCTCCAAGAGCCCCGGCAGGTTACGCGCCATGATCAGCGTCAGCGCCACCACCAGCAGCGCCACGCAGAGGTCGGCCACCGAGATCGAGGCGCCCACCAGTTCGCTGCCCTGCTGGCCGTCGCCGCCGAGGATCATCACCCGTTCGAGGTAGCCGAACACCGTCAGCAGATCGGTCCAGACCAGGTAGAGGACCACCACGAAGCCCAGCATCAGGATCAGCTTGGACAGGCGCAGCGACTGCTGGTTGACCTGCTGCATGTCCAGCGGCGGCTCCTCGACGACCTCGACGCCGTGCTCTCCGTTCTCCGCCTCGTGCGCCAGCGCCCGGCGCCGGGCCAGCGCGCGTCGGTAGGCCAGCCGCCGGGCCGCCACGGCCAGTCCGCGCACCACCGCCGCCTCGACCAGGATCCACGCGCCCAGCAGATAGATGGTGATCACGAAGCGCCCCACCAGGCTGAGCGCCGCATAGGCATAGCCGAACATCACCAGTCCGCCCAGCACCAGGGGCACCATCGCCATCGCCAGCCCCAGTAGCAGGCGGAACAGCTTGACGCCGAAGAACGGCGTGTGCGCCAGGATCAGCCGGGCCAGCGCCACGCTCATGCCGACGAGCCCGGCCAGCAGAAGCAGCATCGCCAGCGGACGCTGGGTCAGGTCGATATCGACATCGCGGGCCTGGGTGCCCACGAACAGCACCGGCACCAGCGCCAGTCCCAGCCACCACAGCCAGCGGCGCAGCTGCGCCACGTAGCCGCTGGGCCAGTGGAAGTGGCGCGTCGCCACGCCCTCGGGCACCAGCAGCCGCCGCATCCAGGCGATCCCCGCCCAGGCCAGCGCCAGATACATCAGCGCCCAGCCGATGCTCACCGCCAGCCCGGCGCCGCCCAGCGTCATCCCCAGCGACGCCGCCAGCAGGCTCAGCGGCCCCGGCAGCGCCAGCAGGGCTTCCACGCCCACCGCCAGCGGCGTATGCCCCTGGCTGTCCTGGCGCAGATGACCGATCTCGTCGTGCAGGCGGGCGAGGCGACGCGACAGCGGCCGGCGCAGCCCCAGCAGCACGCCGGCGATCAGCAACAGCGGCGAGGCCAGAAACGCCGCCGAATCCGGCCAGCGCCAGTGTGTCGGCAGCGCCCGGCGCCACTCGCCCTCGCCCCACTCGGCACTCAGGTGGCTCGGCAGGCGGGTCAGCCAGTTCAGATCGAGAGGGTGGGAGTTGGCGATCCAGAACAGCTGCTCGTCGATGGCGGCGCGCAGCTCGCGACTGGTCTCGAACAGCTGCTGCTGATTGAGCTGAAGCTCGATGGCGGCGGTCAGCACCTCGCCGTAGGTCGGCTCGAGCCGATCGAGCAGCTCGCGGCGGGCCCGCAGCAGCTGGGCCAGCGTCTCGTGCACGGCCTCCGAGGCACCGGCATCGGCCTGCTCAAGACGCTGGCTGGCCCGCTGCTCTACGTTCTGCAGCCGCTCGCGCTGGCGGTCGAGCTCGAACTGCTGGAGACGCAGATCGGCGATCTCCTCCTTGAGGCCGCTGGTGGACTCGACGCTCGGCAGCGCCCGGCGCTGCTCGCGCAGGATGCGTGACAGCAGCGGGCTGCCGCGGATCGCCTCGATATGCTCGGAGAGCCCACGCTGCAGCTGGCGCACGCGCTCGAGCTGGCGACGCGCTTCCTGGCCCTGGCGACCCAGCTCGTTGGCACGACTGGTGGCGCGGAGCAGCTCCAGGCTCATGTCGCGGTTGGCCTGGCGCGCCTCGAGGACCTGCGGATGGCGGGACACGCCCTCCGGCTCGTCGCCCACCGCCTCGGCCACGGCCTGCTCCGACTGCTCACGACGGCGCTCCTCCAGCGACGCCTGCAAGGCCCGCACCCGGCTCTCGAGCCGGGTCACCCTCAGCCGATAGAGTTCGCGTTGCTGCTGGGCCAGCTCGCGGAAGCGCGAATTGGTGGCCAGCTCACGACGATGCAGCGCCAGGCGCCGTTCGGCCAGCGCGCGCTCGACCCGGTGTTCCAGGCGCCGAGGCGCCTGGGACGCCACGTCGCGAGCGTCCAGCTCTTCCAGGGCGCGCCGGTGCTCCTCCATCGCCGCGGAGGCCTCGGCGATGGCCTGCTGGGCGCGCTCGGGCAGGGTCTGGGTGCCGAGCAGCCGGGTCTCCACCTCGGACAGGCGATCCTGCGCCGTCTCCAGCTCGTCGGTGGCCGTCTCCAGCCGCGACATCAGCGTCTCGAGATCGAGCCCTGCCAAGGCTTCGCGATCAGGCGACTCCCGCGGCGTGTCCCGGGCGGAAGCCAGCGCCTGGCGCGTCTCGCTGAGTTCCTGGGGCGCGCGATCGTCGCGTTCCTCCAGTGTCGACAGCCGGCCCTCGACGTCCTCGAGGCCCGCGAGGGCGTCCAGCGTCGCCTCCAGCGCATCGATGCTCTCCTGGGTGGCCGCATCTGCCGTCTTGCCCTCCTCGGGCTGAAGCGAGGCGAGGCGCTCCTCCAGGGCGGCGCGCTCGGGGAGCTCGTCGGTCTGGGCGGCGAGCGGCACCGGCGCCAGCAGCGCGGCGATCACCGGCAGGCAGCAAAGAATGTGAAAGCGGACGAGCCGCCGACAACGCGAAAAATCGATCACTAGCACCTCGACGGGGCGATACCATGGGCCTGGCAGCGGATTGTCGGCGCCCCCGGTCGGCAAGGCAACGACGAAAAAGCACGCAAGCTGGCCGTTGACTCGCCGGACGGGCATGATAGAACGAAGATTCCCTCTAGACAGAGTAGTCACTCCCCATGGCTCCACGCTCCATCGCCACGCTGCTGGCCGCCGCCCTCGGCGCCGGCCTCGCCGGCCAGGGACAGGCCCAGACGGACGGGGCGCTCGGCGACGCCGAACGCCAGGCGATCCGTGAACGCATCGAGTCCCTGCAGGCCGAGATCGGCGAACTGCGCGCGCGCCTGGATCCGCCGGCAAGCGAGGCACCAGCGCCGACCGTCGCCGACAGCGTCGACGCCGCGCCGCCGGCAGAACCGCCGATCGGCGCCTCCGTGGCCGAACGCCGGCTGCTGGAGGAGGAGTCGGCCGACAACCCCTTCTCCATCACCGCCCATCACCGCAACTATCTGCTGCCGTTCAGCTACACCACCTCGCCCAACCAGGAGACCTTCAGCGAGATCGACCGCGACGCCAGTCCCGACCGGCTTGAGGTGAAGTTCCAGTTCAGCGCCAAGTTCAAGCTCGCCAACGACGTGCTGTTCGACCGCGCCGATCTCTACTTCGGCTATACCCAGCGCAGCTGGTGGCAGGCCTACAACGCCGACGCCTCCTCGCCGTTCCGCGAGACCAACTACGAGCCGGAGGTGTTCGCCGACTTCGAGAGCGACTGGACGCTGGCGGGCTGGACCAACGTCAACAACCGGCTATCGCTCAACCACCAGTCCAACGGCCGTTCGGGAGAGCTGTCGCGCAGCTGGAACCGGCTGATCCTGAGCAGCACCTTCATCAACGACGACTGGGCCGTCTCGCTGTCGCCCTACTGGCGCCTGCCCGAGACCGAGGGCGAGGACGACAACCCCGACATCGAGGACTACCTCGGCTACGCCGACGTCACCGTGGCGCGCCAGCTGTTCGACGATCACGAGGCCAGCCTGCTGTGGCGCGGCAATCCCGACCAGGGCCACATGGGCGCCCAGCTCGACTACTCCTGGCCGCTGTTCGGCAAGATCCGCGGCCACGTACAGTTCTACCAGGGCTATGGCGAGAGCCTGATCGACTACGATCGCAGCACCCAGCGGCTCAGCCTCGGCTTCAGCCTCAACCCGCTGTTCTCCACCGGCACCTTCTCGCGGTGATAGGGTCATTACGCACCGCGAGGACGGCTGCTATGCTGGGCCTGTCATGAACCGTCAGAGGATGACCCGATGAGCGACAATGCTTCCCGCACCCGCCAGTCCACCGAGCAACTCAAGGAAGACCTGCAGCACCTCTCGCAGACCGTCGAGGAGCTGGTCAACGCCACGGCCGATGATTCCCGCAGCAACATCAAGGAGCTGCGCGAACGCGCCGAACAGCGCCTGACCGAGACTCGCGCGCGGCTCGAGGCCCGCGGCGAGCGCGCCTACCAGGACACCCGCGAGGCCGTGACCCAGCAGGCCGACGCCTGCGACCGCTATGTTCACGACAATCCCTGGACCAGCATCGGCATCGGCGCCGCCGTCGGCGTGGTCGTCGGCATGCTGATCGGGCGGCGCTGATGTCGGAGGGCCAGGGACCGGCTCAGCGGCTGTTCGGCGCCGGCAAGCGACTGCTCGGCAGTCTGGTCGCCACCGGCGAGACGCGCCTGCGTCTCGCCGTGCTGGAGCTCGAGGAGGAACGCGCACGGTTCGTCACCCTGCTGCTGCTGGCCGGCATCAGCCTGCTGCTGCTGCTGCTCGGGCTCGGTGCGCTCACCACCCTGATCATCGTCGCCTTCTGGGACAGCTACCGGCTGGCCGCCATCGGCGGCTGCGCCGCGGTCCTGCTGGTCGGCGGCCTGGGGCTGGCCGGCTGGGTGATGCACCTGGCCCGGCGCCGTACCCTGCTGGTCGATACCCTCAAGCATCTGGCACTGGACCGCGAGCTGATGGAGACCCGGAGCGAGGAACGCTGACCGATGACCAACGCCGAGCGCCGAGCCCGCAAGGCGGCCCTAGAGGCCGCCATCGAACAGCAGCGCCTCGACCTGCTGGTCGAGTCCGAGCACTGGCACCAGACCGCCCGCCCGCTCGAGGCCGGCTGGCACTCCCTTCAGCGCTACCGACTGCCCGCCGCGGGTGGCGGCGCCCTGCTGCTCGCCTGGTCGCTGCGCCACCCCGCGGCGGCCAAGCGGCTGGCCAAGCGCTCGCTGTTCGTCGCGGTCACCGTACGGCGGCTGAAGCTGCTGCAGCGCTTCCTGCCGATCCCCTGAGACCGGCCTGACGACAACCATCATCCCGCCGTAACACACTGACATGGCAGGCCCGTTATGATCTTGTTTCGACATCGTGACGGAATGACGACAGGACATGGACCCCATGCGCATGCTGGCGCTCTATAGCATCAAGGGCGGCGTCGGCAAGACCGCCTCCGCCGTGAACCTGGCAGCGGAAGCCGCCCGGGCGGGATATCGCGTACTGCTCTGGGACCTCGACCCCCAGGCGGCCACCAGCTTCTACCTGCGCGTCAAGCCCAAGGTCCGCGGCGGGGTGGAAAGGCTGGTCAAGGGCAAGGCCTCCTTCGACAAGGCCATTCGCGCCACCCAGGTCGAGGGGCTCGACCTGCTGCCGGCGGCGCTGGCCTCCCGGGAAATGGACGCCCTGCTCGCCAGCCGCGGCGCGAGCCACCTGCGCCAGATCCTCAAGCCGGTGCGCAACGACTACGACCTGGTGATCCTCGACTGCCCGCCCAGCCTCTCGCATCTCTCGGAAAACATCTTCTCCAGCGTCGATGCGCTGCTGGTGCCGGTGGTGCCCACGGTGCTGTCGCTGCGCACCCTGGATCAGCTGCAGGACTTCCTCGACGATCACGACATCGCCTGCACGGTGTGGCCCTTCATCACCCTCGCCGATCGCCGGCGCAACCTGCACCGCGAGGTCATGGACGGCTTCCACGAGCGCTGGCCGCTGCGGCTGTCCACCGCCATCCCCTCGGCCAGCGCGGTGGAACGCATGGGGCTGGAACGCGCCCCGGTACGCGACTATGCCCCGCGCATCGCCGCGGCCAGGGCCTATACCGCGCTGTGGCGCGAGATCGACCAGCGCCTGCACTGAGAGCGGCGCACCCTCCCGACACCCTCAGTCGCCGCGCATGGCGACAATGGCCGCCTCCAGCCGGTCCGCCAGCGTCGGCGCCTTCCCCGCTCCCGGCCCGGCCGCGCGCGCGACCTCCAGGGCGCGATCATAGTGCGCCAGCCGATGCTCGCGATTGGCCCGCGCCAGCCCCATGAAGCCGCGCAGATGACGCGGCGCCGCGGCCCTGGGTTCCTCGCCCTCGGCCGCCAGCGCCAGCCGCGCCCGCGCCTCCTCGTCGGCATGGGCGGCGGCCGCCGCCTCGAGCGCCGACTCGCGGACCAGATCGTCGTGCAGCACGCCGAAGGCATCCTGGAAGGCCTTCATGGCCTTTTCCGCCTGCTCGAAGATCGGCGCCTCCTGGGTCCAGGGCTTCAGCAGATAGCGGATGCGCTTGCCGGTGATGCGCGGGCGATGCAGGGCCTCGCGCTCGTCGGGAGAGCCGATGGCGGCGAGCTCCGCGGTCAGGGTCGCGTGCAGGGTGGCCAGTTCCCGGGCCGTCGCCTCGCCGAAGCGGGGCCCTCCACCCTGCTTCGCCAGTGCCGCCAGGGTCTCGCCGAGCTCGCGATCGAGGCCCGGAAACCCCGCCTCCAGCACGCAGCGGGCCTCGGCGTAATCGGCCTCGACCCTGGCCGCCAGCCGCTCGGCCCACCAGTCGATGGCGCCGCGCTCGGCGTTGCCGAGCGCCGGCCGCTCGGCCTCGAGCCAGGCCAGCATCACCTCGCCGTCACGGGCGTCGTTGGTGGCACGGGCCAGGTCGCGCAGGCGCTTGCGCTGGGCCTTGGGAATCGACACGCCCGGATAGCCGCGATAGGCCTCGAGCCAGGAGCGCAGCCGGCGCAGCGCTACCCGGAAGTCGTGCAGTCCCTCGCCGTCGTCGGGATCCTCGATGCGCGGCCAGGCCGCCCGGGCCTGGGCCAGCAGCGCCAGTCCCTGCCGGCCGACCACGCGCTTCAGGCGCTTGCGATGCAGCGGCTTGCCCATGACGATCTCCCCTTCCGCGGCGAGCGATGCCCCCCAGTATAGGCGGCCTACCCCGTTGCCAGATCGAGGAGACAAGTCGAGGAGACAGGACGAGGCGTCTCGCCCCGGGGATGACGCTAGAGCGACTGGCCGCAGGCCACGCCCGAGGCCCATGCCCACTGGAAGTTGTAGCCGCCGAGCTGGCCGGTGACGTCCAGCACCTCGCCGATGAAGCGCAGCTGGGGCAGGCCGTTGACCTCGAAGGTCTTCGACGACAGCGCCCGGGTGTCGACGCCGCCCATGGTGACCTCGGCGGTGCGCCAGCCCCCGGTGCCGGCGGGCTTGATCCGCCAGTCGTTGAGGCGTGAGGCCCAGGCCTCGAGGTCGGCGTTGGAGCGCTCGGCCATGGGGCCATCGCCGCCGTGCCATTCGACCAGCGCCTGGGCCAGGCGCCGCGGCAGGCGCTCGCCGAGCCAGGTGGAGAGCCGCCGCTTGGGCGCCTCGCGGCGGGCGGCCGCCAGCGCCTCGAAGGCCGGCTCGCCGGGCAGCAGGTCGATGGCGAGCTCGTCGCCGGGATGCCAGTGGCTGGAGACCTGCAGCAGCGCCGGCCCGGACAGGCCGCGGTGGGTGAAAAGCATCGGCTCGCGGTATTCGCCGTCGCGGCAGCGTACCACCACCTCGGTGGAGAGGCCCGACAGCGACGCGGTACGCTCCTTCCAGGCCGAGGTCAGGGTGAAGGGCACCAGGGCGGCCCGGGTGTCGGTCACCTCGAGGCCGAACTGGCGGGCAACCTCGTAGCCGAAGCCGGTGGCGCCGAGGGTCGGGATCGACAGCCCGCCGGTGGCGACCACCACCGCCCCGGCGTCGATGCGCCCGGCGGAGGTCTCGAGCCGCATGCCCTCGCCACGGCGATCGAGCGCGTCGACGGATGTCCTGAGGCGGATCTCGACCCCGGCCCAGTCGCACTCGGTGAGCAGTATCGCCAGCAGGTCCTTGGCCGAGTCGGCGCAGAACAGCTGCCCGGGCGCCTTCTCCACGTGCTCCAGGCCGTGACGCTCGACCAGCTCGACGAAGTGCTCCGGCCGGTAGCGCTTGAGCGCCGAGATGCAGAAGTGCGGGTTGTTCGAGAAAAAGTTGGCCGGCGAGGTGTCGAGGTTGGTGAAGTTGCAGCGCCCGCCGCCGGACATCAGGATCTTCTTGCCGGCCTTGTTGGCATGATCGATGACCAGCACCGAACGCCCGGCATAGCCGGCGGTCAGCGCACACATCAAGCCGGCGGCGCCGGCGCCGATAATCACCACGTCATAGTTCATGCCACTGCGCTCCCCGAGCCGCCGCGTCCCGCGCGGACGCCCGCCAGTCAAAAGGGCGACATGGTACCAGAGCCGGCCGGCCCGGGCCCGCGACGCATCGCCCCGCGCAACGCCCCGTTGCCGTCGGGGGAACGAGTTGCGAAAACATTGTGCAAGGCACGCCGCGTTGACATCCTGACGCTCGGCTTGAGGCATGCTGTCGCCATCTGTCGACAGGTCTTCACCCCGGATATCGACGCCCACTCGACACTCACGTTAGCGGGGCCGCCGCCCTCTTTGCGGACACTGATCATGATCCACGCTCTTCTCTCTCGCCGCGCCCGGCGCACAGGGCCGGCCACGCTGGCCCTGCTGCTGCTCGCCCTGTCGCCGGCGCTGCCGTGCCTGACCCCGGCCGCCCTGGCCCAGCCCGCCGGCATGCCGCCGACGCCGGTGATCGGCGCCGAGGCCACCCGCCAGGCCTGGTCCGACCCGCTGGAGTCGCTCGGCACCCTGGCCGCCAACGAGAGCGTGACGCTCTCGGCCACGGTCACCGACACCGTCACGGCGATCAACTTCGAGGGCGGCGAGACGGTCAGCCGGGGCGACGTGCTGGTCGAGCTGTCCGACGCCGAGGAGCGGGCGGCGCTGCGCGAGGCCCAGGCGCTGCGCATCGAGCGTCAGAACGCCGTCGACCGCCTGGCCCAGCTGCAGGAGCGCAACCTGGCGCCCCGCGCCGACATCGAGGACAGTCGCGCCCAGCTGCAGCAGGTGGACGCCACCCTCCAGGGCCTGCGCGCGCGGCTCGACGACTACCGCGTCACCGCCCCCTTCGACGGCGTGGTCGGCGTGCGCGACATCAGCGTGGGCGCGCTGGTCACCCCGGGCGACGAGCTCGCCACCCTCGATGACGTCTCGCGCATGAAGCTCGACTTCGAGGTGCCCGAGGTGCAGCTCGGCGCGCTGGCCGAGGGCCTCGCCCTGAGCGCCACCACCGCCGCCTATCCGGAGCGCGTGTTCGAGGGCCAGATCGCCACCATCGACTCCCGGGTCGACCCGGTCAGCCGCAGCATCGGCGTGCGCGCCCTGCTCGACAACGACGAGCGGCTGCTGCGCCCCGGCATGCTGATGCGCGTCACCCTCGACCGCCGCCCGCGCCAGACGCTGGTGATCCCGGAATCCGCGGTGGTCGCCGAGGGCCGCCGCCAGGCGGTGTGGGTGATCACCTCGCGCGAGAACGGCCGCGTGGAGCGCCGCGAGATCGGCGTGGGCGCCCGCCGCCGCGGCGAGGTGGAAGTCACCGAGGGCCTGGCCCCCGGCGACCTGGTGGTCAGCCACGGTGCCGATCGCCTGCACGACGCCTCGACAGTCGAGCTGATCGGCGTCGCCGACGACGCCACCGACGTCAGCGACATCCTGCGCGCGACCCGCGACGGAGATGACGCCTGATGCGCCTGTCCGACGTCTCCGTCCAGCGACCGGTGCTGGCCATCGTCATGGCCGCGCTGATCGTCGCCTTCGGCCTGCTGGCCCTGACCCGCCTGCCGCTGCAGGAATATCCGACCATCGATCCGCCGATCGTCAGCATCAGCACCTCCTATCCGGGCGCCAACGCCGAGGTGGTCGAGACCCGCATCACCCAGGTGCTGGAGGAGCGCATCGCCGGGATCGCCGGCATCGAGGTAATCTCCTCCTCCAGCCGTGACGGCAACTCCAACATCACCATCGAGTTCGGGCTGAACACCGACGTCGACGCCGCCGCCAACGACGTGCGCGACCGCATCTCCGGCGCCGCCGACAACCTGCCCGAGGAGGCCGATCCGCCCGAGGTGCGCAAGGAGGACACCAGCTCCGAGATGGTGATGTGGCTGATGCTCTCCGGTGAGGGCTACACCACCGCCGAGCTGACCGACTACGCCGAGCGCTACCTGGTCGACGGCTTCTCGGTGCAGGAAGGCGTCTCCGGGGTGTTCGTCGGCGGCGGCCGCGAGTACGCCATGCGCGTGTGGCTCGATAACGACGCCCTCGCCGCCCGCGGGCTGGCGGTCGGCGACGTCGAGGACGCCCTGCGCGACGAGAACGTCGAGCTGCCCGGCGGCGCCGTGGAATCCGCCGACCGCCAGTTCATCGTGCGCCTGCCGCGCAGCTTCGCCACCCCCGAGGACTTCCGCGAGCTGGTGCTCGACCGCGGCGAGGGCGGCTATCTGGTGCGCCTGGCCGACGTGGCGCGGGTCGAGCTGGGCACCGTCGAGGAGCGCTCGCTGTTCCGCGGCAACGGCCAGACGGTGGTCGGCCTGGGCATGATCAAGCAGTCCACCGCCAACGTCATGGCGCTCTCCGCCGCGGTGCGCGCCGAGGCCGAGCGGGTCGGGCCGCGGCTGCCCGAGGGCATGAGCCTGGCGGTCAACTACGACGCCTCCACCTTCGTCTCCGGCGCCATCCGCGAGGTGGTCAGCACGCTGCTGATCGCCATCGGCCTGGTGGTGGTGGTGATCTTCGTGTTCCTCGGCAACCTGCGCACCACCCTGGTGCCGGCGGTCACGGTGCCGGTGACGCTGATCGGCACCTTCGCCGCCCTGGCGGCCATGGGCTTCACCATCAACCTGCTGACCCTGCTGGCCCTGGTGCTGGCCATCGGCCTGGTGGTGGACGACGCCATCGTGGTGCTCGAGAACATCCACCGGCGCATGCATCTCTACGGCGAGACGCCGCTGGTGGCCGCCTACCGCGGCGCGCGCCAGCTGGCCTTCGCGGTGATCGCCACCAGCCTGGTGCTGATCGCGGTGTTCGTGCCGCTGAGCTTCATCCAGGGCGACGTCGGCAAGCTGTTCACCGAGTTCGCCCTGACGCTGTCGGCGGCGGTGGCCATCTCCAGCCTGCTGGCCCTGACGCTGAGCCCGATGATGGCCTCCAAGATCCTCTCGCCGAGCCTGCACGAGGGCCGCCTGGCCCACTGGGTCGACGGCGGCCTGCACTGGGCCCAAGGGCTCTATCGGCGCTGCCTGGAGGCGGTGCTGCGGCTGAGCTGGCTGGTGGTGGCGGGCTTCGCGGGGCTGATCGCGGCCATCGCCTGGCTCTACCCCCAGCTGCCGGCGGAATACACCCCGCAGGAGGACCGCGGCACCTTCTTCGTGCTGATCAACGGCCCGCCCGGCGCCACCTTCTCCTACATGGAGGACTACATGGACGAGGTGGAGGCCCGGCTGCTGCCGCTGCGCGAGGGCGGCGAGGTCGAGGACGTGATGATCATGTCGCCCCGCGGCCGCGGGCGCACCGAGAACTTCAACTCCGGCTTCGCCATCGTCGGCCTCGCCGACTGGGACGAGCGCGGCCCGGCCGGGCCGGTGCTCAACCGGGTGCGCCGAGACCTGGCCGAGCTGCCCGGCATCCGCGCCTTCCCGATCATGCCCCAGGGCTTCGGTGGCGGCAGCGAACAGGGCCTGCAGTTCGTGCTCGGCGGCGGCAGCTACGAGCAGCTGGTGACCTGGCGCGACGCGCTGATGGACCACATCCGCCAGGACAACCCGGGGCTTCTTAACCTCGAGAGCGACTATGAGGAGAACCAGCCCCAGCTCAGCGTGAACATCGACTACCACCGCGCGGCGGACCTCGGCGTCACCGTCAGCGACATCGGCCGCACCCTGGAGACGCTGCTCGGCGGGCGCACCGTGACCCGCTTCACCGACGAGGGCGAGGAATACGACGTCATCCTCGAGAGCGAGCGCGGCGCCACCCCGACCCCCGGCGCCCTGGAGAGCCTGCGGGTGCGCTCGGCGCGCACCGGCGAGCTGATCCCGCTATCGAGCCTGGTCGAGATCGAGAGCTTCGCCGGGCCCAGCGAGCTCAACCGCTACAACCGCCTGCGGGCGATCACGGTGCAGGCCGATCTCGCCGACGGCTATTCCATGGGCGAGGCGCTGGCCTATCTGGAGAACGCCGTGGACGAGGTGCTGCCGCCGGGCGTGCAGACCGACGTCAAGGGCGGGGCGCGGGACTATCGCGAGTCCAGCGGCGCCACCACCTTCCTGCTGGTGCTCGGCACCCTGGTGGTGTTCCTGGTGCTGGCCGCCCAGTTCGAGAGCTTCATCCATCCGCTGGTGATCATGCTCACCGTGCCGCTGGCCATCGGCGGCGCCCTGCTCGGCCTGTGGCTGACCGGGCAGTCGCTGAACATCTACAGCCAGGTGGGGCTGGTGATGCTGGTCGGCCTGGCGGCCAAGAACGGCATCCTGATCGTGGAGTTCGCCAACCAGCTGCGCGACGAGGGCGTGGCCTTCCGCGAGGCGCTGATGCGCGCCGCCATGACCCGGCTGCGGCCGATCGTGATGACCTCGGCCACCACCATCGCCGGCTCGGTGCCGCTGATCCTGTCCAGCGGCGCCGGCGCCGAGACGCGGCTGGTGATCGGCACCGTGATCTTCACCGGCGTGGCCGCGGCGACCTTCTTCACCCTGTTCGTGGTGCCGGTGGCCTACGATCTGCTGGCGCGGCGCACCGGCTCGCCCGGCGATGTCGCCCGGCGCCTGGAGCGCGAACTGGGCGACCAGCCGGCCGGACACTGAGCCGGCATCGACAGGCGGGAGCCCGACGCCGGGCTTCCGCTGCCCTCCGGGCGTGAGCGGCGTTCCACGGACGAGCGGCTATGCTGCAAGGCAGGCACGATCATCCATTCGAGGAGCCACGCACATGCTCGAACTCCTGCCCTCGGGCGCCTCCCACGTGGTGGCGATGAAGGTCAGCGGCCGCGTCACCGCACCGGACCTGCAGGTCGCCATCGACGCCATCGAGGCGACCAAGAAGACCCAGCCCCGCGTCAGCCTCTACGCCGAGATCGACGAGATGCGCTGGATGACCTTCACCGCCTTCCTGCGCGATCTCGGCTACGGCCTGACCCAGATCGGCGATCTCAACCGCTACTACCGCGCCGCGGTGCTCAGCGACAGGCACTGGGTGCGCCACCTGACGCGGCTGGAGAACCATCTGTTCAAGTCGATGGAGATCCGCACCTTCACCGTCCGCCACAAGCCGGACGCGCTGGAATGGGTCACTCACCTACCCGGACCACCCGCCACCCGCCAGGCCTGAGTCTGTCGCCAGGCGAAACGGCGGTGTGCGGCCGCGCAAAAAAACGCCCCCACGCGTGGGGGCCAAGCAGGGAACCGGTGTCTCGGGCCCCGACGACATCACCGCCGTGCTCGACGAGCCCGCAGGAAGAAGGAGTCCGGCATGCCACGGGGACATCCCTGGCGTGCTCCGGGCCTTCCCTGACCCGGCTTGCCCGGCCTCTTGCCGACCGGGGCCTCACGCCTGGCGCTCATCATGACCCGGGAGGGCCGCCGCGACCGCACGGCATCGACGCCACGGCGCGTAAGAGATCGCCGACAACGAGGCGACGCTCGGCGCACCGTCGGGTCAGCCGACAGCGCGAGCGTCGAAATCCAAGGCGATCCGGACAGCACCGGGGCTTTTGCTTTAGGCTAGGGATCGATTCGCGACCAAACGACAGGGAACGTCATGTTCGAATGGATCTCGCAGCACAAGGGCGTGCTCAACGTCATCATCAGCCTGGGCACGCTGTTTCTCTCGCTGGTCTATGCGCAGCTGCTCTACTGGGGCTTTCGCCGCCAACGACGGCCGCGGCTGCTGATCAACCGCGGCAAGAAGCGCGACATCGAGGCGCTGTGCATCATCAGCAACATGAGCGCCGAATCGATCTTCCTCGAGTACATCGTCGCCGACCTCGAGACCTCCCGGGGCACGCTCACGGTCGACGTGACGGACCGCAAGCAGCAGTACAGCGAGGGCGACGAGGCGCGCGACGACGACAACCATCGCAGCGGCCGGGATCACGATGACGATGATCACGACCCTCGCCGCGACAGGCGCGATCATCACTACGACACCCGCCAGGGCCCGCTGGATTCCGGTGACTTCCTGCACATCGGCACCTTCTCCGGGCTGATCGCGAGCATCGCCGAGCTGGAGGGCATCGAGATGGCCGGCCATCAGCCGACGGGCGACCTGAGGTTCCACAGCCTGACGATCCGGCTGATCGGCATCTACGGGCCGGAGGACATGCCGGTCGGCGCCGAGCGCACCTTCCGGCTGAGCTTCCACGCCGATCAGTGCACCCTGGTGCCCGCCAGCTGGGACACCAAGCGCCTCTCCTCCTGGGGCCAGCGGCGACGGCTCAGGCGCATGATCCAGCGGCTCAGCGCCCAGCGCACGGATCGGCTGGTCGGCCTGTCGGATCACGACGGCTGACGCGCCCATAAAATCAACCTTGCTAACTAAATTCCCGTTGAAGTAGGGTGGTCACACGTCAGCATCCTCGCGATGCCTCCACTTCATCCAGCATCTGCCGAGATGCCAAGGAGAGACCCATGGCCACCCTGACCGCCGTCAACGACAGCAATTACACCCAGGAAGTGATCAACAGCAGCCAGCCGGTGCTGATCGATTTCTGGGCCCCCTGGTGCGCACCCTGCAGGACGCTCAACCCGATCGTCGGGACCATCGCCAAGGAGCATGGGTCTGCGCTCAAGGTCGTCACCATCAACGTCGACGAGGCGCCCGACCTGGCCGCCAGGAATGCCGTGCGCAGCCTGCCGACCATCGCCCTCTTCAAGGGCGGGAAAAAGGTCGGAGTCCTCACCGGCGCGCAGCCCAAGGAAAGCTACGATGACCTGATCGCTCGCCACGCCTGAAGCGAGAGCGGCACAACAGCGAAGCGGCAGCGGGGCCCGTTCGGGCCCCGCTTTCGTCTGCCCCGCGCCTTCCCGCCCCTTTCTATCCCCTCGTTCCCTCGCCGCTGATCCTCTCACCATCATGGCGACGTCGAGCGCCGCTGCCTATGACGCTTCCGGGCATACATCGCCGCGTCGGCGCGCTGCATCAGCGCCTCGAGATCCAGCGTGCGCGAATCGTCGAAGCCGATTCCGATGCTGACGCCCACGCGGATCGCCGTGTCGTCCGAGAGCCGGATCGGCTGGCGGATTGCGGCTTCCAGACGCCGCTTCAGCGCCTCGACCTCCTCGAGGCCGCTCAGGTCCTCACACAGCACCAGGAACTCGTCGCCGCCGAGGCGGGCGCAGTGGTCGTGCTGGCGTATCTGGTGGCGCAGCCGCCCGGCGATGACCTGGATGACGCTGTCGCCCGAGGCATGCCCGAAGCGGTCGTTGATCGGCTTGAAGTCGTCGAGATCCAGCATCAGCACCGCCAGCGGTCCGCCGCTCTTCTCGCGGCGCCCCCAGGCCGCCGCTGCGCGATCGGCCAGGCCGGTGCGGTTCAACAGCCCGGTCAGGGTGTCCTGGCGAGCCATCTCCTCGAGCTCCGCGGTGCGCTCGGCGACACGCTTCTCGAGAATCGATTCCTGAGTCTTCAGCGACGCCACCAGCTGCGCCTGGGCCTTCTCCCTCTGGCGCTTGAGCGTATTGAAACGCGCCGCCAGCGCGAAGGACAGCAGCAGCATCTCCAGCGCCGACCCCGCCTGGATGCCGTACAGCGTGAAGGCGTTCGACGGAATGATGCCCAGGTTGCGCAGAACGAAGATCGAGGCACCCACCAGCAGGAAGGCCCAGGCCAGCATGAACAGCCTGGCCCCGGGCACGCGGCGGTAGGCGCAGGTCACGGCACAGGCCAGCAGCGACAGGCAGGTCGCCAGCCCGACCACGTCCATCAGCTGAAGCGCCAGGTGACGCGGGAGAAGGCCGACGCCGATCATGCCCGCCAGGCATGCCAGCAGCAGCCAACGCAGGCCACGGTGCCAGCGTGGCGCGAAATATTGGGTGCGCAGAAACTGCCGGGCGAAGAGAATGCCGAGCGCCGCCGAGAGCGTGAAGCAGAGGGCAAGAAAACGCGCGGTCGCCTCGCCCAGCCCGCCCCACAGCAGCAACGGCCCCAGGCCGTTGGCGGTGACGACCGCCACGCAGAAACTGCCGACGAACAGCGCATAGAGCAGGAACACCCGCTCCTGCAGCCCGACGAACAGCAGCAGGTTGTAGAGCCCCAGCGCCACCAGCAGGCCGACATAGGCGGAGAGCCAGAACATCTCCCGGTCATTGGCGACCCGGAAGGCCTCGAGGCTCAGCAGCTCGACGCCGAGCGCCATGCTACCGGCGCTTTCCACCCGCGCCAGCAGGGTGACGGTCTCGCCGGGCTCGAGGTTCAACGGGAACGCAGGCAACCGATGGGCCAATGCACGATGCTCGGGAGCGAGCGCCAGCCCACTCTGCCAGGCCTGTGCGATCGCACCTTTCTCCACCCGATAGAGCGAGACGTGCTCCAGCAACGGATAGACGAAGCGCAGCACGGCCTCGCTCGCGCCATGCGCCCCGCCCGAGACCCGCAACCGCAGCCACACCGGATGATCGGTGTAGCCGATGCTCTGCTCGGCCCGCGTCTCGAGCGGCCGGAAGGCATCCTCCCGGCCGACCAGCGCCGTTGCCCGCCACTGCCCTCCCGGATCGGCCAGCATGGCGACGCTCTCGATGGTCGGCGGCCCCGACGACGCCATGGCGACGGTCGCGAGCGAGAACAGCAGCACCATGGCCGCCAGCCTCGGGCGCAGGCCGCACAGCAGCGGGATGTTCGGGAAGGAAGAGCGCAGGAGCATGCAGCATGAGCCTCAAAGGCGCCGGCCGGCCGTATACGGAAAGGCTACTCATGGAGGGGCCAGACAAGCAAATCGGGGCTCGACGACCGGATGGGCATCGCCCTGCCCCGCCGCCCTGCCCCGCCGCCAGGGCCTTGCTCGCCGTGCGCGACACGCCAGATCAATGGCTTGCTGGCAGCCCGTTTGCGCACAGTGTTCTTGGCGTGACAGGCGCCTCGGGATGGTCAAGACTCAGACGGATGCTCATGTCAGGAGAGTTCACCCATGCAGCTTCTCGTCGTCAGCTACACCCCGGGCAGCTACCTGCTGCATTGCCTGGAAGCCGAGGAAATCCCCGGTGTCGGCAGCCTGATCGAAGCCGAGCGCGTCAGGGGGCGCGTGCTCAGCGCCGAGCGTTTCACCGACGTTCAGGGCTGTGAAGGCGCGGTAATCGTCGATGATCTCACCGTCAGCCAGGCGGCCGAACTCTGGCCCGCCACGGGCGCTGTGCGGGGGGCGGAATAAGCCGGCTACACCGCAGGATCGGAGCCTGGGCGAGCCTTCGCGACAAACGTTTCAGACGGAACCGAGCACAAGACGCGCCAGGGTCATGGGGCGAAACCCTCGCCCATGGATCACCGCTGGCGCCGCAGGAAGTGGCGATGCTCGAACTGCCAGGCATGGGCCACGATATCGCGCAAGTCATGGGTCGGCGCCCAGCCGAGCGCCCGCTCGGCCTTGGCGATGCTGGCCACCAGGCGAACGGGATCGCCCGGCCGCCGGGGACAGATGGCGATCTCGATCTCGCGACCGGTGACCTCCCTGGCGGTCCGGATCAGCTCGAGCACGCTGTAGCCGATACCGCAGCCGAGGTTGAAGACGTCGCTCTCGCCCCCCGCCAGCAGGCGCTCCAGGGCCAGCTCATGGGCGCGACACAAGTCCTCGACGTGCACGAAGTCGCGCACGCAGGTGCCGTCGGCCGTCGGATAATCGTCACCGAACACATCGATCCGCTCGCGGCGTCCCGAGGCCGCCTGCAGCACCAGCGGAATCAGGTGGCTCTCGGGCTCGTGCCGCTCTCCCAGCAGGCCCTCGGGGTCGGCGCCGGCGGCATTGAAGTAGCGCAGGCAGATGGCCTGCATTCCGTAGGCACGCCGATAGTCCTCGAGGGCCCGCTCGACCAGGTACTTGGTATTGCCATAGGGATTGATGGGATCGCAGGGCAGGGTCTCGTCGAGCCCCCCCTCGCCGGGCATGCCGTAGACCGCGGCGGTCGACGAGAAGACGAAACGCGGGATCCCGTGTCGTACCATGGCATCCATCAACGCCAGGGTCTGCACCACGTTGTTGTGATAGAAGGCCGAGGGGTCGCGCACCGACTCGCCCACCTCGATCAGGGCGGCGAAATGCATCACCGCATCGAAGGCGGTCGACGAGAGCAGCCGGTCGAGGAGCGCACGGTCCCCCAGGTCTCCGACGACCAGCTCGGCGCCCATCACCGCGTCGCGATGGCCTCGAGAGAGATTGTCGAGCACCGTGACGGCGTACCCCGAACGCGTCAGCCGCTTGACCATGTGGGAGCCGATGTAGCCGGCTCCGCCCACCACCAGTACCCTGGCCTTGCCACCGGGCTCAGTGATCATGTCGCTCTCCCTGGTCAGCGGTGAAGCTCCCCGGCCCTCGCGACTCAGCCATCGACGGTGGCCTCGCCCGACCAGCGCTCGAGCTTCCGGTAGAGCGTCGAGGGGCTGACCGCCAGCACGCGGGCGGCGCCCGGGACGCTGCCGTGATTCAAGGAGATGGCCCGCTCGATCACCCGCCGCTCGATCTGCGCAAGCGTCATGCCATCGAAGGCGGCCTCCGGGTCTACGGATGATCCGTCGAGGAGAGCCGCGTCCGAGGGCACGGCGCCGAGGCCTCCCGGGCTCGCGGGCGTCGCCTGGGGCACCGGGCTCGCCTCCCGGGGCAGCAGCGGCGCCAGCGAGAGCGCCGGCCCGGGATTCATGACCACCGCGCGGCGCATCGTGTTCTGCAATTCCCGCACGTTGCCGGGCCACGCATAGCGCCGGAGCTGATCGACGGCGGCGGCATCCAGGGGATCGAACGCCTTGCCCTCCTCGGCGGCGAAACGATCGAGGAAGGCCTGTGCCAGCAGCACCACGTCATCGCCACGCTCACGCAGGGGCGGCAGCTCGATGGGCAGCACGGAGAGGCGGTAGAACAGGTCTTCCCGGAAGCGGCCGGCCTGCACCTCGGCGGCGGGATCGCGGTTGGTCGCGCAGACGACACGCACGTTGACCGCCTCGGGACGGCTGCTCCCCACGCGCTGGATCATGCCCGTCTGCAGGAAGCGCAGCAGCTTGACCTGGAGCTTGAGCTCCATTTCACAGATTTCGTCGAGAAACAGGGTCCCGCCGTCGGCCTCCTTGGCGGCCCCGACGCGGTTGTCAAGCGCCCCGGTGAAGGCGCCCTTCACGTGGCCGAAGAGCTCCGACTCGAGCAGGTTTTCGGGAATGGCGCCGCAGTTGATGGCCACGAAATGGCCCTTGCTGCGCTGGCTGATGGCATGGATCGCCTCCGCCGTCACCTCCTTGCCGGTCCCGCTTTCCCCGGTCACGAACACGGTGGCCCGGGAGTTCGCGACGTTCTCGATGGCGCGATACACCACCTGCATGGCATCGGAGCCGCCGACGAACCCCTGGAAGCGATCGCGCTTCTTGATCCGGCGCGCCACCTGCACTTCGCGCTCGAGCATCCGATGCTGGCCGGCGCGAACCACCGTGGTGGTCAGGCGCTCCGGCGCCACCGGCTTGACCAGGAAGTCATAGGCGCCGGAGCGCATGGCCTGGATCGCGCGACTGATGGAGCCATCGGCGGTAATCACCACGACGCTGGCGTCTCGCGCCATCTGCGGCGTCGATTCCAGCAGCTCCAAGCCGTCGCCGTCGGGCAGGTTGAGGTCCAGCAGGATGACGTCGAAGGGCCGTGGGGATCGTGTCAGCTGCTGGCGTGCCTCGGCCCCGGAGTCGGCCATTTCCACGGTACAGCCCGCGGCCTCGAGCTGACCCGCGAACGTCAGCGCCAGCGACACGGTATCCTCGATGATCAGCACATAGGTACTTTCACTCATATTGCATCGCTGTCTGTCCCTGGACGAATGATGAAGCGCGCATGATCCGACACGCTGTCGGGACACCACTCCACACGACTATGCTCACTATAGAAAACGATGCACTGCTGAACCAGACCGAAGGCGATGTGCGCGAAGGCGCGATGGGAGCGGTAGGCGACGATGAATCCCCCCTCGCACTCGTGGGTCGTGACCGAGGGCGGCGTGGCCCCTGGATAGATGACCTTGACCTCCTCGTGGATATGACTCTGCACGTGATCGAGCAACTCGCGCGCCGAGGCGTAACGATGCAGCAGGTGGGGGAAGCGCACCTCGAAACGCTGGAACAGGTAGCGCCCGAAGGCCTCGCAGAGCCCGGCGGCGTCGGCATCGGCGAGGAGGGAGGCCGCCTCCACCAGGGCCCCCGCATGTTCGCTCGGGTAGTTGCCCACCGTGGTGAAGGCGGCTTCATTGGGCAAGTCGGCCTGCTCGATGACGCGCTCGGTGAAATCCGCCCCGAAGCTCTCGTCCATAAAGTTCATCAGCTCGACAAAGATCATCCCTTTCATAGCAGTCGCTCGCTCAACAGGTGAATCGACCGGGCACTGACGGATCGCCTGTCGTGCCGCCCGCGGCACGCGACGACGCCCGCGAGACTCCGGTGACGTGATGCATAGCACTATCCAAGCAAGAAAGATGCCAAGGTGCGACGCCCGGCACATCGGTATGCCTTCCTCCGACAATCGCAGAGTGCAACGGAAAAGACGCATTCTGCAACGATTGACGTTGCAGAATGCCATGAGCCGGTCCCATCGCCCGCCTCGGGGCCGGGCGCTCCCTCCGCCTTCCCGATCTCTACCCCCCGTCTGCCGCCACGCTCCGGCACGCCACGCGGCATCATCACCACGCAGCAGGAGAAACTTCTTCCCTCCTGGCCCGAATCTTGTATTCAATCTACTACAGTATTCTTCTAATGAAGGGAGAAAGCGCATGGACGATAGCGTCTGCCGGGCTCGGGCGATCCTCGGCACGATCCTCCTCGGACTGATCCTCACCGGCTGCGCCTCGGCGCCGACCCCCGACAACCGGGCGGAGGCGCGGTGGATGCCCCAGCAGGAGGAGCTCGAGACGGCTCGAGAGCAGTGCGTGCCCGGGCGACCCGCGCAGATGGACCCGGCGCTCGACCATGTCCCGGCCACGGACCTTCGCCGGGAGGGGGACATGCTGGGCCCGGGGGACAGGCTGCGCATCCAGGTGGTCGGCGATGACGGCCGCCTCTCCCGCGCCTACGTGATCGATGATTACGATCGCCTCGAGCTGCCCGGCCTCGCGCCGTTGGACACCCGGGGCAAGACCCTGCGCCAGGTCGAGACGACGCTGGCAGAGCGGTTGGTGGAGGCCGGCCTGGTTCGCCCCTTGCCGAGGGTCGTCGACGTATCGCTGATGGAAAGCGCCGGCCTCTCGGTGCCGGTCAGCGGCGCCATCTTCCAGGCCGGTACGGTGCGCATCGGCGAGCGCGCGAGGGAGACGCTGGTGGGCCAGCGCGAGGGACCGGCCAGCGGCGATGCCAACAGCGAACGCAGCGTCGCGGCCGCCATTCGCGCCGCCGGGGGCGCGCGGCCCGATGCCGACCTGACGCGCATCCGGGTGGTACGTGGCCAGCGCTGGACCGAACTGGACCTCAGCGGGCTGCTCGACGGCACGCGTCTGGGCGACGTTCGCCTCTCTCCGGGCGATCGTGTCATCGTGCCGAGCACGGCGTGCTTCGACGAGCGACTGGTGCGCCCGAGCCCGCTGACGCCCCCCGGCATCCGCGTCTACCTGTCGAACCTGTCTCGGCCCGCCGCCAGCAATGCCAACTCGGCCATCGGCAAGGAATCCAGCAGCCTGCCCTACGGCACGCGGCTGCTGCAGGGCCTGGCTTCCGCCAACTGCATCGGCGGCTCGGCCATGAACGCGCATCGCCAGGCCGTGCTGATCTCCGCCAATCCGCTGAACGGCCGCAGCGTCGTGATCCAGCGCGACATCGAGGGGATGCTGGAACATGCCCAGCGGGACCGCATCAATCCCTACCTGATGCCCAATGACGCCATCGCCTGCTACGACAGCCGGGCCATGAACGCGCGCGACGCCATCGCCCTGTTCGGCGAGGCGCTCGGCTCCGCGGCGACCGCCATCCTGATCGACGACCTGGCACAATGAGCGAAGACACCTCGACACAGCCTCGCCGGCTGCAGCGGTTCTGGTACCTGGTGCGGGACGGCCTGCCCTCCGCCGGCCGCTACCGGCGCTATGCCGCCTCCCTGCTGCCCTGCCTGATCGTGATCTGGGGCCTGGTGGCGCTCTACCTCATCCTGGCGCCCGTCAGCTACAAGAGCTCGATGACGCTGATCCTGCCCGGTTCCGGCGCGGGCGGCTCCATCAACCTCGAGTCCATCGGCCAGGCCACGTCGCAGACGACCTCGGCCTTCTCGAGTCCCTCGCTCAGTCCGACGCAGAACTACAAGCGCCTGCTCGGCGCGGACCTGATCCTGCGTCAGGGGGCGACCAGGCTGGCGGAGGACGCCGAGATCCTGCCGGAGCCGACCGTCAAGCTGGTCGATCAGACCAACCTGATCATGGTGTCGATGCGCGGGGCCAGCCCCGAGCAGGCGCAGGAGCGCCTGGAGGCCCTCCGGCTCGCCTTCCTGTCGGGCCTCGAGCGCCTGCGTCAGGACGAGGCCGCGAAGCGCGAGGCCGCCGACCTCGCGCGGCTCGACGAGCTGGAGCAGAAGCTCCAGCAGGCGCAGCGCCGGGTCCTCGAGTTCCAGGGCACGACGGGGCTGGCGACCCTGGACCAGTTCCACCAGCGGCTCAACGTGGTCGACGGCCTGCAGGGCAGCGAACGCGAGTTTCGCCAGGCGGTGCGGCGCAGTGAGGCCCAGGCCCGCCGGCTCGGCGAGATGCTCGATATCTCCCTGGACGAGGCACGCAGCGCACAGCTGCTGCGCGCCGACCCGCTGTTCCAGTCGCTGCTGACCCGCTATGCCGGCGTGCTGGCCGACTGGACCCAGGCGCGCGCCACCCTAGGCGAGCAGCACCTGACGCTGACCGAGCTGAGCGCCCAGCGCCGTACCCTGCGCCAGTCGCTGGTGCAGCGTGGCACCGCCCTGACCCCGCTGTCTCCCGAGACCCTGCTCGGCTTCGCCGACCTCTCCGTCAGCGATGGCCGCGAGCGACTGCTCGACGAGCTGATGCGCACGGCGGGCAGCGGCGCCGGCGCCCAGGCGGCGCTGGCGGAGGTCCGGGAGCAGATCGCCCAGCAGAGCGATGAGGCGAACGCGCTGGTGGAGAAGGCCGCCGAGCTGACCGACCTGCTGCGCGAACAGCGCGTCGCCGAGGCGGTCTTCTCCTCCGCCCTGGCGCGCCTGGACACCAACAAGGCCGACCCCTTCGCCTCCTACCCCCTGGTGCAGACCTTCGAGTTCCCCTCGCTGCCGCAGGGCCCCTCCTCGCCCTCCACCCTGCTGGCCGTCGCCGGCGCGGTGGTGGCTTCGATCCTCGTCACCATGGGCTTCCTGCTGCTATGGCTACGCCAACCCCTTATCCAGCTAATGCTGCCGAAAAGCTGATCTCGGTGGCGATCCAGAGCACCTGGCTGCTCTGGGTGTTCGGCGGCCTGTACATCGCCGGACCGGCGCTGGCCTGGATCCTGGGCCTGATGGCCGCCGTCACCCTCTACCTCGGCCCCGCGCTGCCCCAGCACCAGCGGCCGCCGCCGCTGCATCCGACCATCCTGCTGTGGCTGGTCGGCATGCTGGCCATGCTGGTGATCCTTATCGTGGGCCATGTGCTCAACGGGCTGGGGCTGGGCAAGACCATCAAGTCCTCCATCGGATGGGCCAAGGGGTGGGCGCTGATCGCCCTGTTCCCCTTCGCCGGCGCGGTGCTCGCCATCCGCCCCGAGGTGATCTACCGCGCGGTCTGCCGGCTGGGGCTGCAGACCCTGATTCTGCTGCCGCTGTTTCTGGTGGCGCCGTTCATCGGCCTGCCGGGCCTGCTCTACGTCTCGCCGCTGAAGATCGTGGGCGGCTCGGGGCCCGAGTACTTCGCCGTGATCCTCTACACCCTGGAGCCCGGCACGGGGGTGCCGCGCTGGCAGTTCTTCGCCCCCTGGGCGCCGGCGGCCGGCATGGTCGCCGTGGTGCACATCCTGTGCGCGCTGGAGGAGAAACACCTGGGCTGGAAGATCATCGGCGTGGGGGCGGGCCTGATGATGGCCCTGCTCTGCCAGTCGCGCCTGGCGCTGGTCGCGCTCGCCATCGTCTGGCCGCTGGCCTTCGGCATCAGCCAGCTGCGCCGGCCCTGGACCTGGTTCACCGCCGCGCCCGCGATACTGGGGCTGGGGCTCTTCGCGCCGCAGCTGCAGATGCTGCTGGACCAGGCGATCGCGCGCTTCGTGGGCGCGCGGGCCGACTCGAGCCGGGTGCGCGCGGCGCTGGGGAGGATCGCGGTGGAGCGCTGGCGCAACGAGGCGCCCTGGTTCGGCCACGGCGTGGTGGAGAACGGCCCCCACCTGGTGGAGTACATGCCCATCGGCAGCCACCACAGCTGGTTCGGCCTGCTGTTCGTGAAGGGCATCACCGGCCTGTTCGCCCTGCTCCTTCCGCTGCTGGCGAGCCTGTGGATGGCGGCGCGACTCTCGCTCACGCACCCCGTCGGACGCGTCGCCCTGTCGATGCTGCTGCTGCTGACGCTCTACAGCTTCGGCGAGAACCTCGAGATCCTGAGCTACCTCTACTGGCCGGCGCTGCTGCTGGTCGGCGTGGCCGCGAGGACCGCCTCCCGGAAGCGCCGACTCGCCGTCGCCGCTCGGGATGCCTCAACGCCGGCGTCCTGAGGAAGAGGCGTCAGGCATCCGCGCCCAGCAGGCGGCGCCAGGCGTCGAGGCGCGCCTCGGTCAGGCCGGCCACCGAGGCGCGGGCCCTCCTGCCCAGCTCCGCCAGGGAGCGCTCGCTAAGCGCGGCCAGGCTGTCCTGGAGTCCGCTCGGGGAGGCGAAGTCGACTCGCAGCCCCGCCTCGCCGAGCTGCTCGGGAAGGCCATCGACATCAGCCACCAGCAAGGCCCGCGCCGCCTGGCGTGCCTCCGTGGCCACCAGCCCGAAGGCCTCCCAGCGGGACGGTACCGCGATGACGTCGCACCGGGCGAGGAAGGCCGCGCGATCCGACACCGGGCCGACGAAGCGCACATGGGGCAGGCCCGCCGCGGCGGCCTTGAGGGCCGCCTCCTGAGGGCCGAAACCGCCCAGCAGCAGCGTGTAGCGCTCGGGGTCGAGCCCCCGGAAGGCCTCGATCAGCCGATCGAAGCCCTTCTGCTCGGCGAAGCGCCCGTAGGCGCCGACCACCAGCGGCCGCCGACGCGCCTCGTCCGGCGGCGCGATCGCCGCCAGGTCGGGCACGTCGCTCCAGGGGGAGATCACGCTGAGGCGGCGTCCGGGGATGCCCACCGCCTGCCCCAGCCACGCCCGCTGGCCGTGGGAGACCGCCACCACGTCGTCGAAGAGCCGGTAGGCGAGACGCAGCATGGTTCGAAAGCGCCGCCGATGAGGCACGCAGTGCGCCTCCCAGGCCCCGGTGTAGCTGTGCTCGACGTGGATCAGGCGCGCACGCGGGTAGCGGGCGCGCAGGGCGGCGAGGAACGGCAGGGCGCGCCAGCGCGGCGGGAAGTGGGTCAGGATGACATCGGCCTCCAGCCGCGGCACCCGGGGCCGGTCCGGCACCACCTGGACCACCCTCGAGGTCACCAGGTCGGCGAGCCCCGGATGGTCGTAGATCGCCAGGGCCTGGGTGACGCCACCGGGGGCGACGTCATCCAGCAGGTGCACCACCCTGATCGGCGTCATGCCGCGGCTCCGGCACCGAGGCGGCGCGCCGCCAGCGCCCGGAAGGCCCGGCGCGGCAGCCAGCGTGCCGCCAGCGACCCGAGGGTGGTTTCCAGCGTCTTGAGCGGCTCGCGAATCAGGATCGAGGGGCTGGCGGCGAAGGCCTGGCCGATCAACGACACGGCGAAGCCGCCGTCGCCCAGCTGCACGGCGCGACGGGCCAGGTAGCGCAGCTGATAGGCCCTGGCGCGGCGGCCGTAGCGCGCCAGCAGGGCCGGCGCGTAGTCGCGCGCCTTGTCGATGGCCCGCTCCCAGCTCTCGAACTGGCGCACCATGTTGGCCGACAGGCCACCGCCGAGGATGCGGTAGTCGGTCAGGCTCCCCTCGATGCCCTCGAAGACGCAGCCCGCGCCGGCACTCATCCGCAGCCACAGCTCGATGTCCTCGGACTGGCGGAAACTCTCGTCGAACCAGCAGGTACGCCCCGGCTCGCGGGGGTGAGGGAAGGCGACGCGATCCAGCGCCGAGCGGCGGATCACCGCCGCCGAGCCGTTGCCCACGGGATTTCTCATCAGCACGTGGTGAGGCTTGATGCCGGTCAGGCGCGGCCGCTGCTCGATCCCCAGGGGGCGCCCCGCCGCATCGATCAGCCGCGAGCCGGCATAGCTGACGTCGACCTCGCCGCTGGCCCGCAGGTGGATGAAGTGCAGGGCGAGCTTGGTGGGGTGCCAGCGATCGTCGGAGTCCAGCAGCGCGATGTAGTCGCCGCGCGCGGCGGCGATGCCGGTGTTGCGCGCGCCGGCCAGGCCACGGTTGTGCTGGGTGACGATACGGATCCGCTCATCGCTGAAGCCGCGGCAGATCTCCATGCTGTGATCGCTCCCACCGTCGTCGACGATGATGAGCTCGAAATCACGAAAGGTCTGTTCCAGCACGGAGGCGATCGCCTCACCGACGAAGGCTTCGACCTGGTAGACCGGCATCACGACGGAGAAGATGGGGTGGCTCATGGGAAGGCTCCTGGAAAGGGGAAAGCGCTGCGGTTCGCTATCTACACTCCAAGAACCGTGCCAACTTATTTTTTCTTTCAGAAACAGCAGGATAAAGAATAGCCGCATCCGCCGACGTGCGATCTGTCACCACAATGCGATGCAGGCTGCAATTCGGCGACGGGCGCCTTTGCAAAGTGCAACGATCGCCCGCCTTCCCGGCCCCAGGGTGGCGCCCTAGGCGAACAGGCGCATGCGCGCCGCCCTGGGCAGCAGCGGGCTGACCAGCGCGCCGATCACGGTCAGCGCTCCCCGTCGCCTGTCCTTCAGGAAGGCGCCGGGCGAGCTCTTGAGGCCCTCGAGCGTGAAGCCCCAGGCCTGGGTGGAGGAGCCGCCGGCGCGCAGCGCACGGCGCGCCAGGTAGCGACAGTAGAGCGCCCGCGCCGCCGCCACGTCGAAGCCCTCGGCATACGCCTCGCTCAGCCGCCGCCAGCCGGCGTACATGGCGGGCAGATCGGCCGAGAGTCCTCCCGTGGAGAGCCGGTACCCCACCAGCACGCGTTGCAGCCCGACGGCCCTTGCCCCGCCGGCGATCACCCGCGCGAGCCACTCCTGATCCTCGGCGTGCTGCATGCCCTCGCGAAAGCCGCCGCTGGCCTGCCAGCACGCGCGGGTGACCACCAGATTGGAGGTGGTGCAGACCGGGTTCTCCCCCAGCGCCTGCTCGAGGGCGAGCGCCCCCGTCGGCACCGTCGAGTGGGTCCGAGCGGCCTCCAGCCCGGAGTCGTCCGGATGCAGGAAGGCGATCCGGGCATAGCTGATCTCGACGCCTCGGTGCCGCTCGTGGAAGGCCGCGTGTGCCTCGAGCTTGTCGGGCGCCCACAGGTCATCCGCATCGAGAAAGGCGATCAGCTCGCCGCGGGCATGCGCGGCACCGGCATTGCGGGCGCGGGCCACGCCGCCGTTGGCCTGATCGATGACATGGATGCGCGCGTCGCGCCGCTGCCAGCGGGTGAGCCGTTGGAGGGTATCGTCCGTCGAGCCGTCGTTGACCAGCCAGACCTCGAAGTCCGTCTCGCGCTGGTCGAGCACGCTGCCCAGGGTCGCATCGATCGCCTCGCCCCCGTTGTAGACGGGGATGACCACGGAGAATCTTGGCGACGTCATGCGGAGGCCCTCTGGAAACCGGCCAGGGTCGCGATGCCTTCACGCCCCGACAGCAGATGGATCGACGCGGGAATCAGCGCCAGGGCCAGGCCGATCACGTAGGCCCATGCCGATGCCATGAGGCCGAATCCCGCGAACAGGGTCAACCCGCCCAGCGCCGCGGCCGCGGCGACGCTGTTGAGCAGCGCCTCGACGCCGGGGCGGCACTGGGCACGCAGCCAGGCGCTGGCCACGGCGGCGAAGATCATCGGCACCGCGCCCAGCGCCAGGACCGAGACCAGGGGCGCGGCTTCCCGCCACTGCTCGCCGAACACCAGAGGCACGTACCAGGGGGCCAGGCCGACCTGGAGCGCCAGCACGGGAAGGAAGAGCGCCAGCCCCAGCCACAGCCCCTGCCGGCAGCGGCGGGCGCGGTTCGAGGCGGCCTGGGCCGCGCTGATGTAGGGGAACAGCACCTGCCCCAGGGCCGTGATGAAGGACGTGGTGATGCCGAGGCCGGCGTTGAAGGCGAAGTAGTAGATGCCCAGCGCCTGCACGCCGAACAGCGCCCCGACCAGCAGCTTGTCGAGCTGGGTGCGCCCGACGTTGACCAGCTCGGAGACCAGCACGCCGGCGGCGAAGCCGAGAAACGACCGCCAGGGCGTCAGCCCGGCCGCCGCCTGCGGCCGCCAGGCCTTGGCTCGGCGCACCAGCAGCAGCCACAGCGGGGCGGTGACGAGCTTGGGCAGGACGATGGCCCAGGCGCTGGGCCACAGCAGCACGAAGGCGAGCGTCAGCAGCTGATCGGCGATGGCCTGAGCGGCGGTGATCCGCGCGATGATGCCGAAGCGGCCGTCACGCATCAGCAGAAAGACCTGGACCAGCCCCGCGGGCATGAACAGGTAGACCCCGGAGAGCACCGCCAGCATCGCCGCGATCTCCCCCATGCCGAAGGCGTGAAGCACGGCCGCCAGCGTGAGCTGGATCAGGCTCACGCCCAGGCACCAGATCCAGAAGAGACGATGGGCGGTGTTGCAGGTGGCCGCCAGCTGCTCCGGAGACTCGGCGATGATGCGCTGGCCGATGCCGGCGTTGGCCAGCACCCGCACCACCTCGAACAGGCTCAGCGCCAGGGCGGCAACGCCCATGATGGTCGGCGAGACCTGCCGGGCGATGACGACCACGCTGGCGATCCGGATGAGCCGCGTCGCCACCTCGGCCCCGCCGAAGGCGGCGAGTCCTCTCAACAGCTGGCCGATATCGGCGGTACGGCAGCGGGCGATCAGGTGGGCAGGGTTCATGGTGCTCTCCGGGGGATCAGGGACCGAAACTTTTATTCAATTTCCGGGCCAACCTCACCATTTCGCAAGTTATCAACAACTTGAACACTCCACCTGTGCGATCTGCATCATGGCGGCCCCAGGTGCATCGCGTAACGCAACGCGACGTCGCATTCCTCATTGCAGATTGCAAATCCTCCGCGACACGCCGCGAGGACAACCACGCAAGACACTGTTATTAAAGCAATAAAAAAACTGGCACGGTTCTTGATACGGGAGGGGCAGTCCACCTTACGACGCGCTGGAGCCTGCCATGACCGTCTTTACCGATACCCTTCGCCACCTCGACGCCACTTCCTCTCGCCACGGGCTCCATGAATTCGTCGCTCCCGGGCGGGAGGCACTCCCCACCACTCGCCTCTTCGGGCTGCCGCTGGTGAACGCCTCCCGGGCCCAGGCCGTGTCGCGCATCATGGCGCTGGCCACGCAGCCGGCACGCGCCGTCGTCAACTTCGTCAATGCCCACTGCGTCAACGTGGCCCGTACCGATGCCCGCTATCGCGGTCACCTGCGCCAGTCGGATCTGCTGCTGCCCGACGGGTCCGGCATGCGCCTGGCCTCTCGCCTGGCGGGCGTCTCCCTCGGCGACAACCTCAACGGCACCGACCTCTTCCCGATGCTCTGCGAGCGGGCCGCCAGGCAGGGGCTCTCCATCTACCTGCTGGGCGGCCGCCCCGGCACCGCCCGGCGCGCCGCCGAGGAGATGCAGCGGCGCTTTCCGGGGCTGATCGTGGCCGGCACCCAGCACGGCTACTTCGCGGCCGCCGATACCCCGCGCATCATCGAGCGGATCAACGCGGCCCGGCCGGCGCTGCTGTTCGTCGGCTTCGGCGTGCCGCTCCAGGAAGCGTGGATCGCCGAGCATCGCGCGGTCCTCAATGCTCCCGTGGCCCTGGGGGTCGGCGGCCTGTTCGACTACTACGCGGGCAACGTCTCGCGCGCCCCCGCCCTGCTGCGCCGCCTGGGCGGCGAGTGGCTCTGGCGGCTGGCCCAGGAGCCGCGTCGCCTCGCCAGGCGCTACCTGCTGGGCAATGTCACCTTCATGAGCCACGCCATCGGCCAGGGCCTCGCCGCGCGCCGCCCCACCCACGTCGCCCATGCCGCCGCCAAGCGAGCGCTGGACATCGCCATCTCCGGCACCGCCCTGCTGCTGCTCTCGCCCCTGCTGGCGCTGATCGTGCTGGCCATTCGCGGCGAGGACGGGGGCCCGGCGCTGTTCGCCCAGCGGCGCATCGGCGCTCAGGGCAAGCCGTTCACGATGCTCAAGTTCCGCTCCATGGTGCAGGACGCCGAGGCGCGCCGCGCCGAGCTGCTGGCCAAAAGCGAGCGCGACGGCGTGTGCTTCAAGATGAAGCGGGACCCGCGCATCACGCGCATCGGGGCCTGGCTGCGCAAGACCTCGCTGGACGAACTGCCGCAGCTCATCAACGTGCTGCGCGGCGACATGTCGATCGTCGGCCCCCGCCCGGCCCTGCCCGACGAGGTGGTGACCTACGCCGGCAGCAGCTGGCAGCGCCTGGCGGGCAAGCCCGGCATCACCTGCACCTGGCAGGTCTCGGGGCGCGCCGACATCCCCTTCGAGCGCCAGGTGACCATGGACATCGAGTACCTGGGTCGGAAATCCGTCTTCCACGACCTGGCGCTGATGCTGCGCACGGTACCGGCGGTGCTGACCAGCCGCGGGGCCTACTGAGCCTCAGGTCGGCAGGGACTCGAACAGCTCGCGGGCGCGCACGATCGCGTCCGCGCTCTGCTGTTCCAGCACCGCGAGCAGGCCACCTGCCCGCTCGGGCTCGGCATGGCGAAGGGCATTGACCGTGGCCATCAGGGGGAAGGCACCGACATTCCCGGCGACGCCCTTGAGGCTATGGGCCGCCCGCTGCAGCGGCTCGCGCTCGCCGAGCCGGTGGGCGGCGACCACCTCCGCCACCAGGCGTTCGATATCGTCGACGGCCGCCTGGAGCAGCATCTTGCGGCGTGCCGGGGGAAGCGAGGTGAAGATCGCCTGAAAGTGCGCCTCGTCCACGGCAGGGGCCGAGGCCGGCGTCTCCGCCACGGCAGGGGGCGATGAAGCCGCCTCGAGGGCGTCGGAAGGGGCCGGGGGGCGATCCGCGTCAGGGCCGGGCTCGCCGCTCAGCTGCTCCAGCAGAATGGCCGCCAGGCGCTGACGATCCACCGGCTTGGCCATCGCGGCCGAGAAGCCCTGGCGGGTCAGCTCGCCGAGCTCCTCCCGGTTGGTGTGCGCGGTGATCGCGACGATGGGCAAGGCGGCCAGCGACGGATGGCGGCGCAGCTCCGCGGTCGCCTCGAGCCCCGACATCCGCGGCATCAGGATATCCATCAGCACGCCATCGAAGTGCTCGCTCAGCGCCCTGTCGACCGCCTCTCGCCCATCGCAGGCGATGTCGCTGTCGCACCCCATCACCTCGAGCATCTGGCACAGCACGACGCGATTCGTCTCGATGTCGTCGACCACCAGCAACCGCGGGCGCGCCTGCTCGCCGAACAGCCGGTCCGGCAGCGGCGGGGCCGGCACGGGCGCACCGCTCGGCACCGCCTCACGGGGGGCGTCCGGCACCTCGTGGCGCAGCGGGAGACGCAGCGTGAATCCGGTCACGCCCGCCGCCATGCAGGGCTCGACGACGGCCTCGATCGACGCCGCCCAGCGCTCGAGCAGCGCGCGGCGACGATCCCGGCGCTCCTGCAGCACGCGCCCGTCCATGGCGCCGACGATGTCGATGCGCAGGGACGCATCCTCCGTCGCGACGATCAGGCGAATCGGCACGCTCCCCTCCCCGAGCCGCTCGATGAAGGCATCCATCAGCTGACGCAGGCGGGTAGGGTCGGTGACCAGGCGCTCCGGCGCCGAGGCCGCCAGCTCCAGCGACAGGCGCCGGCCGATGCGCTCGTGCCCGTAGCGCCAGAACTGCAGGAGGCCATCGAAGTAGCGCCGCAGTTCGACCTCCTGCAGCGAGATCCCCGGCGCCCCGTCATCGGCGTGGGCCATGTCGACGATCTCTTCGATATGGCGCTGCAGCTGGTGGGCCGCCTCACGGGCCACGCCGAGTCGCTCGGCCTGGGCCGGGTTCAGCTCGCCCAGCGACAGCAGATCGATCATGCCCAGCAGCCCGTTGAGCGGCGTGCGGATGTCATGGCTCATGGCGGCCAGGAAATCGGCCTTGGCGTAGAACGCCTCCTCCGCCGCCTGACGACTCGCCTGCAGCTCCTTGCTGAGGCGCACCAGCTGGCGGACCCGGCGATCGGCGATCAGCGCCAGCGCCCGGGCCCGTCGATCCGACGCCCGCTGCTCGGTGATGTCCTGCACGGTGCCGAAGAGCGACTTGAAGCGCCCGTCGGCGTCATCCTCTCGACAGATGTTCCAGCGCATCCAGCGCGTCTCGCCGTGACGCAGGATGCGAAATTCATAGCCGTGATCGACCCCGGGCGCGGCGGAGGCATAGAACTCGGCCTCCTGGCGCCGCACGCGCTCACGATCCAGGGGATGAATCTGGCGCAGCAGCGCCTGCTCGTCGGGCCGGGTCCCGGGGTCCAGCCCCAGCAGGCGGTGAAATTCCGGCGAGGTCGAGAATCGCCGGCCGCGATCGCGATGGAAGCTGGCGATGCGTGCCGTGCGCTGGGCGCGCAGCAGATACTGGCTCTCCCTGTCGAGGCGTTGCCGCAGCTCGCTCTCCCGGGCCATGAGCTGGTCATTGACCTGGAGCAGTTCGCGGCTGCGACGCTCGAGGATCTCCTCGGCCTCTTCCCGCGCGGCCTCGGAACGGCGCAGGCGGCGCTCGAGGCGCCGAATCGTCTCGGCATCGGACGGCGAACCGCTCATGCGACGTCCCCTCCGCGGGCCCCGCCCTCCTGTCCCTGAAGGCGGGCCAGCAGCTGCCTGACGGCCGTCAGCAGCGCCTGGGCCAGGGCGGCGTCCAGCTCCGCGAGGCACCCCTCGACGAAGGCGGCCAGCTGTTGCAGCGCACCATCGTGCGACGACTGCCCCTGCCCCCGGAGTGCCGCCAGGGCCCGATGCGCCGGTGCCGTCTCCTCCGCCTCGAGCGCGGGGATCAGCGTGTCCAGGCAGCGCTCGGCGGCGGCCGCCGCCTCGGGGGAGAGCGGCGCATCGGCCGAACAGGGATCCCGGGCCCAGCGCTCCAGCAGCGGGGCCAGCAGATCCAGCAGGCGGTCGCGGTCGAGCGGCTTGCCCAGGGTCCCGTCGAGGATCGACGCATCGAGCCCCGTGGCGTTGTCCGCTTCCCGGCCCGCGCTATATCCGAGCACCGGAATCTCCGCGAACGGCGTCGGCAGCTGGCGTATCAGGCGAAGGCAGGTCGCACCGTCGACGAGCGGCATGGCGTTATCCAGCAGCACCGCATCGAACGAAGAGACGCACAGCTTCTCGAGCGCCTCGAGGCCGCTGCCGGCCTCCTCGCAGGTCGCGCCGATGGCCCTCAGGCAGCCCTCGGCGATCAACCGGTTGGTCTCGGTATCGTCCACCACCAGCACATGAGGGGCCCGCCCCGCCACCCGCGGCAGCACCTCGGCACGCGAGAGGTCCGATTGCGCCTGCTGGGAGATCCGGGTCCGGGGCAGGGTGACGCGCAGCCAGAAGCGGCTGCCGACCCCGACCCGACTCTCGACGCCCACGGTGCCGCCCATGGCTTCCGCCAGCAGGCGGCAGATGGAGAGCCCCAGCCCCGTGCCACCGAAACGCCCGGCGATGGAGCGGTCGGCCTGATGAAAGGGAGTGAACAGCGCCTCCTGCACCGAGGGAGCGACGCCGATCCCCGTATCGGTGACCTCGATCAGCAGCCGATCATCCCCCTCCTCCCTGACCGACAGCCGCACCGAACCGCGCGCCGTGAACTTGATGGCATTGCTGAGATAGTTCGACACGATCTGCTGCAGCCTGGCGGGATCGCCGATCACGCCGATGGGGCCGTGGACCTCGCGCTCCAGCACCAGCCGCTTGTCCTGGGCACTGGCCTGGAACAGGTCGGCCGTGGCGTGCAGCACCTCGGCCATGTCGAAGGCCGTGCTGTCGAGCTCGAAATGACCGCTCTCCATCTTGGCGTGGTCCAGCACGTCGTTCAGGGAGACCATCAGGCTGCGCGAGGCCGCCTGCATGGCCCGCAGCGACTGCTCCCGATCCTCGTCACGATCGCCCGCCAGCTGGGCGTCGATCATGCCGATGATCCCGCTGAGCGGGGTGCGGATCTCGTGACTCATGGTGGCCAACAGCATCATGTTGGCCTCCGCGGCCCTGACCGCCTCATCACGCGCGGCGATCAGCTGGCGAGTGGCCAGATTCTCGGCGGTGCGATCGTGGATGACCCCGAAGAGCGCCGCGGCACGCCCCTCATCGTCGGTCTCGACACTGCCCTTCACGTCCACCATGCGCAGCGTGCCATCGGGACGACGCAGCGAGGCGCGAAAGGCGAAGCCCTGCTGTCTCGCGATGGCGTCCGCTATCAGCTGCTCGATATGGGGCCTGTCCTCGGCAATGTAGGAACCGATGGCGTCCTGAAGGTCCACCTCCTGCTGCGGATCGAAGCCATGGATATGGTAGACCCCCGGCGACCAGGTGATCGTCTCGGAGGACAGGTCCATTCGCCAATGCCCCAGGCCCGCCGTCTGCTCGGCATCGTGCAGCATGCGCAGGCTGCCCTGCAGCTGCTCCTCGGCCTCGAGGCGATCGGTCACGTCCGCCAGGGTAATCGCGAACCCCCCGGCGCTCCCGCCTCCCGGCGGCAGGTACTCGACGCGCATGTCCAGCCAGAAGCGGCGGCCATCGCGGTGGCGCCGCAGTCGGCGGTCGCTCACCACGCCGGCCTGCCGCCTGGCCGCGTCGAGCCACTCGCCATCGTCGGAGGCCGACTCGGCATCGCGGCGTGGCAGGACATCAACAAGGTGTCGGCCCCGGGCATTGGCCTCGGTCACGCCGATCAGCGTCCAGGCCGCCTGGCTCCCCTGCAGGACGCATCCCGCCTCGTCCAGCAGCAGCAGCGCCTGATGCGTCATTCGGCACAGCATCTCATCGGCTCGGCTGCCATCTTTCCTGAAGTGCATGATGCCCTTGCCCTCCCCCTCCGTAGACGAGTTATCTTGCCACGGGTCGACGAGATACTTCCATGTTCACGAGCGCTATAGGGTTTTTCAAGCGACTCAGAGTTTTTCCGGAGCATGACGTCACGCCCTGCCCTTCCATGACACCTCTTTTCCGCATGGGATGAATCCCTCCCGACGTTCCCCCCGGTACACATCGGCCGGCAAGAAACACGCATCGCTGTCGTCACCGATCTGGGCATCACCCTGGGTTTAGTAGGCACTTCCAGGCCTTGTATGAAGGCACGCTCGACGAAGAACCATGAACTCTCTTGTCTGGCGTTGTATTCGTGAAATAACTGCCGGACTCGAGCCCGTGCTCAACGGGCACAGGTAGTTCACTCGCATGTCGTCCATGCCAATTCGTGATCCTGCCACCAGCCGCGCCATGCCGGGCCCGGCCGCCTGCGACCCCGGCGCGTTGTTCATATTAGCGTTTGCCTAAGGGTGTGCTGTTATCGAATACTGTATATACGAACAGTCTTTGACAAGAGGCACCGCCATGCGTGATCCCGAGATCCACCATCCGCACCCGGCACCGCCATACCGCGCCCTGCCCCATCCGCTGGCCACCATCCGCGCCGGCATCTCCGGCTTCCCCTCACCGGCGGAGGACTATGTCGGCCGCACGCTCGACCTCAACGAGCGACTGGTAAAGCGCCCCGCCGCCACGTTCTTCATGACCGTCACCGGAGACAGCATGGTCGAGTTCGGCATCCAGGACGGCGACACCCTGGTGGTGGACCGCTCCATCGACGCCCGCCCCGGGCACATCGTCGTCGCCCTGGTCGACGGCGAGGTGATCGTGAAGCGCTACGAGATGATCGGGAAGCGGCCCTACCTGTGCTCAGGCAACAGCCAGTACGCGCCGATCCCGGTGGCGGACCTGGACTGCCAGGTGTGGGGCGTGGTGCGCTCGGTCATCCACGAGTACGCCGTATGATCGGGCTGGTGGACTGCAACAACTTCTACGTCAGCTGCGAGCGCGTCTTCCAGCCGCGGCTCGAAGGCCTGCCGGTGGGCGTGATGTCCAACAACGACGGCTGCGTGATCGCCCGCTCCAACGAGCTCAAGGCCATGGGCGTGGAGATGGGCACCCCGGCCTTCGAGCTGCAGCAGTGGGTCAACCAGGGGCGCATCCACCTGCTCTCGTCCAACTACGAGCTCTACGGCGACATGAGCGCCCGGGTGCGCGAAGTCCTCGAGGAATTCTCCGCCGGCGTCGAGCCCTACTCCATCGACGAGATGTTCGTCAGGTTCGACGGCTTCGACGCCGCCACCACCCAGGCCCTGGCACGCACGCTCTACCGCAACGTGCGCCAGTTCACCGGCATCCCCGTCTGCGTGGGCGTGGCGCCCACCCGCACCCTGGCCAAGCTGGCCAACCGCGCCGCCAAGAAGCTGCCGGAATTCCAGGGCGTGTGCGTGATGCACGCCGACGGCGACGACACCCGCCGTCTGCTCGAGCGCACCGCCCTGGGCGACGTCTGGGGCGTCGGCCGCCGGCTGGTCGAGCGGCTGGCCATCCAGGGCATCGAGACCGCCTGGGATCTCCGCCAGGCCGACCCCAAGGCCATCCGCCGGCGCTACTCCGTCACCCTCGAGCGCACCGTGCGCGAGCTCCAGGGCACGCCCTGCATCGAGCTCAACGACGCCAGCGAGCCCCGCCAGCGCATCATGACCTCGCGCTCCTTCGGCCGGCTGACCGGCGAGCTGGGCGACCTGCAGGACGCCATCCGCCAGCACGCCCAGCGCGGCGCCGAGAAACTCCGCCAGCAGGACAGCCACGCCCGCGCCGTGCTCGTCTTCCTCAAGACCAACCGCCACCGGCCCGACCTGCCCCAGTACTCCCCCAGCGTGGTGGTCGAGCTGCCCGAGCCCACCGACGACAGCCGGCCGATCCTGGCCGCCGCCCAGCAGGGGCTCGAGGCGATCTATCGCCGCGGGTACCGCTTCATGAAGGCCGGCGTGATGCTGCTCGACCTGGTAGACGCCAACCGCGAGCAGCTCTCGCTGCTCGACACGCCCGAGCGGGAAGCCCAGCGCGAGCGCGACCACAAGCTGATGGCCGCCCTGGACGAGCTGAACGGAAAGATGAGCAAGGGCACGGTGCGCCTGGGCGTGCCACGCCAAAACGCCGCCTGGCACCTGCGCTGCGCGCACCGCACGCCACGCTGGACAACGCAGTGGCCGGAGCTACGGAAGGTGAAAGCCTGAAGACGGCCTTCCTTGGCCTCCCATGACCATTTTGGGAAAGGTATGACGTCGGCCAGCCATCCTGGCGGCGGGCTTTTCCAGAAGCTCGCAGGTGCCAGACGTCATGAGTTTCAGCCTAGCGCCGCCGGAGAGGCGCCACTGTCAGCGATTACTGATGGGAAGCGTCAGCCGGTTCGATCAGCTTCCCATTATCGCTTAAAGTTAAATAAATAAATAAAAAGCAAAACCTATTGATTAACATCTCATGCATTATCAAAAACTTCAGGAATCGCCACTTCAATTTTCTCATGTAATGGCTTCCTTCTATAAAAATTCTCGCGAGCATAACGAACAAACTCAGGAGACAAGCAAAAAACAGCAACAGCCCCGCCCCCATCTTCTTCGTAAAGAATTCTCATTTGAACTAAGTCGCACATGGCATTAAAAACATCAATACCAACTTCTAGCAAGTCGCCAGAATTTTTCTCAACATTCTCATCTGAATAAAAAATATTCAGCGCAACTCGATACCGAGCAGCCGCTTGCCCCATAAATCTTGGGATAAAATCATTTTCAAAAATATCATCTAAATGTTCTGACACTACATCATAAAAAAATGGATTAATCTTATAGACAGCTTGCCCTTCAGGAAGATCTAAAACCTTTTGAATCACATTTTGATTTGCCAACAATTCCACACTTCGATTAACCTCTAAAGAACTGTCCCCCTGATACAAAAGGTATATAATGACTCTCTGATGCGTTGTCATATGCGGTATCGCACTTGCAACACTACCTCTAAGATCTAAATCTTTTCTAGCTTTCTCACTCTGCAGCTTTTTGCTCTTAAAAAACTTCCCAAGAAAACCAAAAAACCACTCAAAGAAAGAAACAAAAATCACAGAGGAAGAAAAAGAAAAAAGCGCTAAAACAGCTCCAGCAATCGCATCAGGAACGCCCCAGGCATCACCAATCTCTTTATAAAAAATCCACAACAAAACAAAAAACAAGCACCCGAAAAAAATTATCGAGGCTTTTTTTAAACTTGCGGCATCATTCAAAAGCTGCACAATTCCTTTCATATTCCCTCCTTGGCCAAGGCCTAGCTTATGGCATAGCTTTCAAAATATTCCCCACAACATAAATACTTGAAATAAACAAGAAGCTAGTTGTTGACAGCAACGCCCCAAGGATAGCTGCCGGTGAGCTCAAAAATATGATTTCGCAAATAATTTGAAGTGGCAACAGCAAGTTTATCGACAAAGTCAGAATGCTGCTTGACATACCCTTTATCAACTTTGTTATCAAGCTCTCCGCGATGTGCTATAGCCCCTCTGACAGAGACGAAATCACGCAGCTTTTCTTTTGCCCTTTTCTTTCCCATGCCTTTCCACTGCCAGCAATCAGTTATTGAACTCAAGCCAATAAGATTTTTGAAAAGATCATCAATATTTGAAGGCTTAGGCGTATTAAATGCTCCAATATAAGCCTTAGCCATATCATCCAAATGATTTTCAAAAACTCTCTTCCAGCCATCTCCGGAAAGTTTCAGAACATAAAGATCATGACTCTGCCTTTTAGCGTAAGAAGCTAAAATCTTTTGCAGCTTTGGCGGCATGCTAGATGGGGAATCAAAACTTCTTGAAATATGAAGGACTGTCTGCCTAGCTAAATCCTCAATAAAAGCCTCCCAGTTTGCACATATGAAAACAACTGCACTTTTATTAATGACCTCAACACCATATTTCCTACCCTTTCCTTCCCCAGCAACCTCAACATGAATTTCCAAAAGGCGTTCAACATCTTTAAAATTTTCGGAAAAAACTTCAAAAGGACTCATAACACCCACCCCAAAACTTAAAAAAATATTTTGACAGCATAAACAGCTACCTCTTTGGAACCTCGCCGGTAAGAAGCATCCTGTTTAACTGAGAACGGTCTAAAAACATGCATCCTTGACCTCTAGCCTTAGCCAGCTTCGAAGAACCAGCACGCGGCCCAGCACACACGAACATCAGATTTTTTGTCACAGTCTTTCGCACAACTAGACCCGCGTCTTCGGCATCAGCTTCTAGGTCGAACCTCTCATCTTCGCTGAAACCAGTGAACAAGATCTCCATCCCCGGCCGATCAGCAAATGACTCATCGACAAATTCGCTGGCATCTATCATCGGCACCAGAAGCTCTTCGCCTTCCAGGTACTCCACCACGCGGTCACGGCGGAATGTCCGAACTGCTCGCCTGCTATGGCAGAACCCTTCGATGTAGACACCATCGTCAGAGAAGTCCGTTACCTCTCTAGTTGATGTATTGCCGTTGGCATCTTCATAGACAAAACGCAGCCGGCCATCAGATGAAGGGGCCGACGTGCCGGAAAGATGGGGGGATTGTCTTGAGGCAATAGTTACGGGAATGCCAGCATCATCGCCCTGGATATGCTGCTGGGTCGCCGCTCTTCGTCTCTTGGCGTCCGCCTCAGCTTCGCGCGCCTTGCGCTTGGTCCGGCGGATCATGAACACCATAACGACGCCGGCCAGCGCCCAAAAAATCAGACCTTCCATGGCTGTCTCCCTGCGTAAGGAGTTGTGGTGCCCTTTCCGGGCGGTTTGTTATCGAACGCGACGGCCTTCCGCCACGCCTATGGCTTCCCGTCTTTGCGGGAATGCCGTTCTACCGTTACGAGATCCGACCAATCCGAATCTCACACCGCCCCAGGATCTCCACGTCCTTCATGTCCTGCGGCTTGATCAATTCCTTCTCATAGCGCGGGTTGTCGCTGATCAGCAGCCAGGCACCGCCGGCGACGCGCTGCACGCGCTTGATGCGCCGCTCGCCGTGCACGAGCAGCAGGAACACCCCTTCCGGGTGCGGGTCGCGGCTGCTCCGGTCCACCAGCACCCAGTCGCCGTCGGCCAGGGTGCCGTCCATCGAATCGCCGCGAACCTTCACGCCAACCACCTGGGCCGGATCGAGGCCCTGGGCAGCGAGCTGCTCGGTGGGGAAGTACATGGTGGACTCGACCTCCTCCCGCTCGAGCGAGTGGCCATCGGCGGCTGCGGTGTAGATGCATCCGAGAAGAAAGCGTACATCTCCAACCCTACGGCTGCTCACAACACTTAGGACGACAGTACCGAAAGCCTGAACTGCTGTCATGCCTGAATTAGGAAATGACTGCCCAGATGAGGCATGGCGGCGGGAAGAGCGACAGCACCAGGACAAAGGCGGGCCAAAGGCGTCTTGGAGGGCCCAGGGGGAAACCAGGTGCCAGGCATGGGGCACAGCGCGGGAAAAAATACAGACAAAGAAAAAAGCCGCTGATTTCTCAGCGGCTTTCTTAGAATTCTTGGCGGAGGGGGAGGGATTCGAACCCTCGAAGCCTTTCGACTTACACACTTTCCAGGCGTGCTCCTTCGACCACTCGGACACCCCTCCGCATTTTGGCTCTCGAACCGTTTGGCTTGCTGCCTTTGCCTCGAGAACGGGGCGTATATTATCCACTTAAGTCCGTGTACGCAAGTGGTTTTTTCGATTTCTTGCGGATCGGGGCCGACGGCTCAGCCTGCCGGGCGCACGGCGTAGTCGCCGCGGGCCTCGAGACAAAGGGTCTCGCCGCAGTACAGGCGCTGCACCAGGGCGATGCGCCCCCTGCCCCGCTCCGCCAGCCGCTCCTCGAGGCGCGCCGGGCCGTCCTCGCTCTCCGGCGTGCAGACCAGCCGATAGTCGCCGGTCACCGGCGCCAGGAAGCGCTGGCTGGCCTCGGCCACCACCACGTCGCGCTCAACGCCGTGTCGCCGCAGCCAGAGCGTGGCCCAGCACCAGCCGAGCAGCGTGGCCTGGGCGGTCAGGGCGCCGCCGAAGCCGGTGCCCTTGTCGTTGAGGCTCGGGGCGATGGCGAGCCGCCATTCCAGCGCCTCGCCGTCGCGCCGCATGGCCTCGATGCCGAGATGCGCGGCCATCGGGATGGCGTCGCGCAGCCAGGCCAGGAAGGCCGCCGGATCGTCTTCCCCGCCCGAGGGCGGCAGCGGCAGGCGCGGACGGGGCACGCCGAGCTCGCGCATGCTCAGCTCCAGCGTTCGACGAAGGCGTCGAGGTCGTGCTCGGGCACCGGGCGGTGGCGGCCGCCGACCTGCCCCAGATAGAGGAAGCCGACCAGCTCGTCCTGCTCGGCCAGGCCGAGCCCTTCGCGCACGGTGGCGTCGAAGGCGTACTTGCCGGTGCGCCACATGGCGCCCAGGCCCTGGGCGTGCGCGGCCAGCAGCAGGCCGTGGGCGGCGCAGCCGGCGGAGATCACCTGCTCGACCCGCGGCACCTTGGGCTCGTCCGGCGTGACCCTGGCGACCACGGCGATGATCATCGGCGCGCGCCTGGGCTTCTTGCGTGCACCCTCGAGCACGGCCTCCGGGGCATCGGGGTTCTCGACCCGCTCGGCCTCGGCGAACAGCTCGCCGAGGCGGTCGAGCCCGTCGCCGGAGAACTCGATGAAGCGCCAGGGCCGGAGCTCCTTGTGGTCCGGGGCGCGCAGCGCGGCCCGATACATCGCCTCGAGCTGTTCCGCGTCGGGGGCCGGGGCCATCAGTTTGCCCATGGAGCTGCGTTGTTGCAGCAGCGTCATCGCATCCATCGGTGTCTCCTTGCCGAGGTCAGACGAGAAAGGTTCTCGATACTCTATCAAGCCGCTCGATCGCTGTCGTGCCGAGACTGGTGACGGGAAGGCCCTACTGCCGCGCCAGGCCTACTGTCTCGCCAGGCGAAGCGGCGTCGGCGGCTGCTCGCCGGGAGTGCCGCGCCAGGGGCTGATGTCGAGGCCGCCGCGGCGCACGTAGCGCGCCAGTACCAGCAGCCGCTCGGGACTGGCCCGTTCCATCAGGTCCATGAAGATGTGCTCGACGCAGTGCTCATGGAAGTCCTGATGCTGGCGATAGCCGATCAGGTAGCGCAGCAGGCCGTCGCGGTCGAGGCGCGGCCCGCGGTAGCGGATGAGCACGCTGCCCCAGTCGGGCTGCCCGGTGACCGGGCAGTTGGACTTGAGCAGGTGCGAGTGCAGCGTCTCCTCGACGATCTCGTCGCCGGCGGCCAGATGCTCGGCGCTGGGCGTGTAGTCCTCGACCTCGATGTCACGATCGTCGATGCACTCCCCCGGCAGGCGGCGCGGGGCGAGCGCCTCGTCGTCGACGCCGAACAGCTCCACGACCACCGGTGCGCCGGCCGCGGCGGAGAGGTCGCGCGCCATGATCGCCCGGGCCTCGTCCTGCGAGGCCAGGCGGGTCTGGTTGAAGCTATTGAGGTAGAGCTTCCAGGACTTGGATTCGATCAGCCGCGGCGACTCAGCCGGCAGCCGGAAGCGCGCCACGGCGACGATCGGCTTGCCGCGGGCGTTGAGCCAGGAGACCTCGAAGGCGTGCCACTCGTCCTCGCCGACGAACGGCAGCGCGCCCTCCTCGATGCCCAGCGGCGCACGGTTGGCGGCGCGGGCAATCGGGTACAGCAGCCCGGCATCGTAGTGCTCCGGGTAGGCGGACTCGCGGCCCAGCGGGGCCTCTGCGAGCGTCTCGGGTCGTTCGTGTGCCATGGTCAACTCCTGATGCCCTTGCCGTTGTTGAGCATCCACAGGGCGATGCCGAACAGTACCACGATGAAGCCGAGGATGGCGGTCAGGGCCCAGCCCACGGGGATGTCGGAGACGCCCAGGAAGCCGTAGCGGAAGACGTTGACCATGTAGAGGATCGGATTGAGCATCGAGGCGCCCTGCCAGAAGGCCGGCAGCAGCGAGATCGAGTAGAACACCCCGCCCAGGTAGGTCAGCGGCGTCAGCACGAAGGTCGGCACGATGGAGATGTCGTCGAACTTCTTGCCCAGCAGCGCATTGATGAAGCCGCCGATGGCGAACAGCGCCGCGGTCAGCACCACCACCCCGATGGTCAGCAGCGGATGAGCCACGTCGAGGCGGGTGAAGAACAGCGACACGCAGGTGACGATGACGCCCACGCCCAGGCCGCGCGCCATGCCGCCCAGCACGAAGCCGGCGAGGATGACCCAGTTGGGCATCGGCGAGACCATCATCTCCTCGACGCTGCGCTGGAACTTGTTGGAGAAGAAGCTCGAAGCGACGTTGGAGTAGCTGTTGGTGATCACCGCCATCATGATCAGGCCGGGCACGATGAAGTCCATGTAGCTGTAGCCATCCATGGCCCCGATGCGCGATCCGATCAGGTTGCCGAAGATGATGAAGTACATGGTCATGGTGATCGACGGCGGCAGCAGCGTCTGCGGCCAGATCCGGGTGAAGCGGCGGATCTCCTTGGACACCAGCGTCCAGAGGGCGATGGCGATCTGGGTGGCGTTCATGAACGGGCCTCCTGGTCGGATGTCGCGGTTCTCTGCCCCTCTTCCACCATGGAGACGAACATTTCCTCGAGTCGGTTGGCGCGGTTGCGCATCGAGACCACTTCGATGCCCTGCCGGCCCAGGGCGTCGAAGACGTCGTTCAAGCGCTGGCCGCGATGAACCATCACCGCCAGCTGGGCGTCGTCGGACTGGCGCACGTCGAAGCCGTCGATGGCGGGCGCGTCCTCGAGCGGGTGCGCCAGGTCGAGCAGGAAGGTCTCGGTGTCCAGCTCGGCGAGCAGGTCGCGCACGCTGGTGTCACGGATGATCTCACCGTGGTTGATGATGCCCACCCGCCGGCACAGGCTCTCGGCCTCTTCCAGGTAGTGGGTGGTGAGAATGATGGTGGTGCCTTCCTTCTCGTTGATGCGGCGCATGTACTCCCACATGCTGCGGCGCAGCTCGATGTCGACCCCGGCGGTCGGCTCGTCGAGGATCAGCAGCTTGGGGCGATGCATCAGGGCGCGGGCGATCATCAGCCGGCGCTTCATGCCGCCGGAGAGCATGCGGGCGCTGCCGTTGCGCTTGTCCCACAGCCCCAGGTCGCGCAGCAGTTCCTCGGCGCGCGGCAGGGCCTCGCGGCGCGGCATGCCGTAGTAGCCGGCCTGAGCCAGCACGATGTCGATGACCTTCTCGAACTGGTTGAAGTTGAATTCCTGGGGCACCACGCCCAGATGGTACTTCGCCTTGGCGAAGTCCTTGTCGATGTCGATGCCGAAGATCGAGACCTTGCCGGCGGTCTTCTGCACCAGCGAACAGACCACCCCGAGGGTGGTGGACTTGCCCGCACCGTTGGGGCCCAGCAGGGCGTAGAAGTCGCCCTGCTCGACATCGAGGTCGATGCCCTTGAGGGCTTGGAAGCCATTGCCGTAGACCTTGGTCAGGCCACGAATGGACAGCGCCGGTTCGGCCATGAGCAGTCCTGTGTACTTGGGTGAATGTCGTCGAAGGCCCACTACTATGGGGGCGATTCCGCCAGGTTCAATCGCTGGCGAACGAGTTGGGCCGTTTGCCGGGAGGCAGGCGCTTGTGGCACGGCGAGGAGAGACGCCCATCGACAGACGCCAGGGGCAGAAACACGACATCCCGGGCAGGCGCATTGGGCCGGACCGGTGATCAGAGAAGTGCTTAAGACAATCTGGAGCGGGAAACGAGATTCGATCAGACCGGCACACCGGATCGTGACCCGAGCCTTGGCCTATCGAAGCATGTTTTAGAAGAAAAACTGGAGCGGGAAACGAGATTCGAACTCGCGACCCTCGCCTTGGCAAGGCGATGCTCTACCACTGAGCTATTCCCGCTTAACACTGGTGACACTGCGAAGTGGCGTCCCATAGGGGGTTCGAACCCCTGTTACCGCCGTGAAAGGGCGGTGTCCTAGGCCACTAGACGAATGGGACGCAATCATTGCTCTATGAGCAAATGGAGCGGGAAACGAGATTCGACCGGGCTGGCGTACCAGCTCGCGACCCTCGCAGGCCCTACTCTAAAACCCATCATCCCGGAAGAAGATGGAGCGGGAAACGAGATTCGAACTCGCGACCCTCGCCTTGGCAAGGCGATGCTCTACCACTGAGCTATTCCCGCTTAACACTGGTGACACTGCGAAGTGGCGTCCCATAGGGGGTTCGAACCCCTG